>NZ_JBGNFV010000001.1:2105000-2740000 GCF_041449215.1 Roseivirga sp. BDSF3-8 | reverse complement strand
GAGGGTTTAGGAGAGTGAGCTGGTATCAGACCTGCTTTTTAGGAATGCCTGCTCTAAACTCTTTCAGGTAGAAGGGTTCATAATAGGCTACATCTTTAAAGATTTCGTCCTGATAAGCTTTCCAGGCCAGCCTTCCCAAGGGAATGGCGGAGGGTGAAACTCCCGGAACGTACCGGAAGTTGGGGTGGGTACGCAATAACTCTACGGATTTACCTGCCCCATCACCAAAAAAAAGAACAGGATGCTCTTTAAGGTGGGCAGCATAGCTATCCTGATCAAGTATTACCGGTTGTACTTCTTCCAGAATTTCCAATTGGCTATTAGCCACCAAACTATATACTTCCATCCTTCGGGCATCGATCATGGGGCACAGTAATGCCCCGAAGGCAACTGTGGAGAGACCTTCTGCCATGGCAAGTAATGTGGAAATGGCTATTAAAGGGATATCTAATGAATAGCATAGCCCCTTGGCGGTAGAAGTACCTATCCGGAGACCGGTATAACTGCCGGGCCCTTCACTTACTGCTATTGCGGTAAGATCGTGGAGCGTAAGCTGACATTGACCTAGAAGCTGATCGATCATAACGCTGAGAAATGCGCTATGGCTTTTGGCTAAATGAAGCTCCTGGGCGCCCAACAATTCTCCGTTTTCGTGAAGGGCTACGGAGCAAACCGGGGTGGCTGTTTCGATGCTTAATATTCGTGCAGGACGATCAGGCATTATAAAGTTCCAGGGCTTTTTTAATAATTACAACAAGGAGAAAAGCCGAAAATATGAAGCTAATCGTTCGGGATGAAATTTTGCGGCCGACTTTTACCCCGATGGGAGAACCTATAACCACTCCAGCAGAAAGGGCGAGAGCTATAGGCCAGACGATGTATCCCCAATTATAGTATTGAAAGGGATATCTGGTTTGTTCGAAGGAGTTATAAATAGTCATGCCCAGAGAGGACATGCTGATAACACCAAGCGATATACTCTTAGCTTGTTTGATATCCATTTTTAACCCCAGATTGAGAATAGGTACCATAATGGCTCCTCCCCCTAATCCGCTGAGGCTGGCAATGAGCCCCCCGGAACTACCGGCTACCGCTAATAATGAAAATCTTGTTTTTGGCTCTTCATCATCAGGTCTTTTTCTGGTATTGAGCCAGATGGTCCTAAACAAAATGAAAAGCAAGAGGGCAATAACCAGCACATTAAAAGCTGTGCGATCGTACCAGGGGGTGTTAACTATGAGGTAAAGGGAGCCTAGGGAAAAAATAACAGCAAATACACCTACATTAAGCGTTTCGGAAAAATAGAATTCATTTTTCCGCATGTGGGCTATATTTCCGGAAAGCGAGGCAAAGAAGGTACCGAGAATTGAGTTTGCAATGGTGTATTGGACAATTTCTTCACTTGGTACACCTACGTGAGATAAGGCATAGGGGAGAATGATAATGTATATAACGCCTCCGCCTATACCTAAAAGTCCTGCTAAAAATCCGCCTGCCAGTCCACTGACCAACAGCAGAAGAATTTCGATCATTATGATAAGTTAGTTCCTGCCGAGCAACCTATTATATTCTGAGGGATTATCCAATACCTCTACCGCCTGAACAATATCCTGATCATAATCAAAAGAAGCCTCGAGCATACCATCTTCAAGGAAGTAACGGCTTACTATCTCTTCTTTGAGCAAGCGCTTAACTTCGTCTTTAAATTTCTGCAGGTCACTTTCTTTATTGTGCTCGACTTTTTGTCTGAGATCCATGATCTGCGACTCAATGTCATCGTAGTATTTTTCTTTCTTGGCAGAGGCTATCAGCTCGTCAATCTTATTCTCAACCTTGGTGGTATAATCGTAATCCTTATCGCCAAGCCATTTTATAAACTGATCATATAGCTGATCATTGACCTGAAATGACCTGGAGTCTTTAACAGGATCATTATTGTAGTAATACTCGGTAGCAAAATCAAAGATTAGTCCTTTGCTGATTAGGCTAA
The DNA here is from genome assembly GCF_041449215.1 of Roseivirga sp. BDSF3-8. Classification (NCBI taxonomy): domain Bacteria; kingdom Pseudomonadati; phylum Bacteroidota; class Cytophagia; order Cytophagales; family Roseivirgaceae; genus Roseivirga; species Roseivirga sp. BDSF3-8. The sequence continues at coordinate 2,738,010 of NZ_JBGNFV010000001.1, read as the reverse complement.
GTGAAATAGGACTATAGTTGGCATCCTCAACCTCTACGTCGGGATCTATTCCTCCCCCATCATAAACCACACGATTGTTGGTGGTTTTAAATTCCATTTTCAAGCTATCAGGCACTTTGCCTACACTGCCATCCTCATTGCGATGACTGTAATCTATAGCCTGAATACATCTGCCGCTTGGGGTGTAATATTTCGCAGTGGTGACTTTCAGTTGGCTATTGTATGTTAAAGGTCTGGTGGCTTGTACAAGCCCTTTACCAAATGTTTTCTGCCCAACCAGTACACCACGGTCATAATCCTGCATCACTCCGGATACAATCTCGGCTGCGGAAGCACTGCGTGAACTTGTAAGTACGACCAGTGGTATTTCCTGATCAACAGGGTTGTCATTGGCCTTATAGGATTTATTCCAGTCGCTTACCTTACCCTTTGTGCTTACAATCTCAGACCCCTTAGAGACAAATACATTTGAGACATTAATGGCTTCACTGAGAAGACCACCCGGGTTGCCCCTCAGGTCAAGAATGACTTTTTTAGCACCTTTCTCTTTTAGTTCGCTTAGCGCATCTTTCACTTCCTTACCGGCACCTGTAGTAAAGTCTGATAGCTTGATATAACCGATGTCGTCTTTTACCAGACCGTAGTAGGGTACATTATCAATAGTTATTTTTTCACGCTTAAGCTCAAGCACGAGGGGATCCTGCTTGCCAAATCGGTTGATTGTAAGTTCAACATCTGTATTGGCCTGGCCTTTGAGCAACTTGCTTATATCCGAGGTATTCTTGTCGGTAACATCGATCCCGTCAACTTTAACCAGTTCATCACCAATTCGCAGCCCGCTGGAATAGGCGGGAAAGCCCTCGTATGGCATGATGATGATGTTCTTACCATTTTTTCGACCTATGACTGCTCCAATGCCGCCGTATTGTCCGGTGGTCATGGTACGATAGTCTTCAATTGCGTCTTCAGGAATATAGTTGGTATAAGGATCGAGGGTTTCGAGCATACCATCTATTCCGGCTTTGATCAGCTGGTTAGGGTTTACTTCATCCACGTAATAGGTGTTGACCTCTTTGAAAAGAGTAGCAAAGATGTCTAGGTTCTTGGCTATCTCGAAGTATCGTTCACCTGGTGAAGTAAAAGAAAACAGGGTAATAATAAGGACAGGTAATAAAGCTCCTGCGGACCATTTCCACAATCTATTTCTCATGCTCGGCGTGTTTTAACTCGTTTCTTATCTTCCCTAAACGCTTCATTACGATTTTTAGTTTGTCCTGAAGCTGACTATGGGGAAGTTCTTCCTTTGCTACATAAATAAAAGCAATTAACAAGCCAAAATCACGCGATTTCTCTGGATTGGGAAAATATTTATTACACCGGTATGCCTCTCTCATCCGCCTTTTCAAAAGATTGCGGGTGACAGCTTTTCGAAAGCGCTTTTTGGGCACAGTGAAGACTACCCGGTCATAGGGTATATCCGGGTCTGGGGAAGGGAGGTAGATTACCTTGTAGGGGTAGATAAAAAAAGAGGAACCTTTTGAGAAAAGTCCCTGCAGTAGGATTCGGCTAGATAGCCGCTCCTTTTTTGAAAAAGAAAAGGATGGGGTAATTCCGCCTTCTGTCATACGAGGGATGTGAATACAGACGACGGAATTGCCACTACTTATTTTTTGCCTTTGCTTTCGCCTGATACAGTCAGTTTCTTTCTACCTTTAGCCCTTCTTCTGGCAAGGACCGCTCTACCGTTAGCTGTTTCCATTCTCGAACGAAAGCCGTGCTTATTTTTACGCTTTCTTACAGAAGGTTGGTATGTCCGTTTCATTACTTATTATTATCTTCTCCGACAAGAAACTTTTCAATTTGGCCTGCAAAGTTAAATATCTTTTTTAAAATATCAAACAGCTAGCATGATTGTGCGCTTGAGAAATAATTATGAAATACACACTAAGCTATAAGGAGCCTCTCACTCATTTTTTGACAATCAACATAGAGCTTGAAGCCACCGAAGATGAAGAAGTTATAGACTTACAATTACCTGCATGGCGCCCCGGCAGATATCAGGTCGCAAATTTCGCAAAAAATATCCGGGATATTAGTGCAAAGGATGAGTATGGTGCTTCATTACCAATAAATAAAGTATCGAAAGACCGCTGGCAGATTCATTCAAAATCGCGGGGGAAGGTACTACTGGAGTACGAATATTTCGCGCATAAAATGGACGCTGGTAATAGCTGGCTTGATGACCATCAGGTTTACGTGAATTTTGTGAACTGTATGCTTTATGTACCCAAAAATGAGCCGGATCCACATGTACTTGAGGTGATAGTCCCGGATGACTATAAAATTATTTGTGCGCTCCCGGGGAGGGGAAGGGGGGGCTATCATGCGAGAGACTTTCAGGAACTGGCAGACAGTCCGGTAATGGCCAGCCGTACTTTGCGGGAATGGTCATACGAGGTTGGCGATACAGTTTTTCATCTTTGGTTTGAGGGAGAGCACCTTCCGGATAAAGAACGAACGATCAAAGCTTTCACAGATTTTACCGTGTCTCAGGTGGAGGCGATGGGCCCCCTGCCCTTGCAACACTATCATTTTATGTTCCAGTTGCTGCCTTACAAGCATTATCATGGCGTAGAACATAAGGCTTGTACGGTGATAACGCTCGGTCCTGACACGAAGATCAACGAAGAGGTTTTTTACAATCAATTTATGGGGGTAAGCTCTCATGAACTCTTTCATGCGTGGAATGTATGCCGCTTAAGACCAAAAGAACTCCTCCCCTATGATTTTTCAAGGGAGGTGGTCTTTGAAACAGGGTTTGTAGCAGAGGGAGTTACTACGTACTACGGTGATTTATTTTTGGCCCGAAGTGGATTTTTTAGGGCTAGTGAGTATTTCGAGGAGCTCAACAACACCCTCGCCCGGTTTGGAATGCACGATGCCGACCATCATACTACGCTCGCTAAAAGCAGTTATGATCTATGGTTAGATGGCTATGAAGCGGGTGTTCCGGACCGAAAGGTGAGTATATATAATGAAGGGGCTATCTCAGCCCTAATTCTTGACCTGATGATCAGAAAAATATCCAGCGACGAGCGGTCTCTGGATGACGTCATGCGAACGCTGTATAATCGGTTTCTGGACACTGGATATACGGCGGATGATTACAGGCAGGTAGCGGAAGAGGTAGCCGGGGAACCTTTGGACGAGTTCTTCAGTGACTTTATTTACGGCGGGATGCCTGTAAAAAAATACCTGCCGGAATTACTGGGTCGAATGGGTCTGGCGCTTGAGTGGGTTCCCGGGGAAGAAACAGCATATATACACCGGTTTGGATTCAGGCTAGGGAAAAAAGAAAAGGAGATGAAGGTGGCTCATACGGCACCCGGATCTGAGGCAGAAAGGGTGCTTAGCCTGGAAGATGAATTAATTGCCGTTAATGGCCGAAAACTGGAATCAGACGAAGACCTTAACTTTTATACCGGTGAAATATCACTTACACTATTCCGGAATGATGTTTTGCATACAGTAGTGCTTTCGGAAGACAGTGAAAAGTTTTATACCTATGGAAAAATAGTCCCTAAAGAGGAGGCAAGCTCCGAAGAATTGAGCAGAATGAGGCTCTGGCTTCGGGGTAAAAGCGACAAAGCATAAAAAAAGCCTGTCTGCTAAAATGCAGACAGGCTTTTGTCTATCAGAGTTATATCTTATTGATTAAAAAGGCTCTGGTCTATATCTGTATTTATTTTGATCTCATTGACCTTTACATCAAAATTCTGGGGTCCCGATGAGATGGTCATAGTATAGGGGAAGCTGATGCCGTCTACTTCCCGGTAATCGTCATAGAGTACATTGGTAACAATGTCTCCGTTAGGACCTTCGGTTAACTTTTCGGACTTGATCTTAAGGCCAGTTTCTACGTCGAAAAACATGGTCACGCTACCTCCCTGAGGGTATGTGGCCTTAACGGCATAAGCTTTTTTACCTTCCACATTCTGAACCCCGGTGAGTTCGGTAGACACATTTAACTTATCGTAATGGCTTTCGGGTACAATTAGCCCATCTATCATGATTTCCTCCTTCGTTTTTTCGTCAAGAGGGATCGTGTTGCCTTGCTGAACGAGGACTATATTGTCTCCATTTACCACTTTTCTGGTAAGTGGATTGCCTTGCATTTTAAGCTCTTCAAAATACTTACCGTCATCCTGCTTAACGAGGTTAAGGTTAAGATCCATTCCCATGGCGTTAAAAGTCATATCCATACTCAGGTTTTCCATAGACTGAATGGCCTCTTCCCCTCCTATTGCCTGAAGGTAAGAATCCAGTACCTGGGTAGCTGTGAGGCCTTCGGGTAATTCACTTGTTTCAGGGGTGTATTCCTCCCCATAAATAGTGTAGTAGTCTACTTCACCAAATTGGGAAAGCTTATGAGCGACTTCGGCCCCGTTACCTACCACCAGGATGTATCCATTCTCTGGCTTAATGTATTCCTCAGCCACGCCTTTAACATCTTCCTGAGATACATCCGCTAGTTTTTTAAGGTAGCTGCTGTAGTAGTCTTCGGGGAGATTGTATCTGGCAGTGTTAATAGCAAAATTAGCGATTGTCTGTGGACTCTCCAGTGAACGGGCAAAAGAACCTGTGATACTGGCAATAGCCAGATCGAGCTCGTCTTCACTCACTTCTTCGGACTTTATTTTATTAAGCTCGTAAAGAAACTCCGTGACGGCACTGTCAGTTACTTCGTTTCTAACGCTGGCGGCCGATCTGAACTCTCCGATAAGGGGGTCAGAGGAAATAGAAGAATAGGCACCGTAGGTAAAACCATGGGTTTCACGCAGGTTTACGAAGAGCCTCGCTGTGCCTCCACCACCAAGTATCTGGTTCATTACCCGTGACTTGATCACATCAGGATGGCCGGGCTCAAGCTCCACTGTATTGACTACCCGAATTACTGACTGTACGGCACTACTTCTGTCGACTAATGCCACCTGCATATTATCCGGTGATTTGGGGCTTTGGTACTGGTGGGTGGGTACATCAGCTTTTTCCCATTCGCCAAGGTGTTTCTTTACCAGTTTTTTGGCTTCTCTTTTACTTATATCTCCTACTATAGCGAGGTAGGCGACATTGGGCCGGTAGTAGGTATGGTAATAATCTTTGGCATCCTGTAAAGTGACTGTGTTTACGGTTTCTTCAGTGGTAAGCTCTCCATAAGGATGGTCATTACCAAATAGCAGGACATTCTCCACATTACCTGCGATAGCGCCGGGATCATTTTTACTTGCCTGAAGGCCAGAAAGAATTTGGTTCCTTATTTTCTCAAACTCATCTTCGGGAAATGAGGGGTTAAGGATAACATCAGAAAACAGTTCCATGATCTTGTCAGAGTGTCTTCCAAGACCAGAGGCATATACACCTGTAGCCCCTGTGGTAAGGCTGGCACCAAGAAAATCGATCTCTTCATCGAGTTGATCCTTGGTACGGCTGGTGGTACCTCTTCTGATCAGGTCACCGGCTATACTTACGTAGCCTGCTTTTTCACCTTCAACTATCGGGTCTCTGTCAAGCACCAAATTAAATGCGATACGTGGTGTCTTGTCATTTTCCACGACAAATACTTTAAGCCCGTTTTTCAGGGTAAAACTCTCGTAGTCGGCAATATTTATTTCCGGGGCAGGGCCTGGCTCGGGTAGCTTGGAGCGGTCTACCTGGGCGTAGGCAGAGCCTGCTGCTACGGTAAGGGCCATCGCGAATAGTCCAGCCCTAACGAATGTATATAGTGATGATACGTTCATTTTTCTCAGGTATTAATTACTTTGGGTCTGGTTATTTTCACTTTTAGGAAGGTAATAGAGCACTACCCTGTTCTCTTTGGTGAGGTATTTGTTAGCCACTCTTTTGAGGTCTTCACGCGTTACATCCATGAATTTCTCAATTTCTGTATTGATAAGGTTGGCATCTCCAAAATACATGTGGTAATCTGCAAGGCTCTCTGCCACACCAGCCACACGGCTATTTTGAGACACAAAGTCTACCTCTATCTGGTTTCTGATCTTTTGGAACTCACGCTCGGTAATAAGTTCCTCCTGTACGCTTTCAAACTCTGCGTCTATGGCACTTTCCAGTTCTTCAGGCGTAATACCAATATTGGTGATACCGAGGGTGATGAAAAGCCCTGGGTTCTCCAGTGCATAAGGGAAAGCAAAAACCTGTAAGGCTTTCTGTTGCTTATCAACAAGCTGCTTGTTCAGCCTGGCACTAGGCCCGCCACTAAGTACCTGGGTGAGCATACTAAGGGCATAGTAGTCGTCAGTACCCTGGGCTGGCATGTGATAGGCATGGAATACGGCGGGTAGCTGTATATCATCATAAATCACGTCACGTATTTCCTCTGCCTGAGCAGGCTCTACCACGTCCGGCCTGGGAATTTCCATTGTACCGCGGGGAATTTCAGAAAAGTATTTTTCCACAAGTTCCCTGGTATCGTCGATATCCAGATCTCCGGCAATAGAAAGCACGGCGTTATTGGGGACATAAAACTTTTTATAGAAATCCATAAACTCTTCCATGGTGGCCGCATCTAGGTCTTCCATGCTTCCTATGGGTGTCCAGCGGTATGGGTGCTCAGTATAAGCCCTTTTAAAAATCTCCTGGGCGAAGGTCATATAGGGCTGATTGTCATAACGCTGGCGCTTTTCTTCCTTCACTACCTCACGCTGGGTTTCTACTCCCGTTGAGTCAATTTTTGCATGAAGAAGGCGCTCACTTTCCAGATAAAGGCCAAGTTCCAGGCGGTTACTGGGGAGCACTTCATAATAGAAGGTACGGTCCTGAGAGGTATTGGCATTCCACTGACCGCCGGCACGCTCAACGATTTTAGCGTATTCGCCGCGATCTATGTTTTTGCTACCTTCAAAAAGCAGATGCTCAAAAAAGTGGGCGAACCCTGTTCTTTGAGGGTCTTCATTCTTAGAGCCTACATGATACATCATGGTTACGGCTACGATAGGGGTGCTATTGTCCTGGTGCAGGATGACATGCAATCCGTTGTCGAGATCGTATTCGACAAAATCGATTTCTTTCTGGTCCTGCGCCTGTGCTGCTATCGTTACCAACAGGCACATTACCAGATACCCTAGTTTCTTCATATCTGTTTTACAATTTTTCAGCCGGTTCAAATACAACCTGCTGCTTACTAAAATGATCCGGAAGGATCAACATACAAACGACGTAAGATTTAACGTAAAAATGAAAAAGATTTATATGAGCGGCTGAGAGGTGAGGTAGATAAAAAAAGCAGGTCTCTGACCTGCCTTTATTGCTTAATTCTCAAAAAGATGGTTCATAACCTCTTTGGCCTGATGCCATTCAAGACGCGGGCCAAACTTAGCCACAACCCTGGAGGAAGCAAGGCTGGCTATCTTCCCGGCCTGGGCAAAGCTATGCCCGTGGGTAATGCCGTATAGAAAGGCTCCTGCAAACATGTCGCCGGCTCCATTAGAGTCAATGGCTTTAACGGTATAGGGCTCTATGTCAATGAATGTTTCCCCATCAAAGATCATAGCACCATTAGAGCCCTGGGTGATGCAGAATGTCTTAGCGATTTTTTTCAGTTCTTCGCGGGCCTGGAGTATGTCTTCCTTGCCGGTATAAAGGCGGGCTTCTTCTTCATTGCAAAAAAGAAGGTCCACACCCTCTCCTACTACCTGAGCGAGGCCGTCCTTGAAGTACTTAACCATACTGGGATCAGAGAAGGTTAAGGCGGTTTTAACCCCGTGTTTGTTGGCAAGTTCTTTTGCTCTGAGCATTGCCTCTCGGCCGTTATCAGAAGGAATAAGGTAGCCTTCTATATAGATGTATGAGCTGTCCTTAAGGGCATTTTCATCAATCTCCTTTACGGAAAAGTCAGAGGTAATGCCGAGGAAGGTATTCATGGTACGCTCAGCATCAGGAGTTACCATCACAAGGCACTTACCCGTAATCCCCTCAGGCAGGTGATCAGGATGGAGGTTGCTATCTACTCCAGCATCTTCAAGGTCTTTGTGATAGAATTTCCCCAGCTCGTCGTTACCCACTTTGCAGGAGTAATAGGAACTTCCTCCAAATTGATTTACGGCAATAATGGTATTCGCTGCGGACCCGCCACTTTGCTTTTTCACCTGGTGGCCTGTAATAGCAGCCATCAGGGAGGTTTGACGCTCCTCATCCACGAGGGTCATCATTCCTTTTTCTATGTCGTTTTCGGTGAAAAAGTTATCTGTAACCTCAAATTCAAGGTCGACAAGGGCGTTACCTATTCCGTAAACGTCGTATTTCTTAGCCATTTATTCAGAGTTTGAAAAATTAATCAATAATGGGCATACGCTTGTACTCTATGGATTCGTCAAAGAGCTTGCGATATGTGATATGTGTTTTGATGATTTTAGCCCCTATTTGTTCGCACACGCGCATCATCTTGGGGTTGAAGTCACCTATCCAGTTCATTTCTATATCTTCATAAGGGAAGCTGGCCTTCCATGCCAGTCCCGTATAGGATTTGATCATGGCCGCATCCACTCCCTTGCCCTGGTGCTCGGGGGATACACCGAATACCAAACCGAATATTTTCTTATTCTTACCGAGGTATTTGTAGTAAAGAAACTTAAGCTTACCTATCAGATTCAGCTTACCATTTACGTGCTTAAATACCTGGTTAAGCTCGGGCAGGCTTAAGAAAAAGCTGACTGGTTCGCCTTTATAGAACCCGAAGTAGATCAGTTTAGGATCAATAACAGGCTTTAGTTGCTTCATGATGCTCTTTGCCTGCAGTTCCGACATCTCCTTCACACCGCTGTGCCTGGCCCATGCGGCATTATATACGGTGCGAAAATAATGCGCAGCGTCGTCCAGTTTACTCTTTTTTATATACCGGAACTGATAATCGGGGTCGGCAATAATCTTATCTGCCCTCGCTTCGAGCTTATCCCCCAGGGGTAGGTTCTTTACAGGCCGGTGATAGGTGTATTGCTTGAAATATAATTTGAAGCCATAGTTCTCAAGTAGGTCTTTATAGTAAAGGAAGTTATAGGGCATACAGTAGTTGGGCTCAGTAAAGCCCTCTACCAGCAGCCCCCACCAGCGATCCCGGTCACCAAAATTGATGGGGCCGTCCATTGCTTCCAGCCCCCTTTCCTTCAGCCACTCCTTGCAGGCATCGAAAAGGATATTAGCAGCGGCCTGGTCATTGATACATTCAAAAAAGCCCATCCCCCCTGTAGGCTGATCATTGCCTTTATTTTTTGATTTCTTGTCAAAAAATGCAGCTACACGGCCAATCGTTCTGCCCTGGGCATCGCGCAGTATCCAGCGGGTAGCCTCTCCCCTGCGGAAGTTTTTATTTTTAGCGGGGTCGAAGACAGCCTCGATATCATTATCAAGGGGCCTGATCCAGTTTTTTTCGTCTTTGTACAGTCTAACAGGCAGCATCAAAAACTCTTTGATAAGGTTTTTCTGGCCTTTGATTTCAACTAGCTCCATGGGCATCGCTTAGTTCAGGCCCAAAAATAGGGGTTTATTCTTTTGAATGAAATTTAAGAGGCTGGAGAAGGAGGCGGGAAGCGATCGGGGTAATCGGTGATGAGCCCGTCGACTCCTTGTTGCATCAGATTCTTCATGTCAGCAGATTCATTAACTGTCCAGGGAATTACTTTCATCCCTTCCTGCTGATAGGCGCGGATAGATTCGGGGCTCAGGAGTGAGTAGTGAGGGCTATATATTGCGGGGGTAAAACCGAGTTCTTTTATTAGGGCGTCCGGACCAGGGGCTGAGCCGGCCTCGCCTTCTACCAGAGCAGCCAGCTTTATACCAGGATAGGTTTGATGCCAATAACGAAGAGCGCGAAAGTCAAAGCTCTGGATGACCATGCGCTGGTTGTTTATTCCAGACCTGGCTATAGTCTGGTATACTAAGTCACTAAAGGGGCCGGGAGCAGGGTGATAAAGGTCATCCCCACGGACCGAACTTTTGATCTCAATGTTATACGATACTTCACCCAGGTCATTAGCACTTATATACTCTTCTATGACTTTAAAAACTTCGCTGAGCAAGGGCTTGGAAACGTTCATCTTTTGCTGACCGGGAAAGCGAGGGTTGCCTGATGAGCCACAATCAAACCGGGCAATGCTATCGTAGCTCATCCGGTAGAGGTTGTAGTTACGTGCTGAGGAGCTGTTTAGCTCGACTGTATCAGAAAAGCTGCAAATTTCGGGGTTTATCCATGGCTCATGAGACACGACAACCTGGCTATCAGCAGAAATAACCACATCAAGTTCCAGGGTCGAAACTCCAAACTCTAGCGCTTTTTTAAATGCGGGTATGGTATTTTCAGGCATTAGTCCCCTGGCTCCGCGATGTCCCTGCAGATCAAACTTTTCACCTGATGACTGGCAGGATGTGGCTATCATGGCCGCCATGAGAATAACGGCCAGCAGATTGTGGGCTTTTCTAATACAAATAATGTACATCTGTCATGAGTGAGGGACGCTAGATTTACTTTCAGCCGGGTTAGAAATGCACGCGGGGCGGCATTAAGATAGGTATAATGCAGGATGCAAAAAATCACTACAAGAGGTATTCTCACTGGTTGTAGAAACCTTAACAATTCGGTAAAAGCAACCGGGACTAATGCCGGACCACCATTTAAACAACTGCCACTCAGGAACCGGAAAGTTGCTGTTTTTCTGTACTGAGTTGAAGATCTTCGGCATTAAGACCGAAGGCATAACGGAGATTTTCTTCCAGGGTTTTCAGGCTATCGAAAAGGTTGTAAAAGCTTTCAAGGAAAAAATATCCGGTCTGGAGTCTGGCGTGGTTATAAGGGGTTCTGAGCACTTTCCTGATGTTAAAGAGGTGCTTAGTGGTGTGTTGGCTTTTGGCATTGTCTATTATGGAGCGGGAGGTAAGGATAGCACCGCTGTGGGGCCGGGGCTCACCGTTTTTTCTAATAATCCCCATTTCGAAAGTAAACCAGAACAATGTGCCAAGATGCTCCCCAGCCTCATCGTTGTCTACATACTTGAGGGTAATATTGCGGAACTCGGAGAGAAAGCTGTGAAAGCGCTCATGGGTGAGTAATGGAATATGGCCATACACATCGTGAAAGAGGTCGGACTAATCACTAAAATCAATCTCTGAAGCTTTACGCACTCTTACGGTTACGCTGCAGTATACGCAACATAATCTTGCGAAGTGAGCATGTCAATTCGCGATGTTTAGTTTTTCATAGGTTTTTAGAAAGCAGAGATATTCCCGAGGCGGACTTTTTAGGCTGGTGGCCCTATTCACAATCCGCTATTCTTCCAGGGTCAGTTTGAATGTCGTGATAATTTAATACACGGCAAGAATGGAGGTAAAAAATACTGGCCGGCAGGCCAACTTGTATAAGGTAACAAACGAGGCTAATCCAGTAAGTGCGTGTTTATACCTCTACTGGAATTAGGGGTGGGTATTCTCATCTTATGTCTATGAAATCTGCGGCCAGGAAAATTAGAGCCAGGAAATCCATAAGGAAGAGGTCAGTTATTTACTGGTAATTTCCAGCTTTAGCAAATAGTGACATACTGGGTGTTATAGGGTTAGCACGTATCTGATTGTTTTAACCGCGCAAAAAAAGTGATATGACAATAAAGAAAGAATATGAACTGGTGGGAATGAAAAATGTCAGTGAGGTGGTGGCTTCCACTCTCAGGCTTATTGGGGAGCATGCCACGGTGGGCAAGTCTGCTAAAGAGCTGGACGAATACAGTGGGGAAATACTGTCGAGCTACGGAGCTAAGTCGGCACCATATTTAGCTTATGGTTTTCCCGGGTATACCTGCATCAGCATACATAAGGAAGCGGCTCAGGGAATCCCTTCTGCGAAAAAAATATTGCAGGAAGGTGACCTGATCAATATAGATGTCTCTGCAGAGCTGAATGGTTTCCGGGCGGACAATGGAGGCTCTTCTGTAATAGGTAAAGACGTGCACAATCATCTACCGCCGGTAAATGCTTCCAAACGAATCCTGCATAAAGCCATTCACCACATTAAAGGAGGCATCAAGGTGTCTGAAATCAGGCACCTGATAGAAAAGGAAGGAAAAAAGCAGGTTTCGGAGTAATAATAAAATCTGGCAGGCCATGGGGTGGGCAGAAGCTTGCACGAAAAGCCGGAGAATATTTTGAATTGCCGGGTTAAAGCTAACCAGGAACGATTCAAGCAAAATACTACGGTAGCTATCGAGCCCTTCATCTCCACAAAATCAACTCTGGCGGTAACCTTAAATGATGGCTGTACCCTGATAGGTAATAGGGGTGGGTATGTGACTCAGCGTGAGCATACTATACTGATTATGGATGGCAGACCTGTAATCCTGACGGCTTCTAATGGCATCAGGAATAGGCCAGCTACAATTTGAAGTGACGATTAGGTCTCAGGCTGTATGAAAGAGTAGCCTATAGGGGCTTTGTAACTAAACACGATACTCATACTTTAATCTATAAGGGGTGAGGCAGTAATCAACAATATCATCATAATACAATTTCGACGATTCTTAAAGCTTAAATCGAATACGGGTAAAAGGATGAGTATAGGGCAGGTACAGGATAAGCGAAGGAGTAGCGTAGAATAAGCGAGAGAGACACGAAGATTTGTAAAGGAATTTTTAGGGAAGACACGAACAAAATAGTCTTGCCTTCATAAAAGCAATATTGTGATAATGCAATATACAATCAAGTATTCCGGTAAATAAATCCAGTGGATTTACAGCAGCCTTTTTGCTGCACCGTTACGCTGGTAGTTTGTTCCAAGAACTGGGCCTCTCCCCCTATTGCACTGGTGCACATCCAAATAAATGCACTCATAGGTGAAAGTTCTGCGATTAGATGGGGACCCCGTCATTCGACGGGGTTTGGCATAAAAAAAGCCGATCCCCTTGAGAGAATCGGCTTTAGTATGTGGGCCCTGCTGGATTCGAACCAGCGACCCCCTGCTTGTAAGGCAGGTGCTCTGAACCAACTGAGCTAAGAGCCCCAATAAATTGGGTACCACTAGAGTGGTATTAAGAAAATGAAACAATAAAGTGGGCCCTGCTGGATTCGAACCAGCGACCCCCTGCTTGTAAGGCAGGTGCTCTGAACCAACTGAGCTAAGAGCCCTTAATCGCACCTATTATGCAATTGGGAATGCAAAGGTAGTAGAAGATTAATTGGTTCCAAATAATTGCTCTGAAAATTTTCCAGTCTTCTAATGACCGACTTTCAGTTTAATGGCTTGTAAGCCACTCACCATCAATATATCCGGCTCGGATTTTGCTACAATTTACTTTATTCTCCATACGTTCTCAGGTTATGCCAGTCCATATAATAAAGGCTAATATATTACAGGATAGCAAGAGGAGTAGGCGTATCGAGTTACATTGCATAAATAAAAATCATCACCTATGAAGGAATTTGTAGTAGCTGTGCTTCTGAGTACGCTGACCTTGCAGGCAACAGCACAGAGGTCAATGAGCGAAAATGTAGAAATATCCTGGAGTCCGAAATTGGAGGAAAGGGGCACAAACACCCTTGAGGACATTGTGGGCTACGACGAAACAGGCTTTTATGTATTGAAGAGGCAGGAAAGGGGTGCCGGACTTACATTTTTACTTGGCTCTAATATGGGTATGAGGCCTCATTACTTAATCGAGCATTTTGATAATGACATGAAGCCTACCAAAAGTAAAATGCTTGAAATGAAGCATGAGGGTAACAAGCTGGATATGGAAGGAGTGCTGTATTTTCAGGACCGCCTTTTACTTTTTACTACCTATACAGATAAAGACGCACGGGTAAAGCAGCTTTTTCTTGAGGAGCTGGATAAGAAAAGCCTAATGGTGACCAGTGAAAGGATACCTCTGGGAGAGATTGACTTTGAAGGCCACTCGAAACGTAACAGCGGACTCTTTGACTATGTGATCTCATTTAATGAAAATAAGCTTTTCATATATCAGTCTATGCCTTATGACAGGAGGGATTATGAGAAGTTTGCCTTTTCGGTATTTGACGAAAACCTGAATAAGCTGTGGTCTAAAGAGGTGACACTGCCATATAGCGATAAGGAGTTTGATGTTATGCGCTACCGGGTAGACGATGCAGGTAATGTTTATCTCTTGGGCCGGAAGTTTGAACAAGGCAGGAGGCTTTCCCGTGGGGGTGAAGCAAACTACAAATATCACATACTAAGCTACCGAAACGGGGGCACTGATGTACAGGAGTATAAAGTGGGCATAGAGGGAAAATTTCTCAATGATATGCAACTGGCGGTAAGCGAAAACAGTGACCTCATACTGGCCGGCTTCTATTCAGAAGACTCACCTACCTCAATATCAGGGAGCTTTTACATGACGATAGATGACAGATCCGGCGAGGTAATCAAGCAGAGCCTGAAAGCATTTGATACGGGCTTCCTTACAGAAAACATGCGCAACAGACAGGCGCGCCGGGTGGAGAAACGGGTAGAAAAAGGAAAAAACGTAGAGTTACCAAACTTTGACCTGAGAGACCTGATCCGGCGGGCAGACGGTGGTGTGGTACTGGTAGGCGAACAATACTTTGTTACGGTGACCACCACCCCAACAGTTAACGGTGGGATGAGAACCATACACCATTACAACTATCATGATATAATGGTGGTGAATATTGATCCGCAAGGCAATATTGAATGGGCGCACAAGATACCCAAGGAGCAAACGACAACGGATGACGGAGGCTACTTCAGCAGTTATGCATTGACGATAGCGGGTGATAAACTGTACTTTGTTTTTAATGACCACCGGGATAACCTGGATGCGGAACCAGGTAGATTGAAAACGTTCCATAACCAACGTAAATCGGTAGTGGTGCTGGGTGTTATGGACACAAACGGCAACCTCGAAAAGAAGCCACTCTTCATTAATAAAGAAGCGGGCGTACTTATACGGCCTAAGGTTTGTGAGCAAACGGGCGATTACGAGATGGTGGTGTTTGGCGAGCGTGGCAAACACCAGCGTTTTGCGAGGTTACGCTTCGGTGCAGATGGTGAAGCTAGAAAGTAATAGGCTCTGCGTGGAACGTATAAATGGAGGCCGCGGCCTCCATTTTTTTTAATTATGAAATGCCCGGCAGGAGTGACAATTTATTTTTGTGGTCAGCCAACATCAACTATGACTGTACATTGAATGGTCAAACACCTATCTTTTTTCCATAAAAAATGAATTAAGCTTTTTATTCCATCGGATGGCTTATAATTTGCCTTCTTCAAATAACTAATAATTTTTTATGAAAAAGCTTAAGCTAAAAAATCTGGAGTTGAAGAGTTTTGTAACTAACTCTAAAGATAAATTAGGAAAGACTATCCGCGGCGGTGGAGGCATTAGTGGCTTCGATTATGACTATAGCCGCGAATGCGGTGCAAGCTCTGACTGCTATGTACCCTACACGGATGATTGCCCTACAATCAACTGTTCAGATAGGTCTAATTGCTGTTAATCCGGCGATAGAAAATATAGAAATAGAGCGGCCGGGAGTCGCTCTTTTCGTTTGAACCTATGAAATCAGACTCTATGCAACCCTTTATCCCGTCACTGATCGAAAAGCATTTTGCGGGCCTGCCTGTGCTGCTGGCCGGTAGCTATGCCACCAATACGCAAACGAGCGATTCGGATATCGACCTGATGGTCTTTACGGAGCGGGTGAACGTCCCTGAAATATCGGGTAGAAAGATAGAGGGGCATACGGTGGAACTGATCGAAATGCCCTATCACAAGCCTGCCTATTTCCTGGAAAAGACCATGTTTAACAGCGGAGCTTACATTACGATGTTGCACTCCGGTATAATCCTGCAGGATAAGGATCACTACCTGAAGCACATTAAGGAATGGGCGGAGGCTGTATACCTGTCGGGCCCGCCGCAAGAGGGGCAGCGAAGAAGGCTTTATCGCTACCTGATAGAAATAACCCACCTGCTGGAAGACCTGGAAGGAGATAAACCTGCACCAGAGAAATTTTTTACAGCCAATCAGGTCATTATCAGCCTGAACAACCTGTTGTTTCTGGGGCACAACCTGTGGCCTATGGGGGGCAAATGGGCTACCCGTACGCTGGATGCTGTCTATCCGGACTACACTAAAAAGCTTTCTGAGGCACTCAAATCAGGAATCGAAAGAGGCGATTTCAGCGACCTGGTGAGGCTTGCGGAGGCGCATACGAATGAATTCGGTGGCAGGGTTAAGTCATACCATACGATGCTAAAGGGGCACGAGCCGCCGGATGAGCAGGATACAATTCAGTCCGAGGCAATTCAATTAGTAGCTCCCGGCGTATACTTTTCCGACACAGGGCAAAAATCTGTTGCGAAAATTATGACTATCAGGGAGAAGTACCCGGATATGTACCTGAAGGCTTTTGAAGAGGGACAAGGGTCGCTGGGGGTTGTAATACCGAAACCGGAAGCGAATGATACCAGGCCTTCAGATATTTTTAAAGCTGCCTTGCCGGATAAGCCTGTGATATACAGCACAGAACCTCATATGTACCTGATATATGGAGGCAGTGAAGCGAAAAGCGTGGCAGACAAGTATTTTGGGCTTGTGACTGACATTGCCGCCATGCTTAAGCAGCAAATGGATGCGGGAGCTAAGTGGCATGAAAAGGCATTGAGCCAGGCGGCCTATCTTTTTCCGGTCTTCTGTGTGCAAATGGGCATAGGCTCTGAGCAGGTTGATGATTTTACTACCTTCTTGTTTAGCAGTTGGTACCCGGAGGCAATAAACCCGGATGGTTACCTGGGGCCGCAGGACTGGGGCTATGAAAAAAAGAAACTGCAGAAGGAATTGGTGGGTAATGTGAATGAAGCCGATCCGGACCTGTTCGCGCTTACGCAGGCAATTATAAGCGATAAGGAAATCCGCTTCGATAATACATTGTTCGACCACTGGGCAGATGGCCTGGCGGCTATCTCTGATGAACTATCTGCGCTGGATGGGAGCGATAAGTTATTTACCTACACTGTGAAAGGGGCGGATGAAGCGGGCATTTGGCCTGTATTAAAAAACTACCTGGACTACATGTACACTATTTTGGAAATACCGGTAAAGGACCGCCTGTACCTTGTGGGTGTGCTCAGGAGGTCCTTCGGCCTTCAGGCTTACTCGTAGCCTCCGCGCTGCCTTACTACCTCAAAGAGGCTGACGGCAGTGGCTACAGATACATTAAGCGAGCCGATCTGCCCGGAAAGCGGAATTTTGACATGATCAGAAGACTGCTGTATAAGCTCGGGAGCTATCCCGTCTTCCTCGGACCCCATAAGGATAGCCGCAGGCTCTGTAAAGTCGACATCGTAAAGCATGTGATCGGCCTTTTCAGTACAGGCAACTACTTTAATGCCGGTATCCTGCAGGTACATGAGCGTACGACGCAGGTTATCTACCCTGCATACGGGTATGTGATTGAGGGCGCCGGCACTGGTCTTAACAGCATCACTGTTGACCGCTGCGCTACCCTTAGCAGGGATAACAAGGGCATGGGCTCCCGCACACTCTGCAGAGCGGGCAATGGCACCAAAATTACGTATGTCAGTCACGCGATCTAGTACTACCAGCAGAGGCATATCCCCACGGGCATAGGCTTTGTCGATTACGTTATCAAGTGAGGCATAGGTGATGGCGGACAAAAAGGCCACCACTCCCTGGTGGTTCTTGCGGGTGAAGCGGTTCAGCTTCTCTACAGGCACCTTACTTACGGGTATATGGAAGCGCCTGGCCGTCTGGATCAGTTCTTTGATAAGGTCATTGCTGAGATTTTTCTGCACAAAGAGCTTATCCACCTCCTTACCCGCCTCTATAGACTCCATCACGGCGCGGGTACCGAACACCATATTTTCAGGCTCTTTGTACTTTTTTCTGCGATTGCCTTCCTCGCCGTATTTTACAGGTCCTTTCTGGCCTTCCTCCATAAGTCAACATTTGTAAACCAGGGCCTTTCGTAACTTTTGCTTCTCAGCAGCACAAAGTGCCGGTTTGTGTAGGGGTTTTTAATTCGGGCAAAGTTAAAACGGATTTTTGACATCTCCTCAGTTTTCTCATATACCCATTCTTCGCCCTTTTCAGTACGGTATACAGCATCCGGCAGGCCATAAAGGGTGTATACCATCCCCTGGTCTGTCTTCCAGCCTTCTTTGTAGGTGGTGAAAAGCGCATTCGCCTCCGCCACCTGGCGAAAATAGTATTTCATGAGCCACTTACCCCTTTCCGGCGAACGGGTGGCATCCATAAGAAAATTATCCAGGGCCTGTTTCTTGTCAAGAGACCCTACCAGAGCAGTACGTTCCATAGCGGTGCTTATGTAGATAAGCGGGCCAATGATAGCCTCTATGGTACGGGCCCTGGGGAAGTAAGGATCCTGCACGAGCAGGGAGGCCCCCATAGCCCCACTGTCTTTTTTCCGGAAATAATAAAGGCCCTCTGTATCGAGAGTGTGAGTGCTACTCACATCAAGGGAAAATGTAGAGTCTATCTGCATGGTCGCACTCACTTCGTCCTGTTCTGTTTTCATGGGCGGGTCGGCCGGGGGGGAATCAAACGCATAACGCGTACTCAGAAGGGCCGATGTGTCTGCCCCGATCACCCCGAATGGCTGGCCACTTGATACCCATGAGGAAAACAGAGGAATGCCCTGCTCATCGGAAACGGCATAGGGGGGCAGGATTACGTAGCGTTCATCCAGCAGTATATCGTGATAGTAGTTCGTTTCCCGGCTCTTATGGTCAAATATGAAAAAGAGCAGCGCCGGGGCATCGGCTTTTGGTACAGACCACCGCAGCACGTGGCGGTTTTCGGTGGCGGTGTGAGTAATGGTACTGATATCAACTGTATCAGTAAAAGTGATATTTTGAGAATAGTCACTGAGTTCCTCCTGCATCAGAGTATAGTAGCTGAGGTCCTCCCCTCTGCGGTGGAGTAATACCTCCATCCATATCTCAAGACTATCCCCATTGTCCAGTACGCGGTGGCTAATGCTGATATGCCTGTCGGGATTGTACCGTTCCTTCAGATTGATCTGTGATGGCTGAACGCCCAGGGCGGCCACTGAAGTGATACAGACTAATAAAAAACAGGAAATTGACCTGGTAATCATAAATAAGGTAAAAATGAACGGCTATTAAAATATGGATTTCGGCTCACTAGGAAAACGATATTTGAAATTTTCCCGTACTTTTGATATTCATTTTCAGGAAAAAAGGCGCTAATGGCAATTTATACAACTGAAATAACGTCTGACAAGCTACCTGCTGACAACCCCATCCACCAGCGATTGTTAAAAGCATACTATGTGGCAGAGGACCGCGTAGCGGGTGACCTGCTGGAAGTAGGCTGTGGTGAAGGCCGCGGCGTGGAGCTGCTCTCCCCAAAGGTGCGTACCTATACGGCACTGGACAAGATCACGACGCTGATCGAGCGGCTTAGCAAAAAATATGACAACGTATCCTTTCGGCAGGCGGTGGTGCCCCCCTTCACAGGCATTGAAGATAACGCTTACGACCGCGTCGTGAGCTTCCAGGTGATTGAGCATATCAAAGACGATCGTCGTTTTCTGGAAGAAATATACCGTGTGTTGAAACCGGGGGGCTTTGCTATTATTTCCACCCCCAACATCCGCCAGACACTCACCCGTAACCCATGGCATGAGCGCGAGTATACACCGGAGCAGCTTAAAGCCCTTGCAAACGGCATTTTTGACAAAGTGGAGGCCATGGGCATTGCAGGAAATAATAAAGTGATGCAATACCATGAGCTAAACCGCCGCAGTGTACGCAAAATTACCCGCTGGGATGTGTTTAACCTGCAATACCGCCTACCGGCCCCCTTTCTGCGGGTACCTTATGAGATATTGAACCGAATGAACCGTAACAAGCTCAAGTCTTCTGATGACAGCCTGGTGATGAGCATTACACACAAGGATTATTACCTGACGGAAAAACCGGATAAGGCACTCGATCTCTTTTACATTTTACATAAGAGCTGATTCACCTCATAGGAGGGAGTCCTGTAAAGGCAGGTGTAGAAATAAAACAGAAAAGGGCTGGCAGTTACGAAAACTACCAGCCCTTTTTATATGTACAAAGCCTTTTTAGCGGCGTGTATTCTGAAACTTGCCGTAAATGCGGTCCATTTCTTCGCTGTAGCTCTTTACCAGCTCATCATTACCACTGGCAGCCAGAGACCTTATAAGCCTGTCGAAGTAGTACAGGTAGCTCTGAGTTACCATTCCCAGGTCTCCGTTGTCCAGGTTGTATTCCAGCATGTCTATGAGGCGGTCACCATAGGTACGAGCGATCTCATTGGCCATCTCATTTTCTCCCAGTCTGAAAAGAAGTCTTACCGTCTCAACAGTAGAGAGATCATAGTGTACCGCCTTATCAGGCATCACCTCGAGGCTGTAGTTCAGCACCTCTTTTGCCCTGGCTGAGTCACCCTCATTGATCAGCGCGGCCGCCAGTTCATTGAAGCTTGTCCGGTTATTGGCAACCGACTTCATGTAGTCGTCATTATAGTAGGCACCGGGGTCGTTCAGATTGCGGAAGGCAAACTTGTTCATCATGTTATCATACATGCGCTCTGTATCCACCATATCCGTATTAGGCCTGTCATTCTTCACCGGTAGCAGGCGGTAGGCATTACCTTCCTGTACCAGGTAATCCTCCAGCGTATAGGAAAGTCCCATACGTGAGGTATTGGTAAAGTAGATAGGGCGCGTCCAGCCTTGTGCATTATTAGTTACAATAAGATCCAGCAGGGCCAGGTCTTTTTTGTATAGCGCCCCGCCTTTGGCTTCAAATTCAATACGGTCTACTATCTTATCGCGAAGTTTAGGCGACACAATACCGTTCTCTATGAGCTTATCTTTATTTACGTTGATGTAAAGTTTACGGCTCGGCAGGATGGTGTATTCGCCTTGCCCGGGTGCACGCTGCTTGATAAAGTCACTACCCTCTTTTACAAGCTTAAGGTACTGCTCTGCATTGATACCGGCTGCCAGCTTGGGATTTTCCCTTACCAGCACGAAGTCGTTTACCCCCGGTGCATAGTGTTCATAGCTTAGCGTATAGGGGAACGGAGGGCTGTCCTGCATCTGCTGCATGGTCTGCTGGATGTACCAGTCAGTATTATAGTAGGTACCCACTATCACACGCGCATCCGTACGGTAGCCTTCCACATCCTGCATGTACCAGAGAGGGAAGGTGTCATTATCACCACCTGTAAAGAGGATCGCCTGATCAGCCGTAGAGGCCAGGTAGTTTTTAGCCTGGTCCACTGAGAAGAAGCGGCCACTGCGGTCGTGATCGTTCCAGTTTTCCGTGGCCATGATCACCGGCACCACTAAACACACAGCCGTAGCACCGATGGCAGCAGGTTTCTCTCCTGTCTTGCGGATCAGGTTCCAGATAGCCAGCACGCCAAAGCCTATCCATATGGCAAATACGTAGAAGCTACCTGCGTAAATATAGTCACGTTCCCGCGGTTCAATTGGGGGCGAGTTCAGGTACAGCACCAGCGCCACACCTGTAAGGAAGAAGAGCATGGCTACAACCGCAAAGCTTTTCTCGTCCCTTTTCAGGTGAAAGAAAAGTCCCACCAGCCCCAGTATCAGGGGCAGCATGAAGTAGTTATTGCGCGCCTTGTTTTCAGCCAGTTCGTCAGGCACATCCTCAAAGGCCGCTGCAGGGCTTAGCCAGCCTGCATCCTGCTGGTCGCTTGCCCTTCCGGCAAAGTTCCACATAAAGTAGCGCAGGTACATGTGCCCTATCTGGTGCTTGAACATGAAGCGCAGGTTGTCCCCGAAGCCGGGAACCTCCCCATCTCTGAGGCCAAGCGTAGACTGGTATGCCTGCACGTGGTTCTCAGCATCGCTGTATATACGAGGCAGGATTGTGCTTTGCTTAGGGTCATACTTATATTCAGGGCGCGAGTAAGCTACTTCGTACTTCTCTTCGCCTTTTACATACACATCGCGTCCCTCTTCACGCTCCACAATCTCCGCCGTATAGTAGGGGCCGAAAAAGAGCGGCCTGTCACCATATTGCTCACGGCGCAGGTAAGACAGGTAGCTGATAATGTTTTCAGGGTTATTCTGATCAATCGGCGGATTCAGGTTACTGCGGATCACGGCCATGGCATAACTCATGTCGCCAATAAGGATAAAGGCAAAGCCAAGCAGCAGGGTGTTCCAGGTAACCAGGCCTTTTGCCTGGGTGATGTAAATACCGTAAACCAATGCCCCTACCAGCAGGAGTATAAATAAGATTACTCCGGAGCCAAACGGCAGGCCAAGGCTGTTCACAAAGAATATCTCCATGTCACCAGCCAGGCCAGGCAGGCCGGTAATGATGCCGGACATGATAAAGATAACCATGGCACCGCTGATGGCCAGCGCGGCAATAAGACCGGGCCAGCTAAACGTGTGGCGCTTAAAGTAGTAGATCATCGCCAGGGCAGGCAGCGTCACCAGGTTTAGCAGGTGTACCCCCACACTAAGGCCGATCATATAAGCAATAAGGATAAGCCACTTGTTTGCCTGGCTTTCATTTTCCACTACTTCCCAGCGGAGAATCGCCCAGAACACAAAAGCAGTGAAGAATGAAGACATCGCGTATACTTCCGCCTCTACGGCAGAGAACCAGAAAGTATCTGAGAAAGTATAGGCAAGGGCACCAATGACACCGGCTCCCATAAGCGCGTAGGTCTGACCGGTAGTGGCCTGGGCAAAATCTTTAATCCCTACCAGTTTGCGGCCGATCAGAGTGATGGACCAGAACAGGAAAAGAATGGTAAAGCCACTGGCGAGTACCGACATCATGTTGATCATGAGCGCCACCGAGTCCAGATCAGGGGCGAACAGGGAGAACATACGGCCCATCATCAGAAAGAAGGGAGCCCCCGGAGGGTGTGGCACCTGCAGCTTAAAGGCGCAGGCAATAAACTCGCCGCAATCCCAGTAACTGGCGGTAGGTTCTACAGATAAAGTATAAACAATCGTGGCAATAGCGAATACGATCCACCCCGTAAGGTTATTGATCTGCCGGTATTTTGACATGTTATTGGTACGTTATTCCTGGCGAAATTAGTAAATCCTGAAGGATTCCCCCTCTTAATTTATGTTAAAAAAGCCTTAAACGGCTTTATCCGGACTACATCACTCCTTATAAGTAGAAATGGAGCCGGCATAGCCCCGCAAACCTGTGTTATAGCCTGAACTGTATGCCGTTAGTAAGCTCGTATACAAACTTGCGGATGTCTACCACCGGATTCTGATCGTAGCCACAGGTAAAGGAAGTAGTAAAGTTTAGCTTTTCAGATATCTTCAGGATCAGGTTAGCCTCACCGCTCACGCGGTTACGGTAAATATTATCTTCAGGATCATAGCCCACCTGGTAGTAGGTGATCATGTTAAAGTCGGTGGTCTTGCTGATTTTTTGTCTGTAGCTGAGATAGTTGCTGCTCTTCAGCAGGTTTTTGGTAATAGTAAAGCGCGGCTCACTCTCAGGTACCTCCCACCGCTCATATTCATACATGCCTCCCACTCCCAGGTGCAAACTGGTATTTTTA
The DNA here is from genome assembly GCF_041449215.1 of Roseivirga sp. BDSF3-8. Classification (NCBI taxonomy): domain Bacteria; kingdom Pseudomonadati; phylum Bacteroidota; class Cytophagia; order Cytophagales; family Roseivirgaceae; genus Roseivirga; species Roseivirga sp. BDSF3-8. The sequence continues at coordinate 2,714,368 of NZ_JBGNFV010000001.1, read as the reverse complement.
TTATCCACCAGGCTCAGCCTTACGCCGCCCCCTACCAGGTAGCGAAGCTCAAGCCCCCGCCCTTGGTCATACTGAAACTGGGTAAAGGTCTCGTAGCTTAACGTATGCTTCTTCAGCCAGTGCACCCGGTAGTGGCCGTAGCCGGTACTGATAAGGGGACCATCCGTCACTGTGTTATAATCCAGGTCACCCAGCAATATGTAGTCATGGTTATCCCCGATATACGCAGCGTTAGCCGCCACTTTAAATTGGGTAAACACGATCTCCTTCTCAGGCGTAGAGGCCCGGTTGTTCAGATTCAGTTGCAGGCCTACGGCACCCAGAAAGTAGTCTGTACTGTCCCCTTCCAGGCGGTCCTTTTCCACATTAAGTATCTGTGCGGTAGCCGGAATAGCGATAAAGAGGCAAACGCCCCACGTAAGTAGATAAAACAGGGTTTTCATATTCGGGGCAAATATAAAAGAAATAGAATGAACGTGAAGCCCTTAACACTTGCAGGTGAACTTAAAACCCCCTTACTTTGTAGATTCTACTGAGACCTGGGGTCGACCGGTTTTGACGGTAAGTGCAGGTCGCATGTAAGCATGCCGGATGTTGTGAGTATTATCCGTATCAAAAACTCTCAAACCATAATTGGCGAATCTAATTACGCCATGGCTGCCTAATCTTAGCTTTATAGCAAGATTACAGGCTTAAACGGTCGAGCGTAACAACGCTCCCGGGCCACATCCCGCCAGACGCTGATCTGTCCGTCTGGATCCTGGGGTGTCGAATCGACGGATCTAGTCACAGGCAATGCTGCTAGTCTGTGGCGAAAACTCAGCAGATAAGGGAACGGTAGACCGGTTGCCAGTCAGCCCTCCCCGACAATTTAAAGGCAACTAAGCATGTAGAAAGCATAGTGGTTTCCTTATCCGGACGCGGGTTCGATTCCCGCCGACTCCACTAACAATAAAAGCCGATTCTCGAAAGAGGGTCGGCTTTTTTCATGCACCAGCCCCCGTCGCATGACGGGGACCATGGCGAAGGGTAGATGACACAAGCCTTTGGTAAGAGTATTTATCTGCTCCGGTGCGGAATGACGCTCTAAGGAGCGAGGTGCCAGCGAGGCGCTGGCACTAATGGTGGTCTGTGTTTTTAAACTCTATTATAGTACTAATTTTTTCAGAGTGATTGACCTAGCATAAGATGCACTTAGGCTATGAGCCTTTGGCTTAACGCATCTAATTAATTCTTTTTCTTAGTTTGGCCCCACCCTGTTTATTACGAGTTTCCTGTGATACAATTGAAGACCTGCGACATCGGGGCGAAAGGACGAAATTTCCGGATTGTGTTACAATTCTACATCTAGCTGATTGCACTAAACGCAATCTGAATCCTATTGAAAAGTGAAAGTTTTGAGTTTGGGAAGGTGGACTTTGAATTTTCAGTACATTTTTTTCTACGGCTTTCAGGTGCATGATAGATACACGCGTTTTTTTAATAGAGAACCCCCTAACCTTTAGGGCCAGGCAAATTTTTGCCTATTAGGAATATAATTACGTAATAGGATTGATAATAATACTCGTCAGTTCAAAATTCCTAATAAACTTTCATCAAATTGGGCTATTTGAGCTACAAAGCTCTTTCTTTTCTGAATAACCGGATAGCTGACACTCCAAGGTACATGCATAGGAAAGCATGGATAATATTGAACAGTATAATACCTAAATGACCGCTAAATACAGGCAATCTTAAATTGCTCATGACATCTCGGACATATAAGAGATCATTGTATACGAACATAAAATGATACACTACAACAGAAAAGCAAACAGTTAAAAAGAGCTTAAAACTACTCCCTTTGTGCAGTCCTGTAACTGTGAGCAGTAACCCAACCCCTACAAAAGCGATAGTAGAAAGAAGGTGAGTAGGTGCCAGTACAAATATGGCTAGTGTTATCAGTGCTAAACCAATATATGTATAATGATATTTTTTCATTTGGGAAGTATTTTTATCGTCTGGGTTATGCCCCTGAGCTGGCTTTCCCGGTTGGAAAACTGGGTTTTTCGCATGTCGTTATCTTTCCAGTTGCCCAACTGGTCTCTATAGTTTGCATTATTCCATTTACCACTCTGTCCGCCGGCCAGTACCATGTAGGACTGTACAGGCTCACTCATAATTACCATAGACCTGAATGCGGCATGAACATTAGAATGGACGTTCACAGTATTTTTATTTCCTCCAAAAGCAGGCACCCTTGCCCCCAGGCCGGGAATACCACTAATATTACTTATAAGCACTTCAGAGTCAGTACCGTAATCTGCCTTTTTCCTCCAGTCATCTCCGTATTTATTATGCAAAGCAGAATCAGTTTTCTGAAGAGCTACCGTTAATATACCTCTGCCCATAAGGAAGGTATGGTCGAGAGTAAGGGTATCATTCTCTATAAAGTACTCTCCTATTTGTTTGAATGAGGGGGTCCATACCGGGGACTCCTCAGGCAGTCCATAGGCCGCAATTACGCTGCCTGTCACTTCCTCTACTATATGCTTGCGTATAAGCTCTGATACTACAGGCAAATACCCATTTGCTTCCATGGTACCATTCCAATTCATGAATTCATCATTTACGGGACTGGCAGCATCCAGCCGGTACTTCATGAGCAGTTGCTGCAATAAGGCTACGGAAAGATCCTTCTGGTCTTCGAAAAGGTCTTTAAGGTCCTGAACCTCTATTTTCTCGGTGCTGCTCAGCACCTGGTTTATCCTTTTAGCCCTGAAATTGTCCTTGGCCCAGTGAAAGTTATAGTAGGTGCCGTTATTGACAGGCTCCTGATTAGCGGAAGACACGAAATTCCTACTAGGGTTATAAACCTGCGGCAGGCTGTCGATAGGTATATACTCCCAGTTTACGGACTGAGTACCATCCAGCAGCCCGCCTGCATAACCGGCAGGTTTTAAGGGCATTTTTCCGGCGCACAACATTCCTATATTATTTTCCTTATCCGCATATACAAAGTTCTGAGGGGGATAGCTGTAATAAGAAAGTGCTTCACGGAAATTATCCCAGTTTTTTGCTTTGCCGAGGCCGTAAAAGGCTTTAAAAGAATAATTCTTCTGTCCGGGGTGCCACATAAAAGCATAGGTGCTGCTGTCGGTTTCAATCACCTGGCCAAAATCCGTGTATTTAATATGGAGTGTGGTGTCCTTACCATTCGGGTATTGTAGCACAAAGTCTTTTCTTTCCATATTTTTCCATGCGCCATCTACCTCATACTGGTTTGGGTTTTCAGGATTTACCTTTAGCAAGTACCTTTCGGAAACGTCCCATTCTGCATTGGTAATACCCCAGGCAATATTTTCATTGTGCCCGCTGATTACAAAAGGAGCTGCAGGCAGGGAAAAACCATAGGCATGAAACTCAGGGCAGGCCAGCTGAACTTCGTAAAAAGGAGTAGGTAGTGAAAGAGCAAGGTGAGGGTCATTACACAGCACGGCCTCATTCATTGCAGACTTTTCATCTGAAATGGCCCAGTTATTACTTCCTTTTCCATCATAATACTGCAGCATATCAAATTCATGAATGGAAGTGAGGGCTGGGTTAGCCTTAAGCTGTGCAATTACCCTGGGCTCGACAGTCTTACTATCCGGTGAAGGAATAATGTATTCCTGGTTATCGGGATGCAGAGGAAACAAGATCTGAAGCACATCTGCAGGAAGCTTTTCGAGCATGATCTGCCGCTGTACGTGCACATCGGTAAATGACAATACGAAGCTCATGTACCATGATACCATTAAAGAATGGTGGTCTTCCCACTCCATAGGTTGTTTGCCAAGCACAGCATACTCCGGAAAGGTTTTCGCCTGCCTGGATTGGAGGTATTCACGTACCCCTTCGCCGTAGGCGTGTATGTATGTGTACAACTCCGGGTCTGAGGATTTGAAATCCTGCAGAACCTGGCGTGCTTTACTGTCCACTTCCTTTGACACCCAGAAACGGTCCAAATTGACTGCTTTCTTTCCAAGGCTTTCAGACAAACGGCCCTGCACCATTTGGCACATCATTTCCATTTGAAAGTAACGGTCTTTTGCGTGCATATACCCCAGCCCATAAGCTACGGATGGTGCATCTTTACCGAAAATGTGGGGTATACCAAGGGTGTCTATGGATATGCTTACGCTGCCGTTAAAATTGGTTTGCAGTACCAGGTCTTCCTTAGACTCGATAGGTACTGAAGCTATGCCCTGAGAGTAGCCAAGCAGATAGCCTGCGGGCGCCACTCCCGGAAGTTTATAAAAAGTGCCTGCTATCCACAATGTACACAGGGCCATAAGGGCTATAACTCTCACAAGCTTTTTCCTTTTTCGTGGTCCGGGGACCTCACCTGTTTCCTTATGAAATATGGCTCTGTCTTGAGGCTTACCTGAGCAATGTGCAAAAGGAAGCATACCTTTATTTTCTGCTACATAAGGAGCAGCAGTAGTCCTATAAGAATCATCTTCGGTTATTTTTCCATACTCCATTTTATACAGCCTATCTGAAATATGGAAATACCTGTCGTCGTGGGTGATGGCTATTACGGTAATGCCCTGTTGCTTTAAAAGGGGTAAAATTTCTTCGTAGAACTTCTTTCTAAACTGCGGGTCCTGATCTGAAGCCCACTCATCCAGTACAATGAGGGGCCTTTCTTCCATTAAACTGGCTATTAGGGCTAGCCTCTTACGCTGCCCCGTAGATAGTTCTGTGGTACTGAAGCCGCCTTCTGTCCAGCTTACCTTATGATCGATCTCAAATAGCTCCAGGTAGGTTCGTACTCTTTCAGCATCAGGGTTATTTATGCCATATAATCTATCGAAAAGGTGAAAATCACTGAATACTGTAGTAAAATGGCTGCGGTATGCAGCAAGGTCTTCTTCTGTTACAGGAATACCATTTACTAATATCTCCCCGGCGGTAGGCCTGTAAAGTCCTAGCAGGTTTTTTATAAAAGTGGTTTTACCACTGCCGTTTCCTCCATGTATGAATATCATCTCACCGGCCCTAACCTTCCAGTTTACCGGACCTAGGGCAAATGAATCACCGCTTTCAGATTTATACTCATATACGAGGTCTTGCATCTCAAGTGATTCTACTTCTATATCGTAGAACTGCGAAGATGTATTATCAGCATTACCATAACTTTCTTTTGCCAGTTTTTCTTTTAGCTCGATTATGCGTTTTGCAGAAATATTGGCTACTGTTATGGGCGGAAGTATATTGATAATAACCTCTATAGGCCTTATAACATAAAGCAGAATAAAGGCAAAGTTGATAAGGAGGGGTATCAGGTTGGGGTACTGCCCGGGTACTACTAACAGGATAACGGCTATGTAGGATAGTAGCATCAGCTGCCCTATTACCCTGGCATTTACGAGGCCGGAAAAACCACTGCTAAAGCGGTCTTTGGCTTCGCCCAGTACGGGTGTGAGGTAGTTGTTGTATATATCAGCACCTTTACGAGGGTTTATTTTGATCTCCTTAGACCCATTAAGTACCTGGTTAAGGTATTTCATAAAACCTTCTGCTTTCCCGCGGCCTTCTCTCAGGTCAATATTGATACTTTTAAGCATAAGCATATATACGCCTACGCCCAGTAACAATACGCCCATGGTGATTAACAGCATGGTGAGAGACAGAACCCCAAGGTATATGAAGCAGCAAAGGATGGTGATTAGGGCGGATAACACCTGTGTGATATAAAAGAATGAATCTGCTACCAGGTTTATATCTCTTGTAAGGCTTACGTATATTTCATCCCTGGACTTTCTGAGGTTTTCCACATCAGTCCCGAAGAGGTTTCTGATAATCTCGAGCCTCATACCAAACAATGACTGGTGAGTAAACCGTATAAGCCTGCCGGAGAGCATACGGTTAAACATTACAAATACGAGAATGGCTATTCCGTATCCTATAGCATACCACAAGACCGGCACTTCCTGATCTTTTGTCAACAGGACAAGGTGGCGGTTGAGAAGGACGAGTACAGCAGTATTTGCCAGTCCGGAAATAAGTCCGAAGATAGTAAAGTAAAGCAGCTTCCGTGAGTTAACACGGAAGACCAGTTTTAGCAGATTCATTCTTTAAAATTTAGATAGCCAGTGAAGGATTAATCAGCAAGTGATACTCCGGCGTTCTTTTCCATTGCTTTGTTATAGAACATTTTTCCAATAGCCATATCAAACACTGCCATACCCATGGGGTTAAACATAAGGGTCTGGTCACGGCGCAGGTCTTTCAACCCTTCTCCTACCAGTGCCTGGCTTATGTCTATTGTATCTTCTTTCTGCAGACCGTGCTTAAGATGCATGTTCTCCACATCGGTATTTTCGCGGCATATTTCTTCCCAGTTGTCCACCACCATTCTGTCTATATGATGCATTATCTCCGGCTGGTAGTCGCGGAGGGAAACATTGAGTTGCAATGAACCTTTGGGCGGGGCCTTATCTATATAAGGGCTGGATGAAACTGTACAGGTCATAAATACATCAGAATGAGTATAAACCTCCTCCCAGCTCCGGGCTACTTCTACCTTTGAAGCAATGTCTGCAGGAATAGCTTCCTGGTTAAGGGGCCTTAGGTCGTATATCAGAACCCTATCAATATAATCTCCAAAAAGGGACATTACCATCTGCAGGTGTAGCTGACCTATAGGTCCGAATCCGATAATGCCAAAATTTATCTTCTTCTCAGGAGGATTAACCGAGAAGACTTCACGGATAAGTGCTCCTGTAACAGCTGCTGTACGAATACCACTGACTATAGGGGTATTGATTACAGAAATCGGCCGTCCGGTACTTTCTTCATTTAATATGATGACGGAATGAGCACGCTTAATATTATTATGAATATTATCAGGAAAACTTGAAATCCATTTTATACCAGCTACCTCAAAATCACCCCCTATGTATGCAGGCATAGCAATAATGCGGTTTTTCGGATTCTTATACCGCAAATAAGGCTTTACTGGCTGGCTAAATGATTTTTTATCCAGGGCATCAGCGGCTTTTACAATAGCATCGACTGCATCAGTCCAATTGATGCCCACTGTTAAGATGGTTTCTTCGTTAATGTATAACATGAAGTGTTCTCAATAAAATGAGTGAATGGTTATATAACTGCGTGTTCCGAATGATACTTTTCCTCTATCCAGGCAGGGTTGTATATGGTATTTATGTAATCATTTCCCCTGTCAGGGCAAATGATAAGGCCTTTTTCGCCGGCCCTGGCATGGGCAGTAAGGTATTCCCTGGCCGCATAGTATACTGCGCCACTGGATCCTCCAGCAAAAAGGTTTTGCTCTTTCAGAAGGCTCTGGCACCCTTCTACTATCTTCTCTTCATGAAGAATCATGCATTCTTCGAGGTCTACTTCATCAAGAAAAATACACCTTTTGCCAGACCCAAGGCCGGGAATATGGCGAATACCGGGCATGCTGGAAAATATAAGTGAGCCGCTAACGTCTACCGGTACGATCTTTACTGACGGATAGTGCTGCTTGAGCCTTTTTGCAAGGCCTACAATGGTACCTCCACTGCTTACACTTACAAACAGATAGTCCAGACGGGGAAAATCCCGTATGATTTCTTCAGCTAAGGATAGTGAGTAACTGCCGTAGTTATTAGGGTTTTCGTACTGGTTAGGATGAAAGGTGTTTGCGTTTTTTGCTTTAAACTCTTCTACCGCCTTGATCCTGTTCAGCAAAAATCCGCCTGTTTCGTCTCTCTCAGTCACATGAATAATGCGGTGAGAAAGAAGCTTTAGCATCTTTTCCTTTTCAGGAGATGTATTTGGATCAAGGACGGGAATAAACCGTACGCCTATAGACTTACATACGGTGGCCAGGGCAATACCAAAGTTTCCTGAAGTAGACTCTACAACATATGTATCCTTGTTAATAAGCCCGTTTTCTACTGCCTTGCCCATAATGTGTACAGCAGGGCGGTCTTTTACGCTACCGGTAAGGTTGTAATACTCCAATTTAGCGTACAGGGAAGCTTCGGACTCCGGCAGGTTCAGTTTTTTGACCGGTGTATTGCCGATAAATCTTTTTATTTCCGCAATCTGGGTAATCATTGTTTCTTTTTCAAGGGGTTCCTAATAGCTGTTGATAAGTGTTCCAGAAGTAAAGCCCGTAGTTTCTTTTTTTACTACCTAATTTTGAAATTGTGTGATTCGCTTTCTGAAACCGGATTAACTTTTGGTCGAAATTCTCAATACGCTGGATCATGGTATTAAACCGTTTTGAGGCATACTCATACAGGGCCAGGTCATACTGGTTCAGTCGCAGTATATAGTGCAGGGTATCATTGGCCAGGTCACCCTGGCTTTTATCATAGGAAATGGTATTCAACGGAATGTAATAGGGTGACTTCCATCTGAAATATTCTTTAAACAGGATGAGGCTTTCATCAAACTTCTCTGTTATCCCAAATACCGGGTACCATTTATCCAGGTTGGCTTTAGCTTTTTCCAAAGTACCCTCATTGCACTGACCGAATCTTAGGTGGGTATCGCCGGAAAGCTGTCGTACCTGTATATTATCCAGCTCAGTACTCAGGTTACCCTTCAGAAATTCCTCTAGTGCCATACGGTTACGCAGCAATACCTGGTGCAGGTAATGGCCATCATTTCCCAGAATATAATAGTAATAGGAAATAAGCCTTTTTACGGGGTCACGCAGGAGGGTCAGATAAGTAGGATGTTCATGAATCCCTTCATGTATCCCGAAGCTGGTATGCCCGGTAAGTAGTTTTAACTGCTTCTTATCAGCAGAAGGCAGGTTTTTAAAATCCTGAATTGCTTTCTGAACAGTGCCGCCTTTTTCCTGCACATAGAAGGTGTAGTGTGACTTACCCGGATATATATTTTTCAAAATACTATTCAGCGTAGTCCCTCCGCTTCTGGGCACATGGGTAAATATAATGGGGTAATTTTCTGTTTTCAACTTATCCATAATATTCTCCTTTAATCCAGCAGAGCAGCTTTCACTTTGGTAAAAATGTTATCTGCCTTCCCCGTAATGTTATAGGAGGACTGCTGGTCCGTAGCGATGTCAGCAAAGATTCTCGCCAGGTCTTCGGGTACATCCCGCAAAAGGTAGTGCCCTACCTTCTTTATCTCCATAAGCCCTACATTATCAGCATAATCAAACCACTGCTTGTACCGCTTTTTATAGGGTTTTGTAAGCGGGTCACTATCTCCGGTAATACAGTAGAAGGGTACTCCGAACCTGGGAAATTCCTGAGCAGCTATGGCATTGATAAAACCATTGTAGGCAGTGCCTGCCATAAGTCCATCGTATCTGAAGTTCTGCAGGAACATGGCCTTGTCGGCAGGATCTGCGGGTACTTCAGCGCCAAGTTTCTCTACGAAGTCGGTGATATCATTATTGGTCCTTGCGTCGGTATCCGGTGTAATTTTGAGACGTGGCATAGCCCCGCCAACACATACTGCATGAAGAGGAACCTCTTTTTCCACTAACTTCCGGGCTGCCTTAAGCGCAAGGCCGCTTCCGTTACACTGCCCAAACATGATCACAGGAACGGATATTTTGGTTTTTATCTCCTCTGCCAGCTTCTCGCTAAGCGCCTCCAGCACGTGTGTCATGTCTTCTCCCTCTCCCGGCTCTTCCCGGGGCAGCATGGTTCCGTAGAAGCTTACATCCGGCACCATAGTCTGCAGGTGGGTTACAGTATCAGTAAAACTCAGCGGATCACCGGCAGAGTTAGGCACACCTATTATGGCAAGCCTTTCCTGCTTTATCTCTCCGGTAAGGTTGTAAAGCAAGTCGTTTTCCTTGCCTGCATTCCCTCTGATGAAGTTAGCCAGCATTTCTATAGTTGGGTTCGCATAGATATCCGGTACCAGGAATCCTTTTCCGTATTTAGCTACTACCCGTATAGCTTTAAAGCTGTCGCCACCGAGTTCAAAAAAGTTATCGGTAGTGCTTACTTTGTCCAGTTCCAGTACTTCAGAGAAAATGGCTGCAAGCTTTTGCTCTACTTCTCCTTCCGGGGCCACATAGGCCTCTGCAGAAGTGGTCTGCTGCACTGGCTTTTGGGTTTCCCTGAGTTTATTACGGTCGGTTTTACCATTGGAATTCAAAGGTATAGCCTCTAGTTCAACCAGGTATGCGGGCACCATATATGCCGGCAACTTAGCAGCCAGGTATGTCCGGAGCTCATTGTAGGTTAAGGATGAAGCTGAGGTATAGTAGCCCGCCAGGTATGCCTCTCCGCGATCATTCTTATAGTCTATCACTACGGCCTGGTCCACGGAGGGATGTTCTACCATTGTGATCTCTATTTCTTCCGGCTCTATTCTGAAGCCCTTAATCTTTAGCTGGTAATCTTTTCTACCGTAAAACAGCAGTGTTCCTTCTGTAGTCCAGCTACCAAGATCTCCCGTTTTGTACATGCGAACTTCCCTGTCTGTAATGAAAGGGTCGTTCATAAATACAGCAGCCGTCTTACCGGGATCATGCAGATACCCCTGGCCTACTCCTATGCCTGATACCACCACTTCGCCTTTAATGCCTATGGGACAGGGATTCATATCCTGATCTACCACATAGAGGTTAAAGTTCTGCACCGGCATGCCTATAGGTACTATGCGACCTTCAGGAGGCTGGGTCATGATATGATGAGTTATATCGTCGGAAGCTTCCGTAGGCCCGTAGGCGTTTATCATAGGGATTTGCGGAAACTGCTTAAACCATCTGTTTACGGTTTCCGGCTTTACCGTTTCTCCGGTAGTGACGAGGTTCAGCAGCTTTTCCGGCAGGGGCAGCTTCTTGTTCTCTTCAAACAGTGCAATAAGTACATTTAGATAAGAGGGCACTACTTCCAGAATAGTAACCTGGTCGACTATTACCTGCCGAATAAACCCTTCCGGGTTAAGTATCTGATCTTTAGAATATATAATGGTGGTACCCCCGGTGACTATAGCAGAGAATAACTGCCAGATAGAAATATCAAAACACTGGGAAGCATTCTGGGCCACTATTGACTCACCTGACAGCGACAGGTCATTTACCTTGGCCCACATGTGGTTCATCATACCTACATGCTCTACCATAGCTCCTTTAGGTTTTCCGGTAGACCCGCTGGTATAGATGACGTAAGCAAGCTGGTTAAAATCAAATCCTGTATGCGTAAACGCTTTATGCTTACTTTCCTCAATAAGAGAAGTATGAATAATGCTACTTCCTTCACTAAGGTGAGCGGGCAGTGCCTCTTCAAGCTCTGCATTGTCCACTATAGTCAATACTGCACCGCTGTCATTTACTATGCCGGCTATCCTTTCTACAGGGTATTCCGGATCTATAGGTATATAGACGGCATTGCACAGCCAGATAGAAAGGATACTGAAAAATAACTGAGGGGAGCGCTCAGTAACCACGGCCACCATCTGCCCGGGTTTAACACCACAGGAGATGCTCAGGTAAGAAGCATACTGCTGCATTTTCTCATCTGCAGCGCGGTAGCTGAAGGTTTCCCCTTTGCAGATAAGGGCTGCTTTGTCGGGAGTAGCTTGGCTGTGATTCTGCAGGTAACCGGTTATGCTGATGTCTTGCGGAAACTCTCTTTCTGTTTTATTGAAAGTGGCTATAAGGTTACGGTCAGCTTCCGAAATATACGTTAGCCGGTTTACCGGTAATGCAGGGTTATGAAGTACCTGCTCAGTGATAAGGCGGAAAATGTTTTGCACATTTTCTATAAATGCCGGATCATATACCAGGCTATTATAGTTAAAAAGCAGGCCGATATTCTGCTTTACCGAGCAGTCTATGCAAAGATTGTAATTCGTTTGCTCAAATTTGTCTAGGTTGCTCACATGACCGGCGGAAGCGCTGTTTTCCATTTGGTCTCCGGCTATAAAATCTCCGAATACCAGCACATGGTCTATAAGCTTTTCTTTAAGTACAGAATGCCCTTGAATATCTACCAGGGACATGTACTGGTAGCGCAAAGAATCTATGAAAGTATCTGATGCTGACCTTAGAATATCACCTACTGAGTCTGACCGGTCGAAATTTACCCTGGCGGGTATGGTATTGATGAAAAGACCGATCATAGAAAGCACACCAGGCAGAGAGTTAGGCCTACCGGCTACTATCATACCAAAAATCACATCGTTACGGCCCGTAAGCTTCGCAAGGAGCAAGCCCCAAATACCCTGAATGAGCTGGTTGGTAGTCATTTTTAACTGCCGTGCCATGGCTTTGATGCTGTCAGAAGTGGCAGTATCAAATTCCAGCAGGGACCTCTTTAGTGCGTAGGCTCCTTCCACTGGCAGCAGATGCTGCGCAGGAAGCCCGGTAGTCTCTGTGTAACCGTCCAGAAACTGCTTCCAGAATGCAGAGGATTCTGTCTTGTCCTGGCTTTCGATCCACTTTATAAACCGGCTGAAAGGCGGAGGGGCAGGCATTTCCAGCTTATTTCCCTGAATTAGTGATTGGTAAATAGTAAAATATTCCTTCTGAAGGATGCTCATACACCACCCATCCAGTATAATATGGTGATAACTCCACAACCACCCGTACTTTTCGGGCCCATAACATACTATGGAAAGCCGGATAGGCACTTCATTTCCAAGGTCAAAGAGGTTTTTTCTGTCCTGCTTACAAAATTCTTTAAAATGCTGATCTGTATCTTCAATATCTTCACCCTGAAGGTCTACAAAGCGGTATGAGGGCTCCCATTTCTTTAATACAACCTGCAATGGTCTGTCCAGATTCTGATATCTGAATACTGTACGGAGAACATCATGCCTGGATACAAGTATCTCAAAAGCTTCACGGGCAGCCTCTACAGGTACTGCTGCATTATAGGTATAATGCCACTGCTGAAAGTAGCCCTCAGACTCCGGAAAGCGAAGGTGGTGAAAAAGAATTCCTTCCTGTTGAGATGATAAAGGATAGAGGTCCTTTACGTTTTCTTTATTAAGCATTATTTAAGATGGATAGCCGGTTAAAATAATTTGTCTAAGTCTGCCTTATCAAAGCCATCGTAAGAAAACTCCCCGGTAGCTTCTTCCGTCACTGTTTCCTGTTCTGCAGGTCTCATCTTCTGGCTTAGTTCCTTCACTGTAGCACTCAGGAATATTTCATTTACATCTATCTGATAGCCCTTGTTAAGTAGCTCTGAAGCAATATGTATAGCCCTGATAGAGTCCAGCCCAAGTTGAAAGAGGTCTTTGGTAATACTGAACTCCTCCAGTTTTAGGGTATTCCTGATGATTTCGTAAACAAGCTTTTCTTCTGCGGTGGAAGGCTTTTCGATTTCGCCACTACCAGCAATATCAAATACGGGATCAGGTAGCCTCTTATAATCAACCTTTCCATTAGTATTAAGGGGTATTTCAGGTATATGAATAATATAGTTAGGCACCATATATTCTGGCAGGTTTTTACGCAGATGACTTTTAATAATCGTTGCCGGAATACGTGATTTGCCTGCTACATAACCTGCCAGGTAGGAATGTCCGTCTTTGTCTTCCTTTTTAACTACTACGGCATCATCTACTTTCTGCTCCAGGTACCCTATTTTTTGCAGCACATTATTTACATGTGTGTGACTGGGAGCAAAAGTAACTTCATGCATGCCATCTTCACGTGTAATGAGGCCCATACGAATGTCCCAGCTCGTAGGCGCATCATAGTTATGGTAGCTCCTTTCACGTGAGTGTATGCAAATTCCTATATCATTGATCATACAGTTAGAAGAGCAAAAGCCCGTGTCTTTGGGATTTCGCCAGTACTCATCTCTTTCTTTCAGAAAATCTCTGATCTCAGGTGCAGCCGTATGATCATATCTGAAGAAATCCAGGAAGTACATTTCTTCAAAAGGGGCATCGTCCAGTGAAACATCGAGCAGGTCGTTTATACGATCCTTTTTGCTATGATACATTTTTCTGAACATCAAAAGCTTATCTTCAATCTCGGCAGGATCTACGATGCCTTGTTTGAGCAAGCCTTCAAGTTTGGTTTCGAATATCTGACCACGGCTAAGGCCTGTAAAGATCATTTTTATGCCTTTATCTGCGGCAATACGGGTACTGACTGCGGTAAGGGACTGAAAGCAGCCGGAGCATACGGTATGATCTGAATTAAGGCTTTCCACAAAGATCTCGTTCATATTCTCTGCGGTGCTGATGATGCTGTCCACTCCCAGACTATCGGTCATTCGCTTAATATTCTCGAATGCACCCTGGGAAATAAAGCCATTGTCAAAGGTGAAGGCCAATACTTTCAGACCCATCTCCACCAGCCTGTAGAGGACGTAAGAACTATCTTTGCCACCACTGTAAAGCAGCATACAGTCATATCCTCCTGTGGCTGAATTGTTTATGGAAATGATCTCAGCAAGTGACTCCATATTACTGAAGTATGCCTTGGCCGTATCTTCATACTGCCCGAATGTCTCACATATATTGCATACTCCTTCTGCATTAAATGAGATGCCGGGATAATTGTGGGTAAGGAGGCATTTACTGCAACGCTGTACGCCTATTTTTTCCTGCCTTATTCCTTCAATTTCTTTCTTTTCAAAAGGCTGCTTGTTAACCCTGACCGCTTTAATATGCTCTTCAATCTCGCCAAGCTCAACCCTGTATCCCCTGATTTTAACCTGGTTATCTTTTCTGCTGATGTAATGGATGTTTCCATCTTCATCATACATGCCTAAGTCTCCGGTACGGTATATGGTAACACCCTCTATAAAGGGATGATCAACAAATTTCCGGGCGGTAAGTTCAGGTCTGTTAAGGTATCCTTTTGAGAGTCCGGCGCCTCCTATACATATCTCTCCTTCTTCTCCTATACCAACAAGGTCCAGATTATCATCTACGAGGAAAACCTGTGTATTGGGTATAGGCTTACCTATAATATTAGGCTCACGTGTCTCCGGCTCTACTTCATGAAAAGTAGAGTCTACTGCGGACTCCGTTACGCCATATACATTTATAAGCTTTGCCTGAGCAAATACCTTATAGAAGTCCTTTATAAGAGAAGTGCTCAGGGCCTCACCTCCTATAATCAAAAATTTAAGGGACGGGGTTAGCTGAGACTTATCCGCTGCGGCCAGTACGACTTTCAGGTAAGATGGGGTAATGTCAGCCACTTTAACCTTGTAAGTAATCATAAGGTCAAGGAACCGGTTTACGTCTTCCTTATCCTTTTTAGATACCACTACCAGCGGTGACCCATGTCTGAAAGGTGCAAACAGTTGCTGCACAGAGGCATCAAATACCACAGAGGCAGTAAGCATACCAGGCATAGGCTGATCATAAGGCTTATAGAAGCTTTCATACATCCATGTGGAAAGGTTTTCTGCAGCATTATGTGTAATAAGGGTTCCTTTAGGTTGCCCTGTAGTGCCTGAGGTGTAAATAATATAGGCCAGGTCTTCGCCCTCTATATTATTATTGAAGTTTTCTACCGGTTGCTCTTCCAGATGTATCTTTCCAAACACCCTGATCATCTCCGGTATGTTTCCGGGTATTTTATCATCCAGGAATACAATGGTCTTCAGGGATGTGATCTCACCATTTTCCAGTGAGGCCACCGGAAAAGCAGATGTTGTGATCAACCCTTTACACCCGGCATCCTTAAGCATAAAAGCAATTCGCTCCGAAGGGTGAGCAGGATCTACCGGCAAGTAAGCAGCGCCAGCCTTCAGTATGCCATATATAGCCAATACTGTCTCTATAGAATTCTCTATGGCTACGGCAACTACATCGCCTTTGGTTACTCCTGCACTGTTCAGCAAACACCCTATTTGGTTAGCCTCATTATTGAACTGTGTATAAGTCAGGGATCTGTGTCCGTTAGTAAGCGCTGTAACGTCGGGGGTGACAGGAACCTGTAGTTCCAGAAATTTATGAAGAAGTCCCATGTTTAGTTTCCTTTAGCGAATTGCATAATCATATTTTGTTCAGCCTCGGTAAGGTGCTGTATTTTACCTATGGCTTTATCAGGATCGGCAAAGCCTTTAATTACCTGTTCTAAATGGGTGATAAGGCGTGTAATCCTGGATTCTTTGAACAGAGATGTATTATATTCTACATCCATGTATATTTCCGTTTCATACATATGGAAGGTGAACCTCAACTCGAAGAGGCTGGTATTACGTTTCGGATACTCGTAAGTCTCTATTTTCAGTCCTTCCATGCTACGCTGGCTGTCTCTTACATTGGAGAAGTCAAGCATCTGCACCATTACATTGAACAGGGGCATCTGCCGCTCTTCCCTGCTTAGGTCCAGATCGTTTACAAGCATATCAAAAGGATACTCCTGGTGGTCAAGTGAAGTGGAGAGTTCAGTCTTTACCTCTTCCAGCAGGGAAGACACTGATAGGTCTCTCTTTATATTGAAGCGAAGGGCCAGTGTATTGACAAAGAAGCCGATCAACGGCTCAAGATCCCGGTGTACACGGCCTGCAGAAGGAATGCCAATTACCATATTTTCCTGCTTAGCATACTTATGGAACAGCACTGCCACTGCAGATAATAGGAAGGTATAAGCACTTACACCATGTTTCAGGCTCTCTTTACGGATGATATCTATAACCTCCTCAGAGAAAGAAGTTCGTATAGTATTACCTTCAAACGATCTGATTTCCGGTCTGGCGAAGTCTGTTTTTATATTTAGTTTTTCCGGAACGGTAGCATACTTATTCATCCAGAAGCTACGTGCATCATCCAGTTTACCGCTACTTAGCCTGTTATTGCTCCAACTTGCAAAATCCTTATACTGAGCATGTAAAGTGGCTAGTACTTCTGGTTTCACCTGGTCCGGGCTGTTATAAATAGCCATGACCTCATTAAACATTACCTGTAAAGACCACCCGTCAGAAATGATATGATGTATGACATACAGGAGTATATACTTTTCATCACCTGTCTTTACTAACTCTACCCTGAATAGTGGCGCAGTGGAAAGGTCAAACGGTGTATCTACGCATTGCTGCAGATAAGCATGAACCTCTTCGGTTTCATGCCCGGTCATGTCCGTTTCCATTACTTTAAAGCCCACAGCAGTATGGTCAGCAATTACCTGGCGAAGCTCACCTTCGACATTTTTCTTAAAGGCAGTTCTAAGAGGTTCATGGCGAGCAATAACCTTTTCAATTGCTTTTTCCAGTCTGCGCGTATCCGGAGTTCCTGTAAGCTCATAGCTGCTGTAAAGATTATAGGCAGTATTGACCGGATTCATCTGCTGAATTACCCAAAGCCGCTTCTGAGCATGGGAAGCTTCATAATCCACAGCTACAGGAAGGACAGGAATAGAGGTGACTTTACTTGCAGGCTGTCTGGAAGAGACAAGCTCTGCCAGCTTCCTGATTGTGTCATGTCTGAAGAATTCGGTAAGGCCTATCTCTACGCCAAACTCGCGATATATACGAGCCAGAACCTGGGTAGCCCGAAGAGAATGTCCTCCGAGACTTGCGAACTCAGAGGTGACACCAACGTCTTCCTGTTTCAGGACTTCCCCCCATATAGCCTGAAGCCTTTGTTCAGTATCACCTTCTGCAGACTCGTATGTACCCCTGACAGAATGTGTAGTATTCCTTGTTTGCAACAATTGATTTACAGCAGTATGGTCGCTGTAGTACAATCCCTTATACTGCATAAAATGCAGCAGGAGTTTACCTTTATAAAGCGCTTCGTCAAACTGATAGTCAACTGAATTACTCTCCTCTAACCATTGGATATACGCCGGAGCAGCTTCATCACCGTGAGGAACGGGCCTGGAAGTAAAAGAAAATATTTGCTGTATGCGAGTTTTGCCATCATTATTCTCTGAAAGCAAAATGGTGCTGTATTTATTACTTACTGCCCTGGCCATACCATAGCTATCAGTATAATAGCCAAGGGGCTGAAGGGAGGCTAAGGTTTTAGAGATATCCGGGGTGCTGAGTTTTACAAATGGCTTACCGGCAAGCAATCCGTTTTGCCTCATACCAGGATCCTGTAGTAACTCTATCAGACCTGTATTTTGATGATAAATAAACATTACCTCCAATCCGTGAAAAAGGATAGCTGCGGTAGGTTTCAGTATTATATCATAACCGGGGTTAGCCTTTTCAAAAGCGGCTAAGGCTTCATTAAAGTTCTTTACCCTGTAACATAGGTGATAGGGCCCTTCACCATCTGTATCAAGTATATTATAAAGCGGCCCCTCATTTTCTCCAGCAGGTGAAACCAGTTCTATATTAACATGACCTGGAAGCTCACACATTGCCAGCATAACCTTCTGTAGGGGGTCAAATACCGGTTCGGACACAGTATATCCTAAGCTGCGGTACTGTTTTACAGCTTCCTGCATATTCCGGACGGCTACACCGGTATGGTCGGGGTAAAACAATACCTCACCCGCAGTATCTTCATTTTGCTGCTTATCCCGAGCGGGTAATTCCTCACAGAAATAAAGATCTATATGAAGCGGGCGCGTAACCTCTAAAGGGTCCAGCCTGAACAGCTTACCTGCGACGGTGTCTTCGGTAAGCTCCCACCTGGCCGCCGTTAGATAATTATATGCCGGAGTGTTCTTAGCTGTAGGAATAAAGGAAGTCTTAATCTCTTTTAGCCCATTTTCATGGCATATTCTGCTCAGTAGCCAGGTTATTCCCTGCTCTACATTTCTGCCCAGTACACGGCAACTAAGAAGGAAGGTGTCTACTAAGAGAACTTCTCCCTGTATTTTAGTAATTACCAGGCCGGTTATGCCATAGTCACCAAAGCGGTCTCTTACATGTACTTTATAGCAATCTGTACCGGTCTTGTGTATCAGGCTTCGTACTTCTTCTTCAGTTCTCCGGATCGTACTCAGGTTAAACTGGTTGGTTCTCTGAGTAAGCTGGCTAATTCTGGATACATGCTCCTCTCCTACGCTGTTAAAGCTGATTTCCAGCTTAAGGTCTGCGAGGTATTCATTAAGCTCTTCTTTCTCTGACTTTAGACTGCGCCGTGCTTTTTCGGCACGGTACATTTCACTCCTCTGGCTATCCTCTTCTGTAATATCAAACTTGTCCAGCCCCCAGATACGATTAAGGAATACTTCCAGGTATCGCTCTTCAGGCACCTGCAAGCTGAATACTTCCTGCCTGCGAGCCAGCATTTCCTTTACTTCCACCGGATTATCATCCAGGAAAACAAAACTGTCAACTCCAATATTGAGATCTTCTGCCAGTGAAGATATATTTACGGCCTTGCTCTCCCAGTTTATACGGTAATCTGTAATATCTGCCTCTGTAAGTACCATATCAGGATTTTGCCTGAACACATTCCAGACATCCTCTTCATGGTTTTTGCTGAGAAGCAGGATCAGAAAACCTTCCTTTTTCTTTTGTAGCAGGAATTGCTGCATGTACCTGTGACCAGGAGTGATAACCATTGCCTCAGGCTTGTCTTCTCCGCAGACCCCCTTCCACAATGTATTATCGCAGTCTACGGCAATGGCCTTGATAGCGCTTGTTCTGCGGCCGTAAAGTTGCCTTGTGATATTGCCGGCAAGTGCTATATAATACTCTTCTGTAAAAGGTATATGCCCTATTTTGTCCTGGCTAACATCCTCTATAAGCAATCCAGGGTTTGAGGTATTAATCTCTTCCGCCCGGACTATACTTACATAAGGCAGGCTTGCTAAATCAGAAGCCAGTGCATTATTCAGTGTAACAATAGTATTTCTTACCTCCTGGCTATGGGGGGCTCCTGATGAAACGGGGAACAGGTACAACAGTATATCAGTGCTGTGAGTTGATATCAGCTTACATAGCTGATCTTTAATACCCTGAAGTATCTCAATTTTAGCTTTATCCCCATCTTCGTTTTCGCGAATGTAGTCTTCAAGTCTGACTAGTAATACGTGCTTTCCATCATGAGCATGGAGGCCGCTTGCAAGATCTGAAAGCTCTCTTATCACCTGATGGTAAGGAGCGAACTCAGGGTATAGTGGCAACTGAAACTCTTCTAAAAGGACTGCCAGCGCATCTTGTAAAGGTTCGGCGGTGAAAGAAGCAGTTATGCGAAGCGGACTTTTTGCCTCGGGAAACTGATAGCTTCCCTTTTTCTTCCAGACAAGTTTATCTGTTGCAGAGGAAGGCATATTGGTGGTAATGGCTTCCGGCCCCTGATCAGCAAGGTTATTTATAAGGCTTACATACCTATTTAATATATCCTGTGCCGTTGCATCTTCAAGAAGCATGGTATTATATTCAAGCTGTATACTCAGCCTGTCATCCCCAACACCTATATCAACTTTAAAATCAAGTTTGGTACCCCGCTCTTTCATATCCAGGGATACAGGGTTGATCTCTATTCCGCCGGGCAGGCTCTTTTTCAGCTCATTTATACTATCCTCGTGCAGCTCCTGCTCATTATGAAAGATGAGCATGGTATCAAAAAGCGGGTTTCTGTTTGCCGGTAGTGTCTCGCTTTTTTGCTCAACCATCAGATCATAAGGGTAGCTGTCATGAAGTAGAACTTCCTGAAAATCCACAGAAAACTGGCTCAAATAATCCCTGTACGCTATACCACCAGGCACAGAGATATTAAGGGGCAGGTAGTTTATAAACAGCCCTGGAGTATTTAATATCTGACTGTGATTCCTGCCAGAACTTATTACCCCAACAGGTATATTTTCCTCTCCTGTGTATCCTCTCAGCAGCAACCCGTAAAGCGATAGGAATATATTATTTACGGTAGTGCCTTCCTTCTGAGCCAGATCCTGAATAGCCTTATACTCTGCACGATCAAGCGTAGTATGTATTGCTTTACCTTTAAACGTAATTTTCTCTGGTCTGGCATGATCTATAGGGAAAGAGAGCGGAGCGGGCCAGGTGGCCAGGTACTTCTTCCAAAAGCTCTCATTATCCTTTATAGCCTGATTCTGAACAGGTATATAATCTTTGAATTGAACAGATGTCCCCGTGGCAACTGAAGTAGTTCCGGAGAGCATACCTGCGAGAATTTCCAGGAAATCTTTACTTAACAGTGCCCTGGACCACCCATCGGAAAGGATATGGTGTATATTTAGTATTATAACATTTCTGTCCTCGCTGATTTTTAACATACTGAGCCTTACCGGTGGTACTTCGTCCATCTCAAAGTGATGGCTGTACTCGGCAAGTATGCTTTGTTTGATGGCCTCTCCGGGCTGGCTATTATCTTCCAGGTTTACGAAAGACCACATTTCTTCAGCAGGTGCTTCAGACAATACTTTCTGTACAGGCTCTCCTTTTACTTCCAGAAATATGGTACGGAGAATCTCATACCTTTGCACAAGCACTATGAAAGCATTTTTTATGTTTTCAGGAGTGACTTTTCCGCTAACCTCAAATGCAGATGGAACATTATAGGCCACAGACCCCTGCTCCTGCTGGCTCACCAGCCATATCCTCTTTTGGGCATGGCTCAGGGCATAATATTCCTGTAGCGGAAGTGGCTCAATAATGGTTTCTTTACCTACGGAGCCATCATGTGTTTGGTCAATATGGCCAGCCAGGGTTTCTACACTGTCATATGTAAATATTTCCCGCAGGTCAACAGTAATGCCCATTTTCTCACTAATGAGACTAGCCATCTGAATGGCGCGCAGGCTATGCCCCCCCAGATCGAAGAAACCATCTTTAATGCCAATATTTTCATTGGCAAATATTTCTTTCCAGATCGCAAGAAGGCTGGCTTGCGTAGACGTTTCAGCAGAAGTAACAGGCCCGCCTGTGCTTACATCTTCAGGTTGTGGCAGGCGTTTTTTATCTACCTTTCCATTAGCAGTGAGAGGCATGCTTTCCAGTCCTACAATGTGAGAAGGCACCATATAGTCCGGAACCTTTGCCTGAAGTTCAGTACGAAGCTGTTGCGTATCATAGGCCCGATCACCAACCAGGTAGGCCACGATTTCATTCCCAAAATCGCCTGACTGGCGGCTTACCACTGCTGCTTCAGCAATGCCCTCCAGTTCCAGCAGTCGTGATTTTACACCATCAAGCTCTACCCTGTACCCTCTGATTTTTACCTGGTCATCTTTCCTGCCTAGAAAACCTATGAGGCCCTCTTCAGTAAAATATCCTAAATCTCCGGTCAGGTACATTTTATGCCCCTGTTCAAAGGGGTTATCTATAAATTTCTCAAGTGTAAGTGCCTCCCTGTTCAGATACCCCTTTGAAAGTCCCCTGCCTGAAATGGCAATCTGTCCCTGCTGGCCAGGCATTACAGGCTTAAGCGTCTCATTTAAAATATATACATGGTTATTAGTCACAGGACGTCCTATTACCGGCCTGGTTTCATAAGTCCTCAAATCCTGTGAAGGGATGGGATAAAATATAGTACCTATGGTGGTCTCTGAAGGGCCGTAGTGGTTCACTAACTGAATATCAGGTACCAGGTCGCTCATTCTGATAAGGTCACCTGTATGAATGGCCTCTCCTCCTATAAGCCAAAGACGCAGCTTAGACTGTCCCAGTTCATTGGAGTTTCCGGCCATCAGAAAAATGTGTAACAGAGACGGGGTGGTCTTCAGGAAAGTAATGCCCTTGCCGAGCACAAAAGATGTAAGGCCTTCTGGGTTTTTTATAAGTTCTGTATCTGCCAGGTATACCGTACTACCGGAAAGTATACCACCCCACAGGCTCGTATATCCAAGGTCAAAGGCAAATGAAGATAATAGCGCTGTAACGTCATCTGCCCCAATGGAAAACTCTTCCCTAAACCATGATATATAGTTCATCAGGGAAGCATCACTGATTCGTGTGCCTTTAGGCTTACCCGTTGTACCTGAGGTATATATACAATACGCCTCGGCGTCCCAAGGCCTTACCGGAAGTGTAAACTCAAGGTCTTCTTCTTCAGAAATATTGTCCACATAGCACACTTCTGCCTGAATGATGGCATCCGAGGCTATATCTGATGTGGTAAGAATAAGTCTGCAGGCTGCATCATTCACAATGAAGCTCAGATGTGAATAGGGAGCTCCGGCATCTACAGGTACATAAGTAGCTCCTGCTTTTAATACTGCCAGCATGGACTGCACCATATGGCAGTTGCCTTGCATGAATATAATGACCTTATCACCCCTGCCTATATTATATTGACTTATCAGCGTTTGCGCAGTAAGGTTGGCCAGCCTGTCTATTTCACTATATGTGAAAGCACTCTTCTTATCTTCAATTGCCAGATTATCAGGATATTGGGCAGCAATGTGATCCCAACTTTCCAATAATGTCTGGGACACATCTGTATGGGCATTAGTCTTTCCCGAGAAACTGTTCAGTACTGTAGTTTCCATATCCGGCCCAAGGCAAGACACCTCTCCTACGGTATGTACAGTAGTCAGAGATTGAAGTGTACCAGTAATGGAGCTGGCAATAATCTGAGCGGCAGTTTCGCTCACTACCTTCCGGTCATAAGATAAAACTATGTCTGCTCTATTTTCTTCAGTATACCGGATATGTACCTGTATAATATGGAAACCACCACCCCTGGATGTGTGCTCAAGAGTAAAAGGATTTTCTACCCCGGGAAGGCTAACTTTCAGGGCATACTGCAGGTAATCAGCATGCTCTGCCAGCGTGTCGGTCAGGGGGAATACTTCTTTATATGTATCCAGCTCCTCAGTCCTTGTGAAAGCAGTAGACAGCAATTTCTGAACGGTGTCGTTTTCATTCACCTCCATGTAGAATGGCAGAGGCTTTTCCATCAGGCCAATCGTATGGTTCAGCTCATCAAAGCTCCTGCCGCTATCAAGGCTGGCAATAGAAAATGGCCTTCCGTCATTCAAACGACTGAAGGCTAAATACAGCGCCGAAGTCCAAACACTTGCAATACCGGTTTCCGATTTAGCAGCCAGGTTCCGGGCAATTTCGAGTAACTCAGAGCCTAAACTAAGGCTAATCTCAGTATAATCTTTTTCACTTGTATTCAGAGAAGTAACCAACCTGTTTTGCGGTGCACCAGGCAGGCCGAAGGTGTAAGATTGCCACCATTGCAAACTATCCCGGCTATCATCATCAGACAGCAAACCACGCTGCCACTCACTATACTGCAGATAGCTTATAATATCATACTCACCTGCCTTTCCTGTAACTGTATCAATAGCCATCCTGCACATAGTAAGCAGGCTTTCCTCATCACAACAGAGCGCGAGAGTAGTAAGACTAATATCCGTATGAGATTCTGACGGACAAACAGTAATAACCAGTAAAGGCCCTTCTTCCGTACCGGGCTTTGTACCTTGGCTCTCAAAAGGATATTTTGGCAATTCTGTTCTTTCCTCAAATTCCACCCTAAGGTCGTCTATTGGAATTTGGAGATATTCATTACTATCGCTTTCCAGTACATATTTCACCTTAAAAGTACTTTCCTGGTCACATACTGACCTGAAGCTCTCTTTTAATACGGTGGTGGCAACTGGTCTTAACGTCTTCACGCGGACCTGGATAATGGTATCATCCCCCATCAAACCTGATGAAGCATACATCTGCTGCTGCGGAGATAAGGAATAGCCGATTAGTTCTTCCATTACTAGCTTAAGTTTTTCCTATTGGGTGGTTATATTAATTGGAAGGTCTGTATTCCTTTAGGTCAGGAAACATTCTCTCTGCCTTCCGCAGAAGGGCATCAAACTCGATGCGAAAGCCAAGTGGATTAGCTATCCACATTTTTGTTTCCCTGGCCACTTTGGGGTCTATTAGTTTTGGCTCACCATACTGAGCTGCCAGGGCATTCAAACGGTATGCTCTTTCCATAGCCACCATATACATTACGGCAGTCTCAATATTGGTTCCGCATGTAATAGTGCCATGGTTTCTAAGGATAATGGCACTTTTTCCGGCTATGGTTTCT
Source organism: Roseivirga sp. BDSF3-8 (assembly GCF_041449215.1). NCBI lineage: Bacteria > Pseudomonadati > Bacteroidota > Cytophagia > Cytophagales > Roseivirgaceae > Roseivirga > Roseivirga sp. BDSF3-8. The sequence goes on along the minus strand of NZ_JBGNFV010000001.1, from coordinate 2,689,504 downwards.
GCTATGCGGCTGGCATCTTCACTGTCGTTTACAGGACCGTTAAAGGAATCATATACTGCATGATTCTCATAAAACATACAGCAGTTTTGGTCTATCGGGAGAAGTGGTTTTCCATAACTGCCAAACACAGTTCCCCAGGGAGAGTGGGTATGTGCCACAGCATGAACATCAGGGTAAGCTGTGTGAATAGCAGCATGAATACAGAAGCCGGCCGTATTAATGGGCGGATTACCTTCTACAATATTGCCGCTGCGGTCCACCATTACAAGGTTATCAGGAGTTACCTCTTCTGCCAGTTTTCCAAAGGGATTCACCCAGAAGTAATCCTTCTCTCCTGGTACTTTAAGACTAATATGCCCGCTTATACCACCCTCATCAAGGTTTTCGGCTACCATAATACGATAAGCGGCAGCCAGCTTATATTTAAGCCATTCTCTTGTATCCGTTTTCGTATTGCGAATGAAGTGATCTGCTGTCTGTCTTCTCGTCTGGTTTACAGCCTGCTGACCTTCAGGCTTAGGGGTTTCTGTTTGAGGAATAAATGTATGGTGAAAGGGCTCTGCCATACACACCAATACACGGCGCTGTCCTTCAAAAGGGAACCTGGCATGGGCAAATTGCATATTGTCCAGAAGCAAAACATCATCCTTTTCCCAGTCAAACACAATCCTCACCTGCTCAAATGCCGTTCTGATTATTTGCAGCGTTTCTTCCTCAATAGCACTGCCATCACCATAATAGGCGTTACGCGGCAGGTTATTTTCGCCATAGCGATCTGTGAGAAACTTCCGTACATACTCGGGCAGGTTGGTATAATGGAACAGATGTGCCTGATTAAACCAAAGCTTTTTGCCTGACTCAGGATGAGCCAATACCCCCTGACATACTTGCTCGGTACGCAATGTACCATCTTCTTTCCAGATAGTTTTTATACCTTTTTTGCGACAAAATTCGTCTACCTCATTTTTGTCAGAGGTTCCGTAAACCTCCTCCCATTTAAGGTCCATGTCCTTTCCGAAGTTACGGACATACATTACCCCAAGTTTTTCAAACTTTTCTCTTATTTCTGCAGGAAGAACCTGGTACATGCCCTCGCTATCACATACGGGAGTCTGACCGCCTTTCTCTGCCGGAATTTCGCAGGTAAACCAGATTTTTCGGGGCCAGTTATCTGTATAGGAATGCTCATTATGTAGCGGAATATGCTGATCTTCAGGATATTCCGTAGAGGTATAAATGTTATTGTCTACCTGGGTTCTGGGCGTGGATGGCTCTTTATAGTCCAGCAGATCAGAGTCCGCCATAGACCTGGAAATGGTGTGGAACTTCCCTCCCACATCAAACCCACGAAATAATACAGCTTTAAACTCACCGTATGCTGCATTCACCTCTTTCAGGTTTTCATCAACCCATGACTGCAGAGAGTTACCAGGCCTTGTATTTCTGAAAACGCGAATTTTACCATGCTCATTTTCTATGAATTCCTTTCTGATATCTATAGAAGAGGCAGATAATGCAGTGCCCTTCGGTTTTGTATTCTTCAGGCTACTTAAAAGGGTTTGCTTCGTATTCATAGGGTTGTTACCTCAGGTTTACTTTTAGATTTTTTAGTTTAGATAGTGCAGCAGAGGCTTTTTTCTCTTTCGCAGCTACCATATCCCCGCGTCTTTTATCCGTATAAGTGTCCAGGTCATTCAGAGATAGCCCGGGGTTATCTGCTATCTTCTTCAGCAATTCACTAAAGGCTGCCCAAAGAGTAGAGATTGTATCTTCCCGGAATAGTCTGCTGCGGTATTCAAAGGTGACATTCAGTCCATCAGGCACCAGGAATAGCATCAGGCTCAGGTCAAATTTTGCCTGGACCATTGACAGATTTATCTGACTGATTTTGAGATCAGTCAGGGAAGAAACAGCTAACCTGTCCGTAGTGTCATAGTTGTTAAATACAAACCGGGACTGAAACACTGGTGAGGTTCCTGGCTCACGAGAGATATTCAGGTTATTCAGAATTTGATCAAAAGGCATGGCCTGATGTTTCAAATCCTGCGTTAATGCTTGCTGGGTTTGCTGGGCAAAAGCACCGAATGAAATATCCTTTGGAATTGTAGCTTTAAATGGTAGTGTGTTTACAAAAAAGCCTATCAGTGGCTGTAATTCTTCCTGCTCCCTTCCTGCTACGGATATGCCAGTTAGTATGGTATCCTGTCCGGAAGCTTTTTGCAACAATACATTATAGGCTGACAGCAGTAGGGCATACAGGCTTATACTTGCATTTGCGGCTACCTGATTCAATCGAGCCAATATTTCATTGTCTAGAATACCATGAAAAAGTTTTCCAGTATTGTCACCGTCTGCAATCAGCCGGGAAGTATCTAGCGGCAGGTTTAGTACAGGGAGGTTTCCTTTAAGCCTGTTTTTCCAATAAGCGGATAGTACTTCCTGCCCTCCTAATTCCATTTTACCATTTTGCCATGCTGCGAAGTCATAGTATTGGACAGGTAGCGGAGTATGACCCGGACTTTTTTGATCTGCATAAGCCAGGTAGGCCTCTACTAGTTCTTTTTCAAATATGGCATTACTTATTCCATCAGTAACTATATGATGGAGGGTATATATAAGACCAGTTTCAAACTCGCCAATCTTTACAATTTTTAACCTTAAAAGCGACCCTTCATACAAGTCAAATGGCTCATTCTGGCTCTCGTCAATTATTCTTTTTACAGAATCATAGCTATTTTCATCCTGGCCAACCTCGATATGTCCGACTGGAATAAAAAAATCATCGGAAGGGACCACTATAGCCACAGGTGCGTTATCTACAGTCACAAAGCGGGATCTTACTACTTCATGTCTGGTTGTAACATAGCGAAGCGCCTTTATTAGAATTTCTGCATTAAAAACGCCTTCTATGATAATTCCCTGAGTAATGTTATATGCCGCACCGGAACCCTGCATCATTTCTGTTATCCAGAGACGCTTCTGATTGTTAGATAGGGCATAATGCGTAGCTTTACCGAGAGTTTGAATAGCATCCGATCCTGCTACAGGCAGGGTTTCGATATGCGCTGCCAGAGAGTCTATCTGCGGATATGTAAATACTTCAGAAAGTGATATTTCTTTTCCATTTAACTTTTTAAGCCTTGCCGCCAGCTTCATTGCTTTTATAGAGTTTCCTCCTATGGCAAAGAAATTGTCAGTAACACTTACTTTCTCCAGGCCAAGCACCTCCTGCCACAGAGTCTGCAGTACAGCCTCTGTTTCACTGGCCGCGGCCACATACGCTCTTTCCTGTAACACAGGATCCGGCAGGGCTTTCTTATCTATCTTCCCGTTGGGTGTTAGCGGTAAGCTTTCCAGTACCATTACCACGGAGGGCACCATATAGTCTGGCAGGAAGCCTGCTGCAACCTGACGGTAGTCTGCCGACAAATCTGCCCCCGGCTCTATGGCTATATAGGCCACCAGCATCGCATCTTCGCCACTGCCCTTCACCACGGCCACAGCTTCTTTCACTTCACTGCGGGACATCAGTACCTTCTCTATCTCTCCAAGCTCTATGCGGAAGCCTCGCAACTTTACCTGCTCGTCTATACGGCCATGGTAGTGCAACTGCCCTTCTCCGTCCCAGCTCGCAAGGTCACCCGTGCGGTAGAGGTGTCCTTCACCATATGGGTTGACAAGAAAGCGCTGTGCAGTAAGTTCTGCCGAATGAAGGTAACCTTCAGATACACCACTGCCGCCTATGTATAGCTCTGCAAATACACCCGGAGGAACAAGGTTCATGCCCCTGTCCATCATGTACACCTGCGTGTTGGCCAGCGGTTTACCTATAGTCACACGCACTTCTTTTCCGCGCTCCATACGGTGGTGGGTAGAGTAGGTCGTAGTCTCCGACGGGCCATATAGGTTATTTACCTGTTGTACTTGCGTATTTTCAAATACCCGGCGTACTAGGGCATCTTTCAGCGGCTCACCCGCTACGTTTAGCACTTTTACCTGAGGGCCTATCGCACCCTGATCCAGCAGCAGTTTCACTGCGGAGGGAACCGTATTCACCAGCCTCACCTGCTCTGCCACTGCAAGATGGGGCAGGTCGGTCACTGTCTTTGCCAGTATCACCGTACCACCTGCCGAAAGGGGATAAAACAGCTCATAGATGCTCAGGTCAAAACACACTGAGGTACTGAATAGTACACCCTCCAGGCAGGAGGAGTCAAAAGTCTCCGTTGCCCACTGTAACAGGTTGCTCACATTTCCATGGGTAATACTGATACCCTTTGGGTTGCCCGTAGAACCGGAGGTGTAGATCACATAGGCACGGTCTGTCGACTGAAGGCTGATAGAAAGACCTTCTGCTTCACTAAATTCTTCTGTATTATACGAGCATACCAGAAGCGCATTCTCTCCTTTAGGCTTATCCGTCACCAGCAATCTGGGCCGGGCGTGTTCCAGAATGTAGGACTGCCTGCCTGCAGGGTAGCCAGGGTCTACTGGTACATAAGCAGCTCCCGTTTTCATTATCGCTATAAGCGCAATCACCAGGGCTGCTGAGCGCTCCATTCTCACCGCTACAAGGTCGCCATGTGCTACTCCGTAGTTAGTGATAAGCCTGTGGGCCAGCCCGCTGCTCAGCCTGTCAAGCTGGCCATAGCTGTAGGAGGTTTCTCCATCTATCAGGGCAATGGCCTCCGGCTGACGAACAGTTTGCTCCCTGAAAAGGGAAATAAGGTCTTTGTCCAGGTCGTACGCTCTTTCCGTCTGGTTAAACCCATACAGGACCTGCGCTCTTTCCTCTGCCTGAAGAATATCAACTTCTGAAGGTTTTATGCCTGGGTTCTCAAGCACTGCTTCGCAAAGGCTGACCAGGTGCCGGCCCATCCGCTCAATCGTGACAGGGCCGTAAAGGTCGGTAGCATATTCAATGGTACAGTCTAGCCTGTCCCCCTGATGCCTGAAGGCAAAGGAGAGGTCAAATTTGCTGGTATGGAATGGAAGGGCTTCAGCTACTATCTCAACTCCTGCAATAGCCGGAAGCTGCGAGCTGCTCTGCTCCTGGTAGTTTACCATCACATTGAACAGCGGAGGCCTGCCTGTACTGCGAGGAATGTTAAGCTCATCTACCAGCCTGTCAAAAGGATAGCTGCTGTGAGACAGCGCCCCCAGAAGCGTTGACTTTACCTTCTCCAGCTGGGAGGAAAATGTGTCTTCACCAACTATCTCAGTACGCAGAGCAAGGGTATTTACGTAAAACCCAATCTGGTCTTTAAGCTGGGGCAGGTCTCTGCCTGCTACCGGTGTACCCACGATGATGTCTTCCTGCCCGCTGTAGCGTGACAGAAGATTGTTTACCAGGGCCAGAAGGACCATAAAGGGGCTCGCTCCCTGGCTGGCAGCCACGGAGCGGAGTTTTTCCGTAAGTGCTGCATGAAGGGTAAAACTATGCTGAGCTCCCTTAAAAGACTGTACTCCCGGGCGGGGCTTATCTGTCGGCAACTGCAATACAGGAAGCTCACCACTGAAGTGCTCCAACCAGTAGTCTCTCGCTGCCTGGTAGGCGTCGCCGGACAGCCGGGCCTGCTCCCATACCGCATAGTCCTTATACTGGATGGAAAGAGGAGCCACAAACCACTCCCTACCCGATACAAGCGCCGAATAGCAGGCAAACAACTCACGGATGAATACTTCCATTGACCAGCCATCACTGATGATATGGTGCATGCTAAATATCATCAGGTAATCATCCTCTGCCCTTTTTAGGAACCGAAGACTCAGCAGGTTTCCACTTTCCAAGGCAGGTACATTCTTTAATAAGTCTGCAAGTGATTCATCACCAGGCTCTATAAGTGTTATTTTCCCGGATACATTCTTATCAATGACCTGGTACACTTCTTCCTCCTGCTGAACAAAGCGTGTCCTGAGTATCTCGTGCCTGCCTATGACAAGGGTTAACGCTTCTTCCAGCAGACTAAAATTAACCTGTCCCTTTACGTTATGAAGAGATACAATATTATAAGCCTGAGCACTTTTATCAATCCCTGACAACATCCACATTCTGAACTGACTGGAAGAAAGCGGGTAGCGCTCGCGGATATCCGCATAAGGAATTATGGTTACTTCTTCCTTCCCTTCCTCCAAAAGTCCTGCCACCCCGGCGATGGTATTGTGTACAAACAGGTCAGAAAGGTTGAAGTGAACACCTGTCTTTTCGGCAAGAGCCGAGGCAAGCTTGTATAGTTTGATAGACTGCCCGCCCAGTGCAAAAAAGCTATCATATATGCTCAGTTCCTCTACATCCAGCACCTCTCTGAATGTATCACGCACTACCATCTCAAGGTCATTACGCGGGGCAATAATTTCCCTATTTCCGAAATCAGGGCTTGGGAGTGCTTTTCTATCCACTTTACCGTTAGCGGTTAGTGGAATAGTATCTACCACCACAACCAGATCAGGAATCATGTAGGATGGAAGTGCTTTAGACAGTAAGTTTCTTATTTCCGGAACCTCACCATCAACCTTCACGTAGGATACTAACCTTTTGTGGTCTTTCGTATCAGTAAGTAATAAGGTAACAGCCTCCGATACACAAGGTATTTGCTTCAACTGGTAATCTATACCACTAAGCTCAATCCGATACCCTCTGAGTTTAACCTGCTCGTCTTTCCGTCCCTCGAACAGCAGATTTCCATCTGGTAGCCAACGGCCCTTATCCCCGGAATTATACATCTGATGACCTGGGTTGAAAGGATCGGCCACAAAAACCTTCTCTGTTAGGTCGTCCTGTCCATGATAACCTAAAGAAACACTACGACCGCCGATAAATATGCTACCGCTAAGCCCCTCGCCCACCAGTTTATGGTTTTCATCTAATAGGTAGATGTGGGTATTAGGCAGAGGTCTACCGATAGGGATATAACTGTTTTCTTTATCCCGGAAACGGTAGCTTGTTGCCACCACAGTTGTTTCTGTAGGACCGTAGTTATTATGGAGTATTATTTTCTCATTACTACATAGCATACCGGGGTCCTCTCCCCCGGTAAGCAGGTGAACAGGGTTATCAGGTTTAAACTCTGAGGAAAGAAGTTGCCTTGCAATAACTACCGGCAGGTAGGTATGGGTAATACCTTTTTCCTGCATAAACACACCAAGCTTACCGGTATCATAACGCAGGTTTGCCGCCACGGGATACAGTGTGCCGCCAGTAAGCAGATAAGGAAATATCTCCCACACCGAGGCATCAAATCCAATGCCGGCAAAAAGGGTGGCACGGGATCTTTCGCTCGTTTGATAATGGGTAATGTGCCATTCGCACAGGTTAGCCAGGTTAAAGGAAGAAACGGTAACTCCTTTGGGCTTACCGGTAGTTCCGGAAGTATAAATCCGGTATACAGGCAGGTCCGTTTCCGGCTGCTTCGGGGGAAGGTTGTCCCATACATCAGGCTCTGCTGATAATGCTTCATATGACTCCACCACACAGTCGGACAGGGTATCTGCTGCGGCAACCATTAGTACAGGACGGCTATCGCTGATGATATAAGATTTCCTCGCATGCGGGTCATCCATATCTATAGGCAAATAAATCGCCTTACATCTCAGGATGGCCAGAATAGTAGTCACAAGAGCTGCAGACCTGTCCATAGATACGGCAACGACCACCCCGGCCTTTACTCCGTACTTTCCGGCCATCGTCTGAGCCAGCTTGCAGGAATTTTCACGCAACCTGCTATAGGTCACCACCTCATCTTCCACAATGGCTGTATGATCAGGCAGTTTTTCCGCTATTAGATCAAACCTGCTTATAATATTACCATAAGGTAGATTGAGCACTTCTCCCCTTCCCAGGTCTCTTAACGTATGGGCTTCTTCTTTTGAAAGGTAGGTATGCTCTTTCAGAGAAGTCTCCTTGTTTTCCACAGCAACCCGGACCAACTTCTCAAAATGGTGTATTAAGCGCTCAATCTTTCCCCTGCTGTATAGGTTTTTGTTATAGTCAGCCAATATTTTTAAACGGCCGTCTGTATTGGCAAAGGTTATACTAATATCGAACTTACTAGGGGCATACTGACTGTCAATTTGCTTAAGTGTAAAAGGTATATCCTTAATAAAATCAGTTTCACCAGTTTGGTCTTCATAGTTGACCATGATGGCGAACAAAGGACTTTTGTCTGCCGGAACCTGAAGGTCTTCCAATATAGCACTGAAGGGGTATTCCTGGTGTTCAAGAGAAAGCGATAGCTGTTCTCCATTTGCTTTGCATAATTCAGCAAATGATGTCTCCTCTTTAACCTCCGCTCTCAGAAGTATTGTATTAATATACAACCCCACCTGGTCTACAGTATAAGGATGAACCCTCCCGCTTACAGGGATACCCAGAACAATGTCACTCTCTGAGGTATACTTTGACAACAGTGCCTGGAGGGTGGAGTATAATACCGTAAAAGGCGTGCACCCGAGTGAAAGGGCAAATCTCACTACCTTATCAGACACATTTGTATCTATTGAGTGGATTACCCTATCTCCGTCAGAGCTTTCTTTCTCATCCGGGAGATAGTCATAGGGAAGAGTGGTGTAAGCCAGTTCACCTGAAAGGAGTTCACCCCAATAAGCTGCTGCCTCCTTAAATTCTCCGTGTAGTAATGCTTTACGTTGCCATTCACTGTAATCACGGTATTGAACAGGCAAAGGCTGAAGGTCTGGCTTCTCATCCCTCCCAAAAGCCATACAGGCTTTCATCAGGTCCCTGAAGAATACAGGCATGGACCAGCCGTCCGCTATAATATGGTGAAAGGTCAGCCCAAAGAAATAATGATTAGCACCGACACAAACAACTCTTAGTTTCCATAATGGCCCTGCTCCAAGGTCGAATATCCGCTTGCTTTCTTCTGCAGCCAATTCTCCCAATAAAGGAGCACCAACTTGGTACTCATATACAAAAACATCCTCTGCGTCCAAGCGGGGCTTTACCTCCTGCAAAAGCTGGCCTTTTTCTTCACGAAATACAGTACGCAGTGATTCATGACGTTCAATCAGGTATTGAACCGCATCATGAAGGACCTCCTCTTTAAGGCTTCCCCGAAGTTCAAGATAAAACGGTATATTATAAGCTGCCTCACCTCCCTGCAGACGGTGAGCCCAGTAAATTCTTCTCTGAGCAAGGGAAGCAGGAACCTCTCCTGTGGCTTCTGTAAGGGGTATGGGAGCCAGTGCCACGGAGCAATTCTTTAGTGCCGGGGCAAGCTCTCTGATTGTAGGAAAAAGGAATATGTCTTTTATCTTGACGGATGTACCTGTCTTATGAAAAATCCTGGCTGCCAGCTTCATCGCTTTAATGGAGTTGCCCCCTATGGCAAAGAAATTGTCAGTGACACCTACTTTCTCCAGGCCAAGCACCTCCTGCCACAGAGTCTGCAGTACTGCCTCGGTTTCACTGGCCGCGGCCACATACGCTCTTTCCTGCAACACAGGATCCGGTAGGGCTTTCTTATCTATCTTCCCGTTAGGGGTTAGCGGTAAGTTTTCCAGTACCACTACTACGGAGGGCACCATATAGTCTGGCAGAAAGCCTGCAGCCACCTTCCGGTAGTCTTCTGCCTGCTCCGCACCCTGCTCTACCGTCATATAGGCCACCAGCATCGCATCCTCACCGCTACCCTTCACCACAGCCACAGCTTCTTTCACTTCACTGCGGGACATCAGTACCTTTTCTATCTCTCCAAGCTCTATACGGAAGCCTCGCAACTTCACCTGCTCGTCTATTCGACCATGGTAGTGCAGCTGCCCGGTTCCGTCCCAGCTCGCAAGGTCTCCCGTGCGGTAGAGTTGTCCTGCCCCATATGGGTTGGCAAGGAAGCGCTGTGCAGTAAGGTCTTCCGAATGAAGGTAACCTTCCGATACACCACTGCCGCCTATGTAAAGCTCTGCAAATACACCGGGAGGAACAAGGTTCATGCCCCTGTCCAAAAGGTACACCTGCGTGTTGGCCAGCGGTTTTCCTATTGTCACACGCACTTCCTCTCCGCGCTCCATTCGGTGATGAGTGGAGTAGGTCGTCGTCTCAGAAGGACCATACAGGTTATTTACCTGCTCTACATTAGTTTTCTCAAATACCCGCTGTACAAGCGCATCTTTCAAAGGCTCCCCAGCGACATTCAATACCTTCACCCGGGGGCCTATAGCATCCTGTTCAAGCAAAAGCTTTACCGCAGAAGGCACCGTGTTCACCAGCCGTACTTTCAGTGCGGCTGCAAGACCGGCAAGGTCGGTAACTGTTTTTGCCAGGATCACCGTACCACCTGCCGAAAGGGGATAAAACAGCTCATAGATGCTCAGGTCAAAGCACACTGAGGTGCTGAACAAAACACCCTCCAGGCAGGAGGAGTCAAACGTCTCCGCTGCCCACTGTAACAGGTTACTCACATTGCCATGGGTGATGCTGATGCCTTTAGGGGTACCCGTAGAGCCGGAGGTATAGATTACATAGGCGCGGTCTGCTGCCCGAAGGCTGGTAGCAAAACCGGCTGCCTGCTCACTAAACGCTTTTTCATGATAGATGCATACCGGAAGCGTTTCTGCTCCGGAAGGCGCATCGGTAACCAGAAGCCTGGGGCGGGCATGCTCCATAATGTAAGACTGCCTGCCTGCTGGGTAGGCAGGGTCTACCGGTACGTAAGCCGCTCCGGTTTTCATCACGGCCAGAAGGGCGATCACAAGGGCTGCCGAACGGTCCATCCTCACCCCTACCAGGTCACCATACCCTACACCATAGCTGGTAGTCAGCCTCTCGGCCAGTCCGTTGCTTAGCCTGTCAAGCTGTGTATAGCTATAAGTAGTCTCGCCGTCTATCAAAGCAACCGCTTCGGGTTGCAGGCTGACCTGATTTCCGAAAAAGGTGATAATGTCTTTATCCAGGTCATAAGCTTTTGCCGTCTGGTTGAAGCTATGGAGTACCTGCTCTCTTTCTTCTGGCTGTAGTATGTTTACTTCTGCGGGTTTTAGACCGGGGTTTTCGAGCACGGCTTCTGCAAGGGTACACAGGTGCCCGTCCATCCTTTCAATAGTAGATGGCAGGTACAGGTCAGTAGCATATTCAATGGTACAGTCTAGCCTGTCCCCCTGATGCCTGAAGGCAAAGGAGAGGTCAAATTTGCTGGTATGGAACGGAAGGGCTTCGGCTGATATCTCAACTCCTGCGATAGCCGGAAGCTGGGAGCTGCTCTGCTCCTGGTAGTTTACCATCACATTGAACAGCGGAGGCCTGCCTGTACTGCGCGGAATGTTAAGCTCATCTACCAGCCTGTCAAAAGGATAGCTGCTGTGAGACAGTGCCCCCAGAAGCGTTGACTTTACCTTCTCCAACTGGGAGGAAAATGTGTCTTCACCAACTATCTCAGTACGCAGAGCAAGGGTATTTACGTAAAATCCGATCTGGTCTTTAAGCTGGGGCAGGTCTCTGCCTGCAACAGGCGTACCTACAATTATATCTTCCTGGCCGCTGTAGCGTGACAGAAGATTGTTTACCAGGGCCAGAAGGACCATAAAGGGGCTCGCTCCCTGGCTGGCAGCGACGGAGCGGAGTTTTTCCGTAAGTGCTGCATGAAGGGTAAAACTATGCTGAGCTCCCTTAAAAGACTGTACTCCCGGGCGGGGCTTATCTGTCGGCAACTGCAATACAGGAAGCTCACCGCTGAAATGTTCCAGCCAGTAGTCTCTCGCTGCCTGGTAAGCGTCGCCGGACAGCCGGACCTGCTCCCATACCGCATAGTCCTTATACTGGATGGAAAGCGGAGCCACAGACCACTCCGCACCCGATACAAGCGCCGAATAGCAGGCAAACAACTCACGGATGAATACTTCCATTGACCAGCCATCACTGATGATATGGTGCATGTCGAGCGCAAAAACAAAATCGGTCTGTTTTAAGCCTATAAGTACAGCTCTGAGAAGAGGTGCCTTTTCTAAATCAAAAGGAGCGCTTATTACAGATTTTATTATACCCGAAGCTTCGTCCACAGTGTCGGCACTGCCTGTCCGCAGGGTGAAGTACACGTCTTTTTGCGAAGCCACTTCCTGGTAAGGCTCAAAATTCCTGAGCCCAAACTGAGTTCTCAGAATTTCATGCCTGGCGATGAGGGCATTAAATGCTGCTTCAAGGAATGGAGCATTTACGGCACCCTTTACCCTGAAAACAGAAGGGATGTTATAAGCCACTGCGCTTTCTTCCATTTTGTGCAGCAAAAACAAGCGCTGTTGTGCACTGGATAAAGCATAGGTACTACCTGGTTTCTGCGCAGGTATAGTTTCTGTGCCGGCAGAGGTTTCCCTAAGAAAAGCTATGAGCGCTTCTTTATTGGCTTTAATCTGCTCTACTACCGCAGGTGTCAAAGCAGATTTTGCCCCTTTAAGTACAAGTTGTCCATCCTCCAGTTTGAGCTTAATGCCCATTCCGGCTAGATCCCTAATCAGGTAGCTGGCTTTCATCCTTATTCCTTCTTACAGCTTTATTTCAGTAACCTCATCTTCTTCCAGCAGCTCATTATCATCCCTTACTAAAAGGTGTGCTTCAATTTCAGCTGCCAGGTCCTTCACCGTTCTTGTTCCAAAAAGGCTATTCACTTTCAGGTTAAGATTAAATCTCTCGTTTATGGAATGTGTGATTTTGATTCCTGTAATACTGGTACCTCCCAGCTCGAAGTAATCGTCATCCCTGCCAATCTGATCGGTTTGTAAATATTCAGCAAACATACCTGCTACGGTCACTTCCATTTCCGTTTCCGGTGCTCTGTAAGGGCGGGTATTGTCTTCAATATGCAGGTCCATTTGCTGTAGTACGTCAGCGTCTATTTTCCCACTGGAGTTGACCGGGAAACTATCCAACCGGACGAAGGCACTTGGCACCATGTAATCAGGTACAAAATTTCGCAGGTAGCTCTTTAATTCTGTGCTATCTACAGCCTCCTCTTTATAAATGATAAAAGCTGCTAATAACGGCTCCCTGCTATCTTTTTTGTGTAATATCACATGAGACTGCTCTATTGCCGGATGCTGTAAGATGTGATGATTAATCTCACCTGGTTCTATCCTGTATCCTCTTACTTTTAGCTGGTGGTCAGCTCTTCCACGGAAATATATATTTCCATCAGCATCCCATATTCCAAGATCGCCCGTGCGGTACATGGTCCTGTCTGAATAGAAAGGGTCTGAAGTAAACCTTTCCCCGGTTAAGGCTTCATTTTTCCAATACCCGGCGGTAATATTTACTCCTGAGCAGAACAGCTCTCCTTTTACCCCTCTTGGCTGCAGGTTACCAAAGATATTTAATATATATACCAGGTTATTCTTAAGCGGTTTTCCGATCGGAATCTCTTTTACCAGATGTTCCGGCACACGATAGGAGGTGGAAATTATTGTAAATTCAGTTGGTCCGTAATTATTATATATAGTGATACCCGCATTGCTGGTCACATTCTGCAATACATCGCCACCTGCATATATAATCAGCTTATGATCAAAATCGGCAGAGGTAGCCATGAACTGCTCGCATAGTAGCGGAGGCATAAAAGCATGAGTTACCTTTTTAGACCTGATGATGGCTTTTAGTGCAGAGGTCTCTATCCTGTCCTGGTCTGATACCGGAATCAGGCAGCATCCTGTTATCAAAGCCGGCATAAACTCCCAAACGGAAGCATCGAACCCAATGCTGGCCAGCATGGTAGACACACTATTTTCATCCATTCTGAAGTTGTCTGCATGCCATTCGCACAGATTTAGCAAACCCTCCTGCCTTACAGCGACTCCTTTAGGAACCCCGGTGGACCCGGAGGTGTAAATCAGGTAAAGAATATCATCAGGACCGAAGGTAACCTCTGGCAAATCAGAGCGATTACCAGCAGATGCTGTATGATCCAGTTGCAGTCGGTTGGTTACTTTTGAAGATACAAGGTGGTCATATTCCCTGCGGGTGATCATAAGTGAAAGTCCGCTATCAGATATGATAAGCCCTATCCGTTCGGCAGGATAGTTAGTATCTATGGGCGTATATACAGCTCCAAGACGGAAGCATGCCAGTGCAGATACCAGCAAATCACTGCCCCTGCTCAACAGTACGCCAACCACGTCACCTTTACTTATTCCATATTGCGTATGAAGATGTGAAGCCAGTTCTTCGACTTTATCTTTCAACTGCGCGAAAGTCAGAATTTCTCCCTTATCGTCTACGGCTGGCCTGTCTCCAAACCTGGCTACAGCGTGTATAAACCTTTCGTAGTAGCCGGAAAAGTTTACATTTCTTAGTTCAGGAATCACCGGTGGCTTAAGTGCCGGAGGTAAATCTGCTACCTGCACCAGTTCCGGCTGTCCTATCCTGAGCGTTGTATCCTGGCAGAATGCCTCTGCGAGAAGTGTAAGGTGGAGCATTATGTCTCCGGCAGTTTTGGAGTTAAACAGGTCAGTATTATACTCCACTTCACAGGAAACTTCCCCGGCCACACTCCTGAATGTAAAGGACAGATCAAATTTGCTGGTTTCTACAGGAAGCTTAACCGGCCTAACCGTAATGCCTTTACTAAGTTCTCCCTCCTGTATGCCATGATCCTTTTGATAAGACATCATCACATCGAACACAGGGTTTCTGGACGGATCTCTGGTTACCTCCAGTTTATCCAATAAGAGATCAAAGGGATACTCCTGGTGGTCATACCCTTCCAGCACCAGTTTTCTAACCTGCAATAGCAGGTCGTCGAAAGCAGTGTTACCGTCAAAGCGGCTTCTGATAGCAAGTGTATTTACAAAAAGCCCTACAATATCTTCCGTTTGCGCATGGTCTCTTCCTGCCACCGGTGTACCAATGATCATATCATTCTGCTCACTGTAGCGGTACATCACAGACTTTGTCAGAGCCATCAGCACCATATACAGGCTAGTTCCCTTTGCCTGGCTCAGAGCCTCAAGCTTCTCAGACAGCGCTTTGCCAAAGTGATGAGTCAGAGCTGCGCCCTTATTAGTCATCAACGCAGGTCTTGGCGCATCATAAGGGAGTTCCATTACCGGAAGGATGCCGCCCAGTTGTTTTGTCCAGTAGCTAAGGCCTGCATCAAGATCCCCCTTATGCACCTTTGCTGCTTGCCATACGCTGTAATCTTTATACTGAATGCTAAGTTCAGGTTGCTCCTCACCTTGCTTATAGTAGTGAAGTACATCTCTTATGATCAGCGACAGAGACCATCCATCACTAATAATGTGATGCATGTCTATAGCCATATAGGCAACAGAACCGGTTCTGATGAACAGTACTCTGAACAAGGGGCCTGTGGTAAGGTCGTAAGGTTCCGAGAACCTTTGGCGGCCTATTTCAATGGCTTGTTCCTCAGTTGCTGCACTTACAGACTGATAATATTTAGCAAGAGGTAAAGAGGAAAGTATTTTCTGGAAAGGCTCCCCTTTTTGATCAATAAATACTGTTCTCAGTGATTCATGCCTGTTTACAAGGTATGAGAATGCACTTAGTAGGCGATTTTCATCCACATCACCTTTCAATTCATAAAGTGATGGCAGGTTATATCCGCTGTTGTCAGTATTCATCTGCTCCATAACCCACATTCTTCTCTGGGAAGGTGAGCATGGATAAAGTGCAGCTTCAGAGGCGTACCGGATATTCTCCGTAATATCATGTTTCAGAGAATCAATATGCTCCGCCAGCTCTGCAATTGTTGGATACAGGAACAGGCTTCTTAGCAGAAGTTTCACCCCCTTTTCCTTATAAATTCGGCTTATTACCCTGGCAGCCATAAGGGAGTGCCCACCCATTTTAAAGAAGTTCTGGTCAGTACCTACCTTTTCCCGCCTCAACAAAGAGGCAAAGACTTCTTCCAGAAATATCTCAGTTCCGGTTACTGGCGCTACATAAACTTCAGAAACAGAATACTCCCCGGTAATTTCCACTTTCTCAAGGGCTCTTATGTCCACCTTTCCATTAGGAGTAAGAGGTAGTTCATCTATAGCATTGAAAGATTCAGGAACCATATAGTCAGGCAGTATATTCTGAAGCCCGGTTCTTGAACTGCTGATTATTTCCTCATCGGCCCCTTCCAGGAATGCCACCAGTATATTATTATCTGTCAGGTCTTTACGTGCTATTACGACTGTTTCACAGCCGGACAGCTGTCGTAGATTGTAGGCTATTTCACCCAATTCTATACGATGTCCGCGTATCTTTACCTGGTTGTCTGCCCTGCCTATGAACTGCACCTCACCATTTGCAAGTCGTTTGGCCAGGTCTCCTGTTTTGTAAATGCGCTCTCCGGTCTGGGGGAAAGTGATAAACCGTTCTTTTGTTAGCTCAGGGCGGTTAAGGTACCCTTCTGCAAGGCCTTCGCCCCCTATGTATAATTCTCCTGTAACGCCTTTGGGGACAACTTTCAGCTGATCGTCAAGGATAAACACCCTATTATTGTGAAGGGGATGACCTATAGTTATTAGCTCTTTTCCGCTCTCTATCCTTTTGGCCATAGACCAGATAGTCGTTTCCGTAGGGCCGTATACGTTCCATAGCGCTGCAACTTTTCCGCTCAGTTGGTCTGCCAGAGAACGGCTCAGAGCCTCGCCACCACATAACGCAACCAGGGTTTCCTGTGCACCTTCCCAGCCTGCCTCTAGGAGCATCTTCCAGGTACTGGGAGTTGCCTGCATCATATCCGGCCTGTATTGTTCCAGGCTTTCGCTTAGCATGAAGGGGTCCTTAACTATGCCGGATGAAGGCAAGATCAGGCAGCCGCCTGATATTAAGGGAACAAAAAACTCAAGTACGGAAATATCAAAGGAGAAAGTAGTTACAGACAACAGACTGTGGCCCGCTTTAAAACCAGTGGTTTTAATAATACTGTCCAGCAGGTTTACTACAGATGAGTGCTTTATACAAACGCCTTTTGGCTGGCCGGTAGAACCGGACGTGTATATGGCGTATGCGATACCCTCAGCATGGCTAAAGTCTTGAGTTTCTGAATAGCTTTCCGCTTGTTGTATTTCCGAATACGGATGATATTCTACCTCTCCGGAGGCAGTTACATAGGCATCATCACACACAACGAATTTTGCGTTGCAATCTGAGAGGATATAAGTAATGCGGTCAGAAGGAAAAGCCGGGTCTACAGGTACATAGGCCGACCCGTTCTTCATTATGGCCAGCAGCGAGATGAGCATATTAGCGCTTCGGTCCATAACCACGGCTACCCTCTCGCCTGGTTTAAGTCCCAGATGCTTATTCAAATAAGTTGCCGCTTTGTTAACCTCCTGTTGCAGCTCCCTGTAAGTCAGCCTTATATCACAACTGATTAGTGCAGGCTCATTGGCATGCCTCTCCATTATTTCAGTTATCAGGCTATTTATAGATTTAGCCGGATATGCTGAAGGTGCAGGGTTATACCTATCCACTTCAGCCAGCATTTCATCTTCAGCCAGCAGTGGAATATCAGCAATAGGGGTTTTGTCCTGCGCTACAATGTAGGAGAGGAGTGCCTTATAATGGCTTAGCATTTGATGCATGGTGGGCCGGCTGAATATATCCGAATTAAACTCCCACTCTATCTGTATGGTAGCCGCCGCTGCATCACCGGAACCACGAAGCTGTTCCTGGGGTGTCACCACTACCACGTTGATATCAAATTTGGCAGACCGGTTGTGTGATTCTAATAATTCCAGGTCTAGCTCCGGAAGGTTCATCCTCCGGCTGGGGGTATCCATGAAGCTAAAGTTGACCTGGAACAGAGGATTATAGCTCAGACTTCGAACAGGATTCACAACTTCTACGATCTTTCCGAAAGGCGTATCCTCGTGGTCATACATCTCCACGCATGAATTTTTCACCCTGTCAAGGAATGTATCAAAAGAGTCCTGTTTGCTGAATAAGGTTCTAAGAGGAAGGGTATTAATGATCATTCCCAGCATACCCTCTGTTTGTTTTAGCTTACGGTTAGCAAGCCACGTACCTATACAGATATCCTCCTGGTTGGTATAATGGTGAAGCAGGCATTTAAAGGCCGCTACCATCGTAATAAACAAGGTATTTCCCTTTCTTTTGGAATATGCCCTGATGGCGGATGCAAGTTCTTCGTCCAGCTCCAGTTCCACCACATCACCCATCCCACTGATAGCAGGAGGCCTGGGGAAATCATAAGGCAGGTCCGGCACAGGGTTTACGCCTTGTAGCTTTTCTTTCCAGTAGCTCAGGTGATCTTCCAGTACCTTACCCTGTAAGTGGTTTTTCTGCCAGTAGGTAAAGTCACCATACTGTAGCTCCGGCTCAGCTAGGCCATGCTCCTGCTCTTGGGCAAGTGCGGTGTATATATCTATAAACTCATTAAGTAGCACACCCTGTGTCCAGCCATCGTGTACCAGGTGGTGCTCACAGAATACCATCAGTGATTCATCATTGCTCAGATGCAGAAGTTGAACTCTGATAAGGCGGCCGGACTCAAGATCAAATAGCTTTCGACCTTCACCTAAAACAAACTGATGGATCCAGTTATCCTGCTCTTCTTTACTAAATGATTTCAGGTCAAATTCAGGAATGTCAAAGTGGTAAGGAGCTTTGACTTCCATATAAGGGACACCGTCTATGGTAATAAAGGCAGACCTTAAAACTTCATGCCGTCTGACAATCTCGGTATAAGTAGCCTCCAGTATATCATGTCTGACACGGCCTTTCATCTGGATCACCCTGGGCACGTTGTACGACATGTTATCAGGGTTGAGCTGGTAGAGGAACCAAAGCCTTTCCTGTGCAAAGGAAAGCGGAATACGGGCACCTTCCGGCGCTTTTTCCAGCCTGAGCTCTCCTTTTTCAGCATTGTCAATAAAGTCAGCAAGCTGAAGCAGTCTGGGGTTTTCAAAGAAATTTTTCAGTGAAATCTCGATAGAAAACCGGGTCCTGATAAGCGCAAGCAACTGGTTTGCCAGGATACTGTGGCCTCCTAGTTCAAAGAAATTATCTTCCCTGCTGATATTTACTATCTGCAGGTGCTCTTTCCAGATATTTGCCAGTTCAATTTCTGTTTCCGTAACCGGAACCTCGCTCTCTGAGGCCTGTCGGTTAGTAAAGGGATCCGGCAAGGCCTTTTTATCTGTTTTTCCTTGTGCCGTAAGAGGAAACGCCTCTATTTGAATAAAAATATCCGGCACCATGTGAGCAGGCAGGACCTGCTTCATCTCACCTTTCAGGTCTTCACTATCTACCTGGTTCTGAATAGCTGGTATAAAATAGGCAACAAGGCTCTGTCCGCCACTATGAGAGGTACGGGCCATGACTACACCATCCTGTACGACTTTAATGTTTTTTAGAGCAGCCTCTACTTCGCCAGGTTCTATTCTGTATCCGCGAATCTTTATTTGATCATCAGTTCTTCCGGCAAATTCTATAGTACCATCAGGCAGCCATCGGCCTTTATCCCCTGTGCGATATAGTTTGCCCTTATTTTCAAAAGGATCGTCTATAAAACGTTCAGCAGTAAGGGATACACGATTCAGGTATTCTCTGGCTATTCCTTTACCACCCAGATACAGCTCTCCGTATACCCCTACAGGCACAAGGGCTTTATCCTGGCTAAGAATGTAAATACGCCGGTTTTTAATGGGTTTACCTATCGGTAGAGGATCTGTAAGGGTTTCTACCGGGTAATAGCTCGCACAAACTGTACTCTCAGTGGGACCATATGTGTTATAAATGTGCGTTTTCGTATAAAGCCTGTCTACATATGAAGGCTTGAGCACATCTCCTCCGCTTATCAGGACCCTGAGGCTTTGGGGGATATTATCCTTTTCATTAAGGTAGCTCACCACATTTGGAGAGACACTGAGTAGTGTTATATTATGCTTATATAGGTTCTGCTCCAGGGATTCCAGATCCTTCGCATCCTCCTGAATAATCATTTTGCCACCGCTTACCAGCACAGGAAACATCTCTTCAATAGAAGTATCAAAAGAAGGTGAAGCCTGGTGAAGCACTACATCTTCTGATGACACTTTAAAGTACTCTGAAAAGGTAAGTACATAATCAGCAACAGAAGCATGACTAACAGAGACCCCTTTGGGCTTCCCTGTAGAGCCTGAAGTATAAATGATATATGCTTGGTCTTCTGGCTCAAAAGTTACATAATCTGCCTGTGCCGGAAATCCATCCTGTAACTCCTCAAAACTTATTATCGCAGCGCTTGAATCAATAGCCAGATCCTGATTAGTAACTACCGCATCACACCTACTGTCATCCAGCATATAAGCCACCCTGGAGGTAGGGTATGATGGGTCTACGGGCATGTAAGAGGCTCCTGCACGCAGGGTACCGATCATAGAAACTATCAGTTCTGCACTGCGGGGAATATGTAAAGCCACTAGATTACCCTTACCAATATTTCTATTATTCAGATTAGTAGAAAATAGCCCTGAACGCTCATCAAGCTCACGGTAAGTAATTACCTCTGTACCCTGAATGATGGCCACATTGTCAGGGTATCTCTTAAAGCTATCCTGTAACAGGTCAACCAGAGAATGTATGCTCCTCTCTTCTTCTTCTCCCTGGAATGTGGTGGTTACCAGTTCCTTCTCTCCTGGCAGGAAAAGATTAACTTCGTTTACCTTTTTCAGCAGGTTATCTTCAAAACTCTCCAGAAGCAAACAGAACCTTTCTGCGATAGCTTTTACTTCCCACTCCTGCAGATATTCTTCCCTGTAATCAAACCTGACCTCTACATCTTTCCCATCCTGGTATTCCATAATATGGATAGAAAGAGGATCTTCTTCCTCTTCATTAGACATAGCAACTATTTCACAGGCACAATCGCGGAAAAGGGCGTTATAATTGTGCTGCTCAAAGGATACCCTGAGGTCATAAATGCCTTTGGAGCCGGACTGAAGGTTAAGTTCTTTCAGGAGGTGACCAAGCTGAAATTTTTGATGCCTGTAGGTTTGTAGCAGCTCTTTTTTAACTCCTTTAATGAGGTCCAGAAGGGTAAGCGCATGGTCCGTCTCTATTCTTACAGGAAGAATATTCATAAACGGCCCCATCGTCTCTTTGAAGTACCTGTTACTCCTGTTTAAAAGTGGAACAGCTATAGAAATCCCATCTCTGTCTGTGCCTTGGCAGAATAGCAGAGAGTTAATACCAAGTATAGCCTGAAAAGAGGTAACATTATTCTTTTTACAAATATTCTTAAATGAAATATATGAATGGGATGAAATATTCAAAGAAAATATTTTCCCTTTTTTGTTTTCATTATCACCCGGCTTCAGGGGGAATAAAACCTGGCTGTTATACCGATATTTGTTCAACCAGTAATCCCTGTCCTCGCTATAGCTTTGTGACTTCAGATATTCAATATCATTGTATATGAAATTGGAAAATTTTCTTTCCTGAATATTTAGTTTATCAAGTTTTGTTAAACTATTATACAACTCCGAAACCCTTTGGAATAATAAGGATATACCCCACCCATCAGACAGTATGTGATGAACCTTTGCGTACCATATCCAACGTGATTCATCAAGCTTAATAATTTCAAATTTGAATAAACTTTCAGTAGAAACGGAAAATGGAATTACAAAATCATTCTTTATATAATCCAAAAAACCTTTTTCTCCATCTACTCTCTCACTAAGATCTATAAAGGCAACCCCTTCATACTCTTTCTGGCTTTGCTTCCACATAGGACCATTCACTGTATCTACCAGACACAAGCCAAACAGTTCCTGTTCAGAAACAAAAAGAGTTACCGCCTGCTTAAAAATGGAATAGTTTAACACTCCATTAATTCTACAATATCCACCAATAATATACTTTCCTGATTGAGGGCTCAGATTTTGATCTACCCAAATATATTTTTGGGTAGACGAAAGGGGAATAAGATTCAGCATGAAATGGCTGGTTGATTAAGTACTAATTCTGGTTCAAATCTATAACATAATTTCAGTAACTGTATTGCCTTCGAATAAATAAATACTCCAAACAATTTTTTAACTTTTTATTAACATTAACTCTTTCAGAGAATGTGATATTATTTATAGGTTAAGTATAAATCAAACAAATTGTACTATATAATTATAGTACATCTTTTTAAGTTGAAAGGCTTTTGCAATATAAATTTTACTTGCATCTTGCCTGCAATAATTGCTAAGCTATGTTTAAAAACATGATGAAAACCTCTGTCCGGGGTTTGCTTAAGAGAGGAAAATTTACTGTTATTAATCTCATAGGGATCATTACAGGCTTCACGACTTTCTTTCTGATCATTCTATTCGTCTATTCTGAAAATCTATTCGACAAGTACAATCAGAATTTTGACAGGATCTATCGTATCAATAATGAGGTGAAACTCAACACCGGGGCTATACATTACCCTACCACAGCTCCGGGTATAGCAGAGATACTGGATGACGAACTTACCAAAGTAGAGGAAACGGGCCGCTTTTACAGATTCCACACTGAGCTCATTGTACAGCGCGGAGAAGAAGTACTTAGCGAAGAAAACATCCTTGCCGCCGACCCTTCTGTTTTTAGAATATTTACATTTAACTTTATAGAAGGCTCCCCGGCAAAAGCCTTGTCAGCACCTGAAACCATTGTACTGACTAGGTCAGCTGCCAAAAAGTACTTTAATAAGGACCATGACCTTGTAGGGCAGTCTATTATTTTTATATCTCCGCGTGGAGAGCGCCCCTTTCTTATTACTGGTATTGTAGAAGATGTGCCGGCAAACAGTCATATCAACTTTGATATGCTGACAGCCCTCTCGAGTTACAAACAGAATAATAACGGAACCTTTCTTACCTCACTTGACACTGACGGGTTCTACACCTATATGCTTGCCTCACCAGGCACCAGCGGTGAGGAACTGAAGGAAGGAATTACCAGCACCCTCAGGAAATATATAAATGAAAACAACAGGCAGTTACTCAACCCCTACCCTGTTGCGCTTGAGCAAATCCATCTGCATTCTAATCTTCGGAATGAACTAGAGGCAAACGGCAGCACTATGGTTGTTTACCTGTTCATGATCTGTGCCTTCTCTATTCTGGTACTTTCCGGTATGAATTATGTAAACCTCGCTACAGCCCAGGCCATCAAGCGTGCCAAAGAAGTAGGAGTTAGAAAAACACTTGGTGCTGAAAAGAAAAACCTGATTATTCAGTTTCTGATAGAAAGCCTCATTCTTACCTTCACCGCAGCCCTCGTTTCTATCGTGGCTGTTTATTTTCTGGTGCCGGTCTTTAGTGATATTATGGGCCGTACCATGTCCTTTATGTATTTCTTCCGGTTTCCCCTCATACTCGTAGTTATACTTGCTGCTCTTTTATTCGGTTTGGCCGCAGGAGCATACCCTGCCTTTATTTTATCATCGTATGATGCGCTGAAGTCACTTAAAGAAAAAGCTACCGGGGTGAGCCGGGGAGCAAAAATGATCAGGTATGGACTGGTAACACTACAGCTATTCATAACACTGGTACTGCTGGTAAACAATGATGTCATCTTCCGGCAGATTAACTATGTGCTTAATAAAGACCTCGGCTTCGACCATACGGATGTAGTGGTAGTAAATAACTTCGCCAACTCTATCACACAAAAGCTGGACTATTTTAAGTCAGAGCTACAACAGGAAGCCAATATCAACACTATATCTGCCACTTCCAGCATACCCGGAGGCCTAAGGCCTATCGTAATGGTTAAGACACCTGCCATTACGGAAAAAGAAAACCTGGATATGGCCCTGGTAAACGTTGACTTTGACTTTCTTGAAACTATGGATATTCCCGTCATAGAAGGCCGTCAGTTTAGTAACCGAAATATGGTGGATAGTATCTCTTCTATAATCATAAACAAGGAAGCTGCCAGCATTCTGGGCCTTGGAGAAAACCCCGTAGGCGAAACCATAATGGTAAACTGGGGGGTAGATTATGAACAAAAAAGAGTAATTGGGCTGGTGGATGATATAAACTTCGAACCCCTTAATCGTAAAACAGAGGGTGTTATCTATGGTAAAATACTTCCCTTCTACCGATATATTCTTTTTGAGCTGAATGGTGAAGACAATGCAGCCACACTGGCACGTGTGGAAAATGTCTGGCATGAGTTAGCCCCCGACAAACCTTTTGAATACTTCTATTTGTCTGACATTTTAAAAAAGCAGTACCAGGAACAAGAGCAGTTAAGTAATATACTTACTTACTTTACGGTTATATCCATATTGCTTTCCTGCCTTGGGCTTTATAGTCTCGCAGCGTTTTCTACAGAGCAGCGGACAAAAGAAATAGGTGTCAGAAAAGTATTGGGAGCGACTAAAGCCCAGATACTTTGGCTCGTAGTTAAGAATTTTCTAATCCTGCTCGCCGGAGCCTTTATACTCGCGCTTCCTGTATCCTTTTTATTCTCCTCCAAATGGCTCGAAGAGTTTGTGTACAGGATTAACATTCCGGCCATCAGTTTTACACTCGCTTTGCTAATAACTCTTAGTGTAATATTAATTTCTATCAGTTATTCAGTACTTTTGGCAGCATCACGAAACCCTGTTAAGTCCTTAAAATACGAGTAGGATATATGCGCCATTCAGCTATAGTTAATATTATCGCTACTATTGTTATTTCATCCACTATTTTTACCTGTGCTTCCTATCCGGATGATATTTTTACTTATCCTGAACTGGAAGAAGTCTTCCGCAAGGAAGAGGTAGAAGGCTCATTCTTAGTATATGATGAAGAGGAGGACAAATACAAAGCCATAAACTACGAGCGATGCCTGCAAGGGTTTTTGCCGGCATCTACCTATAAGATCATGCACACCATGATCATCCATGATGCAGGTGTAATAACAGAGCCTCAGTCAGTTATAAAGTGGGATAGCGTGTCACGCTGGAAAGCATCATGGAACCAGGATCTGAGCTTTATGTCCGCCTTTCGGGAGTCATGTGTCCCTTGCTACCAGAGAATGGCCACCCGGGTGGGAGCTACGCGAATGAGAAACTACCTGGATAATGTAAGGTATGGCAATATGGTGTTTGACTCTTCCACAGTGAATAACTTTTGGCTGGAAGGCCCCTCACGCATCACCCAGTTAGAGCAAGTAGAATTTTTAAGAGATCTATACCATAAAGAGCTACCTTTTAGCAAGAAAGCGATGGATATGGCACTGGAGTTTATGATAGTAAAAAGTCCTGGAGAAGGCTATACCATGAGAGCCAAAGCCGGCCGTGCCATGCAGGATGGGAATGACATTGGCTGGTATGTGGGTATACTCAGCGTGGAAGGTCGTAACTATTACTTTGCACTTAATATAGAAAAGTATGGTGCCGGCGATTACTTCAGTGAACAACGAGAGCTTATAGCATACAAACTACTACAGAAAATGGAAATACTTCCCGGAAACTTCTGATATGGGAAAGGTTGTAAATATTCCGGATTACCTTATAAGAAAAGCCTGCACTGATGATATTCAGGAGCTTAACACTATATATAACAACATAATAAGAGAAGGGGGCGCTACAGGAAACCAGCAGCCTGTATCTACAGCTTCTTTCACTAATTGGTATCATTCTCATCAAGAGCCACCTTATTACATCTTTGTAATAGAAATAGCCGGTAAACCCGTTGGTTACTTCTATTTCAGTCCATGGCGACCAGGACGGGAAGCTTTTGCCCATACCAGCGAACTATCATTCTATCTCTCAACGAAACACCGCGGGTATGGGCTGGGTGATATAATGGTTAAACAGGGTATAACATTTGCCGCCGATGCTGGCTTAAAAGTATTGCTTTCGATAGTCTTGGAGGAAAACAACAGAAGCATATCCTTACTTAAAAAGCACGGATTTAAGGAAGGAGGCTATTTTCCTGGTGTTGCGAAAATAGGATCTAAAATATCCGGACAATTCATTCTTTATTATTCTTTAGAAAAAGATTTTTCAATATAAGTTTTTCAGGCTTTGCTTATGGTGAACAAGAACAAGCTGAAGTTTTACCAGATATAAATTTAAGTAGCGTATTCGCCAACTCACGTACCAACCTCGATTTCAGAAACCCATCTCTTTTTAGATTTCAGTTATTCTGAAAATCCTCCTCAAACCGGTTCGATTCCCGCCGACTCCACTAACAATAAAAGCCGATCCTCTTTGGAGGATCGGCTTTTTTCATGCACCAACCCCCGTCGCATGACGGGGTCCCCTGGATGAATGCAGATGAGATGGGGACAATAAAATCTATTCTTGGCAAGGTTTAAACCTGCTCCGGTGCGGAATGGCGCTCTAAGAAGCGAGGTACCAGCGAGGCGTTGGTGCCAGGCAAGCTATTGCTTTAGTCCAGTCCTCTGGTTCACTCCCAAACTTCACACGCCAGTAATTAGGCCTCATCACAGATCATCCTTATTTATTATCCCGCTCCAATCTTCTGAGTACACGTACCTTCCCCTTTCCAGGCCCCTCACATAACCGGATATCCACTCCTGGAATGAATCAGCTATAAGCTCCCTTTCGGCTGAATCATGCCACACCCTAATTACTTGCCCCCTCCTGCCGCCCGTCGCAGGGTCAAGGTCCAGGCAATAATGATTCCCACTCCCATCATATGTAATAGGAATCCACTTAACGTTCCACCAGCTTGCCTTTACCCCCGCGTCTGGTGCCGCCTGGGTTCCATTGAAATCACCTTTGTCTAACAACTCCTTCCATACTGTCCATTCTTCTAATATCCGTAGCAATTCTTCTGCATCAATTAACCCCTCTCCATCCCGGTCCTGCCCGTTGTGTATCTTTAAAAAGCCTGCATATGCCATTGGAAGACTTTCACCAAGTATTTTCTCAAGCGCGTTAATGTCCTCTTCTGAGGCAGGGGCGTTCAATGTTCCTGTTAAGTGAGGGGCGTTTTTAGCTAACCAATTTTCGAAACGATTCCAGATTGAGGGGATATCGTCAGCTTTCGTAGGTAAGAATGAAAACATGGTGAATGAAATGATTAATACTTTGTAAACTTGCTTACAGTACCGGGGCACACCAGGCAACCAGCCTCACCTTCGCACATCCAGGTAAAACCCTGCGAATTTTGGCTCCGGCACATACTCACGCCAGTGGAGTCTCCCAGCCATTTTTTTGACCTTAACTGAAATATACCAGAACCAGCGCAATCGTATCCACAAAACCATGTACCGCGATATTGAACCATAAATCATACTTACGGACATAGAAGATAGTGGCAAACAGCACACCTATGATACCTGTCACAATCTGACCACTTAGGCCTTGATACATGTGTATCCAACCGAACAGAACGCCGAAGAGTAAAATGTTGAGGACTATGCTTGCTTTACTGCTTCCAAAAAACTTGATAAACTGCCTCATCAAATACCCTCTGAATACAATTTCTTCACCAAATGCAGCGGATATCCAAATAAGAGGAAACAGACTCAACACCCCCCTAAGATCACCTTTGTAGGATTCGAAAAAAGAAAAATCCATCGGCTGTCCGGTAAGATGAGTCACCACGGGGATGAGTACAAACCAATATAGCGTAAACATCATTCCTGCAACCAAAGGGGCTACAACCAGTAGCCGTATGGCCTTCAAATTGCTGCGTTGAAACCCCAGCGATTTAAAGGCGCCTCTTCCGTATTCAATCCAACTGGCCAGGAGTACGATCAAGGCTGCAAATATGATTTGAAAGTATCCGGACAGATAAAGCACAACACATAGAATTACGGCAATTACAGGTATTGCGATAGATTTTAAAGAGCGTTCTTTCATCATTACAAGCGTTTAATTTCTTCACAATAAAAAGACTCAAAAGCACTCGTAACGAATCAGAATTCACGATTCTGACTGAATGGTAGCAAAGAAATAACTGAATGGTCAGTCTATTTTAGGATCTGTTTTTAAACCAATCCAAAAACCCATGTTTTTTGTATCGGCTAATGATAAGTTGAGAGACATTCCTGTTCGCCAGGGCAGGTTTGAGTTGCACAGATAGCTTTCCATTTTCTATAGACTGTACTTGCTCCACAGAAGATGCATGCAGGATCGTTTGCCTATTGGCCCGGTAAAAACTATGTGCCTTTATTTTTTCTTCTATCTCATTTAAGGTGAAATCACTGGCGACTGAAGTGCCATTTGTTTTTACGATGTAAGCGATTTTATTCTGACTGTAAGCAAATGCTATGTCATCATAGTCGATCAGTGTGATTTTGCCCCTGTTCTCTATTTTCAGCTTTCCCTCAATATGTAAAGACCGGTAAAGCTTATATATCGTCTTAGCATAACCAATGGTGACGCCAAGCCCTGTGAGTAATGCAGTGATGGGGAGTCCTGACAGTAGATAATAAACATTGTGGATTTTCAGTCCATTCACCGAATAATAAAGTAGAACATACAAAAGGGAGATATAGCCTAAGGAAGTCAATAAAAACCTGGACACGCTGTGCACATCCACTTTTTCAATGAAATATCTCCTTTTGAAGTACTGGAAATTAATATCGACGATCGCCATGAACACGCTCCCCACCAGAATCGAAACGATGATCGGTATTAAGGGAAATCGATACGATTCATTCAGCGGAAAATATTTCGGCTGAGAAAGATGGTTTACAATGATATTAACAAGTACCATCACCAGCCAGGCCCTGAACCAAAATTTTGAAAACTTAACGTGTTTATTGAATGAGCTTATAAATGCATTCATTGAATAATGGAATCACCCTTAGTTGCTGGCTTGTAAATAACGCCCGGGGCAGCCCTCAGGACGACTGGTTGGCTTTTTCACTACCTAATATCGTGATTTTGACTTGGAGCAACAAACTCGCCAGCTCATCTTCAGTTGGTTTTTAATTTGAACAGTCGCGTGTCGGTTGCTATCAATACCACTCTCTATAACCTGCCTGGTAGCAATATAGGGCTAGCCTTCGGCCGGTCTTGTTTGTATTTGTTTACTAAATCACAACTTTCATTCTTAGCTCGATGAACATAATAGCTCACTGATACAAGGTTGCTGCACGTCCGCTTGCATAATTTATATCGACTCTAGCCCAAAAAACCACCTCATCACAAAGCAAGCCCCGGCTACCCTGTAGCTTTGATGCTGCCACTCACCCCTGGGCCAAATAATCTGAGAGCCCCCGGCAGTACTATCGGTAGACGGCCCGGTCACGCTGTTCTGTGACTTTTCGTTATGGCAGGAAAAAAGACCTAAAAAGAGTAGGCTAACGACCCAAGATTTCATAGCAAAGTTTCATTATAAAGGCAGCAAACGTACTAACGAAACCCATCACTATCATCTCAATAATCTCCAGAGATATCACATTCCCGGAACAATGAATAGCGAAGGGCTCGATAGTCGCACTAATCTATTATGCTTCAATGAGGCAAATAATGCAGCCCTCTTCTCACCCTTCCGCCTAGTCAAAAATAAATATCATGGTATAAGGCCACGCTCTCTCGTAAATATTTACTTATGAATAATAATACCCCATTAATACCTTGGCAGGATCACCTTAAAATCAGTACCGTCCTCTTTGCTACTTGACACCTCAACCTTACCCCTGTGAGCTTTCACTATTTCATGTACCACATACAACCCAATACCATAGCTACTTTCCTTACAAGCTCCGTTTTCTCCACTATCCTTAAATAAGCCATTGAAAATAAGCTCCTTCCTGCTCTCTGGAATCGGGTTCCCCTCATTATGGACAGAGAGGGATATTTCCTGGTCACTGGCCTTCACACTTATAGTAACGGGGCCACCCGTACGACCATAACGCAGCGCATTGGCTACTAAATTAGATATCACCTGCTCCATCCGGATGGAATCCCATTGCCCTTGTATCGGGCCGGAAGATTCAAAATGTAAATTGGCTTTAGGATAGGCTAATTTAAACTCCTGAATGATTCGCTCGCAATGCAGTGTTAGATCACACGATGTTTTTTTTACAGTGATACCGTTACCCAACCGAAGATTAGTCAGTTCAAGCAAATTCTCAATCAGTTCCTTTATTCGTTTGATGCTCGCGTCTGTCTGCTGGAGCAATAATTTCTCCTCACGGGAAATATTTTCTGACAATGACAAAAGCTGTTGGACAGATTGGATAGCTGATAGTGGGTTGCGTAGATCATGGCCCAATATTCCCAGAAACCAGTTTTTGCTGTTATCCATTTTATGATGGTAATGACTTACCGAATGCATCCATGCCTCGTCAATAGCTTCATTAAAACGGATCATTTCCTCAAATCTATCATCTGAAACATCCTCTTCAAAAGATTCTTCCCAGAGGCGTAATACACTGGCTCTGAGAGCACGAAACTCTGAACTCACCTGTACGATATCAAAACCGGATTCCACACGGTGAATACCATGATTTTTCGCTGGCTGATCGTCAATAAGCCGGGGCTCCTTTAAGCCTCTCGATTTATACTTTTGCTCAGACTTCGTTTGACTTGTTTCCATGTCATTCGATATCTGATTGAGCATTTCCAGCAAGTGGTCTTTAACCTCTTCTCTGCTCATTTTTTCGGTAGAATCAATATAATTACTGGCATATTCTACCCATTCATGTGTAATCTCTTCTTTGTGCTCCTTTATAAAATATGCTAAGTTCATGCTATACATTAAATAATTTAAATCGCTAAAAAAACCACCAAACCCTCCAAAATGGCGGATAATAAAGCATCATTTAAGGCATTATACCAATCACCATGATAATTCACATTAAGTAACTATTTCATCTCATACTAATATATGCATGCTTAAATATTCGATGGTTTCACTTCCACGGTGGTTATAACCCGGTAATAGAGGTAAGACCTTTCAGCTTCACATCAACTCAGTCGTTTTTCAGAATAGTGAGAGCTTGCCCCAGCCACTCATAGTCGTAGTCCAGCCTTATGTCCGGGGCGATTCCGATTACTTCGTATGCCCATTGCGTCCTATATCTGGTGGTAGAGCAGGAAAGCCCAAACCCATAGCAGGGAGTATAAGTGGTAAAGACATTCCCATAACCCACAAATCCGCCTGAGTTATCCCCCAACAAAAGCGTCTTATCTGAATGCTTCGCTATGAAAAGCAGATCTTCACAAGCACTCGCGCACCCCCTGTTATATATTATTCCTACCTTCTGCGGCAAAGGCTTAGCGCTAAGCACTAGCGTATCAGCCACTCCCTCCCCCACAAAAGAGTTAGGCTCCGCCCCCTCCATTTTATCTATTGCTTCCCTGAATGCCTCAATAGTTTCTGCATTTACCTGGGCGGAGTCCTGCATGATTAAATCAAATGCCTCCGCATACAATCTGATATTATCTTCCGTGGCATAAAATTCGACTGTTTCAGTATCAATAATAGGCTTGGTGTAGAGGTAGGGGATAAGATCACTGAAATTTGAAGAGTTTCCTCCTCCATTGTTTCTAACATCAATCAGTAAATACCGATGCGCTTCTATGGCAGGTTTAGCAGCAGTATATAAAGAGTCAATAGTGTGCGTATATTGCTCCATAAACGAAGGAATACGTAAAATAACCGCACTGTCCATCACAGAATAATAAAACTCCTGATCGAAGTTCAGACTATGATTTGTTTTATTGCTTTTGGACTCCTTTATCCACCAGTTTCCTAGAAATCCATCATCGAAAGCAACAGAGGTTTCATAGGTAGCCTGGTGATAACGATTATAGAAGAAGCCCTCATATATATTCCCCTTTTTACGTTTAATTTCAAATTTCACCTGTCCCTTTTTCCATAGCCTTGTCTTAGAGTCCACAATCACCGCCACATAGTCCCTGAAGTCAGTCCTGCTTTCTATAAGAGCCACAGTATAGGTATCATCTGAAGACACATATACCCCCCGGATATCATCAACTGCATATCCCTTCACTTTTTGCTTGCTCGAAAGAGCCACCATTTCAGTTTGCAGAAATTCCTCACTCGAAAGAAAATGATTGATGCTTTCAGCAGAAGACTCATCTATACGCTCTCCCGGCTCGGTTTGCATCTTTGTATGATTATCTTCAAAAAACTCAACATAATAAGTCAGGTACCTCAGGCATTCATTTGCAGAGTTTGCTCCCACAGCCTTTTCAGCAAGCAAATCTTTAAAAGAAAGGTAATCCTCCCTATTGTCCATCGTCACATCTTTATCGAACCCCGGAAAGTTTGATTCCATAAAGGTGACTACATAATCAAAATCCCGTTTGCAGTTACAATCCTGTGCTTTCCCAACCTGTACAAAGCACAAGCATAAAATCAGGGTAATATAAGGCCTCATGATTCGGCTGAGCAAGTAATAAATGCCGTACAAAAAACTGTAAGAAGTTCGTGTCACTACTCCCCAAAACAGGACAGTTGATAACACTCCAACATACTGTTTAATCCATTAAAATCAAATAGCCGGAATAAACAGATCAAACCTCCTGACACACCAGGCTTTACTATATAAAAAAAGAGGCTTATTCAAAGCCCCTTGTATTCTGTAAGCAAGATAAGTCCTGCCACACCAGCAGTTAAGCAAATTCATCAATATCAGGGCAGAAAGGGCATACCGTATTGAACTCGCTCTCGCCAGCCACAGCAAATACACCACCTTTTACATTTACCTTAGTAACGAAGCTCTTTACTTCAAGCTGCTTAAGATTCACTTTTTTCATAAGTATAACGTTTTAGTTAGGTAGCATAATATAATGCAATTTCACCAGGTCCTCAAGGAGACCGGCAAATTCCACCTGCCATTATAGTTAAAACACCCTCTCGAAGCCCTCTCCATTATACTTATATACCCCGCTGGGGTTAGCCGTTCCAAACCACATTCCGCCGTTTTTACTTTGGTAGATCGTCCAGACGTGAGCTGCGTCCATCCCGTCCTCTACGCTGTAGTTCGTCATCGTATCACCATCATACTGCCATACACCCGAGTCCGCAGTCCCAAACCAGATATTACCAGAAGCATCCTCAGCCATAGAAAACACCCTGTCCAGGTGATTGCCTTCAGCCTCCTCTTTCCTCAGCTTCACCTCTTTGGTAAAAAAGCTGGCTTCACCCCCGCTATATTTGATCACCCCCATCCCGTTATTTCCTATCCAGAGATTCCCCTTACTATCTTCCATCAGGCTACGTATATGCAAAAATCCCGAGGCATCCGTTAGTCCCAGCGCCTCATTACCCAATACAGTAAACCTCTCCCCATCATATCCTATAGCCGCTCCGTACGTGCCCACCCAGATACTGCCGTCGCCGCGCCTGATATATGGCGTAGTGATAGAATAGTAATTGTCCTCACCGGGTTTATTTTTTATAGGAAAGGGATGGTACACCAGCCTTTGCCCGTCATACCCATACATTCCCGGGCCTCCTTCCTGCTTCGTATAGCTATAAAGCCCATCAGACTTAAACCAGGGACCATTCTTTATC
This sequence comes from Roseivirga sp. BDSF3-8, assembly GCF_041449215.1. NCBI lineage: Bacteria > Pseudomonadati > Bacteroidota > Cytophagia > Cytophagales > Roseivirgaceae > Roseivirga > Roseivirga sp. BDSF3-8. The sequence continues at coordinate 2,656,108 of NZ_JBGNFV010000001.1, read as the reverse complement.
AGGGCCCACTCAGCCGTTGCCGGAGGATACACCTTTGCATACTGCCTGCCCATCATACCGGCTCACTCCCTTGGCTCCTTCAAACCAGATGAGGCCATCACTACCTTCATAGATGGCACTAACCATGTTGTCACCCAGGCCATTCGTCTCATCAAAGTAAGTAAACCTCTCCCCATCATACATGGCCCCTCCTTCCTGCATGCTTCCGAACCATACATTCCCCCTGCTGTCTTCCATAATTGCCCGTACACCACTCGTAAAGTTCAGTAGCGACGCAGTATCCGTTCGGCCTGCAATGGCGCCGTAGACAGCTTCGGGGAGCTCCCTCTCCGCTTGCGCTTTCTTGTCTTCGTCACTGCATGCGGTAGGTACACCCGTGAGGATAGCGATAGGCAGAAATAACAGGTGCCGGAGCTTTAAAGGATTTATCATGCCATATAGATAGGTTATTCAGATAGGGGTTTTGGAAGAACGTCCCAGTCTCCCCCTTTTCATCTCAATGCACAAACCAATGTGCAGAGAAGAAGGGAAGATAAATAAAGTGATTTTCCACTCAGGGCTGCTCCCGCAGTTCCACAATTTCTGCCATCTGCGGAGTCTTCACCGAGTATAGGATAGTAATCGTATCGCCAACACTGAGCGTGCGGGAGTCATCCGTTTTAGGAGAGGGCTGGTAATATGCACCTTCCACCCGGTAGCGGGCCTGCACAGACCACTCCGGGGGGCTCCCCCTGCGGGTGGCCTCCCATGCCCTTACGATTACCCCTTTCGTATACGCCCCCTTCTCTTACTGTTCCCTTTCCTCTACATCAGAAAGCCAAAACACAAAGGGTATACCTGGAAAAACAGATGATAGACTGATCCCTTTAGCCACTTTACCCGGAAGGCCCGTATAAGCCAGTGACCTGCTCAGAAAATAGGGGAGCAAAAGAAAGATCAAAGCAAATACCCCCCACCCCGTCAGGTTAGTATTAGCACGGGAGTAATATACCTCCCGGGGAATAATAAAAAGAATGATGAGCCAGGTGCTTACATACAGCACCGGAAACATCAGTCGGTTTATTTTATTTTTTCCCCGCTTGGTCACTTCCCGGAAACAGGAAAGTCTGCATTTTATTCACAGCCAATATGGCCCCATCACTTACCTTTTACGGCCCGGCCCTTTTCCACCACTGCCACCACGTCCGCGGGGACTTTTCCCACGTGGTCTCGAGGAGCGTCCTCTCGGTTTTTTTGCCTCTTTTGGATCGGGTTCGTCCACCGGCTCAAAGCCATCCAACTCCTCAGAGTCAAGCTTCAGGCCGATCAGTTTTTCTATATCACGCAGGTATTCCAGCTCGTCTACCGACACCAGGGAGAGCGCTTCGCCGCTCGCTCCCGCCCTGCCTGTACGGCCTATCCGGTGCACATAGTCCTCGGGCACATTCGGCAGTTCAAAGTTGATCACGTGAGGCAGCAGCGGAATATCCAGCCCCCTGGCCGCAATGTCCGTCGCCACCAGTACACGGATGCTTCCGTCTTTAAAACCCGCCAGCGCCTTCGTACGCGCACCCTGGCTCTTATTTCCATGGATAGGGGCAGCCGTAATGCCGGACTTATTCATCTTTTCAGCCAGCCGGTTGGCACCATGTTTCGTTCGCGTAAACACCAGCACCTGCTGCCAGTCCCCTTCGCTTATCAGCTTAACAGTCAGTCCAGGCTTTTTGCCCTTGTCTACACGTATCACCCGCTGGTCTATTTTCTCAACGGTAGTGTTCTCCGGGTTTACCTCTACCAGCTTCGGCTTGTGCATAAAGCCGCCCGCCAAAGCCTTTATTTCCTTTGAGAATGTCGCAGAAAAAAGCAGGTTCTGCCTTTTATCAGGCAATAGAGCAAGCACCTTCCGGATATCCCGCAGAAAGCCCATGTCCAGCATCCTGTCCGCTTCGTCCAGCACCAGTATTTCCACCTGGTCCAGTTTCAAAAAGCCCTGGTTCACCAGGTCAAGCAGGCGGCCAGGTGTCGCCGTCAGTACATCCACACCGCTTCTCAGCGCTTTTATCTGAGGGTTTTGGTTCACCCCACCAAATATCACCGCCGAACTCAGGTGAAGAAACTGGCTGTATTTATCCACATTTTCCTGTATCTGCGCAGCAAGTTCGCGGGTAGGCGTAAGGATCAGCGCACGTACAGGTCTTCTTCTCAGTTGTTTCCCCTGAGAGAGTATTTGCAATAAAGGCAGTGTGAAACCTGCCGTTTTACCCGTTCCGGTCTGAGCAGAAGCGAGCATATCGTGTCCTTCCAGTATGAGGGGAATTGTTTTTTCCTGTATGGGAGAGGGACTATTATATCCAGCCTTTTCGATGGCATGGAGTAGTGGCTTAGATAAGCCCAGGGAGTCAAATGACATAAAGTAATATTAGAAAATGGCTCTTAAGGCAGCCACTTATTTTAAAGCTGTAAAGCTACACTATTTTTTACCTATCGCCTCAAACCGGCGGTGCATTCACAAAATTTTGCAGCAGAAAGACGATCAGTCCCTCGTTGCTGTCATTTTTTTACAGGTAGTAAAATCTAAACGTGCGGCCTAATTCAATAAAACCCACCACCTCTGCCAAAGGTTCCTCCACACAATTTCACGAGAAAACACTCATTGTTCTCCCATTATATTTCACCCCCTATATAGCCAAAGCCCGCAACAAATCATGCCCCCCGCTGTTTCCTCAGGGTACAATTCACTAACAAAAACTCATACTCATGAAGAGAAATGCAAAAGCCGTATGGCAGGGTTCCGGTATGGAAGGAAAAGGCAGTCTCACCACACCCAGCGGAGCTTTCAAAGATCACCCCTACAGCTTCAAGGCCCGCTTTAAGAACGAGGACGGCACAGCAGGCACCAATCCTGAAGAACTCATCGCCGTCGCTCATGCCGGCTGCTTTAACATGGCCCTCAGCTTTAAGCTCGGAGAGAAAGGCTATACCCCCGACAGCCTGGAGACCAAGGCCGTCCTGACCATGGACACCGAAGGAGATGACTTTAAAATCACAGACATTGAGCTTAATCTCGAAGCCAAAATCCCCGATATCGAGGACAGCGAATTTCAGGAAATCGCCAAAAAGGCCAAAGAAGGCTGCCCCGTTTCAGTAGCCCTCGGCTCTGTAAACATCACCCTCAATGCAAAATTAAAGTAGCCACAAGCTACTGACATATATTCTATAGACAGGCCCCAGTGATGAGGCCTGTTTTTTTATATCCCCGGCAAGTAAAGAGTCATCTCCCCCATCATCATCTCATCCAGGTGACCCATCGTACCCTTATCGTTAGTGATCAGGTGCATATGTACGAAAGAGTCATGGTGCGTAAACACCCCCTTGTGCTCCGTTGAGAAAAACCCCACTATATCAACCGTTTCATCATTCAGCGCATAATTTACCTGCCCCCGGTGAGCCTGCTCAGGCGAAGACACCTCAGACCCTTCCGGCAGATTTTGCACGTGAATTTTCGCCATGGACACCTCCCCCCTTAGCCTGAAGACAAAAGGACGTTTCCTGTCCGCCCTACGTTCCTCAATGAATTTTTCCAGATTTTCCATCGACCTTACCTCTGCCGGCAATTTCACCTCTTCCCATTCAGTCATATGAGTATGCACAAAGAAAGGCGCCGAAGCCTCAAATCCCCTTTCCACCGTCATGGTTGTATCAGAAGTCACCCGTGACACATAGGCATCCCCATCCATCACCATTATTTCCCCGCGCAGGTAGCTCAGCGGCCCCAGGCCATACAGCCCCTTTTTATCAGAGATAGTATCCAGCGCAATAGCAGGTCCCAGCTCACCCTTCCACATCACATTTCTCATGGCTCCGGAAATTTGCACATCCCCGTAGGCCATATCCTTATCACCTTCCCCCCCGGCAGGGCCACAGCCTATCATTGCCAGACACAATACCACTCCGGTTTTTTTTACACTCATCATATCATTTATCCGGTTCACCACCTTTAATCCTAAAAGTAATGCCATCAGCCGTACCAAACCAGTACCTGCCTCGTAAGAGCCCTGAAGCAAAAAAAGAAGCAGACCTTGCAGCCTGCTTCCCATTATCCATTCAGTCAGGAGTATTTACTTCTCCCCGCCCTGTTCAGTTATCTTTAAAAGACGCCATATCTATCACAAACCGGTAGCGTACGTCACTTTTAAGCATACGCTCATACGCATCATTTATCTCCTTCATGTCTATCACCTCTATCTCCGAGGTTATGTTATGCTCTCCGCAAAAGTCCAGCAGCTCCTGCGTTTCCGCTATTCCGCCTATCACAGACCCCGCCACCGAGCGGCGCCCCATGATCATCGGCACAGAGTTCAGCATCTCATCCATATTACCCAGGTAGCCCACCAGCACCAGCGTCCCATTCACATTCAGCGTATTCACATACGGTGTCAGGTCATGCTCATACGGCACCGTGTCTATAATCACATCAAAGGTGCTCTTCGCCCCCTTCATCTCCTCCTCATTAGTAGAGATGATCACATCGTGTGCCCCCAGGTCGTGAGCGTCCTGCTTTTTGCCCGGTGAGCGGGAGAAAAGCGACACCTCAGCACCCAGCGCCGCCGCCAGTTTTATCGCCATATGGCCCAGGCCACCCAGGCCCACCACAGCCACCTTGCTCCCCTTACCCACCTTCCAGTGGCGCAGCGGTGACCATGTCGTTATCCCCGCGCAGAGCAAGGGAGCCGTACCCGCCAGGTCCAGGTTCTCAGGCACCTTCAGTACAAAGTGGCGGTCCTCCACCACCTTCTCAGAGTAGCCGCCAAAGGTATGGCCCCCAAGGTGCTTATCCTTTCCGTTATACGTACCCGTAAAGCCCCGTACACAGTACTGCTCCAGGTCATTCTTACAATTCTCGCATTCCCCGCATGAGTCCACCATGCAGCCCACTGCCACCGTGTCCCCCACCTTCAGATCCCTTACATCATCGCCCAGGCCTGTCACCTTACCCACTATCTCGTGGCCCGGCACTGCAGGGTATTTTGTACCGCCCCAGTCATTGCGGGCCGTGTGCAGGTCAGAGTGGCACACCCCACAGTATTGTATAGCTATCTCCACATCCCGGCTTGTAGGTTCCCGGCGGGCTATCGTCATCGCATCCAGTGGCGCATCGGCAGCTTCCGTACCATACGCCCTTACATTCGTTTTACTCATTGATCAGTCTTGGTTCCAGTTCAAAAAAACTATGGCTTTCTTCACACGTGGCAGGCAGATTGAATTATTTTATACTGAATGAAGCGAAAAAGGTTGTAGGAATTGAGGTTTGGGTATCGCCCCCGGGATTTCCTTAAGAGCCTGACCCGCAAGTTAGGGTTCAAAACATAATCGCTACGGCAGAGCCTTAACCCATAACTTTTTTTCTGTCTGTTTTATTAGGCATGTTGGATTTTACCTGCAGACCGGAATGTTGAACAATAGCACAGTCACTGAGCCCAACCCTATTCCTTCCCTGAGATATACCTCCCCGCCAGGTCAAGCAACCTCGTATAATCATTTAATGCCAAAGGTGTGCTCAACCTCCGCTCCCCCCATTCCTCCACATAGGGCCTGGTATCATTAGGGATAAAACTCACCTTCCTGTACATCAGGGCCAGTTCGCTATAGTCCCATCCGGAGTCCCCTTCATCCCATACGTAGTTTTCTTCCGTTTCCACCGCTACACCAGGCGCTCCATCCTGCGGGTACATCGTCAGCACTATCCGGCCATACGACACCCCCAGGCTACGGACCACTTTCCTTATCACACCATTTTCATGATATATAGTAATCGCCCCACCCCCGTCTAAAGCCACGTCATAAACCTCCACAGCATCCAGTACAGTAACAGACAGCGTCGTGTCACTGTCAACTTCTTTTATCAGCTCTTTAAGCTCATCTACTCCGGATTGTGCATACCCCCCGGTAGTAGCAAAGAACAAACTCAGCAAGGTACAGACTAACCTCACACCAGCATATCCCATTAGTAGTATCCTATCCATTCACCTCTCCCCCACTATAGCATATACCATCGGCAGTTTGTCCCCCATGTGCCGGATTCGGTACTTACCGGGGCTGAACGCTACCGTATGGCGAAAGCAATTATAAGGCGAGTAATCATATTCTGTCAGTGAATGGATCCTGATACCCTTACCCGTCAGGCTGCTTACCACCTCCCCCATTCCATGGTTCCACATCACATAGCTTTGATTAATAGCCGCCTCACGGTCTGCATACGTACCTTCCTCTGCCTCCACTATCGCCCCCCTGTTAAAGTACGGGTAGCCCACCTTCTCAAAATCATCGTCAAACATCCACACCACAGGATGAAACTCCACAAACACAAAACGCCCGCCCGGCTTCAGAAAATGTGCCACCACCCCGGCCCATTTCTCCATATCAGGAAGCCAGCCTATCGTACCATAGCTTGTGAACACGATATCAAATGCCTTATCCAGGTACGCAGGCAGGTCATAAACATCACAGCAGATAAACTCCGCAGCCACCCCCGTCTGCTCCGACAGCGCACGCGCCTTATCTATCGCCTTATCAGACAAGTCCACCCCCGTTACGTCAGCTCCCATGCGGCCCAGCGAGAGCGTATCCTGTCCGAAGTGGCACTGCAGGTGCAGGATGCGTTTACCCGACACATCCCCCAACAGCCCCAGCTCTATCTCATTCAGCGAAGTCTTACCCTTCAGGAAGCCCGCCACGTCATAAAAATCAGAAGAAAGGTGAGCATCCAGCCGGTTATTCCATGAAGCACGGTTGATGTCCAGATAATTATTTTCCATGTTGTATGACAATAAGCAGGTTCAATATCTCACCGTAAATATAAGATACCCCTCCCTATGGCCCATAAAAAAAGCCCGCCGTATAGCGGGCTTTTCTCTTTATCCATTTATTGGCTAAAATACAGTAACTACCACGGGGTTGCACCCCCTGGTTGCCATTTCCGCGAAGTTGGTACCGGGTCGCGTTCGACTTCGCTATGCAGAATTTTGGAGGTTGTTTTCAAAATATTGTTTGGCAGAAAAAGAGGCCTCGATACTTTTGAGACAGTCCCTTTCTCTTTATCCATTCATTGGCTAAAATACTCTGAAACCCACTATCACAGACACCCCCTCATACGAAGAGCTCCATGAAAGGTAATCTGTCACCAGGCCACGGCTTGTAGAGTATCTACCCTCCACATTAAACCGGCCGTAGTTAAATCCCGCACCAAAGGCAAAGTTAGTCGCCGTCGACACCTTCATATCCGGAGAGTTACTAAACTCTACTATAGACTCACTATTCACAAAGTCTATCACATACTGCGCATTAACAAACACGCGGGCCTTCTCATTAATGAAAAAGTAATGGCGGAGCCCCAGAGGCACTTCAAACGAGCGGTAGTCAACCGTAATACGCTCATTTCTCGAATTAGACGTTTCTGATGAGTAAGACTGGGAAGCCACCTCCACCAGTATCGCCCATTTACCTTTATTATAAGGCAGTACAAATTCAGCCTCCACACCCAAGCGCGCATTGACCTCATTCTCAAAATCCACTGGCGGAATCACGTCATACACCGCACTTTCCATATTCGCCTGGTATAAATTCACCCCCGGACGCAGGTACAGGTTAAATACATCACGCTTTTCACGCTTCGCCAGGTAGTTCGTTACCGGTGCATTAACACACTCATTATAGTTTACAAAAAACTTAGTCAGCGACTTACGGCCATAGCCAAGGCTACCTACCGAACGCTGGCTTACAGATGAGCAATTCAGTTTATTAAGCAACTGCTGCTTGTAGCCATAATTCTTTGCCACATCATTATTAGACGTAAGGTAGCTCTTGAATATAAGCTGCTCAGGAGTGTCCCCCTGTTGCATGAAGAAGCGGCGCGTATTGCCACTTTCATACTGATAGAGTGAGGCCTGTCCTTCCACCAGTAGCCGTAAGAACGTAGTCACCCTCTCATACTCCGGGTTCATAGACTTAGACATCTTCTCCACCTCGTCACTACTCATGTCCACATCTACCGTAAAGCGGCGGAATACCTCCGACTCCCCGATGCCAAACTCCTTTACCTCCTGCAGTGTGGCCGTTTGCGTTTCACCGTTTTCAGTCTCCCGGTAGGTAAACCGGTCAGGGTTATCCTTCCAGTCCGCATTACGAATCAGCACCTCCTTACGGGTACCCTCTTCCGTTATTAAATAACCCGGTTCAAAGGTAATCTGTCCAAATACAGAAGGGGAAAACAACAACATGAAGCATGTTGCCAGCAGGTTAATTTTTTTCATGTTCATTAAATAAAATTAAATGTATGTGCTTAATGATTTCCCCGTAAATCTAAGATTGTAGAGGCTGACATTCAGCAGGATGTAATAAAGCAGGTAAAGTTACAGTTTATAAACCTGCTCTGTATAATTCATATCTATTTAAAAAAGACGGTACCCCAGAATAAGCGATAAGGTATTATAATCAGAGTTCCAGTAGACATAATTTGTCAGCACATTGTGGCTAAAGGCATACCGTAGCTCCCCACTGAATCTACCATGGCTAAAACCGCCTCCCAGAGCCACATAAGCCCCCGTTTTCATTTCCACGTCAGCGCCTGATGTCTCTATCGCTGAGCCCAGGTCCAGGGCACTACCCACCACAGCATTGGCAAATACCTTCTGCTCATCCGTCAGGAAAAAGTAATGCCTCACCCCTACAGACATATCTATCACCTTATAGTCTACCCCCACCACTTCCTCAGAGACCTCCTTTTTCGTAGAATAAGTATGGTAAGCAGGTTCCACCACTACACGCCATTTAGCCTTATTAAAAGGAAGTACATACTCTACCAGTAAGCCCGCGCCAATAGCCGTTTCCCGGTCAAAATCTGTATCAGGCAGCCGGCCCGACGTTATTGACAAGCCGCTGTTATGTATCGCAGGGCGCACCCATAGGTGTAATAGCCGTCTTTTTTTCGTAGCGTATGTATTACTATAGCCCGGGTCTTTACAGGTATTATAGGTAACAAAAAGCCTCGTTAGTGGCCCTTCATTATACCTCAGCTCCTTCACCCTGTCCGCAGAGATATTATCACAAGCCATATCCAGCAGTAGCTGCTGCCGGAAGCGGTTATTATAGGAAACCCTCCCGTCCGAAGTCTTAAACGGCTTATAAATCAGTTGCTTTACCACACTGTTACCTACCTGATAGAAGAAGCGCTCAAGTCCACCACGCTCATACCCGTACAAGGTAGCCTCACCATCACCCACCAGCACATGCAGCAGCAGACGCTCTTCCGTAAATTCAGCCGCCCGGCTATCACTCAGGTTACTCAGCACCGAGCTCGACCGGTCTATCTCCACATCATACCGCCGATACACCGTATTTTCCCCTACCCCAAACTCAGTAATATCATCTATAGTAGCCTCCTGCTCCTCTCCCCTGGCTGAAGTCTTATATGTAAGGGCCGTCGGATTATTCTTCCACTCCAGGTTTTTTATCAATACCTCCGTACGGCTACCATTATTATCTATAATGTAGCCCGGCTCGAATGCGATCTGCCCAAAGGCATAGCCTGTACATAGTATCAGGAAGGAGAATAGGAGTAGAGTATGCTTCATGTTGATTTAGTTCAGCCTTAAAATTAGGGCTGAACTGTCAATTTTCCGAAAAGCAAAGCCCGGGAGCGGGTTGGCTTTTAAACCTAATTACCGCTTAATACTCTGTTAATTAAGGATTTACACTCCTTATCTGTCAAGCAGAAAAACACATCTTATGGAGGGGGGGGAAACGAGCCATTGAGCCTTTCAAATGCCAGGCATACACCTCTTGCCACAGAGTAGCTGTAAACCGCCCTGTATTACTTCCGCTTAGCCCTCTTTCGAGACCCGCGCCACGTAAGCCTCCAGTTCTTCCCTGCTGAAAAAGATAAACGCATATGGAGATTTTCCCTTTTCATACCGGTAGTATAGGAAAAATTCCAGCCCAGGACGGAAGTTATAGTCACTGCGCACCAGTGGCGGCGCATTACGGATCACCTCAGCCAGGCCTTTTTCGACAGAAGGGACGGATCCCCGTGAGTACTCAGGCTCCGGTATCATATCCATAGATCTGTTTACACCTACCTTCATCACCCCCTCGTATTCCGCATTTGGATTATCCGTCAGGCCATTAAGCCGGCCGTTCACATACGCGTGAAGATCCAGCGTGATCAGCAGAGAGTCAGGGAAAGCGTACGACGGGGCAGAGCCTTCATTTGTGGCTTCTTTAAGCACAGACTCCAGAGCAGGGTAGTGGCGCGCCGCATACATCGTGACAGCAAATTTGCCCGCTTTCTGAAGCGGACCAAACGCAAACAGCCGGTCATCTATCGTCGAAAAGAGACTATCCTTAGTCTTTTTCACATACCGGTCATTCGTGTTTTTGAGCTCACCCTCTTTATATTTTTCTACGTGATACGAGTGGCCATACTTAGATTTGAACACCCACCTCCCTTCACGCTTCCCATTTTTAAATTCAGTTTTTAAAATATAATCCGGCCTCGGATTAGTCTCCATTAATTTAGTCCACTTGCCCGTTCCCTTTGTCACCGTTTGTCTGCCATCAGCATCAAAGGCTGTCCAGATCACGAACAGTCCGCTACTATCAAACTCCACCACCTCCATTGGCTTCCCGTCAGTAAAGTAATAGCGCCAAATCCCATACTTTCGGCCATTCAGGTACCTCCCGTTTGCATAGGGCACACCATTAGGATAATACGCCGTCAGAGCCCCGTTTAACTCACCATTTTTATACGCCCCCTCGATTATTTTACGGCCATCCGGATATTCATCCTTAAAGCTGCCGCTGAAGTGACCAGCCACCGTATCTACAGCGCTATAGCGCACAATAGCATGATTGCCCGGCATAGTGATCAGCCGGTCATTTGTATAATATAAGGTCACCGGCACCACCTGGGCCAGGGTAAAATCAACAGTAAGGATGAAGAAAAGACTCAATAGTATACGCATGCCGGACCAGGTTCAGATTCAAACAGGCTTTTGAACCGTCAAAATACATACTTTTTCTAAATTTGCAGGGCTGCCCCACACGCCTACCCTATCAAACCCTATTACTTCATCTAAGGTCACTCCTCACAATAGACTACAGGCTACATCCCCATTCGAGGTACATAGCCGTCAAGCTAAGCACCGATTCCCCTCTTATCAGGCAAGGGGACAGGTTAGAAAACGCGAAAGCGTACTTCTTACCAAGGAGGTCCGACTTTCGGAGGCCCGACTTTCGGAGGTCCGACTTTCGGAGGTCCGACTTTCGGAGGCCCGACTTTCGGAGGTCCGACTTTCGGAGGCCCGACTTTCGGAGGTCCGACTTTCGGAGGCCCGACTGTCAGTGAGCCGACTATCGGCGGGCCGCTCAGATTGGTCCACCCGGCTATTTTTTTTTAAACCTCATTATCCATCCACGACCCAGAGGTTCCTTTTGCCGGAAAGGAGCCTTCAACGCCCTTATCGCCTGATCCTCAAAATAGGCCAGTCCCAGCGGGACGTCGGCTTTGTAGCCCAATAAAGCCAAAGCAATCCTGAGTGCCATAGGCACGCAACTTCCCGTACCCAGCTGGCCGTATAAACCGAGGCCAGATCACTAGTATATCCGGCCAAAGCATAAGAACACCCCCTTCACCAGCTCATTTTACTAACCATTCCTTCCGTACACTATAATGGCCATACTGGTAGAGACCTCAGTGTAATGGTAATTACATTACATGAATACAAATAATCAAGGCTAGATGCTTCTTTACCAATTAAATATATCTAAACCTACCAATCGATTTCTGAATCCATATAAGTAGAATATATACTTTCTTTTATCTTCTCTTTTAACTGTACGGAGTCTATTGGACAAACCCCATTTATCAGGGTGAATGCCTCATCATTTTCGACCACAAGCATTTGATTCGAAATCCATATACCAGCCCCATATTGTTCTATATCAAAGAAAAATCCCTTAAAGCCTGAAACATGTATATCTGTTCGGGAATTTATTTTAAAAGAAGGGTGTCCCGACATTTCGGAAAGGCTCTTTAACATCTCTGACGCTGAGGATTCAGGAGATTTTTCCACCATTATAAATGACCCACTTTCTGCGTTTCTGAAGCCCTTAGGTTCATCAGATGATTCAAAAGAAGGTGGTGGAATCATAAACACATTAGTCCCGCTTACGAGAATATGATTTTCAGACTTTTCAGAAGGAAAGGTTTGTATTAACCCAAAGATAATCACCAGAAGTGTACATATAATTTTCATCCTCTAAGGGTTTTTGATTCAAAATTCCTGTAAAAAAGTCTATTCTGCTACCTCACCCTGTTATACTTCTTCATTAACCCCATCACCTCTTCCACCGGTAGCGCCTTCACCGTGTTGCCGTCGCGGCCCCTCATGGTTTCAGCGGCAAACATACTGTTCAGTAGCGCCACTTCTGTCGCTTCGATGGTGCGAGCAAGGGCGGCGTCATGGGCCCGTTATTCAGCGTTTTCATGTAGCGTACGGCGTGTCACGTACGGCGTGTCACACACCGCCATGGATTCATCACCCGGCTGTAAACTGGATGTTTTTGGACGTCCATTTCACTACAGACTTATTTTCGCTACCGTTTATCTTAAAAGGGATAGGATCTATTCTCAGGTTCATTTCCTCCATTTTATATTCCCCCTTAGCTTTACCGAAAAGTATTAACTCTTCCTCCGGCTTCAACTTAATCACCCCCGATAGTGATCCTGCCGCAATAGATGGCCCTATAATACCGGAAAAGAAGCTACATCCCCCCAGGAAAGCCGGGTCCTTATACATCTCGTGCAATGGACTGGAGCTGATAGTGGCACTATATTTAATAGGAGATAAATGTGTCTTGATCAATAAATTCTCCCCCTCTGATTCAGCCAAAACCGACAATCTTGATTGTTGAGTTGGCACGCCCACATTAATTACGCTATTCGTAGTTTTGCTATACTCAACCTGGCATAAAAATATATACCCCAAATCCATGGGCTGAATATTAATTTCAGATTTCAGTTTGTATTCAATATTACCTGAATACATCAGATCAATTGCCGTCAGGTCATCGGAGAAAATGAATTTATTAAATTCAATGGTAGCACCACCATTACCCTCAGTATAGCCACTAAATTTACCCAAAGCCGCAAAGTTGGTTGCTTCCCGCCAGACATTACAAGCAGCCACTTCTGACTCCTGTAGCACATTATGAGCAGCCTTTTCAGCTTCATACCTTATATTATCCGCTGCCACCCTTGCCTCCTCTTTCGTATTGCACGCAGCCCGGCTGGCTAAACATACCGGATCATCAAATGACCCTAAAGGTGTATTAACCCGGCAGCTCCAATTACACCTCTCCCTCTCATACCGGTCATAGTGAAACGGTTTACGAACTTTCTGGCAGTCTACCTTACTATTTTCTACTTCTACCTTTGCACTGAAGGGCTGTTTGTCAGAGTTGATTTTACTCCTGATCGTAATCACCTGAGCAAGTGATTCATTTAAAATGCTGGCAATTTCACTTTTCTTAATATTGACAACCATTTTTTGGGACGGCTCAATTTTATCAAATGAGCTAAGCCATTTCTCCTCAAATTTCTCCTTAAACGATTTAAAAGCCGATCTCACATTTGCTTCTGAGGAAGCAGACATCACAGCCACCTCCTCCTGAGCAGCCCCCGGCTTCTCTATTTCTATTAGCAGCCAAATACCGCTATCATCGATCAGAATCGAGCTGCTTTTCAGCTTTCGGTCAATAACCGCTACCTCTGACAGTACTTCAGTTGAAGGACTTTTAAATAGCTCTTTAGGGTCCATTTGCAAAGGTTCCTTCCATCCCAGGTGAATGGATGAAGGCTTATTCAGCAGTACGCCGTTCAGGTTATTTAAAAAATTAGAAACGACTGGCTTTATTAATTTTGAAAGTGCCCTGTTTTTTAAGTTTGGCTTCTCAGTAAAATCAATAGCTGAAATATCCAGCGTTTGGAAGGCACTTCTGAGATATAAAGAATCATTTGAGGTTGAAACCGATGTTACACCCAGCAAATCACCCTTCAACACAGCATTATACTCATTTAGTTTAATCGCGAATTTAGCTTTCGTTATAATGGATTGGCTTCCCAAGCTCAATTCAGGTTCAAAGGAGATAATACTTACCGTGCTATCTGAAAACGCCTCAGCCGCTTTTTTCACCTCACCCGGTAAGTAAGTATCCAGAGTTTCCCGGCTGATATACACCCCCACCTGTGGTGTTATAGTATTTGCGGAAAGGAGATTTTGCCTAATCGACGTAAGCTGTTGATCACGTGTGGTTAAAGGCGGAAAATATTTGTTAACAACCTTAACTAAAGGTTTACATCCTGAACATGTTCCTAGAACAATCAGCACCAAAATTTGAATAGCTCTTTTCATAGTTTATCCTCGGCAGCATACCAGCATTAAGCTGAGTGGTTCACCGGCTACGAAAGATAAGCGGAAGCGATGGCTTTAAATACAGCCCTACATCGGATTTTTTTACTCCAAAAACTCACCCTCTGATACTCAGCCTACTATAATTTTTAGAGGGGACATTTACATACGTGGATATAGTGGCTTCGCTTTCCGGATTGATCTGCGATAATACTTGTTAAGATCAGGCACAATGTAAATCCCCGCCTGGGCTGGGGTCGCAAACGACGGGCGACGCAGGAAGTAGGGAAACGCACTAAAAACAGTGTCAGGGCGGGTGCTGCCGCAAGGCAGGTGCAAACTGTAACGGTTGTGATACAGTTGGTAATCAGCTCGGCTGTTGCCCCTTCCGTCCGCGAAGGAGCCGTACGGGGAGCATATTCACTTCACCCTCCCATACTTCCTCATCAACTCCATCACCTTTTCCACCGGTAGCGCCTTCAGCGTATGGCCATCACGGCCCGTCATCTCTTCAGCAGCAAACATACTGTTCAGTATAGCCTCTTCCGTGGCTTCGATGGTGGCGAGGAAGAGCGGCGTCATATGCTCGTTGTTCAGCGTTTTCGTATCGCGCACGGCGATAGACTCATCATAAGGCACCCGGTTCTCTTCCGCGGTGGACACCGCGATCACATAATCCCCGCTGCCATTAGAGGCAATACCACCCGTTTTTCCCAGGCCCAGCAGCGCACGCTCCGCCAGGCGCTCCAGGTTACGCGCATCCAGCGGCGCATCCGTCAGCACCACAATCATACACGAGCCGTCCGCCTCGTAGCTATTATAATAAGGGTAATTCTTAAACTCTTTCGCCACCGGCACACCCGCTATCTCCAGCACCCCGCCAAAGTTGCTCTGCACCAGTACCCCCACCGTGTAGCCGCCCTCCTTTGCAGGCAGAACGCGGCTCGCCGTACCGATACCACCTTTGTAGCCAAAAGCACTCGTACCCGTGCCCGCCCCCACATTGCCCTCCTGCACCGGGCCGCTTTTCGCTTTTTCGATCGTCTCCACCACCTGCTCCGGCTTTACGTGCCGCCCTCGGATGTCATTCAGGTAGCCATCATTCGTTTCGCCCACTACCGAATTTACCGAGCGCACCTCCTCGTTACCTTCCATCTGCAGCGTGTAGCTTATCAGGCCTTCCGTAGCCGCTGCCACGCTCAGCGTATTAGTCAGTACAATCGGCGTTTCGATATTACCCAACTCCTTCACCTGGCTGTAGCCCGCCAGCTTGCCGAAGCCATTACCGATAAATATAGCAGCAGGGACCTTTTGCTGAAAGATATTCCCCTGGTGAGGCAGTATGGCCGTCACACCCGTACGGATGCTATCCCCTTCCACCAGCGTAGTGTGCCCTACCGTCACGCCGGGCACATCCGTGATCGCATTGTGCTCGCCCGTGCGCAGCACGCCTATCTCGATACCATAGTCTCGTACACGTTTCTTCTCAGTTTGGGCGTGGGCCAGGGTCGTCATAAAGATCAGCAGGGATAGTAACACGTTCAGTTTTTTCATAAGGCTAAGCGTAGTAAGCGCTTCCGT
Source organism: Roseivirga sp. BDSF3-8 (assembly GCF_041449215.1). Lineage (NCBI taxonomy): Bacteria > Pseudomonadati > Bacteroidota > Cytophagia > Cytophagales > Roseivirgaceae > Roseivirga > Roseivirga sp. BDSF3-8. The sequence goes on along the minus strand of NZ_JBGNFV010000001.1, from coordinate 2,640,083 downwards.
TAAGTTTTTTCCGCCCTAATGTACTAAACAATTTCAAGTAGGGTAAATCGCGGACCCGTAACCATCTCTGGTTTAGCTGGCGCTAAACCGGTCCCCAGCCTGGATCAGGCAGGGAATTTTGGGAACGGCTGAGTTCAGAGGCAGGGTGGCGCCTAAGTCGGTCATCAAAGCCCCCGCTGACTTTTGGACTTTCCAAATGACATGGAAGTCAAATAAAATCAAACAATTAGGCGCTATACCTATTCTTATAATATAATGACTTGTTGAAAGAATACATTCCATAAGGCATTTACTACCACAAAACGCATTTTTTTTAATCACTAAAAACAATATAATGAAGAAAGAAAAATTAAACCTAGACCAGATCAAAGTAGACAGTTTTGTAACCGAAGCTAAGCACCTGAAAGGTGGTGCCGCACCTGTATCCGAAACAGTAGGGGGTCCTACCGAATTATATGGCCCCAAAGGTGGCTGCATATACAGTTGCGTAGTAGTCGAAGGCTAAACAGCAATAACAAGCTAACATATATAAGGCTGATCCATCCGGGTCAGCCTTTTTTCGTATGCATCGGCTGCCGTTTCACCTCATTTTGCGGGTTCAGTGCCATAGGCACGCAACCTTAGCCCCCGGAAGTCAATTAACATCACAGCAATTCTTACCTCTACAGCCAAAATGGAGTGTTTCCCACCCAACCTCATTCCCCTCCACCGGAGGGGCAGGCGCAGAAATTTACTTTGGAATGGCAATAGCTCACGCCGGGGTGGGTCTAAAGCTGGAGCAATAATCCATTATTTCAGCTTATACCTACAGTCTAACCCAGTCGCCTGCGTACTCGGTCTGAAAGACCCCAGCTCCGGAATCTTTATTTGAGTTCTAAATGGCCATTTGAGGCCGAGTCGGTCCCGACCCCGGCTCCCAGGAGGGTAATTTACATTGGATCAACGCTTAGCTTGACGGCTATGCGCCCCCAGGGAGAGGGCCGACTTTCGGGGCCCGGCTTCCGGAGGCCCGACTCTCGGTGGGTCTTGCAGAATCTTTATAGCAGTCAGTAAAGGAAAATCCCAACCCCATTCCCATCAGGACGTCGCATTTGTAGCCTAATAAAGCCAAAGCAATCCTCAGGACCATAAGCACGCTGCCTAAGCCCTCAGAATGGTATTAACATCACAACAATTCTTAGCTCTACAGCCAAAACGGAGTGTTTCCCACCCAACCTCATTCCCCTCCCTCTGGGAGAGGTCCGACTTTCGGGAACAGATGAAAAAACGTTCCAGCGTTTTCTCATTAGGTTGGGCGGCACACCGCTGCGCCGGCATTCCGGGGAGACAAAAAAGGTGCCACTCCCTTTTTTTGGCAGGGTCCTTTAGCAGCCGTTCCTATTCAGAACAGAGTCCCATCCACACCCCAAATCACCCTACCGGCTCTCAGTTCGATTCACTACCTTATAAAAGACCTCGCGGCTATATACAGAGTCGCCTATGATAAATTCCAGCCTATCCTCATCATAGGTATAAATGCTTCGGTATTCATTTCCCAAAGAGTCCCGGCCAAAGTAATCCACTTCCCTTTCCTCCCCAAAGCCAGTCAGGATAATCTCTTTAGCATAGTGCCCGACCCCTTCCTCACCCTCGGGAGCAAAATATTTTATGTGCGAATCTTCCCGAAGCACCCTTTTTCCCCACCCCCCTTCTATTAGGGGAATTCCTTTCTCTGCTCGCCACGAATTATATTCTGGCCCAGGCTTCCTTAGAGAACCCGTGTTATCCATAATTTTATATGCCAGGCTGGAAATCACAAAAAGCCCCATGAGTATCAGTATTACCTTGATACCACTTTTGAAATACGCCGGATTCCGCTTGTAGTCCTTATAATACCCTGCTGCTATTAAAATAATAGGCAGAAGAATGACGATCACGCCGATAATTATTCCCATGACAATTCAGGTTTCAATGCAAAAGTAAGGCCCTGCCTTTATAAAGCCATACCATTTTGGCTCCAAACAAAAAACTCCATAAAGCCTACTAGCTCAGACCGCTTATCGTGACTTACTCACCAGTCCGGTACATTGGACTAACCATGCAGACTGCAGCGCACACCAGCACCAAACCCTTTTCTCTCAGGACAAATATTCCCACCTTCCCGAGCCCCCCAAAACCACGTAACGCCCTAATTCCCCTCCCCCCGGCCATAGCCATCAAGTTAAGAATGCAAAATCCTATCATTCAGGCAGCTATGTCATTCCCCTCCACCGGAAGGGCAGGCGCAGAAACGTTACTATAAAACTCAAAAATCCATGCCAGGGTGGGTCCTGTTTTGCTGATTATGAATCATTGGTTTTTAAAAATGTGACACACTGCAGCAATAGGCGCGAATAATTCCCCGCCCCCAGTATAGCCGTCAAGTTAAGCACACAAATTACTGTAAATCAATTAATAAGAAGTTATTCCCCTTTGGGACTGGGGACGCACACGTCGGGCAGGCGCAGAAATTTATTTTGGAATGGCAATAGCTCACGCCGGGGTGGGAATAAAGCTGGAGCAATAATCCATTATTTCAGCTTGTACCTACAGTCTAACCCAGTCGCCTGCGTACTCGGTCTGAAAGACCCCAGCTCCGGAATCTTTATTTGAGTTCTAAATGGCCATTTGAGGGCCGAGTCGGTCCCGACCCCGGCTCCCAGGAGGGTAATTTACATTGGATCAACGCTTAGCTTGACGGCTATGCGCCCCCACGGAGAGGTCCGACTTTCGGGGTCCGACTCTCGGTGGTCCGACTCTCGCTGGTCCGGCTTCCGGTGGTCCGACTTTCGGGGTCCGACTCTCGCTGGGCGGCATTCCGCTGGGCGGCATTCCGCTGGGCGGCATTCCGCTGGGCCGGCTTTCGGAGGCCCAACTCTCCTTGTCCGGTATTTCGCTGGGCCTTGCAGCAAATAGCAAGCGAGTAATCATTTCAGTGTACTACTACTTTTAACTTGACGGCTATGCTTCCATAACGCACCATCCATATGCCAAAAATAGCCATTACCCCCGCCAATCAGACACTTTTACATTTTCTTATTTTTTGTACTTTTACCACATCGGGTATTTGGCCTCCAGCCTATTTTACACCTACCTTTCACCCTATCCATCTCTCTTCTCCTTCGCTTCTACGACGGTTCTGCTTCGCTACTCCTTCGCTATGAGTATAGCTTGAGTCCATCCTCGCTAGGGGGCAGGCCTACTCAGCATATACCATACAAAGATATTGCATTTTTCTAATCGTGGCACAGCCACTTCATCTCACCCTACAGAGCATAGCCGTCAAGCTAAGCACCAATTCCCCTCCTTTGGTAATAGGAGTGGCCCGGCATTCCGGAGGTCCGACTTTCGGGGTTCGACTATCGGGGTTCGACTTTCGAGGTTCGACTTTCGAGATCCGACTATCGGGTGATAGAGTATGTGCCCTCTCTTCCGCAAAATTCCTTTCCCCAAGAGAAGCCGAATGAAATACAAGGCTCTTAGGGAAAGGTGGCCGCCGTGGTAAGCATAAGTACTGCAGGAAGCATATCGAAGAGATGTAGTTACCTTCCCTCAAAAATTGATTCGCGGACGGAAAGGGAATCCACCCCAGTCGCCTGCCAGCCCAGCTCCCACCAGGGTAATATGCTATTGTGCCATGCTAGCTTGACGGCTATGCTCCCCCAGGGAGAGGTTCGACTTTCGAGGTCCGACTTTCGTGGTCCGACTTTCGTGGTCCGACTTTCGAGGTCCGACTTTCGAGGTCCGACTTTCGAGGTCCGACTTTCGAGGTCCGACTTTCGGGGACACATGAAAAAACCTTCCAGCGTTTTCTCATGAGGTGGTCTGACTCTCGCTGGGCCGGCTTCCGGTGATCCGGCAGTCCGCTGGGCGGCATTCCGCTGGGCCGGCATGCCGGGGAGACAAAAAAAGGCGCCACTCCCTTTTTTTTGGCGGGGTCATTTGGCAGCGTTTTTTCACCAGGCCCCCACCCACAAAACCGAAATACCTAAAATTGATTACCTTATGCCGGAATCCGCTTTTTAACGTGACAGCAAAGCCCCTACATATCCTTTCCCTCATCATCTCGCTTACCTGCCTCATGGCAGAGGTCGCTACCGCAGCCACCCCCGCCCCATTCTATTTAAGACCCGGACAGGAAGAAATGATCATCCCCTTCAGCCGCATGGCCTATGTAGAAGACACCGCCGACACCCTCACCTTCCGCCACGTCACCCGGCACCCCGAACTCTTCAGCGTAAACCCCCGCTTCCGGCCACCCGACTACAATGCACCCTCAACCTATTGGGTAAAGCTCGATATTCGCCTGCCCGAAAAAGGCCAGAGCGGCCAGCTACTCGAGTTCTACGATCAGACCATCGACGAGATCACCTTCTACTCCCCTCGTGAAGACGGCACCTACCAAACCATAAGAATGGGCGACGCACTCCCCTTTCACGAGAAGCTCTTTCTACACAAAAACTTTGAGGTACTCCTGCCCCCCGATCTGCAGGGCGTGCACACCTTCTACTTTAAAGTAAAGTCCCACAGCTACGCCGACATTCGCGTCGCCCTGCGTACCCTGCCACGTTTTGTCCACTACGCACTCAATGAGTACTTCCTCTACGGCATCTTTTACGGGATGATCGTCATCATCACCCTTTACAACCTACTCATCTACTCCGCCATTAAGGAGATCAAGTACCTCTACTACACCTTTTACATCCTTAGCGTAGGCATATACGCCATGTGCGTCGACGGCATCGCCTACCAGTACCTCTGGCCCGGAAGCCCCCAGTGGAACCAGATAGCCTACGGCACCGCCCTCTTCGCCGTTATCTTCTGGATTCTCCTTTTCTCCATGAAGTTCCTCAACACCAGCGTGCGTGCCCCCTGGCTGCACAAAGCCCTGCTTGTCGTGCTGGGCGCCAGGTGCTTATATTTCCTTACCGGCATCATGGTCGATAACCGCCTGTTCGACTACCAATACCTGGAGATCATCCCCCTCTCCCTCATCTTCCTCGCCAGTATCGCCGTCCTTATCCGAGGCTACAAGCCCGCCCGCTTCTTCGTCGTTGCATACGGCTTCCTCTTTCTCGGTTTTTTGGTAAAAGGCCTCGTATACCTTTCCATCATCCCCTTTAGCATCCTCAGTTACTACAGCCTGCACGTCTCCTTTTTGCTCGAAATGCTCTTCCTCACCTTTGCCCTCAGCGACCGCGTGCGTATCCTTAAGAGCAACCGCGACCGCGCCCTGCGCCGCATCATCCGCCAGCAGGAAGTAAATGCGGAGCTGAAAGACGAAGTAAACCGTGAGCTCGAAAAAAACGTGAAGCAGCGCACCCGCGAGCTCCAAGCCAAAAACCTCGAGCTCGAAGAGCTAAACCAGAAGCTATTTGAGCAAACCCGTGAGATCGGCCGGATAAACAGCCTGCTCGACCTCGATAACTGGAAGCTCAAGAACAATATGAAGCAGATACTGCAGGACAGGTTCATAAACAAGAACCTCACCCCCGAGCAGTTTCGCAACATCTTTCCCGACCAGCTAAGCTGCTACCGCTTTCTCGAAAAAATGAAGTGGGAGAAAGGATTCTACTGCATCAAGTGCAACCATGACAACTACACCGACGGCACCGCCAAGTTCTCACGCCGCTGCACCCGCTGCGGCTACGTCGAGTCCGTCACCAGCAACACCGTTTTCCACGGTATCCGCTTCCCTATTGAGAAGGCATTCTACATCCTCTATGTCACCAATAACCGGCAGACCGATTACACCCTCGATGAGCTATCCGAAGTACTCGACCTGCGGCGAAATACCGTGTGGCGCTTCCGCAAAAAGATAGAAAAATTATACGCCTCTGGTAATAAAGATGACTCCACACTCCTTATCTACAACCTCTTTTCCGGTCATCTATAAACCATACCTTACATACCCTTCAGACCATATTTTTGTCTCCATCCGGTCACTTGTTACCAAAGCGTGATACGCAAACGTTTTCTGTGTTGAAATATACGCATAGGCGCACAAAATGGTGTTTTTAAGGCGCAACAGCACCACCTGTTTTTAGGTAGTGAAAACCCTGTTTTTCAATTGATTTTTACGAAAAAAATTGGGGATCATTAGGCGAAACCGTACAATGCCAACAGGTTACACAACATAACACCATTTTTATGAGAGAAATCTACGGGCAACTACGGGCGACAGGTGCATCGCTCCTTCTATTGCTGCTTTTTACGACTATCGCAATCCCGCTTAGCGCACAGGACACCTCACTCATCAGGGGTAAGGTGACCGACGAGACCGGTGAAGCGCTGCCGGGTGTGAACGTATACGTGGCAGGCACCAACCGCGGTACTACCACAGACGTGGACGGTAACTACTCACTACAGGTATCCGCAGATGCCACCACCCTCGTCTATTCATTTGTTGGCTATACGCAGGAGACCGTCGATATCAACGGAAGGTCTACCATGAACGTACAGCTATACCCTTCTGTAGAGACCCTGCAGGAGATAGTCGTGGTCGGTTATGGTGAACAGCGAAAGCGCGATGTTACCGGGGCTATCAACTCCGTAGATGGCGAGCGAATAAGCCGAATACCCACATCCTCAGTGGCACAGGCCCTGCAGGGCCAGGTAGCCGGTGTCACCGTCACACCCACCTCCGGAGAGCCAGGCGCCTCAGCAGCCATCAGGATTCGCGGTGTCGGTACCCTTAATAATTCCAACCCTATATTTGTCGTGGATGGAATGATCGTAGACAATATCGACTTCCTCAACCCTAACGACATCAAGTCCATAGAAGTACTGAAAGATGCCTCCGCTACCGCCATTTACGGTACCCGGGGCGCCAACGGAGTAGTCATCGTGAGCACCAACCAGGGCGCATATGACCAGCCCACCAAGGTAAATTTCAGTGCCAGCTACGGCGTACAGCGTGTAATAGACGAGATAGACCTCGTAAATGCCAGTCAGTTTGCCGAACTCGCCAACGAACTTGCCGTAAACGAAGGCGGCACCCCCCTCTATCCCAACCCTTCATCTTTCGGAGAAGGCACCAACTGGCAGGACGAAGTATTCCGTAATGCCGCCATCCAGGACTACCAGGTAAACCTCTTCGGCGGATCCGAAAAGATCAACTACAATGTAGCCCTTAACTACTTCAGGCAGGAAGGCATCATCATTGGCAGTGACTTTGAGCGCTACACACTCAGGATAAATAACGAGTACAAGCTCGCCGACCCCGTTACACTGGGCCACAACCTTGCCTTTATATACAATAACAGCAACACCAGCCCCAACCTCGTCGTCAACGCCTACCGGGCCTATCCCATCTTCGAGCCATTTGACGAAGACGGATTTGCGCCCCTGGATCCCGTAGGCAACCCCATTGCCGCACAGTTCTACGACCGCAACGACAACTTTGCCCTGCGCTCAGTTGGTAACATCTACCTCGATGTAGACATTCTTAAAGACCTTACCTTCCGTACCAACTTTGGTGTAAACCTGGGCAGACGCGAACGTAAGAGCTACACCCCAGAGTTCTTTGTATCCCCCATACAGCAGGCACAGCAGGATCGCCTCACCGTATCCGGTACTAACGACCGCGACATCCTCTGGGAAAACACCCTGCGCTACAACAAAGAGTTCGGCGATCACAGCCTCTCCGCAGTAGTCGGCTATACCGTCCAGGACATTTACATCGAAGAGTTTAACGCCAGTATATCAGGGCTACCTGGTGAAGGCAAGAACTTCTGGTACCTATCCGCTGGCGATGCCACCACCTTTGCACTAGGTAGTGCCGGTGACAACGAGGCCGGGGAGAACCAACTCGAATCATACCTCGCCAGGGTAAACTACGCATACAAAGGGAAATACCTCCTTACCGCCAGCTTCCGCCGGGACGGCTCCAGCCGCTTTGGCGATGATAACCGCTACGGTAACTTCCCCGCCGTAGGGGTAGGCTGGAGAATCAGCGAAGAGCCCTTTATGGCCAATGTAGCCCTTATCAATGACCTCAAGCTAAGAGCCAGCTACGGTATCACCGGTAACGAACGTATTGGAAACTACCAGTTCGTACCCCTCGTACAAGGCAACCTCAATGCCGTATTCGGAGTAGATGAGACCGTAGTATTCGGCGCTACCCCCGTAGCCGCTGCCAACAGCAATCTGCGATGGGAAGAAACCGAGCAACTTGATATAGGAATTGAACTCGGTATACTACAGAATCGCCTCACCTTCGAAGCTGACTACTACCGCAAGCAAACGAACGACATCCTTGCCGTACTTCCACAGCCAGACTTCCTCGGTTTCGATTCAGATCCCACCATCAACTCCGCTTCAGTCACCAACAACGGCTGGGATTTCTCCCTTGCCTGGCAGGACGAAGTCAGTGACTTCACCTACGGCGTACAGGCCATCGCCTCCGTAGTAGATAATGAAGTCAACGAACTCGGCCAGGGGCTTGATGTCATCTTCGGCGGCCCTACAGGAGAAGGTGGTAAGCTCGCTACCCGCACCGTCGTAGGCGAACCCATTGCACACTTCTACGGCTACCGCACCATTGGCGTGTTCCAGTCAGAAGAACAGATCAATAACACCCCCAGCCTCCCCGGTACCGTACCCGGTGACCTCATCTTTGAGGACATAACCGGCGACGGCGAGATCAACGGAGACGACCGCACCAACATAGGCAACTCATTCCCTACCCTCACCTTAGGCCTTAACCTTAATTTTGCCTACAAAGGAGTAGACCTCAGCATGCTCTGGAACGGTAGCTACGGGTACCAGATATACAATGCCAAAAAGACCCAGCGGTTCAATACCTACAACTTTGAAACCTCCTACCTCGACAGGTGGACCGGTCCCGGCACCAGCAATACCGAGCCACGCGTCACCAACGGCGGTATCAACTACAACGTGTCCGACCGCTTCCTCGAAGACGGTGACTTTACCCGCCTGCGTAACCTGCAGATCGGTTACACCTTCCCACAGACACTCAGCGAGCGCTGGGGAATGGAGAAGCTCAGAGTATATGTGAACGGCACTAACCTGCTTACCATTACCGATTATTCCGGCTACACGCCCGAAATCAATCCCAACAGTTCCAACGTTTTTGATGTCAATATAGACAGAGGCGTCTACCCCATCTCACGCGTCTACACCGTAGGCCTTGATGTCTCATTCTAAAGAATAAACAATATGAAGAAGTGGTTTTTATACATCTTTCTAGGCACAGCCGCCACCTGCACCGTGAGCTCCTGCGGAGAAGATTTCCTTGAGCAGGACCCATTGGTACAGCAAACAGCCAGCAACTTTTTTGAAACAGAAGAACAGGCCATAGAGGCCACCAATGCCGTGTACTTTATGCTACGCGACTGGTCCGTTCACGTATTCAGCTACATAGGGCTTACCGACATCCACTCCGATGATGCAGTAAAAGGAAGCACCCCCAACGATGCAGCCTTCCTCCGTGAGCTCGACGACTATACATACGACCAGTTCAATATCGCATTCGGAGGCGTATGGAGTGGCTACTACCGGGGCATACGCCGGGCCAATGAAGTCATAGACAAAGTACCCCGGGCCAATATCAATGATGACCTCGGACAGCGCCTCGTGGGCGAGGCTAAATTCCTGCGCGCCTACTTCTATTTCTTTCTCGTAAGAGGATTCGGAGGCGTGCCCCTCCTTACCGGGCCCACCATCAGCGCGGAGGGCATCACCAGGGCCACCGAGGCCCAGGTACTAGACCAGATAGAGCAGGACCTCATTGATGCAGCAGCCGTACTTCCTGAAAAAAGCGAGTACCCAAGCACCGAACTAGGCCGTGCCACCCGCGGCGCAGCCCTCGGTTTCCTTGCCAAAGTATATCTCTGGCGTGACAACTATGATGATGCCCTTACCACTGCCGAGCAAGTCATCAACTCCGGTGAGTATTCACTGGCTCCTGATTTTGCCATGATCTTCCGCGTTGCCGGCGAGCATGGATCAGGGTCCATATTCGAAGTATCGGCCACCAGCTCACAGGTCGGTCACGGACAAGGCGGAGGTGGCTCACAGTTCAACCAGGTACAGGGCGTACGCGGTAACCCCAACCTCGGATGGGGCTTTAACTGGCCCTCACCCGAACTCGAAGCCTCATTCGACCCCCAAGACCCACGCCGCGATGCCACTATTCTCTACGTAGGGGAAGAACTGCCCGACGGTTCAGCCGTCATCGTAGACAACCCCAACCTCGAAGGGGAGCGCTATAACCAGAAAGCATGGGTATCCGAGCAGATAAACCAGGGAGCAGCCGAAGGCAATATCCGACTCCTCCGCCTCGCCGACATACTCCTTGTAGCCGCCGAGGCAGCCAATGAGCTTAACCAGACAGGCAAAGCCCAAATGTACCTCAACATGGTTCGCCAGCGTGCCCGCGGGGGAGACATGGACATCCTGCCCGACGTCACTACCAGCGACCAGGCACAGCTACGCACCGCCATATGGAATGAACGCCGCTGGGAACTCGCCATGGAGCAGCAAAGATGGTTTGACCTCAAAAGTCAGGGACGTCTCGAAGAAGCCATGCGCGCAGTCGGTAAGACCAATTTCGACCCCACGCGCCACATTTACTGGCCCATTCCCCAGCAGGAAGTAGACCTTACCGGGGGCGACCTCAGCCAGAACGACGGCTGGAACTAAGCCCCTTAATGCCTTAACTCAGAACCAAGGGAAGCCGGGGTGCCCGTATCACCCCGCTTCCCGCAGGTTCCCCATTTTTTCACCCTTACCCATAACAGAACCCTTCATGTTCAAATACACCGGTATACTCTGCCTCTGCAGTATCTGGCTGCTCATAGCTTGTTCCGATGAACAAACCGCTACAAACTCCGGCCAGAACCCCCCACCCGACACAGTACCCTCCCTTAGCGACCAGGAGCTGTTCGACATGGTGCATGAGCAGACCTTCCGCTACTTTTACGACTACGCCGAACCACAGTCCGGGGTGGCCCGCGAGCGTTTCCATGCCGACAATGTATACCCCCAGGACGATAAGAATATCGTTACCTCAGGCGGTGGTGGCTTTGGCGTTATGGCCCTCCTCGTAGGAATAGAGCGCGGCTGGATCACCAGGCAGCAAGGCTACCAACGACTACGTCAAATTGTCGACTTTCTCGAAACAGCCGACCGCTTTCATGGCGTGTGGCCACATTGGATGAACGGCGAAACCGGGCAGGTGAAGCCCTTTAGCGCCAAAGACAACGGCGGCGACCTCGTGGAGACCTCCTTCATGATACAGGGACTCCTTTGCGTAAGACAATACTTTAAAGACGGCAGCCAGGAAGAACAGCAACTTGCCGCCGATATAGACACCCTCTGGCAGGAAGTCGAATGGGACTGGTACCGCCGCGACGGAGAAAACGTGCTTTACTGGCACTGGTCACCCAATTTTGGCTGGGACATGAACTTCCCCCTCCGCGGCTATAACGAGTGCCTCATCACCTACGTACTCGCAGCCTCATCACCCACCCACGGCATACCCGCAGAAGTATACCATGAGGGCTGGGCACGTAACGGAAACATCGTAGACCCCGTCGAAGCCTACGGACACCGCCTAGACCTCCACCATAATGGCGCCGAAGCCTATGGAGGCCCCCTATTCTGGGCACACTACAGCTACCTCGGGCTAGACCCCCGCAACCTCAGCGACCGCTACACCAACTACTGGGAGCACAATACCAACCATAGCCTCATCAACTATGACTGGTGCGTCGAAAACCCCAATAACTACGAAGGCTATGGCGAAAACTGCTGGGGGCTTACCGCCAGCTACAGCGTAAACGGCTACGCCGGCCACCGGCCCGGCAACGACCTTGGCGTGATATCACCCACCGCTGCCCTCTCCTCCATACCCTACACACCCGATAAAAGCATGGCCGCCATGCGCTACTTCTACGAAGAGCTCGGCAGCAAAGTATGGGGCGTGGCCGGATTCTATGACGCCTTTAGCGAAGAGAAGAACTTCTATCCCCAGCGCTACCTCGCCATAGACCAGGGCCCCATTGTCGTAATGATGGAAAACCACCGTACAGGACTCCTGTGGGACCTTTTCATGTCTTGCCCCGAAGTACAGCAAGGGCTCGATAAGCTTGATTTCACCTATTAAAGAAACCCGAAAAATCTACAGATGCGATACATTTTATTTTTTGCAGGCCTCTTTTTCATCTGCCTGCCCGGATGCCAGTCCGATGCCCAGCCCCGCAAAACCGGCATCGCACAGGGCGGCAACGACTTTATAGACTCTCTGATGGCCGAAATGACCCTTGAGGAAAAGATAGGCCAGCTTACCCTATACACCAGCGGCTGGGACGTTACAGGTCCCACACTCAATGATGATTACAAACAGGAACTGGTGTCCGGCAGAGTAGGAGGATTATTCAATGCCCATACGGTAGGCTATGCCCGTGACCTGCAGCGCATGGCTGTGGAAGAAACACGGCTCGGCATACCCCTGCTGTTTGGCTATGACGTCATCCATGGCTACAAGACGATCTTCCCTATTCCGCTGGCCCAGGCCTGTTCATGGGACCTCGACATGATGCGCGAGTCCGCCCGCCTATCCGCCAAAGAAGCCGCTTCCGCCGGGCTCAACTGGACCTTTAATCCCATGGTAGACATTGCCAGAGATCCACGCTGGGGCCGTATTGCCGAAGGCGGAGGCGAAGACACCTACCTCGTAAGCCGCATTGCCGAGGCAAAAGTTAAAGGCTACCAGGGCGACGACCTCACAGACCCCTTCACACTCCTCGCCTGCGTCAAGCACTTTGCCGCCTACGGGGCCGCACAGGCAGGACGCGATTACCATACCGTAGACATGTCCGAGCGCGTACTCCGCGAGACCTACCTCCCCCCCTACAAAGCCGCCATCGATGCAGGCGTAGCCACCGTCATGTCATCCTTCAATGAAGTAGACGGCGTACCCGCCAGCGGCAGCAGCTACCTTATGAAAGACATCCTCAGAGAAGAGTGGGGATTCCAAGGCTTTGTCGTCACCGACTACACCTCCATTAACGAAATGGTACCACACGGCGTCGTTAAAGACGAAAAAGAAGCCGCGGCCCTCGCCATCAATGCCGGTATCGATATGGATATGCAGGGCGGCGTATTTAATCAATACCTCGCACAACTCGTAGAAGAGGGAAAAGTACCCCTGGCGGAAATAGACAATTCCGTTCGCCTTATCCTGCAGGCAAAAATAGACCTCGGCCTCTTTGAAGACCCCTACCGCTACATGGATGAGAACAGGGAAAAAGAAACTGTCTTCTCCACAGAGCTCATGGACCATGCCCTCGAGTCCGCTAAAAAATCAATGGTGCTGTTAAAAAACGAAGAAGTGAACGGCAGCCCCCTTCTGCCCCTTTCTCAAAGCACCCGGAAAATAGCCCTCATCGGTCCCCTTGCAGACAACAAGATAGACCTGCTCGGTACCTGGCACGCCTCCGGAGACGAGTCCAAAGTAAAGACCCTCCTCGCCAGCCTCAGAGAAGCCGCCCCCAATGCCGATATCCAATACGTCAAAGGTGCCGGATTTGAAGGAGACGACCAGAGCGGATTTGAAGAAGCCATCAGCGCAGCCAATGCCGCCGACCTCGTCATCATGGCCATTGGCGAAAACTACCGCCAGAGTGGAGAAGCCGCCAGCCGCTCCCAGCTCGGACTGCCCGGCCCCCAGCAGGCCCTCCTCGAAAAAGTACACGCCACCGGTAAACCCCTAGTAACCGTAGTCATGGCAGGCAGGCCCCTCACCATCACGTGGATGCACGATAACGTGCCCGCCATCCTGTACGCCTGGCACCTCGGCACCCAGTCAGGCCCCGCCATTGCCGATGTCCTCTTTGGCAACTACAACCCCGCCGGCAAGCTCACCATCACCTTTCCCCGTAACGTAGGCCAGATCCCCATCTACTACAGCATGAAGAACACCGGAAGGCCCTTTCTCGAAGAGCAAAAATACACCAGTAAATACCTCGACGTGCCCAATCAGCCCCTCTACCCCTTTGGCCATGGCCTCAGCTACACCACATTCAGCTACGGCGATGTCAGCCTTAGTCAGAACAGCCTCGATATGGGCGGCTCCCTTACCGCCTCCGTTCAGGTCACTAATAGTGGCGACAGAGAAGGCGAAGAAGTCGTACAGCTATACATACGCGACCTCGTAGGCAGCGTCACCCGCCCCGTAAAAGAGCTCAAAGGCTTTCAGAAAATAAGCCTCCAGCCCGGACAGTCACAGACTGTCACCTTTACCATACACACAGATGACCTCGCTTTTTACACCCGCGACATGAGCCACAAAGCCGAACCCGGGGACTTCAAAGTATTTATTGGTACCAGTTCCGCTGACACCAAAGAGGCAGATTTCACCCTCACAGATAACAGCCAGTAATGAGACCCCTGTTTTACCTCATACTTCTTTTGCTGCCCGCCGCCCACGCCTGCCAACAGGCCACCGGGCGGCAGGCTCCCCCACAGAACCTGCAGCTACAGCAGACAGGCAATAAGCCCAAAAACATCGTGTTTATCCTCAGTGATGACCACCGCTACGACTTCATGGGCTTCACCGGTAAAGTCCCCTTTCTGCAGACCCCCGCTATGGACCGCATGGCCGCCGGGGGCGTGCATGTGGAAAACGCCTTCGTTACCACATCACTCTGCTCACCCAGCCGCGCCTCCATACTGACCGGGCAGTTCTCACACCGCCACGGCGTCATAGACAACCAGTCACTCGTCGCTGACTCATCCGTGTTTTTTCCCGAGTACCTGCAAAAGGCCGGCTACAATACCGCCTTTATAGGTAAGTGGCACATGGGCGAACACCACGCCGACCCACGCCCCGGCTTCGACCACTGGGTCAGCTTCCGCGGACAAGGCCAGTACTACAACCCCACCCTCAATGTAGACGGGAAAGAAAAAGCCTTTAAAGACAGCACCTACGTCACCGACCTCCTCACAGACTATGCCCTCGACTTTATCAAAGAACAGGACGGAGAAAAACCCTTCTTCCTCTACCTCTCACACAAAGGCGTACACTCCGAGTTTGCCCCCGCCCCCCGGCACCGCGATGCCTACCTCGGCGAAGAACCCGCCTACCCTCCCAGCATGTACCCCCCTGCCACCGACACCCTCGACTACCGCTACCACCTCCTGCCCAACTGGGTAAAGGCACAGCGCAATAGCTGGCATGGAGTAGACTACATGTACCACGGGCAAATCTCCTTTCCCGAGTTCTACCGCCGGTACAATGAGACCCTCCTCTCCGTAGACGAAAGCATAGGCCAGGTACTCGACTACCTCGAGCAAAATGATATGCTCGATAACACCCTCATCTTCTACATGGGAGACAATGGCTTTTCATTTGGCGAGCATGGCCTTATAGATAAGCGCCACGCCTACGAAGAGAGCATCCGCGTGCCCCTGCTCGTATATGGCGGCGGTGACATGATCAAACAAGGCAAGATCAGCCAGATGGTGCAGAACATCGACATTGCACCCACCCTACTCGAACTCGCAGGTCTCACAAAACCCGCCAACATGGACGGCGCCTCATTCACCCCCCTGCTAAAAGGCCAGGACATCCCCTGGCGCGACAGGATATACTACGAATACTTCTGGGAGAGACCCTTTCCCCAGACCCCCACCGTACATGCCGTACGGACCGATAAGTACAAGTACATACGCTACTACGGCATCTGGGACATCAACGAACTATACGACCTGGAAAACGACCCCTGGGAAATGCGCAACCTCATCACCGAAGACTCCCTCAAGCCCCTCAGTAAAGAGCTGCGAAACGACCTCTTCGACTGGCTCGAAGAGTCCGGCGGCATGTCCATACCCCTCCGCAGAGACCGCGGGGCCAGGTTCGATCATTACTACCGCGATACGTATTAATCTTCATATTGAAATGGTGAAAAAGAGAAGGGTGAGTGCCCTTCTTTTTTTTGCCACAAAACTCCCCGCCTGTGATAATAGGAGAAGTCCGGCTTTCGCTTTCCATAGTCACGCTTTTGTGCCTGCCCCCGAGGGAGCATAGCCATCAACCTAAGCACCAATTCCCTTTCCTCAGATAAATATAGTCGTCAAGCTAAGGGCTAATTTTGAATGATTTGCGTACAAAAATATGGCACTCTGCAGCGGTAGGCACAAATAATTCCCCCCCCTGGGGGTGGGGACAGATGAAAAAACGTTCCAAAGTTTTTTCATTAGGGTGGTCCGACTTTCGGTGGTCCGACTCTCGGTGGGCCAACTTTCGGTGGGCCGACTTTCGGTGGGCCGCATCCGGCTGGGCCGCATCCGGCTGGGCCGCATCCGGCTGGGCCTCATTCCGCGACAGATAACAACACGCATATTTCATCAGGGCAGAGACGCTCAGACTGACCCGCCTAAGCCTAACCAATAGGCAAGTCCCTTCGGGACGCAGCCTTTGTAGCTCCAGATGCCAGATCAACCCTCAGTGCCGTAGGCACGCAGCCTAAGCACCCCTGTAGCAATAGGCACAAATTAATTCCCCTCTTGGGGAGAGGCCCGAACTTCCGGGCCCTGATACCAAAGCTTGCTTACATCCCAACCATAAAAAACACTGACAGCCAATTATCCCGCTCCGCTGGAGCTAAATACGTTCATTCTGAATTTCTACAGACACCTCGTCCCGCCCGGGCTAATGCCATGTTAGTTATGTGTGTGATCAATCTACAATACCTCCGTAGGTATATTTTACCGGAAAACGCTCCTTTAGCCGGATAAGCCGTTTCTCCCCCGGTGTCAATTCTATGATCTCATAAGGAGCTATTCCCACAAAATTGGTATATTTTAAATAGATGTAGGATGAGTCAAATTCTTTTCCTATTTGCTCCCTTATTTCTTTCCGGTACAGAATGTATTGTTGTCTGATAATGTCTTTGACTCTGATGTAATCTTCAAATCTGGCTTCCGGTGCCACATCGTAGACTATAGCATGTCTTTGGGGAAACCTTTTGATGAGGGAATACACCACCTCTCCCAATTTCTTATTACCTACCGACTGTCCATTCAAGGTGATGCTCCCATCTGCAGACAGATCGACTTTGATATGATTTACCAGCTTATAGCTTTCCGTACGATATGCCCAATGATGTATTGGTAAGACCAGCCTTCGATTGTCCGACCCTATTTCCTCAGCTTCATTAAGAAATGTTTCAAACTCAGCATAATAGAAGGGTATTATGAAATCCATACCATACGTTGGGTCTAAGGTATTATCATAGAGGCCCGGTGAAGGAACTGCTGTATTGATCCTGATATGACGGACACCTATTTTACTAAACCTGAAAATAAGGTCATTGACGTATTGCATTCGCACATTTCGGTCTATGTACAACACGGGAAGCACAAGCTCTGCTTCAGCCAGCCTGGCTTTTTCCATGGCAACTAAGGCAGGCACTGAATCCAACGTGACCTCTTCAAATTCATAGCGCCCAACCCTGGTTTTAAATATCCGCTCCCTATCACCGTCATGGGAAATAAACAGTCCCAGGAAAAGAGATGACCGGTAATTAAAGTTTCCGCTGCTTGCTTCCGGCACCTCTATATTATTATGAATAAAAACATCTGAGGCAAGCCAGCTATCGTCTATCCTCTTAGCGTCTATAGGTCGCCACTGAGCGATTACGGCGGCCAGTATGCTTACCATAAGAAATGTGAACCCCAGCCACTTTTGACCGTGCCTTCCTGTCTTCCGCAACATAGGCGGCCACATCATAAGAAACATCACCAATGGGAAGAGAAAGTACAGTATAGGATAGCTACCGAAAACAGACTGGCGATAGGGGATACGAAAAGCCGCGTAGAACATCGGAATGTATAGCAGCGCTTTACCGAGAATATACAGGAATACGTAAAACAGCACGGTTTGCAGATTAATCAGGCTTCGCTGATGTAGTTTTAAACGCGGTTGCCTCCATCTGATCGAATTTTCGAGGGCAAACCTGAAGCCGGCAAATAGGCCAAAAACCGAAGCAGTAAGGGCCGAGCTATAATAGAGAATAGTAGAATCCCCCTCTGAAAGGATGAAAGGTACCTGCCATCCCTCAACATGAAAATAAGTGTACCGGGCGCATTCCCACACTACCGTGATAAAACCAAACAGGATAATGGCATAGGCTACTCCCAGTAAAACGCCTACCCACACCCATCCCTTTACCAATAGGTCACTGAATCTGTAATATGTTCGGTTAAATTTCAAATATAGACCTGGTGTATTTTTCTACAATAAATAGGATCTATATTAATTTTGAAAGGGCAATTATATAAACGGACACACCTGATCCCTTTCTAGGTGCATGAAAAAAACAGGCATACGCAGAAGAAAAAAATATGCACAGCCATTACATCATGCTACGCATCACACATTCTGCAAATAATTCACACCGCATCCCAGCCCCCCAACTAATCTTCCGGAAGGCGCCACGATTAAAAAGGCAGGCCCCACTGTAAATTTCAGTCCACTTCCTATCAGCATAGCCCACAACCTAAGCACCAATTCCCCTTTCCTCAGATAAACATAGCCGTCAAACTAAGGGCTAATTTTGAATGATTTGCGTATAAAAATATGGCACTCTGCAGCAATAAGCACTAATCATTCCCCACCTGGTGGAGAGGTCCGACTTTCGAGGTCCATCCTTCCGTGATACCCGCAGAATGTCCCCCAAACAAATCCACTATTCAACCCAGAGCCCCTGATCCCCCCTGCCATAGCGCCGGAAACGCACAAACACACCTTTGCACTTTCCTAACAATCCACTAATTTAGCCACCACAGCATACCACCGGCTTTCACAGTTATCCACACCGAACTGCTTCGTCTCTAAGCCGTCTCTCGCTCGTAACTAATCCGCCATGAGTATGCTTTACCTATAGGAATCCTATAACGTCAGTATTTTTCAATACCTTTAAGCACCCTCAGGAGTTAAATTGTACTTTTTCACCTTTTACGGTTAACCATCCACCTCATGTACGGTCGGCTTTCCGTCTGTAAATAGGCCGTAAGCTGATCTGAAAACTCCAGCGAATACCTCTTTCCGAATTGCTTATCAATCTCCGCCCCATATTTATCCATAGCCTCCGACATCGCCTTATCTATTATTTCCATTGTCAACCCACCATTTTTTTCCTTTCCAGCTATATCCTCCGTTATCTCCTCACCCACCTTTCTCGTCAGATCAGAAATTTCAGGCACAGGCTTACCTTTAAACATTGTGATCCGCTGAAAATTCTCGCAGTTATCCATCAGCTCCAGCCGGACCGCGTTACCGATCACCAGTCCCGCCTCCTGCTGCGTCATACCCTCATTAGCCTCCATATGAACATTCATTGCCTTCACTATCAACTCCGTCTCCTCCTTATACACATTCTGAATAGACTGCATCACCAGCTCATTAAGTTCCGTTTCATCCATACTAAAATCCACATCATCCATCGAGGCGCAAACCTTTCCTGCCAGCTCAGCATCCGGAGACTGGCCCATACCTATTCCAAAAGAGAATATCAAAAAGCCAGTTAAAAAGTACATTTTCATAAAAAATATAGGTTAGTTCGATGATTAATAATGTGAATGGGAAAATGTAACCCCCTTATCTTAAACAGATTATCTTCCATCCACACCAGAATACTGTTTCTTGAAAAAGTCCCCTTCACAGTCACTATCTGTAGCCCCTGTAAGTACATTCCTAAGCCATCCCCCGCATACTACCCCCACCTTCTGCCAGCATATCCAATAAACTTTTAACACTGGCCGCCCATGCGCGTTATACTAGGATAAATACGACTATATGAAAGATTGGCACAAATTGGGTATTGCCCTAGGTGGCTTCCTTGCAGGAAGAGCCATTGCCCGCGAAATTCTTGCTTCAAAATACAGTTTTCACGATAAAGTAGTCCTCGTCACCGGAGGCTCCAGAGGCCTCGGCCTCGTTATGGCCAGGCAACTTGCCGAACAGGGCGCACGAATCGCCATCTGTGCACGTGATGAGGAAGAGCTCGAAGCGGCACACCACCAGCTACGTGCACACGGCGCCTGGGATGTACTCACTATACAGTGCGACATCACCCGCGCCACCGACATCAGCAATGCCGTTGAAAAAGTCTCCAACTACTTTCATGGCCTCGATGTGCTCATCAATAATGCCGGCCAGATACTCGTAGGCCCCCAGGAAAACATGTCTATTAAAGACTACCAGGAGCTCATGAAGATCCACTTCTACGCCCCCCTGCGCTTTATGCAGGCCGCCATACCCCTTATGGAAGAGCAGGGAGAAGGCCGTATCATCAACATATCCAGTATTGGCGGTAAGATAAGCTTCCCCCATCTCCTCCCCTACAGTACCAGTAAGTTTGCCCTTACCGCACTGAGCGAAGGCATGTACACCTCCCTCAGGAAAAAGAACATCATCGTCACCACCGCCTGCCCCGGCCTTATGCGCACCGGCAGCCCACGCAATAGCCGCGTAAAAGGCGATTATGAAAAAGAATACCGCTGGTTCAAAATCAGTGACTCCCTCCCAGTACTATCCGCTAATGCCGAAAAAGCAGCCGCTAAAATACTCAAGGCATGCCGCCGCGGTACACCCGAGATCATTCTTACCCTTCCCGCACGCCTGGCAAACTTTGTATATGGCATAAGCCCTTCACTCATGCTCCGTATGTTCGAGTATGCCGACAGCCACATGTTGCCAGAAGGCGACGGCAATAGTGCCTCATCCTACGGCTATGAGACCAAGTACGAAAAGGAAAGAACCGCCTGGACCCGCCTAACCGATGAGGCCGCCCGTAAAAACAACGAAATGGAAATCGCGCGCCTGCACCTGCCCACTAATGGCAATGGTAACGGCAACGGAGAAGCCCATTAAAACAAAGACTGACAGGCACCTATGCGGTTTTTTTCCATAAAAATTATACTTTTAGTATGATTGGCCATATGGCATGCCCTTTGCCGGACCACTAAGTAACATATGAAAAACAACCGCATCATCTCCTCAGCATACCTCTACACACTGCTATTCATCCTGCCCGGGTTCATAGCCTGCGGGCAGGAAGAAAAGCAGGTTATTCCTATCGATCTCGACGGAAAATATGGCGTCGTGTATGTAAACAGCTACTTCACCACCAAGTCCGATCAGGCCATCCGCCTCGTAGACGAGCAGGAACTGGGCCGCAACCTCGAAAAGCCCGCCAAGTCAGAGTGGCAGCCCACCCCCCGCAATAACTGGATGGGCAAAGGCACCCCCCGCGAGGTAAAGCCATGGATCACCATAGACTTTCCCGGCTACTACCGCATACATGAGATAGCCTTTTTTGACGGCCCCGGCGAAGGACGCTTCACCATCTACAGCGGCGATGTACCCGACTGGGTCCGCCAAGACAGCAGGCAGGCCCACCAGATAGTAGACACCACCCTCCAGCGCTACATGAAGTGGACCACCGTCACACCCGCCAGTCACCAACCCACCCGGCGCGTGCTCATACAGGTAGATGCCGCAGACAGCACCAACTCCTCCCCACGTGCCCCCATGGAGATCGTATTTTATGGAGAAAAAGTAAAAGACCTGGAAGAAATACCTGAATACAACACCCCCACACAGCATGCCCTCATTAAGGATTTTTGGGGAGTCAATACCTTTAACGACGACCCCCAGGGCCCTAAAATGGCCTTTAGCAGGCTAAGAAACTATCATAACTGGGAGTGGGTAGAATACAAAGAAGACACCCTCCTGTTTGAAGGAAACTCCAGGAACGGCTTTAACTTTAACCGGTACTACAATAACATGGCCCGGCTGGGCCTCGAAAACTGGCCCGTACTCAAAGCCACCCCCACCTGGCTCAGAAACAACACCGGCTCCAACAACTGGGCACCCGCCCCCCCCGCATCATACGACACCATGATGCTCGGCGGTATGTTCGGACAGTACGCCCAGTACCATCGCATTTGGGCCGATAAGTACGGCCAGCCCCGAAAAAATGATGAGGGCGCACCGGGTCAGATCCGCTACCTGCAGATAGGCAATGAGTGGGACAAAAACTGGGACGACCGCCAGTCCCTCATGCTCGCATGGGAGTACGCCCCCATGGTCAGCCAGGTATACGACAGCCTCCGGACCGCAGAGCGATACGTTGGCCTCCTCGACGCACCCGATGCCCGGCCCGACATTCACCGCAAAAAAGCCGTAGCCATGTGGTTCGAGGCATTCGGTAAGCCCTACCCCTTCGCCGCCCTTGCCGACCACCACTACAGCAATACCGCAGGCGGCCAAGGCTACAGCAAGGCCGGCATCAGCCCCGAAGCCGACAGCCTCCTCCTCTATACCCATACCGAAGAAATAGGCCACTGGATAGACCGCTGGCTGCCCGACAGCGTAGCGTACTGGCGTACAGAATACGGCTGGGACACCCACCCCCAGAGCGGCCAGCGGGCGCCCGCCATTGGCAATAAGAACGAAGAGCAGGTACAGGCCGAGTGGATCATCCGCGGAGCACTATACCATGCCGCCCTCCCCATCGATGAACTCTACATGTATATGCTACGTGATGTAGATGTCCTCACCGGAAAATACGCCAAAGGCAAATACCGCACCAGTGGATTCCTCAAGTCACGCGATGCTGACTACGCCAAAAAGCCCGCCTGGTACTACGCCAATACCCTCCTCCACCGCCTCGGTGACTACCGCTTCCATAGCTGGCTACCCTCCGGTGATAAAAACATACGCGTACAAAAATGGCTGCATGAAGATGGACAAACCCCCGCTTACGTCCTATGGAGAGGCACCAGTGACGGCAGCACCACTAAAGACTTCCGCCTCCCCCTCCCACAGAATGTCACCATCAGTCAGGCGATAGGCTTTGCTGATAAACAGCCCACCGGTACAGAATTACAAGCCCGCACAGAAAGCGGTGAGGTCATCATACAGGAGGTAAGCGAATCGCCCGTCATGCTATTTGCCAGTCAGAATAACGATCAGACCTCTGCTGGCGCCAGTGCCCGCCTAGTAGCCACGCCGTCAAAAAAGAAGAATCTGCCGCGCCTCTACCGCCTCACCCCCCCTATGGTAAGTCATAACAAGCCCAATGCAGGTACCGAACTGGTAGACAACCAGACAGGGGCCGGTGACCCCCTGGCCGGACAGGGTAACGTACTGGACGATGAGCCCAACTTCAGCAAAGGCTTTGACCTCCCCCTTACCACCACCATTACCCTCCCGCAAGAGGAGGAAGTTGCATGGCTCTACTTCTTTGACACCAATGGAGACGGCAGAATGTCCATAGAAGTAGAAGACGCCCGCGGCAATCGTACCCCTATAGGAGAGGAATACTTCCAGGTATACATGAAGTGGGCCGACTGGGCCGTAAACCAGAAAGTAAAGAAGATACACCTCACCTTTCACGAGCCAGGTGCCAACCTGAAAGAAGTATTGGTATATACCCGGTAAAAAGGATTGGATAAAACGAAAAAAGCTGCCCCAAGGGGCAGCTTTCTCAATAAGGCTATATCAATTATCAGTCACACGGCGAGTAACACGTGATCAGCTCCCGGGTGCCGCAGTTCAGGCCTGTGCCTCCGCCTCCGCCTCCCGTACCACCACAGCTATTACATCCGCCCGACCCTTCACCGGACTGGCAGTCTACAAACTGGCGGGTACAGCAGTCACTGTAATACCCACCCTTAACCGTTTGTGCTTTTTGGTCCGACAGGTTCGTCTGAAAGCTTTTTACAGAGATCACTTCAAGAGACAGCTTTTCTTTTTTCATAGCATTATGTTTATAAGTTAAATAAATACACAACAGCCTCTTCCATTAGCTTCAGCTATTATGTGGAGTACTCAGAGAAGAGCCCATTATATACGCCCGTCCCTCTGGCATTATTAAAATACAAAATAATAACCAGCACGCAAACAAGCCCTTACATGACATGATATTGAAATCTATCTGTTATAATACTTAAGACGATCTGCACCACCTATAATCAGGCCGTTTTCAGGCACCCACTTATCATACTCCATATATCCCGCCGCCTGTACAGCCGCTTCCTTCCCTCTCAGCTTTGCCACCAGGTGCAGCGCCCCGTCTATACCCGCCGAGATACCCGCCGTGGTTATCACCCGGCCATTATCCACAAAGCGCACATCCGCCCGCACATCCGCCTCCGGTACCAGCTCACGCAAGCCCTCTATACTTTGGTGAAAAGTAGTCACCGTAAGCCCATCCAGTTGACCCGCCCGGCCCAGGATAAATGCCCCTGTACATACCGAAAACAAGTGATCCGCCCCCTCAGCCCGGCTTTTCACCCAGTCGATTACCTCCGGATCATTAGTGGGCAGCCCTGAATTACCCCCGAAAAAAGCCAGTATATCAGCCTCCGGCGCATCATCCAGGCTATAGTCCGGCACCACCCTCAGCACCCCCTGCGAGATTATAGGATCCTTCGTCTTAGAAACAATAAACACCTCAAAGCCCGCGTAGGAAAAAACCTCCAGCGGCCCGGCAAAATCCAGCACCTCTACCCCGTCCTGCAGGTAAAAGGCCACCGTAATCTTATCATTATTCATTTGCTTTTCTCTTTCATCCGTAGCCATGTTCACCAGCTCCATACCGCAGTGCACACAATGACCTGCCTCCTCATAAACCACATCATCGCAAGCCAGACCGCAGGGGGGGCAGTAGAATCCGCCCTCTGGCAAAGACCGGTAAGCACTGGCAAAAAGGATAGCCACTGCTGCCAGTGAAATTAAAACAAAATTTCTCATAATTATCAGGGTTGATTTAGCGTAAAAGTAAATCCATCACCTCCCTCCCACAAGGACAGGATTACGCAATATCCGGCCAAAAATATTGTACATTGCCGCTTTAGTAAAACTGGGATAATAATGGAAAAGGCAAGGATCATACAGACCGATGGGTTTCTGCTGGCAGGGATGCCCATGGAAATGTCACTTAATAAGGACCAGACCAATATCCTTTGGCAGGCTTTTATGCCACGCCGCCAGGCCATCCCCCAACCCATAGGGCATGACCTTTATTCAGTGGAGATTTACCCCTCCGGCTTTGAGATGGCCACCTTTGATAACAGTACTGTTTTCACAAAATGGGCTGCCGTAAGAGTAGCTTCCGCAGATAACCTGCCTCGAAATATGAAGCCCCTCCAAATACCCAAGGGCAGATATGCCGTTTTCATTCACCATGGAGTGGCAAAGGATTTTAGCAAAACAGCCGCCTTTATTTATGAAGAGTGGCTACCCAAAAGCGGATACATGCTGGATCAGCGCCCCCATTTTGAGGTCATGGGCAAAAAGTACTACGGCCCAATAGACCCCCGCTCCCAAGAAGAAGTCTACATACCTGTGCGGCCTGCATAGGTGCGGCCTGCATAGGTGCGACCTGCATAGGTGCGACCTGCATAGGACAACCCCCATAGATTAATACAATCGCTTACAAAATCATAGCGCACCTACCCGTCAGGCCATAGCCTCCCGGTATTTATTTAATAAATGCCGCACCTGGTTAGTACTGGATAGCCCGCAAGCCTCCGCAATGAAATCCCGCGTGTGCCCCAGTCTTTCCAGCCGCAGGGCTTCCTCTGCCCTCAGTTTTTCATGGTACAGCCCGATTGTAATTCCGGTCGTTTCCCGAAATAGCCGCGTCAGATTTCGGGAGCTTGTCCCCACCACCTCAGCCAGGTCACTAAGTGTACATTTCTCAGCCAGGTGAGCACTCAGGTGCTCCTGCACCCTGTGCACCCTGCCGTTAAGGTGATTCCGGTATTGCAGGTACACACTTAGCTGTGGGTCCCCCTCTCCCCGCCTGTGATACACCACCACCTCCCTCGCCACCCGTCCCGCCAGCGTTGTGCCATACTCTTTTTCCAGCACATACAGCGCCAGATCGATGCCCGAAGCCACCCCCGCACTCGTCAGCAGCCTCCCCGCATCCGTAAAAAGCCGGTTCTCCTTAAGGTCAATAGCCGGAAACATCTCCCTGATCGTACGGTAAAACTTCCAGTGAGTCGTGCAGAGCTTTCCATCAAGTATACCCGAGGCCGCCAGCAGAAAAGCACCCGTACATACAGATGCCACATTTGCCCCTCCTTCATATGCCTCCCTCAGCCATTCAAAAAAAGCACTGCGTTCTCCATAAAAAGACTCACTGAGCAGCAGGTCCGATTCAAGCCCCGGCACAAATACGTAATCCCCCGGCTGTAAAGTATAGTTACTAAAATGCCCTAAGCGCCCCAGTACCAGGCCTGCCGTAGACTGCACCATCTCTCCCTCATCCGGAGAAGCAAACACCAGACGAAGCGGTGCCCCCATATCTGCCGCTTCATAAAAAATATGAGCCGCCCCCGTCAGGTCCAGTAAATGTACCCGTGGCGGCACGATAAAGACGATGGTTTTTTCTGTAATCATACAGTCCTGTAAAGCACTTAAAGGTAGACAGGCATAAGGTTTTAAAAAAATGAATCCTGACAGCCTTCTTTTCCGTTCAATAGCCTTTACATTTGGAGCAATACCACGACTAAGCGAGAACAGATGACCTTACAGTACATACTAGAGCTAGCTGGAACATACTTTTTTGCTGTATCAGGAGCCGTAGCCGTGCAGGACAAAGATCAGGACTGGTTTGGAGCCGCTTTTACGGGATTTATCACCGCAATAGGAGGCGGTAGCCTGCGGGACATCCTCCTGGGAAGCTACCCCCTCGTATGGATAGACGATGTACTTCTCATCTATGCCATCATAGCAGGTGTGGCCACCACATTCCTCTTCTTCCGTGTAATAGCCAAGCTGCGCAGAACCTTTCTGCTATTTGACTCCCTGGGAATAGCCTTTTTCACCATCCTCGGGCTGGAAAAAGCCCTGAGCCTCGGCGTCACCGCCGAGATTGCCGTGATCATGGGCATGTTTACCGGCGTAATGGGCGGAGTCATACGTGACACCCTCACTAACGAGATGCCCGTTATCTTCAGAAAGGAAGTCTATGCCACCGCCTGCCTTTCAGGTGCAGGAATGTACCTCACCCTTAAGTACTTTGGAGTAGAGCGAAGCCCTAACATGCTCATATGCATAGCACTCGTAGTCGCTATCAGGCTGTTGGCCGTCAGGTTTAAGCTGTCACTACCTACCCTCAAATAGAAAGAGCTGCCCCGGTAAAAAGGCAGCTCCGTTAACACAATGATTAAACTCTTTATTATCCTTCAGCAAGCCATTTTTTGGCGTCATGGATATTATTGAAGGACTTAATGTTATCTGTTTGAGGCATCGCCTTTTTGGCAGAAAGCTCGGCAAAGATGTTTGCTGAAAATATCCAGGCAAACTTTTCAAGGCCTGCTTCGAACATTTGAGGGAACCACACAGTAGATGTCCACTCGGCAGCTTCCTGCCATGGGCCGGTCACCTTTGAGTTGTCATTCAATACGTGGGTAACCCCTTTTTCCTTTACAATTTCAAGGATTGTTTCACCGGACTCCATGATCAATTGTTTGTTCTGGAATCCTAGCCAATTGCAGTAAAGATGGTTATCCTTCTGCGAGTAGCTGATCTCAATGTTTTTGGCCAAATGGACCACCTCGAATGAAGATACAGTAGCTGTTGAATCCATATCTGGTATTTTGCTAATTGTTAATAAAACAAATGTAGAGACGTTATATCAACTAATCAGGTAAGTAAACTATCAATTCTTACGACGTCCGGATTGGCACATAATTGTGCCCCTAAGGGGGTCAAATTGCCATTAATCGTCCCATTTGCACCATATCGCAACAAAGGAAACAGCAATATTTTATCATTGAGTATCAGAACGTTTCCATTTTAGTGTAAACCTACGTACCTCTTCCCCGGCCAGCACGGGAGGAGTAGTTAATAACAGGTAGTCATTTTGCACTGACACGTACCTGACCTGCTTATCTCCCACCCAGTTTGGAAACAGGGCCCCCTCCACTATATTCACAACCGTATCCGGTTCTTCCCCTTTTTCATAAGTGCCATAGTAAGCAAAATAAGAAGTGAAAGCAGCAGATATTTCTTCCGGTTCTCCACCTAAAATACCCTCCGATCCAAACCTGCTCCTATCAGACCGGTGCACCTGAACATTCATCCGGCCTCTGCCGTCAAACATCAGTATACCGCCCGGCCCGGGGCCGAAGTAATCCTTCTCATCTCCCCCTCCATCCCGGTACGTCCAGCTATCCAGTAGCCAGGTTCCTTTAATCTTTTCCAGTATATCCATTCCTGTCATAATAACTTACAAAAAGAAAAGCCCCCTGTACCCGGGAGGCACAGAGGGCTTGTGTATCAGCGTATTTTTTCGGTCAATCGTTTAGAAAGAATCCCTTTGATGTAACCAGTAAGATAGTCAGCATCATTCACCACGTAGCGATGTCCTCCCGGCCGCTTCACCAGGCAGAAAGTACCGCGGGTCATCCCCTTCCACTTTTGTACCTGGTCAAAAGTAAGCAGGTTATCCTCCTCAGCCCCAAAAGCTGTGAGATCAGCCGCCCACGCTTCCTGGGGCCTGTACTCATAGGTAGTGAGTACTTTCATATCATTCCGTATGGTACTGATCAGACGTTGCTGTAAGCCCTCATCACCCCCCAGGTTCTCTAACCTCAGTTGAGGATAAAACCCGGTAAGCTGTGCTTCCGGCATGCGGTAGTCCACAATGCTGCGATCATAGGCATCCGGCATAGGTACACTGGAGACCATAACATGTACCGGAGCCTGCAGCTTTGCCTTAGATATACTGCGCATAACCTCGTACAGCAATGCCCCTCCCATACTGTGACCAAAGAGCATATAAGGCCTGTCCAGGTAAGGCGTCAGCTCGTGGGTTATACCTTCTGCCAGTTCCACCATCGTCATCTCACCAGCGACCGGCTGGCCATCCCGGCCCGGCAGTTCTACAGCCAATATTTCAGTATCATGCCCTAAAAGTGGAATCCATTCTTCATACATCCCCGAATCACCGCCAGCGTCGTGAAAACATATCAACCGGTTCTTTGCTTCCCGTTGCACCCTCATCTGCCTGATGTACTGGTGCTCCACTTTCGTATCCCCGGCAGATACGGTCTCCAGTGACCTCATCACCTCCTTATACAGGAAAGACGAGAACTCCCCGAGAGTAGGGTGCTGCCGGAAAGATGCTACGGAAATTTTGAGCCCCAGGCTCTTCTCCATTTTGTTCCGCAACTGTATCGTCATCAGGGAGTCCACACCCAGCACACTAAAGGTCATGGATTTATCCAGTTTTTCCGGACTGGACTTGATCACATTGGCCACACATTCGATCATATTACTGAGAATAAGGTTTTTCCCCTCCTCAGCGCTCTCAAGCGTAGCAATCATTGCCGGCACATTGACAGTTTCCACCTGACAGGCCACCCCCTCATTCATTAGCGCGGCAAAATAAGGAGCCCTGCTAAACCGTGGATAGTACGAGGCCATCTTCTCCCCATTTATCTCACAGACACCTATCCGGCTCATATCCGGATGATAAGCCCCTGCAAACAAATCCATCGCAGCCTTGCTTTCCATGAAGACAAAGCCCTCAGCTTCGGCAAAGCGCTGCAGGTGAGACTTATCCGCCACCATTCCCACATCTTTTATTACCCCCCACTGCACGCTGGTAGCCGGCAGCCCCTGACCCCTGCGGTAGTCAGCCAGGGCATCCAGGCAAGTATTCGCCGCCACATAGCTGGCCTGGCCGGCCAGCCCGATCAGGGCAGAGGCAGAAGAGAACATGATAAAATGCTCCAGTGGATAATCTTTACTTAGTTCATGCAGGTTCCATGCTCCACGCGCCTTAGGGGCCAGAATCTGAGAAAGCTCAGTCCTGTCAAGGTCTGTTAGCGCATTAGGGCTTATTATTCCTGCAGCATGTACAATCCCCTTTATCACCGGCAGGCCCGTAGCCGCCTGGCTAACACTCTCGCTCAAAGAGACCATATTAGAAACATCCGCCTGTACAATCTCAATACGAACCCCCTCCTTACGATAAGCCTGTATTTTATCCATCACCTCGGCAGGTGCCATAGCCGTACGGCTAAGTAGCAGCAGGTAACGGGCCCCGTTAGATATCATCTGCTCGATAAAGCTGAAGCCAAGGCCGCGGAAACCAGTAACCAGGTAAGTACCGTCTCCTGCATACTGTACCGTATGCCCGTTTCCGGCATCCTCCATGGCCCGCAGGCGTGGGGCATACAGTTTGCTCCCCCTTAGGGCCAGCTCACTTTCAATCTCCCCCCCCGCCCTGAGCAGATTTACCAACGCCACCGCTTCGGCCGGACCCGGCTTTGGACTCAGGTCAATATACTTCAGGCCCAGTTCCGGCATTTCGTTCATTATCACACGCGCTATACCGCTTTTCGGTGCTTCTGCCAGATTTACAGGCCCGGTAGCCATCTTCAGAGGAATTAACCCGCGGGATAGGGTGTATAATGTAGCATCGCTCTTACATGCGTTCAGAGCCCTCGCCGTATAGATCAGACTCATGGCGGAGAAGCTATCAAATGGATCAGCAGCTTCCGCAGCATCTCCAAAGCAAGCCGCATGTATAACGCCGGTCCATGCTTTGGCTCCCGCCACCTGCCTATAGTGATCTTCCCTGGCAGGGTCCAGTGTCCATTGCCTGCCCTCTTCTACTCTCACCTCTTCACCAGGAATAGCCGTGAACACAGATAACTGTGCCTGCTCCATAGCCAGGGCCAGCTCTTTTGTGAATGAATTTTCATCCCCAATCAAAAGCCAGCATTGATCTTTACTACCTTCCACTGCAGCCATACCAGGCTGTTCTACAGTTACCCAGGCCTTTTCATACAGTCCTTCACCAGCCGTGGTGCTGTTAGCTGCATTGATCACCGTTCCTTCTATTCCGCTTGCCGTAAATACCGCCCGGTCATCAGCAAACAGGGTTAGCGATACAGCATACTTTTCCTTAGCACCTGTCACCAACCTATCGTCTGAATGCGCCACAAGCCTCAGCTTATCAAATGTAGCCGGCATTGTGTAAAAGGTGAGTTTTTCAATGCCGGTAAGGAAAGCTGAGCATTCAGAGCGGTCTTTCCCTGTAGTATCCATGTCGGCAAATACACTCTGAAAACAGCTATCCAGCAGCGCAGGGTGCAGGTTGTATGTTGGCAGGCCAGCCACTACCGTACTGGTCAGTTCCAGCCAGCTCCGCCATTCATTACCCCCATAGTACCCAAGGGCACTCAGCCCGCAGAAGTGATCGCCGTAGTCCAGACCCACATGCCTGAGCCCCCTGTAAAAATCTTTGGTCTGACTTATACTCACCGGCTCAGATACCGGCGGGCAGGATACAGGCACCAGTTGGTCTTCATCCATCAACTGCATACGCCCTTTACAAAGCTGCTTGTAAGGATTATCTGCCTGGCCGGTTTCGCGGTAGAAAATAAACTCCGTCAGTTGAGTATCCACGGCCATTACTTTCAGATAGATTTTGGCCTCTTTCTGCTCCTTCAGGTACACCGCCTGTTCAAAAACCAGGTCGGTTAGCCTTATTGTTTGGGTATCAAATATCTCACACCCCACCGACACAGCCATTTCTACAAAAGCCGCGCCGGGTAGCACCACCTCATCATTGACCGCATGGTCTTTTAGGTAAGGGTGCTTTGACGTGCTTATGACAGCATTAGCATACCACGTATTTGCCATGCCCGGAAGCTGGTAAGGCTCACCTATCAGCGGATGCTTACCCTCCGACTGATTACTCTTCATCGCACTGCGATCTTCCAGTGCATACGTTTCTCTCTGAAAAGGGTAGGATGGCAGGCGCACCCCATTCGGGCGCTCCATGTTATAGAACACCTCCCATACCGGATCAAAACCCTTTTCCATAAGGTCAGCAAAGTGGCCGTAAAAGATCTCACCTTCATTCTTACCTCTGAGCAGTGTGGGTGTACTGATGATGGCATGATCAAGAGCGCTGGCCGTTTCCTGTGTGGGAGTAGAAAGCACCGGGTGAGGACTTACTTCAATAAACGTAGTATACCCCTCAGATAGTAATTTTTCTATGACAGAAGCGTAGCGCACAGTCCCCCTTAGGTTACTTACCCAATACGCAGCGTCCATATCCTCCCCCGGCATTAATTTACTCTCTACCGTTGAGTAGAGTGAAACCTTCGCTGATGATGGCTTGAGGTCACCCAGCGCATCCCTTAGCGGCTCCATGAGGGGATCCATCTGAGGGCTGTGAGAAGCAACATCCACCTTGACCCTTTTACCAAACAATCCCCTTGCCTCCAGCTCCTTCAGAACCTCCTCAATGTCGGCTTCATCACCCGCCAGTACCGTGCTTTTAGCACTGTTATTAACGGCAACAGACAGGCGCCCTTTGTAATAACCGCACGTAGCCTCAGCCTCTTCATAAGTAAGTTCAGTCACCGCCATGGCCCCTCCTTTACCCGCTACTGTTTTCATAAGACGGCTGCGAGTGCAGATGATAAGGGCAGCTTCCTCCAGCGAGATAGCTCCGGCAATATGAGCCGCTGCCACCTCTCCCATGCTATGCCCCGCTACCGCATCCGGCTTTACACCCTTAGCCTCCCAAAGTCGGGCCAGCGCAATCATCACCGCACAAAGAGCAGGCTGGATCACATCGATCTCATTCAGGCGGTTTTCTTCCTGTGACGCAAACAGCACCTCTTGCAATGACCAATTCACGTAAGGAGCAAATGCCTCTTCGCATGCATCGATCGCCTGCCTGAACACCGGTTCGGACCCATAAAGCCCCGCTCCCATACCAGCCCATTGTGAGCCTTGCCCCGGAAAAATAAATACCGATTTATGCGGCCCACCGGATCCCGCCACCGCTTTATCCGCTTTTGCAATTGCCTCCTCCAGGCAGTTAATCAGCTCCCTTTTGTCTCTTCCATATACTGCCAGTCGGTAAGGCATTGGCTGACTACGCAGGGCAGCATCCTCACATAATTGCATAAATGCCTCATGGTGGCCATTCACCTGCGTGTTCAGATGATCCAGGTAGCGTTTGCCATAGACTGCCAGTGCCTGGGCCGACCGAGCGTAAACAGGAAGCATATGTACCCGCTCTTTCGGCCTTTCAGGATTTACTTTCACTCCGGCAGGACGGTATTCTTCCACCACCACATGAGCATTCGTACCACCCCATCCAAAGCTGTTTACGCCAGCCTTCATCGTCTCACCCGAAGCCACCGGCCAGTCGCCCGCTTCAGCCTGCACCTCCAACTTCAGTCCGTCAAAATCAATATCCGGATTAGGGGTATGGTAATTCAGGCTGGCCGGCAGCTGCCTGTGCTTCATAGCAAGAATAACCTTTATCAGGCCTGCCATACCTGCTGCAGCTTCAGTATGCCCTACATTCGTTTTCACAGACCCCAGGCGCAGGCGGCCATTTCTTCCCGTACTGAAAAAAGTGCCCAGCGCTTTGCATTCCGTAGGATCACCAAGCTTAGTCCCCGTTCCGTGAGCCTCCAGGTAATGCACCTTTCCAGGGGCTATTCCACTATTACGATAAGCCCTCTCCAGGACATCCAGCTGGCCCTTTACGCTAGTGGCAGGCAATGAAGCATTAAAGCCATTATTATTCATGGCACTGCCCCTTATTACAGCCAGTATATTATCGCCATCTCTTTCGGCATCTTCCAGTTTTTTCAAAATGACCATTCCGGCCCCTTCGCCCCTTACGAAGCCATCGCCTTCGGCATCAAAGGTACTGCAACGGCCCTTGGAAGAGAGGCCCCCGAATTTTGATAGCAGCACACTCTGGTCAATATCCAGTGTGTGGTTAATGCCACCAACCATGGCCTGGCGAATACTCCCCTCCCATAGTCCCTGTAGCCCAAGGTGAAGGGCTACTAATGAGGAAGAACAGCCCGTATCAAGCACTAAACTGGGCCCGGTAAACCCAAAAGTATAGGATACCCTATTGGCAATCAGGTTTGTGGACTGCCCCATGGCGCTGTGCTGTCGTACTGTGGCATTAAGGTGCTTCCGGTGATGCTCAAAATCATTCCAGATATTTCCAACATATACCCCTGTCTCACTCCCCTGCCACTTGCGCAGAGGCATATTACTATACTCCATCGCCTCCCAGGCCAGTTCAAGCATAAGCTTCTGGCTCGGAGACATTTCCATGGCCTCAGATGGAGAGATATTAAAGAACAGAGGGTCAAAGTCATCCGGATTTGACAGCAGGCTACCATGCTTTTGATTGGTCTTCCCTTCTGCACCTTTATCCGGATCGTAGTACTTATCGATTTGCCATCTTTCATCAGATAGCTCATTTACCGTCTGGAGCCCTTTAGAAAGCAGGTTCCAGAATGCTTCAGGAGTCTCTGCCTGTGGAAAACGGCAGGACACACCTATAATAGCAATAGGAGGAGTTAGCAAAGTATTCATACATAGTCAAGTTGAGGACAAACACTCGGAGAAATACAAAAAAACCCCTCCGATAGTTTTAATTTAAAAATTAATATGACTTTGATGAATTTAGTTGGAATTATAATTATGTAATAATTAACATTAATTCCGGAAGAGGAGTAACCTTTTGAGGATAATAAAATTATATATTTAGTAACGTGTGTTTCATACCCTTATTTCACCGCCATATACCTCCACATTGAAAAAGTGTTGACCACCTCAAACAATACAGTTCCCTAAAAACCGGCAATCAATAAGTGTTTAAACAGATTTTTTTAAGCAAAAAATACAATCGGTTTCCATAAATTAAGCAGCTATTTTTCAATATCTTACGAACATATCAATTCGTTTTTAACATCGAGAATCCATTTCAATACAAATAAAATTTACTGGAATTGTATTCTAACAAATGTTAGTTTTACGTAACATTTACTGATAAAAAAAAATTTTAGTAAATGTAATTCATTGAAAAATTATTTTTAATCTTAATAACATTAAATAGGCAAGGCAACTTCCTGGTTTAATTTAACTTATCAAATCTCATCCTTATACCCCATCGGATTTATCATACATAATCAAACAAGTAATATATGTGATAATAGAGGAGCCGGTGACACATTTAAGCGGATTCAGGAGGTTACCCCTATCTGGAGCCCCCATCAAATTAGATCATACTATGGAAAGTAACATCAAATAAAGGCAGCTTTATCTATGGGTGGTCCTTGTAAATAATAAATCCGCAATGATGAAAAAAGGAGACTGAGCGAGGGAAGAAAAAACACCTTGTCACGGAGGAATAGGAGGATGGGAAAAAGACCGGAAGGATGAGATCAGTCACACCCAAAACCTATTGGTCATAAATAAAAAGAAGAAGGGCTCCTTTGCCATTAATTAGGTCAGAAGGCAAAGGGCCACTTCTTCTTTCATCTTGTTCTGAATAGATTGTGACAAGTCGATTTTACATCATATTAATTGTTTCGATCGCCGTATTGTAACGTCATCCGCCGATGACAATATGAAATTGTCTGATTCACTGGTGTTTACCAAAGGTTTTTTCCCAAAGAGCCAATTGAGTTTCCCACGGCCACCTCCTTCATTCCCAAGCCATTAGGCAAATAGGCAAAAACTATAAGCCCATAGATTTTATCCATAGAAAAATCAAGACCAATAGGTAAAAACTATCGTATACTTGAATGATTAAGCAACTAAAAAGATGTCATACAACGAAACTATGGTGGCCTCCAAAACCACCACTCAACAACTTAATACACTACTCGCAGACCTGCAGGTCTACTATCAAAACCTGCGTGGCTACCACTGGAATATAAAGGGACGCCACTTCTTTTCCCTACACGAGAAATTCGAAGCCCTGTACCTGGATGCTGCTGAAAAGGCAGATGACGTAGCAGAACGAATACTGACGCTGGGAGACCGGCCATACCATACCCTGACAGAGTTTATCGCTCATGCTAATCTTGAGACACAAGCAGATATTTCGGACGGTGCCGAAGCAGTAGCGTCACTTCTAAGTGATATTGACCACTTACTGGCTTCGTTCCGATCTTTGCTAAGCACAGCAGGAGAAAATGAAGATGAAGGCACCACAGCCCTTATGTCTGATTTTATCAGGGAGTTTGAAAAAACAAGATGGATGTTTCGCTCCTGGAAGAGCTAATTGGATTTTAGGCTAATGAAAAAGCCCGGCTGAAATCAGCCGGGCTTTTTTTACAATCCACGCTAAGCACTCGCGGTTAAATAGCCACCTTGTCCAGGTTAAGGAATTCAATCTCGTCATTATCATTCAGAGAAATACCTACTACACCGTCCTTATCAATAGTGCCTGCAAGTATTTCCTTACTCAGCTTATTCAACAGCTCACGCTGCAGAACGCGCTTAAGTGGCCTGGCACCAAACTGAGGGTCGTACCCCAGGCGTCCCAGATGATCCAGCACGTCATTAGTGGCCTCAAGCTTGATCCCGTTTTCAGCCAGACGTTTCTGTACCAGCTTAAACTGTATATTCACGATTTTACGAATATCTTGTCTGCTCAGTGGCCTGAACATGATCGTTTCGTCTATACGGTTTAAGAACTCTGGTCTTACGCTCTTCCGCAGCATCTCAAACACATCTTGCTTCGTCTCATCTATTACATGATCCTGGTTTTCATCAGTCATGCCCTCAAACCTTTCCTGGATCAGACCGGAACCGATATTGGTGGTCATGATAATGATGGTATTTTTGAAGTTGGCCACGCGACCCTTGTTATCCGTAAGCCGGCCATCATCCAATACCTGCAGCAAAATGTTAAACACATCCGGGTGGGCCTTTTCAATCTCATCCAGAAGGATTACGCTGTAAGGCTTACGGCGCACAGCTTCCGTAAGCTGGCCGCCCTCATCATATCCTACATAACCGGGAGGCGCTCCTATCAGTCGGCTCACCGCATGACGCTCCTGGTATTCTGACATGTCTATTCTCACCATGGCGTTGTCATCATTGAAGAGGAATTCTGCCAGGGCCTTTGCCAACTCTGTCTTACCCACACCCGTAGTACCCAGGAATATGAAAGAGCCGATCGGCCGCTTAGGATCCTGCAGGCCGGCGCGGCTTCTCCTTACCGCATCAGACAGAGCCTGTATGGCCTCTTCCTGTCCTGCCACACGCCTGCCGAGTTCGTCCTCCAGGTGCAGAAGTTTTTCACGCTCGCTTTGCAGCATACGGCTCACCGGTATACCCGTCCACCGCGCAACTATTTCGGCGATATCTTCAGCGTCCACTTCCTCCTTCAGCAGACTTTTACCCTCCTGCATGGAACCGACCTTGTTCTTTAGCTCCTCGAGCCTTTTTTCAGTAGCCGGAATTTTAGCATACTCCAGTTCCGAGGCATGCGCATAGTCTCCCTCACGCTTAGCCTGCTGGGCTTCCTGCCGGTATCGCTCAATTTCCTCCTTGGCTTCACGAATACCATTGATCACCCCTTTCTCATTTTCCCATTGTGCTTTCAGCGTATTACGCTTTTCGTTAAGCTCACTGAGCTCTTTATTTAGTAAGCTCTCCTTCTCCTTATCATTCTCACGTCTGATGGCCTCACGCTCTATCTCCAGTTGCATGATCTTGCGCTGCAACTCATCCAGCTCTTCAGGCAAAGAATCTATCTCAATACGTAATTTTGAGGCAGCCTCATCCATGAGGTCAATGGCCTTATCAGGTAAAAAGCGGTCGCTGATATAGCGTTGGGACAATTCTACGGCAGCAATTACCGCATCGTCCTTGATCCGGACACCATGGTGCACCTCATACTTGTCCTTTATACCCCTCAGGATAGAAATTGCATCAGGAATATCGGGCTCGTCCACCATCACGCCCTGGAAACGTCGCTCGAGAGCTTTGTCCTTTTCGATATATTTCTGGTATTCCTTGAGCGTAGTGGCCCCTATTGCATGCAGTTCACCCCTTGCCAGGGCAGGCTTAAGTAAGTTGGCTGCATCCATGGCACCTTCACCGCCACCGGCACCAATCAGCGTGTGTATCTCATCGATAAAGAGGATGATCTGACCTTCACTGTCAGTCACTTCTTTTATCACCGCCTTAAGCCTCTCCTCAAACTCGCCTTTGTATTTGGCACCGGCTACAAGCTGACCCATATCCAGCGAAATGATAATCTTATCCTTTAGATTCTCAGGGACGTCTCCATCCACTATTCGCTGGGCCATCCCTTCCACAATCGCCGTCTTACCCACACCAGGCTCCCCCAGTAATATCGGGTTGTTTTTAGTCCGGCGGCTAAGTATCTGCAGTACCCTGCGTATCTCCTCGTCACGACCTATGACAGGGTCAATCTTACCTGCCCTTGCCTGATCGTTCAGGTTTATCGAGTATCGCTCAAGGCTCCGGTATTTCGCTTCAGCATTCTGGTCGGTAACCTTACTGCCCCCACGCAACTCATGGATCGCTTTGATAAGGCCATCCTTAGTAAAACCAACATCTTTAAGTGCCTGGCCTGTCTTCTCTTTACCTTCCAGGAGGCCCAGTATGATATGTTCAACCGCTACGAACTCATCACCGAACTCCTTCAGGTAGTTGGTGGCCTTTTGCAGAGCCGCAGCAGAATCATTACCCAGGTACGGGTTCTGACCGCTTACTTTCGGATAACCATTGATGATTTCATCAAGGCGGTTTTCCAATTGCATACGGTTAGCATCCATTTTTTTGAGAAGGAAGCTGATTACATTCTCATCGGATGCAAGTATGGCTTTCATAAGGTGAGCTGGCTCGATAGCCTGCTGCTGATTGCCTCCGGCAACTTCAGCAGCTTTCTGGATCACCTCCTGCGCTTTTATGGTATAATTATTAAAGTTCATCTATCTGTGGCATTGGATTTTCAAATGCTAACTATTTCGTTCGGCTATTTGTATTTCAAAACCCGTTCCAATTAAGAATTCACTAAAAACACACCACATTGAATGTCATTTTGACGCTTTTTTATAAAAAATATTTAAAAATTTGTCATTATGTCAGCATAAAAAAAAGCCGACTGGATAAGCCGGCTTTCCGAATAGATTCAATAAGATGGTACTCAGGCCGTTTCTAAAACCTCCTGCTTGACAAGTAATATGCCGCTGAATACAGCCTCTTTAACCTGATTAGCTACCAGAGCCCGCAACTGCATGGCCTCTTCTTCTGATTCCAGCTCGAACTCCTGCTTGGTTTTCTCAAAAGCTGCTTCAAGGGTGCCCCCCTCCTTGAAGGTTTGGATTACCAGATATGAGAAGTCATTTAGCGGAAACTCAGAAATGCCCAGCGCCTGGGCTTTCAGCAAAGTATACACCTCATCTTCAGGCTTTTCAGCATGGAAGTCAGTCTGTTCATCTTCAGCAGACCAATCGAAAGCAGTGGTGACTATCCTGGTATCATCGTCAAGGATCAGGTCAAGGCCTTGAATCCTGCCTTCATCCTCTTTAAGGTTTTCTTCCACATACTCATGATGCAGCATGTTCTTCACTTGCAAAAAGGCACAACTGGTAATCTGACGGTCCATATCTGCCTTAGCCTTTTCCAATTTATAAACGTCCTCAACCTGCTCTCTCTGGCCAGGCTCCAGGGCTGGAAGGACTTTTTGTATCTGCCTGTCAAAGCCGGTGAGAATATCTGAGGTATGGAAATCGTATGCTTCTTTACGCTTATCGTCAGTCAGTGACTTTTTAAGCAGGATAATGGTACGGGCAAAGTCCCGCTCAAGCACCATTTCCTTAAGTTCCCACTCCTTGAGGTCAAGGCCAGGAGCTGCCTTCAGTGCCGCTTCACGATCTTTCACTGTTTCCTGAACCACTGGTAGTACAATGGAAGGCACATTTTCAGGATCTGCCTGCTGCAACAGGAAGTAGCCAATTCCGGCATTTCCCATAAAGAGGCTACGATCTTCATTATCTTTAGCAAAGGCAAAGCCTGAAAGGAAAAAAGCGCCCTCTTCCAGGTCTTTCAATATGGCTTCAGCTATTACCTCCGTCTCTTCGGCAAACTGAGGTTCATTCCAGTGCCTCGCTGCCTCAAGCAGGGACATCGCATTACCTCCACGACCGTGACAAACAGTAAACGACCCCTTGGCAGTCTCTGAATAGGAAAGGGTAACCTGACGGGTCTTGTCCATCGCCTTAATGGCATCCTCCTTCAGGGACTCATCGCCTAACACCTCATAAGCTCTTATGCGTGCCAGTGCAATACCCGGCGAGCCGTGGCACCATGCAGCCATATCACCGGCTTCTTCGAAAAACTCACGATCACCCTTGATAAAAGCATCCTTATGCTCTTTATACGTATTATCATCAAAGATGCCTTTACGGAAGTCAGGCCAGTTACTCTTTTCTTTATCAAAATAGTGGTTCTCGTAATTGAACCCCTGATAAACCAGCCAGTTATAGGCAGGTAGGTTGAAAAAGCGGGCTAGCTCCAAAAAGGTCCATGATACGCCAGCTGCGCCATGACTAAATCCGCACAGACCTCTTACGCTCTGGTTACTGCGATCCCAGTAAAGGCCCCGGCGCCCAAGGCCGGCACGGCGTATGAGATGGTGAGTAACTTTCTGTAGCTTTTCTAAAAGCCACTCTTCACCCGTTTCATTATAAAGGTGAATGAGACCCAGCATGGTGCCTGAGGTACCATTGATCAGGTCATCTATCAGCCGTTCAGAACGGGTATATTCGTCTGCTTCCCTTACCAGCTCAAGGCCTTCATTTATATATTTTTCCTCATTGAGGAAGCGTCCCGCTTTCACAAGGGCATGAGCCGTGCCGAGCCTGCCAGTGAAATATGCGTAATAATTGATAGGGTTATCTTTGGCAAATTGAAGTAACCAGGGTGCTCCTTTAACTACCGGTACCTTGTATTTTTCTTCACCGGTTAGGCGATATAACTCCATGAAGAAAAGCAAAATGCCCGCTGCGCCGGAGTAGATGCCTTCACCTACATTCATCTCAACTTTTCTATCCTCGCCCAGGCTCAGCGTTTCCCAGGTCATTCCATTCTCATCTTCCATAGCGGCGGCGAGTAGCTGGTCTCCTATTTTACGCGCGCCATTGAGTAGTTTTTCTTTATCCATGGTTAGTCCTTCTGTAAAAAGTCACGATTAGTCAGACCTACAATTTACTAAGAGCATCGAAAAATCCGCTCATTACCAGGACAAAATTGCCCCTTCTGCATTTTAAGAAGGCTTTAAACCCCCTTATTTGTTACAATGAGGCCTTAACGCTACACAAGTAGGCGATTAATACCCTTACTTAAATTTGTTTAATTAGATTATTCAATATTTTTTTCCAATATACAGTGGTATAGTTCAATTTAACAACAGTAAAACACATATTATTTCAACTCGAAAGTGTCCCTCATTTAGCTTCTGAATAGTGGTACATTAGCAATGAGAAAACTAAAACGAGCCTTTCAACCGCTCAATTTTCACTGCTACCAAAGGGCTGACCACCCTGCAGATGGAAAAAACTACATTTGAAATAACCGGACAGATCTACCTCCGGAGACTAATACCGGAGGTAGATTTGATTTACGGAAAGCGAATGTCGGGAGACACACCGCAACTTCACGACCCTGTGAAAAAGAGGAATTATTATCGTTTCAACCGAAAACGCCTTGACCTATGAAAAGAAAGAACTTAAAACTGGACGACCTCAAGGTTAACAGCTTCATCATATCTCAACCTTCCCGCTTCAAAGCGGGGGCGGCACTTGAAGTTGACGCAGTGGGGATAGACACTAGCTGTGGTGAGCCCTGTAGCTGTGAATGCTAATCTGAAAGTCCAAAAAATACCATTATTGGTTATCTGTTTGTTTTATAATTTAAAAGGCCACGATCATCGTGGCCTTTTATTTTGTCGTTACTTTTCTACTGCCTCTTCTTCAAGCATTACATCC
The DNA here is from genome assembly GCF_041449215.1 of Roseivirga sp. BDSF3-8. Classification (NCBI taxonomy): domain Bacteria; kingdom Pseudomonadati; phylum Bacteroidota; class Cytophagia; order Cytophagales; family Roseivirgaceae; genus Roseivirga; species Roseivirga sp. BDSF3-8. Next base: position 2,598,194 of record NZ_JBGNFV010000001.1, on the reverse strand, counting down.
AGGCACTGCTTAATCAGGTAAGCAAGGTAAGCCTCGTCACGGTTTTGTATGCCCAGCCTGTTATTCGTCATGTGTACGTAACTATCGTATATACGCCACCTGTCAAAATCCGCCTGCTCAAAATCATCCGGCTTCTTATGAGGGTACCAGTCCGGCGGCTCCAGGCTGCCCTGCTTCTGTAGTTGTACGAGATTATCCTTCACCTCCCGCATATCATCAATCCAGGTGTTAAGCCATTCCTGCTCAAACTCCACTCCTTCTTCCATGGCTTCCCATACCATTTTAAAAAACGAAGTGATGGCCTCCTTCTGGCTTTCCCACGTCTTATCGAATGACTCAAGCGTTTCCTTTTTCCTCTTTTCCATCTCATCTTTTGAGATGTCTTTTTCAAAAAAGTAATAAGCCCTGGGCAACCAGTTAGTATAAAAGCGGTGAAAAAAGGCTTTCATCTCCCGGAGGTCCATACCCAGGCCGTAACTAAAGCCAAGGTGTAACTGAATGGCTGCACCCAGCGCACGGCTGTAGTCCCACCCGGAAGACTCGTCAATAAGAGCCAAAACCGCCTTGCTATTGGCCATAAACTCCTGTTCGGCTACCTGGATGCCTGTCTTGCCACCATAACGGATTACCTCCGGCTGATAGGGGATAAACTGTACCCTATTATTCGGGTACCACTGTCTTTCCTCATCAGCCTCTTTAAGCCACTCCGGCTCCTGACGGTCACTAGGGTGCTTCTCCATATAATTGGTAAAGTACTCAATGATCCTTGGCTTCAGGTCCTTCTCCATTTTTGCAGGATCTCCCTTAAAGCGCAGGCGAATGTGAGGCCCTTTTTCCCAATAGCGGATAAAGAAGAACTGGTCGGCCAGCCCTTCCTTCATGATCTGCTCGCAGAATGGTTTCACTGCATTGCTCAGGATGTCTTCCCATGGCTCGCCGTAGTACAGGTAGGCGGCCATCCAATTAGGATCTACCTCGGTAGATTCCTTCATCCAGTTCTTTCTGTTGTTGGTTTCTTCTGCCATAGCCTCTGTTATTTATACCACTGCACCACACATTCTGACACGAATGGCTTGCCATCTATATGTAGCAAGCTATCAGGAGAGGGTAGCATTTCATCTATTTTCATATTGCCTGGTACCTTCGCCATCATTTTGTCCAGCATTAATATCAAAGCCGGACTCTTAAAGCTAATGTATTGTGGCTTGTAATCATCCCGGCCAAGTTTTTTGGCAGCCTCAGGGTCATTGCTTTGCTGGCGACCCGGATTAAGAAATACAAAAACCTCATCAGGAATGCCAAGCTCTCGCCTCCAGGCATCTACCCTGTTAAAGTATTGCCATTCAGTTTCTGCTCCCTCTCGCGTAGGCAGCAACTCCTTAGGCACAGACCAGCTCTTACGCTGCAGGACGAGGTCACCATAGGTATACCGGGGAGACACCATTACTTTAGTGGTGTTGTCCTTTTTATTCTCTTCGCTTTGGCCTCCCTTTTCTTCCTGTAGCAGATTAGTACGCTTCTTGGTCAGGGCGGAAAGCAGTGGATTCACGAATAAGTATTCAGCATAAGTGAACTTCTCAAGTAGTTGGAATAACTGACTGCGGCCCATATGCCCCTGGAAGCCAAGGTCAAAGACATGCGCCCGCTTTTCACTGGGTTTATGGAAAAGCACCAGATCATTGCCATTTTCGCAACGAATCTCAAAGTCAGTAATCGCAAGCTGCTTGTCCTCAGGCAAACTATTATGCCCGCCAGGCATCCATACTTCAAATGGCATGAGAGGAGGGTGCAGGTTAGCATTGAAGTAACTGGCGTCACAGTCCTCTACAAAGATGGTATCCTCAGGTGCCACATTTACATTGTAGCGGCGCTGGTCCTCGGTTACCACTTTATCAAAGATGTGAAGAAAACGGCTGAACATCTTTCCGTATCCTGAGAATGAGGCATTGATCATAGCCTTCATCCGGCCATCTTCAGGATCATTAAACAGCTGCGTAAACATACCATAGCTATTTTTACCGCCAGCATCGTGTCCGTTTGAGCCGGTAAGCTTATTAGTTTCTCTGAGCTTACTGATCTCTACCTCCACATGGTCAGATGTGAGCTTGCCGCCATCCAGAAGACTGAGGTATTTCTCCTGCCAGCTTTCTCTGAACTCCTGGCGTTCACTGATACCAGGAATCTTAAGCGTAGCTTCCATCTCTTTAATTTCAACTTCCAGCCTGGTTACATCATCCTGCCCTTCCGGCTCAGACTCACCGGCAGGCACAGTCTTTTTATCCTTTTTGGCCGCAGACTTCAATCTGGACAGCTCCTTTTTCTTTTCCTGAAGTTCGGCTTCAGGCTTTTTGTAGTCCCTGAAGAAGTCCTCATAATAGGTAAGCAGGTTTACAGAGGCTGTATCACCGTACTTACTGACAAAGTAGTGACGCATTTTCTCGCGTTCATCAACATGCCCGCGGAAAAGTCTCATTTCCTGAAGCAGGTCATTTAACGAGCCTACCAGTTCATGCATACGCTCGCTATCCAGCGTGGCATCCACCTCACGGGTCGTATCTTCATAGAACATCTGCTCAGGCTTGAAGGTAAAGGTAGTGGACTCCTCATGTTTGAATACCTCTTCCTTTTCTTCGTCCTCCTGCTGTTCCTCCTTATTCTCTTCTTTGTTTTCTCCTTCCCCTTCCGCTTTTTCCTTTTCTGCTTTGGCCTTCTCACGACGCTCTGCCTCGCGCTCTTCATTCGTCTTACGCTCATCTTCCGGCAGCCCGGCTGCTTCATGTATTTTCATACATATGGCACGGAATTTTTCGTAAGCCTCCTTAAGAAGCATTTTACGTTCTTTGAATTCAGCATCGGCATACTTGCCAGCCAGGGTACGGATATAGTCAAGCGTATCCAGCAACTCCTGTATGTGAGGCACCCCGGCCCCAGCAAGGGGCGTAACCTTTTCCTTAAGCGCATAGTCCCAGTCAGGGTCTATACCAGACACGCCAATATTGTACTCCAGGAAGCCGTAATCGATAAACTGCTGAATATAAGCCTCCAGGTCTTCCTCGGAAGCATCAATATACTCGAGAGCATCCTTTATAATATCCTTAAAACGTACCCCCTGAGGCTCTTTTGAAGCCAGCTCACGAAACAGGTCCACTACCTGATTGGCCGGGATACGCTGGAAGCTTTCAATGTTATTGTTGTTAGTGAGATACAGGAAATGGTCCTCCTTCTGCTCTATGGTAGGATTAGGACGAAGAGGAAGCCACATATAAATCTCACGGCTCTTTCTGAAAAGTCCGTAAATGTACTTGAAGAGGTAGTTATTCAGTCGGATGTGACCAGTAATCTCCTGCTCACCATTCTCAGAGCTGATATTATAGCTTTTTTCACCATCCAGTTGAGCAACTTTACCCACCACCAGGTTAGTAAAGGTACTAAATGGCGAGGTTTTGCCGTACATTCGGGTGTAGTACTTAAGCAAACTCTGCTCGCTCTGCACTTCCTTTTTTCTGAATTTAGCGGGCTCTTTGCGAATGTAGCTTGACATACGATTGAGCAGAGACTGGCTACTGAGCACAAGCCCCTGCTTCAGCAACTCATCATCACTGAGCTTTTCCTGAAAATCCTTACGAAGTTCGATGAGTTCCTGATTAAAGACGCCTTCGCCCTCCTCCTCTTTGGCAGCCAGCTTTTCCTCCAGCGCCAGATAATCCTTCAGCTCATCTGTCTGCTGGGCATTAAGTATATCTTTAGCCGCGTCCAGATCTTCCTGTTTCAGGTTTCGATCATTATAAATATCGCGGCGAATATTAGTCAGGAGCTTTTGGTAGTCGTTATTCTCTAGTCCTTTGATAAACTCCATCAGACTATCGGAAAGTGCTTCCTTATCAGCAGCTTTTTTCTGCCTCAGCTCGGATATTTCTTTTGCCAAAGCAACCGACTTATCCGCATTTAGTCTTTGCAGTTTCTCAAACGTACCACCTCCTGTACGGATAAGTACATGTGGAAATACTTCCATAGCTTTTTCTTTTGGTTTAGGGTCCTTCAACATTGGCGGTATTTAACAAATAACCGCCCCAAAAATTAAAAAAAGCAGGCACACTACATACCTGCTTTACTATTAGATTTTCTTAGCTAAGATCGTCAAACACCGAGCGAAGCTGGTTAAACAGGCGTTCTATCAGGCGCAGATCCTCGGTAATGATCTCTGCACTACCCTGCATCTGCTGCTTGAACTCAAGATCTTTTTTGTAGCTACTCATGAGTCCGTTCGGGAGACTGATCCGAATGATATATGTATTCTCTTTGGTAGGTAGCATGGAGATATTCTCAATCTCTCCCAGCACCATGCCATACTCATCGTAAGGGTAGTTATCAAACTTAAGGTTTACCGTCTGGCCCACCTCCACCTTACCGGAGCCCACTACAGGCATTTCTACGTTACCGATGATATCCTGGCTTTCAGGTATGATATTAAATACTGTTTCACCTGCAGTTACATACTGATTATCAGTCCATACTTTATTCAATGAAACGCTTCCTGCAATAGGGGCTTCAAAAAGAAACTGTCTTTTCCATGCACTGATCTCACTTTGAAGGCTTTTGAGTGCATCATCGATTCCGCTTCGAAGGTTATCATTAGACTCAAGCTCCTTCAGTCTTAATTCATTGATCTGGTTCTCAATCTGAGAGATCTGGATACGGTTATTGATTATGCTTGCCTGATCTGCTTCAAACTGTCTTTTGGACTGGAGGTAGTTGGATTTCGTCTGCTCAAATTCGATACGGCTAATGGCATTAGATTCGTATAGAGAAGAGTCTGTTTCGTACTTTGATCTGTCCAGTTCAAGTTTTTCCTTGTGTATGGTGTTCTGCCTACGCAGGCTGGCATTGGATTCCTGGTAAAACTCAATCCGGTCACGAAGCGAAGCAATCTGCTTTTGGTGATACTGCAAATCGCTTTGCAGATTATAGTCCCTGATGGATTTCATGAACCGGAGGTAACCTGGCTGCAGAGAGCCTAGGTTAAGGTCTGATCTGATATCCAGATCGCTGACGTTCAGATTGTCACTATATATCTTTTCTTCCAGGTTTTCGATCTTACGGATAAGGTATAGTGCATCCTCTGTATTTGCCGGATTTTCTAGCACCCCTAGAAACTCATTTTCTTCTACCGCTTCGCCATCTTCTACAAAAAGGTTTATCTGGCCATTATCCCGTGCCACGAGGGTGGCGGGAGGATTGAGAGTGGTAAGCACCACTCGTGAGGTTATCGTATCAGGATACTTTATGAAGTAACTGGCGATCATAATGACCAGAAGAACGAAGAAAATGACGGTAATACCCCAGCGGATAATCCAGACTGGTGCATGGCTCAGAATCTCCTGCACTTCCTCACTCCTGAGCTGGAGGTTATTCACCTCTTCCTGAGAAACGGTCACCTCGCCTCGGGTATGCTGTTGCTCCTCTACTTCAATATGTTCGGGCATAGTGTTAATTCTTCCTTTTGTTGAAAACAAAATGTCAGGGACATTATTATCGTTCCCTTCATTTTTCTTCTGGTGTTAATTGCCCAATTCAAGCTGATTTTTTACCAGATTATAATAGGCACCTCTTTGAGCGGTAAGGTCCGTATGGGTACCCCTCTCAATAATCTCTCCTCTGTCTAACACCACTATCTGGTCTGCATTTTTTACAGTACTTAGCCTGTGCGCCACCACCACTACGGTTTTACCATTGAAGAAGCGGTCAAGGTTCTCCATAATGATTTTCTCATTATTAGCATCCAGGGCATTAGTAGCCTCATCGAAGAACAAGTATTCGGGGTTCTTATACACTGCGCGGGCTATGAGGATACGCTGCTTCTGGCCCTGGCTGAGGCCATGACCGTCACCTCCGAGTTTTGTATTGTAACCTAAAGGAAGGCCTTCTACAAAATCCTGAATATTGGCCATTTTTACTGCATATACGAGTTTCTCCTTATCTATGTATTCGTCGCTCACGGCAATATTACGCGCAATGGAGTCGCTGAAGATATAACCATCCTGAAGCACAGTACCGACCTTATCTCGCCAGCGTCTGTTGCTGAAATTGACCATATTGATATCGCCAATACGAATCTCTCCTTCGCTAGCCTCGTAAAACTTAAGCAGAAGTTTTATAAGTGTGGTCTTACCACTACCACTCGCTCCCACTATAGCTGTAATTTTACCTTCAGGCACTACCATATCGATATTCTTCAATACCATTTCGGAGTGGGGCCCTTCATACTGGAAGCTTACATCATTTACTCTCAGAGATTTGTCCTCTGGGAAAATGGTGATCTTTTCACTGGTCTCGTCTTCCTCATTATCTTTATTATGAATCTCACCAAGACGTTCAAGGCTTATCTTTGCGTCCTGTGAGGCATGGAGGAAGGTGATCATTTGGTTAATGGGCGTATTAAGCTGCCCGATTATGTATTGGATAGCCAGCATCATACCCAGGGTGATATCACCATCAATAACTGCCTTAGCGGCTACGAAACTGATGAAGATATTCTTAACCTCATTCAAAAATGAAGAACCTGCCTGCTGATATTGATTAAGCGCAAGGCTTTTCACATTTACCTTGAATAGGCTGGCCTGAATGCGTTCCCACTCCCACCGCTTTTGCTTTTCACAGTTATGCAGCTTTATCTCCTGCATACCATTTATAAGCTGAATAAGATTACTCTGATTGCGGGACATCTGGTCGAAAAGCTTAAAATCAAGCTCACGGCGTTTCTTCATAAAGATGAGCACCCATGCTACATACAAAGCACTACCTATCAGGAATATAGCAAATATAGTGAGGTCATAGTAAGCAAGAACGGCCCCGAAAATAATCAGGTTAACAAAGCTGAAAAGAATATTCAGCGTACTGGAGGTAAGGAAATTTTCTATCCTCTTATGATCGCCTATACGCTGCAGCAGGTCACCGATCATCTTCGTATCAAAGAAGGCGATGGGGAGCTTCATAAGTTTGATCAGGAAGTCACTGATGATGCTGATGTTGATCCGGGTACCGAGATGTAGTAATATCCAGCCCCGAATAAACTCCACGGACGTTCGCCCCACGAACAGCATTAACTGGGCAATAAGCACCAGGTTTACAAAAGATATATCCCTGGTATTAATACCCACATCTACAATAGACTGGGTAAGGAAAGGAAATATCAGCTGCAGCAAGGATCCAACCAGCATCCCTAGCAGAAGCTGGATGATAAACTTTTTGTAGGGCCGGAGGTACCGGAAGAGGAACTTAAAGCCTTCGCGCTTCAGATTCTTTTCATCTTCCGTGTCGTAAAAGTCAGGGCTGGGCTCCATTAGCAGGACCACGCCGGTTTCCTCACCGTTGGTCTTACTGTTTAGCCAGCCGTCCAGAAACTCCTTCCGTGTGTATTTTACAAGCCCATGAGCCGGGTCGGCACAGTAAACGTTGTCTTTTTTAAAGTCATAAACCACCACAAAGTGCTGTTGCCTCCAATGGGCAATAAAGGGCGTGGGAGCCTCGTCGCGCAATTTATCAAAAGGGATTTTGGCAGCAAGTGTACGGAAGCCGATACTTTCTGCAGCATCGCTTATACCGAGCAGGCTAACTCCCTCGCGGGTTATAAAACTCTTTTCACGAAGGGTTTGAAGCGTATAAACCTTGCCATAATGCTTCGCAATCATGCGAAGGCAGGTCGGGCCGCAATCCATCGTATCAAGCTGGCGGTAGAACGGAAATTTTTTAAAAATACTCACAGTAGACACAGTAGCCTGGTGCGGCTATATTTTGGTTTAGGTTCTTTCTTTCTTTCTCGCTTTAATATACCTCCGGTCAAAAACAATCAAAAGGAAAAAGGCGTAAGATTAAGACGTCGAATTGAATAATATTTTCCGTTTTTGGGTTTTGACCGATTACAAATCTTAAAAATTCCCCACACATTTAAAAGTAATTTTTTTTATATGAGTCGCACAAAACTTGAGATGCCGGGTGTTTTTTGTTATAGACAGCCTATCCAGGTCCGGATTTCGGACATTAATTATGGAAATCATGTGAGTAATGAAGTGTACCTCAGTTACATGCATGAAGCACGTAAGAAATGGCTTGAATCATTGGGCTATGAGGATGAGGTAAATGGCGTGGAAGGCGTAGGCCTGATCATGGCGGATGCTGTCGTGGTTTACCGTGCAGAAACCTTTTATGGCGAGACGGTGTTGGTGGATATCGCTGTGGAAGACATTCAAAAAACAGGTTTTGACCTGTTGTACAGGTTATCCGGACAGAAAAACGGCAAAGAGCTTACACGTGGTAAAACCTCAATGGTTTGCTTTGCCTATGAGGAACGGAAAGTTGCCCAAATGCCGGATAGGCTTAAAAAACGGCTGGAGACCCTCCCTCACACTATCGAATAGAGCATAAAAAGGATTACATTTGCAGCATGAGCAAGGCAGATAAGAAGCAGGACATACGCAGACTTTCCCCGGAAGAACTTAAAGCTTTTTTTGTACAAAACGGAGAAAAAGCCTTTAGGGCCAAGCAGGTCTACGAATGGCTGTGGAAAAAGTCCGCTCATAGTTTTGAGAGCATGACAAACCTGTCTCTTGGCCTCAGAGAAATGCTCAAAGAGTACTTTGAACTGAATGGGGTGACAGTAGATCAGGCTCAGCTAAGTAATGACGGCACAATCAAAAGTGCATTTAAACTACACGACGGTCATCTGGTGGAAGGCGTGCTGATTCCTACGGAAGATCGCATGACCGCCTGTGTGAGCAGCCAGGTAGGATGTTCCCTTTCCTGCAAGTTCTGTGCTACCGGGTATATGGACCGTAAGAGGAATCTCGATGCAGCTGAGATATATGACCAGGTGGTGCTGATAAACCAGCAAGCCATGGAAAAATATGGCATGCCGCTGAGCAACATTGTGTTCATGGGTATGGGGGAACCTCTGCTCAACTACGCCAATATGATGGAAGGCATACGGATGATAACCTCGCCGGAAGGCCTGAACATGTCCCCTAAACGTATTACGGTATCTACGGCGGGTATTGCTAAGCTGATTAAAAAGCTTGGAGATGAAGAGGTGAAATTCAACCTGGCACTATCCCTGCATGCTGCTAATGATGAGAAGCGGGATCGTATCATGCCAATTAATGAAACGAATACCCTCGAGGCTCTGCGTCATTCGCTAAATCACTATTACCGTAAGACACGGAACAAGCTTACCTTTGAGTACATCGTATTCTACAACTTTAATGATACTTTGCAGGACGCTGAGGAGCTTTACCAATTCTGTAAACGGGTGCCCGCCAAGGTTAATATTATCGAATATAACCCGATATCAGAAGCAGACTTTCTGAATACGGAAGAGGACCGGCTGGAAATGTTTCGAAAATACCTTGAGGAGCGCGGGGTAACAGTAAATGTACGCCGGAGCCGCGGAAAGGATATTGATGCTGCCTGCGGACAGCTGGCTAATAAAAAGCATGACGATCATGTAATCACTCAGGCCTGATGCCCTACACGCTGGCCCTGCTCATAACTTTCCTATTGACTGCTTTACTCACCGGCCTTATCTGGACGGTACAACTTGTTCATTATCCGAGCTTTTTAAATGTGGGAAGTGACTCTCTCAGCCAGTATGAATCGCTTCACCGCAAACGAATATTCCCCCTGGTGGGTCCTCTTATGGTGGCCGAACTGATAGCGACAGGATACCTGACTTTTACTCAACTCACTAATAACTATCACATATTGGCAGCTCTACTGCTGTTACCTATCTGGCTACATACCTGGTTTTTTGCAGCTCCTGCCCACTTCCTCCTCAGTAAGTTTGGGTATGACGAAAAGGTGATCAGAAGATTGGTCAGTAGCAACTGGATCCGTACGCTGGCATGGACGATCAGACTGACTATATACTTCGCTTTGGTTTATACGTTGATGTCGGATTACCCCCAGGGGGTTACCTGAAACCATGACAATAAGCCCTCAGGAGTTAGTTTTTGTAATTAATCCTATATTGCACCATGGATATGAACCAGGATTATAATACGTACTCTCTATTGCTGGATCGTACTGCCAGAAAGGTAAAGCAGTACGCCCAGAAGAAGTTCAAAGAGGGGGAGTTCGGTATTACCGTTGACCAGTGGGTGGTAATGAAACAACTTTATAAAGAAAATAACCTGAATCAGACGGAACTGGCTGAGCGGGTTAGTAAAGACACCCCCACCCTTACCCGAATCATAGATCTGCTGGTAGGAAAGGGTTATGTGGTCCGGCAAGTGCACCAGCAAGACAGAAGGAGCTTTATGGTGCACCTCACAAAAGATGGTAGCAATAAGGTAGAGAGGCTGTTGCCGGAGGTTAAAAAAATCCGCCTTAAAGCATGGGAGAACCTGGACCAGGCTGATTTCAATTCCTTTCAGAAAATCCTGAACACCATTCATCAAAACCTGAGCGAATAAAATTTTTATACTAATAGTTGTTATACTAATTATTAGTTTAGAAATTCAAGCGTGGTTTTCGAATGAAACGGAGCGATCTTATGATACAGACAGATATATGCATAATCGGCGCAGGACCTGTTGGCTTGTTTGCAGTTTTTGAAGCAGGGCTATTGAAAATGCGCTGTCACCTTGTAGATGCATTGCCGCAGCCTGGTGGTCAGCTAAGTGAAATATACCCGCAGAAGCCTATATATGACATACCCGGCTACCCTACTATTAATGCCCAGGAGCTGGTGGATAATCTGATGAAGCAGATAGAACCCTTCAAGCCTGGATTCACCCTGGGCGAACGTGTGGACACGCTGGAAAGAACCTCAGAGGGTTTTATTCTGGGCACCAATGAGAACACATCCATCATGTGTAAAGCCGTGGTGATAGCAGGCGGCCTGGGGTGTTTTGAGCCCCGAAAGCCTGTATTGGAAAACCTGGATAAATTTGAAGGAAGCGGCGTGCAGTACATGGTGAAAAACCCGGAGCAATTCAGGGATAAAAAGGTGGTACTGGCAGGTGGGGGCGATTCAGCTCTTGATTGGACCATTCACCTGGCTGATATAGCTAAGGAACTGACTCTGATACACCGCAACGAAACATTCCGTGGCGCACCAGACTCTGCAGAGAAAGTAGCAAAGTTGGCTGAAGAGGGTAAAATAAAACTGTTACTAAACACTAACCTTCAAAAACTTACCGGCAACGGCCGCTTGAAAAGCATAGAAGTCCTGAACAAACAAAAAGAGGAAGCTTCTATAGCCACTGATTACCTGATACCTCTATTCGGACTGAGCCCTAAATTGGGGCCTATAGCCAACTGGAAACTGGCCCTGGACAGGAACGCGATCGAAGTAGATACCCTCGACTATTCCACCAGTGTACCAGGAGTATATGCAATAGGCGATATTAATACCTATCCGGGCAAGCTTAAGCTTATTCTTTGTGGATTTCATGAAGCAGCCCTGATGGCTCAGAGCGCCTTTAAGCTTGTATATCCGGACCAGAAACTGAGCTTTAAATACACTACCGTAAATGGGGTGCCTACCCTCTGACCTATGGATGTAGTAGCATTTTATGTGGAAAACGATAGCGGTGTACGCGAAAAGACAGAGGCACCGGCAGACATGAACCTGAGCGTAATGGAAGTGCTTAAAGCTTCTGACTACCCGGTGTTGGCTACCTGTGGTGGCATGGCGCTCTGTGCCACCTGTCACCTAGAGGTATTGCAAGGTGCGGAAAAGCTCCATGAACCTTCGGACGCAGAACTTGATATGCTGGATACGCTGCCCAACGCCCGGCCTGACAGCCGCCTCGCCTGTCAGCTCAGGATAGATACTGCACTGGATGGTATGGTGGTAAAGCTTCTGGGAGAAGAGTAAAAAATCACCACCCTATCAAGTAAAGAATTATCCCCCAGGCACCTGCAGATTAGCAGGTGCTTTTTTTAATTACCCCCAAATAATGAAATCATTTTTTAGGTAATTTGCACCTCTATGGAGTGGAGTAGTATAAAAAAACAGGAAAACAGGAGACGTTTCTTCTTCGGGCTTAAGCTTTTGCTATTGCTCCTTCTCATTTTTTTAGACAATATCTATTTTGAAGAAATCCATAAGGAAGCAGGAGTCCCTGCACGCATTACTCAGGCACTGATATTTTATCTTACTGCTCACCTGGTCATCATACTGACCCGGCTCATCATTGTCCGTGTTTATATTCGCAAAAAGAAAGCCCCTAACCGCACCGATACGTTTGTCATAGGAATCACCCGTATCGCTTCCCTGCTTAGTGCGCTCGCCTTCGTTTTCTCCATCCTTTATGCTTTCGACATCGCCATCAAAGAGTTGTTTACGTCCCTCACGATCGTAGCGGCAGCTATTGCCATTATTTTTAAGGATTATATCGGCAATATGATCAATGGACTTATCATTATGTTCTCGGGCCAATTACAGGTAAATGACTACATTAGAATAGGCAATAACCGTGGGCGTATCATGGATATTACCTTTCTGAACATTCACTTGCTAAACGATGATGATGACATAGTGTACATCCCTAACACCACCATCATTCTAAGTGATGTTCTTAATTACTCAGCCGGCAGGCAAAATAAGGCAGGGGTAGAGTTTGAGATAGCTACCGGACGACTTACTGATCCGGAGGCATTGCATCAGTATTTAATGAAACAGATTACTCATTTTAAGGAAGTTGTACCCGGAACCGGCCGTCTGCGTATTGTGAGTATGTCAAAGGATTTTGCCGTTTGCAGATTTCAGGTTAGAATAAATCAAAGCCAGCGGGAAACTGAGAAAGCTATTAGGCAAAAGTTGCTGACCTCGGTGGCTACCTTTGAGGTGAGTGAATAAAGATGAAAAAAGATAAGAGTCGTTTTTTTCAGGATGTGTATGAGGTGGTAAGGTTAATTCCTGAAGGCAGAGTGACAAGCTATGGTGCCATAGCTAATTATCTGGGCACCAAAGGTAGCGCCCGAATGGTCGGGTGGGCAATGAATAACTCTTTTTCTGAAGTCGATTCCGTACCTGCACACCGTGTGGTAAATCGTAATGGTTTATTAACTGGTAAAAACCATTTTGCTACACCTACACTCATGCAGGAATTACTCGAAAAGGAAGGTATAAAGGTAAAGAACGATCAAATACAGCATTTTGATAGCTATTTTTGGGACCCCGCCATCGAAATCGGATTTTAGGTCAGACATTTCTTAACAGCACCATTTTGAGCTCTTCGGCTAAGGGGTGTTTCCACATGGTTAATTCATCACAGGAAAAACCCGCTACATCTAATCAAATTAGCCTAAATAACAGTGAAAACGTGATTTTTTCAAGTCCTGACCCATGTACCAACATGGACATTTTTAGCCGAATCTAATGGCATTTGTCACCAGGGATTTTTATCTTAAATACCTGTTTGAAATGAAAAAGGAAAAACTGTTATGAAAAAGAAATTGAACCTCGGCTCACTGGACGTAACAAGTTTTGTTACCAAAGACCTGCAGTCCAAAACCAAAGGTGGTACTATCAGGTATACGGACAATTGCGGATCTTCATTCCCTGATCCCTGCTTGCATTACATTACTGCTTGCTGTGAGGAAACTGATGACACCGTTTGCTAATTGATTATGATCTCTGCAGCAATCAATGTTTATCATATATGCACTGTTTGCATGCATGATTTAGAATAAATGCCGACCCTGTGATCCAGGACCGGCATTCTTAATTTATCACCTAACCAATAATCTAATGGAAAAGAACAGGAAAAAGCTAGGCCTGGATGCCTTATCTGTGAGCAGCTTCGTTACTGGTATGGAGCTTACCCGCGGCGGTCGTGATTTAGAACCCATTAACAGCGGACAACTTCAGAGTTGTGAAAAAACGCTATGTGGTCAATATTATACCTGTGGAGTATGCGCCTACTCAGGTCCGGCAGACACCTGCGACAATTGTAATACAATCAATTGCCCTGAGCCTGTTTAAGACTCCGTATTTATACAAACTAAACTATACTAAAATGAAAAAGAAAGTCACTCTAGAGAAGCTTGAAATCAGAAGCTTTATCACTGAAAGGGAGCAAAACCCTCTTAGAGGAGGAACCATTATCCGCACTACAGATGGGGGGAATAGTTCAGGGCCTCAGGCCTGCCTTACCGTTTATTCCATTTGCTGCGCTCCCAGCGAGTTCCTCTGCTGATATACTAATGCAATATGATTTATTCTAAAATGTAGTATTAAGCATCTTATTTCTTCAGCAGGTTCTGCCTGCAGCAAGGACTTGGTAACAAACCTTGGTACTGATCAGAAGCTTTCTGTAGGATAAATGCCCCAAGAAGGGGCCTACACTTTCCAATGCGCTAAGTAAAGACTATTCAGGCCGATCCTATCAGGAAAAACTGAACTTATTTTCCTTGGCGATCAATAGTCCTGAATATAAGGGAAGCCTAAAAAGCTTCCCTTCATTTTTTTCACATCCCTGCAGCCTTGTATTGCTTTTCATCCACAGTGCAATATATTTGTTTGTACTAGCTACATAATCACAGTGACTGAAGACAGAGATTACCGGGAAAAAATAAGCCAGCTCAACGATCTGGTAAACCTGGCCCGTATAGATGGCCGGGAGTCACTGCATGAAATTAACTTTATCAACTGGGTGGCAGAACGCCTCCACCTTACCCAGGAAGATATAGACAGGGTAAAGAATAGCGACCAGCCTGTGGAATTTACCGCTGCCCGCCATGAGTCCGGAAATATTGAGCGTTTTCACCGCATGGTACTGCTGATGGGAATAGATAAAAACCTTGCCCAGGAAGAAATACGCTATTGTATGGATATGGGCATGCGGATGGGGCTTAACGTTCATGCTGTTGTGGAAACCATTAGTAAGCTGGCTTCTAACCCTCAGCACATAGTCCACCGTAATGAAGTAGAGTCTATATTTAGAAAATACAGTAATTAATCCGCCACAGCCCCTTTATTTTTCCGTTTTATTACACTAAAAACAGCCAGAACGAAAACTACCCCTTCACCGTTTATGCCTTAATGAAACATCTTTCTTTCATAATAGGTACCCTGCTCATTCTTGGAATCACCGCAACATCTCCGGTTATTGCTCAGTGTAACACAGCCTCAAAGCTATCTTTTAAAGCCGGGGAAAAGGTTCTTTATGATGTGTACTACAATCTAAGCCTGATATGGGTGCATGCTGGCGAAGTATCCTTCGAGGTGGAAAGTACGAGGTACAAAAACCAAAATGCTTACTTACTAAAGAGCTATGGACGGTCCCTGTCCAAATACGATTGGGTCTATACAGTACGGGATACATTTGAAACTTACGTAGATGCAGGTAATCATGCTCCCCTGGCCTTTCGCCGCAAAACGCGGGAGGGAAGTTACCGGGTAAACAATTCATATAAATACATCCCGGAAAACAGCACTGTATATACTTGGGTGGAAAACAGCGATGCAAAAGAGATTGTAACCGACACCGTTGCACTGCCTGACTGTACATTTGATGTCCTGTCAGCTATTTACTATTGCCGGAACCTTGATTTTTCCAAGTACAAGCCGGGCGATAAAATCCCAATGAAGCTATTGCTGGACGGCAAAGTCTATGACGAACTCTATGTACGGTACCTTGGAAAAGAAGTAATAGAAGACCGCGAAGACAGAAAGTGGCATACCATCAAATTTAAACCGCTGCTGGTGGAGGGTACAATATTTTCCGGTGGGGAGGAGATGACCGTGTGGGTAACTGACGACGCCAATAAGGTGCCGGTAAAGATTGAGGCAGAAGTGCTTGTGGGTAAAGTTAAGGCATTTATACGAGAGGCGGAAAACCTGAGACTGCCCCTGGAAAATTCGCTGAATCAGTAATTTTTTAGTGAGCGAGCAGCTATCACAAGGGCGGCAATAAAAAGCAGCGCAGCATAAGTTAGCTTAAGCTGGTCCTCTTTTTGGTTCAGGTCAAGCGGTTTGCGGTCAGGTATACGGCCATATTTTGGTTGCATATTAAAAACAAACACATCCAGCATAGCCTTGGGCTTAGCCACCAGTTCCCGCAGCACCATATTCATAGTAGGCAGCCCATCAGCGGGGTAAGCCCGCGCCTGAACGTCAAACTGCCGACATAGAAACAGCGCTCTTTCGGTGTGAAAACGCTGCGATACGATTATAGCCTTCTCTTTCTTGAAATGTAATTTAAGCCGTACCACACTATCAAGAGTCCTGAACCCGGCAAAATCCAGCTTTATCAATCCCTCAGGTATACCTGCACGGATCAGGTCATATTTCATATCCCGGGGCTCATTATATGTATCACGTCCGTTATCCCCCGAGATAATTATGGAAGATACCTTTCCGGCCTGATACAGCTCCTTTACAGCATTTATCCGGTACGTATAATAAAGATTTTCCCCACCGGTAGAACGGAGCTTTTTATTCGTCCCGAGTAATAGTACAGCGCTTTTTTCCGGCACGTCTGATGCATCTGTGTATGTATCCGGAAGACTCCAGCCCACGATCCAGATATTGCACAACAGCACCACCTCTACCAGGACCAGTATGGTAGCACCGCTCAGTCTCAGAAACCAGATGCCCGTTTTATAAGCATCCCCCTTACTGGTAGGCTTTTTCTTCTTTTTTTCTTTTTTACTCCCAAACTTACGCCGGATGTAAAGATCATTGGCTGCAAACATCAGTAGAATACTGCTCATAATCACTGTTACGTTCAGCAGATTCCAGCTGTCAGCATGTTCAAAGTATTGAGTAGTGCCTTTAGCTAACCTGATCGTTTGGTCTTTACCTTCCGCCAGGTCATGCAGAAACACCTCAGCATCCTGATAGTATAGAAATACCATCACAGAAGCCGACAAGGTCAGCCAGAGTATCAGCCATCCGATGAATTTCAGCACTCGCATATTGCTACGTCTCAGTCAATAGCGAAAATGCAGAGTGAGGGGCATTGATAAAATGAAAGATGCTCCAGGAAGTTACTTATGGTCAAAAGACCAGCATTTTTTAAATATCTGGTGGGTTTTCAGGAGGAAAAGAAGGGGGAGTTACCGCACCGGAAGGGAGCAACTGCTCAAGACTAAGTTTGAGCATATCGCCCATACTTCTGCATTCTTTAAAACGCTTATCACCATAAAACCTCGCCAGGTCTTCGCCAAGTGATATCACATTATCTGTCGGACTGATATGATCGCTGGCCATCGCATCCAGTAGTTCATCTATAGCCAAATGAGCGCTTTTTACCCTGTTAGCGATAAGGCTCCTTTCTTCCTTCTGGTATTGCCGCACTGTCTCAGGTGTCATATGCCTAAGACCCAGCTCAATCAGGGGGTTATTTTGCTTAAAATACTGCGGAAGATAAATACTTCTCCTACCTTCATAGGACTGCTGGTCAAAATCAATAGCCCGGATCCGGTAGTGTATCTCCTCAAAATCCGGTGTAACATCTATCACAAAGTTACTACTGTGCATATCCCCCAACAGGCGGACAAAACAACGCTCATTGAATTTCACAAACTCCTTTGCCAGTCTGATCTCATTAAGCGTATTATCCTTCAGGTGATCTTTTATAAACTTATCTCCTGGTATACCGGCTATATGCTCCTCCACCAGAGTCTTACCATCCACCAAATAGTTAATCCGATTCGGGCTCAGCAAGTGCTCCAGTTCCAGGCCATAAATGCGACTGGCATCAGCATTTTTTATGTAGAAGTAGTCGAAGTTGTCATTGATCCGGTTCTGGATCCGCACTCGGAATGGCTGTGTATTGCCATAGGTACAAATATCCACCCTATCGATAAAGAGGTGCTGCATTACACCTATATCACCGGCCGCTTTCAGTTCAGAGTATATTTTTTTTAGCGACTGGTAAATTTCCTTCATGTCTTCCTGCGGATAGAAGACTGTTTCCCAAAGCGTATCATCGCCCTTGTTATCATAAAGGGGGATGCTGTTATCGTATCGCAGCAGGTCGCTGTAATTAAGAGGTAGCCTGGTTTCACGGTCGTGGTTTTCCAGGTATTTTCTCAAAGAATCAGAAATCGGGTAGGTCAGCTTCTTCTTACTGATCATTGCCGCCATATGCACCTTCGGTTTTGGTAAATATACCAAAGTAAATGGCAAAGCTTCATCAAGGTTTAGCGACTCAGGCCAATTCTTTGGAGTGATGGCTCCTTTTTTGCCTTCCTTTGCTTCTATTGGCCTCCTTTGTCAGCAAGGGTAAGATATGCGCTTCCGCACTGTCCACCCAGCTTTTGAAAGTGAGTGAATCACTTACATATTCCGGTAAGTATGAAAGCAACTGGTCCAGGTCAAAACTGTCACCCGTAACGCCCGCACCGGAAAGACATGCATCCAGCGCATTACAAGCCTGCTCGTAATGACCTTCCACCGGTACCAGCATAGCAGGCTTACCTAAGTACATGGCCTCGCAGACTGATTCGAACCCTGCCGTACTCGCATAAGCAGTACATGAGGCCATCATTTGCATGAACTTTTGCCCATCCAGCGGATGAAAAGTCAGATTTGGGTGCGGCGAGTAAGCTTCAGGACAGTCTCTGTGATCCCAGAAACAGTGCATCTGTACGTGGCGATTCCGTGCATGCCACTGCCTCACCTGGCTGGCATATCCATGGTTCACGAGGTAAGCCAATAAATAGCCTTTATCAGACACCTCCAGTTCTTTTATAGAGCAACGAACCAAAGGGGGTACTATATGCAAGCCATTAATATCATGGGGGGCATAATTTCTGAAACTAAGTGCCAGCTTCTTTTCGGCGCCAAACGAGGTAATCCTGTTGTTGAGCAAAAGTAGTCTACGCTCCCGGACCCTGCCTTCAGCAAACGGAAAGTCAGGGTGATGACTCAGATATTGATGTCCTATTACTATATATCGGGCCCGAGGACGGTAGGTATACGAATACAGTCCGCCTAAAAAATCATAGAAATTAATAATGACATCAGGCTCAGTACTGGTGACAATATGGTGGATGGCCCGAAGACTACGGATAAATGTCCTGTTGCGCAGAAGGTTCTGGGTAATGGTGGCCCTCAGGTTAATTCCTTTCCTCTCCTCGTCCGTCACAAAGCTCGGGCTTGCCACCCCATATACCGGACATGTAAAGTGAGTGGAAAAGAAGGAAGGTAACTGTCTGCGCTCGTGAGTACCTGCAATGACCGCCCTGACTTCATGGCCGTTTTTTCTAAGCATGTCGTACAGCGTCATAGCCTGAGTCATATGTCCCCTGCCTTCTCCCTGTACAATAAACAGATACCTCATGACTACTTCAGTCCGGAAATTTTACCCAGTAAGCTGTTAGTATAAAACTCATCCAGGCGAATAGCTACCTCATCATCCTCTCCGGTAGTATCTGGTTTCATAACGTTCATTACCGGTGTAGCCTGGGAAGGAGCCGTTTCCGTGTAATATGTCAGGTTCCATTCACCATTATGATCTTCGGTCAGCGCACTCATGGTTTCCACCCAGTCGCCTGAGTTCATATAGGCGACCCCTTCTATATCCTTCATCGCTGGTTGATGAATGTGGCCGCAGATGATCCCGTCACAACCCTGAAGGCGAGCAACTTCTACCAACTGCTTTTCAAAATCGTCTATGTATGACACAGCAGACTTCACGTGACTTTTGATCTTTTGGCTAAGGCTGTAATAAGGCAGACCGCGCTTACGCCGATAGAAATTGTATTGGCTGTTCAGCCACAATAAGAAGGTGTAACCTATATCTCCCAGTCTGGCCACCCACTTGAGCTTGGTGGTGATGGAGTCAAATATATCCCCATGCACTATATAATATTTACGGCCACAGGACTGGTATACCATGTCACGCTGAATATTAAGAGTGCCTACCTTCATCGGTAGCACTTGGTCCAGAAAGTCATCATGATTACCCCGCAGGTAGGTCACCTGCGTTTTATCCTCTTCGATCATTTTGAGGATGCGTGAAAAAAACCGGGTATGCTTCCGCTTCCAAGTGCCGGATTTCCTGAGCTGCCAACCATCCACTATGTCGCCATTCAGGATCAGGTTGTCGCATTTTATCTGCTTCAAAAACCTGACCAGTTCTTTGGCCTTAGAGCCTCTGGTGCCGAGGTGGATGTCTGAGAGCACCACCGTTTTGTAATAATTTCTCACGCGTTTGTGTCCCTTTTTAGCAAGAACACAAAAAGGCTTCAATACTTGATTAAAGCCTTTTTACCATATTAAGAAGTTATGTTTATCAGCAGATTTATTTATTAACTCAGCGTTAACAACCCTGCAGACGGATTTCAAGGCTTAAATGTCTCAAATGTCTTCTCTATTATATCACAGCACTCATGTAACTGTTCTTCTGTCATAACTAATGGAGGAGCAAAGCGGATAATATTACCATGAGTAGGCTTAGCAAGCAATCCGTTTTCTTTGAGTTTGACACAAAGATCCCATGCCGTACTGCTTTCGGGGGTATCATTTACTACCACTGCATTAAGCAACCCTTTGCCTCGTACCTTCCGGACCAGATCACAGCGTTCGGCTAGTTTCTCCATACGGCCACGAAATGTTTCTCCCAATTTACGCGCATTCTGAGCCAGATTTTCATCATTTACCACATCTAAGGCCGCCATAGCCACTTTACAGGCAAGTGGGTTCCCCCCAAAGGTGGAGCCATGCTGGCCGGGCTTGATCACTTCCATGATATGATCATCCGTAAGTACGGCTGAAACAGGATACACCCCCCCGGAAATGGCCTTTCCAAGAATTAGCATGTCTGGCCGGACGTATGTCTCCTGCCTCTCACAGGGGCCCTGGCAGCTACAATTTCCGCAAATAGCAAGCAAGCTACCAGTACGGGCAATACCAGTTTGTATCTCGTCCGCAATGAAAAGAATATCATGACGGGTACATACTTCGCGTACCTTCGGGATGTAATCATCTGCAGGGGTATATACACCGGCCTCTCCCTGAATTGGCTCAACCAGAAAACCAACCACGTGCTTATGCTCTGCAATGGCCTTTTCTAGAGCATTCACATCATCGTATGGTATACGAACAAAGCCAGGTGTAAACGGACCAAAATTGTTCCGGGCATTATCGTCATTACTAAAAGAGATAATCGTGGTAGTACGTCCGTGAAAGTTGTTATCGCATACGATGATCACTGCCTCATCTGCAGGTATGCCTTTTTTCTCGTACCCGTATTTCCGGCAAATCTTAATGGCTGTTTCCACTCCTTCAGCCCCGGTGTTCATTGGCAACACTCTGTCAAATCCGAAGTACTCAGTAATATACTGTTCGTAAACTCCTAGAATATCATTATAAAAAGCCCGGGAGGTGAGGGTAAGGGTTTCGGCCTGATCCTTCATGGCCTGAATGATGCGGGGATGACAATGACCCTGGTTAACTGCCGAATAGGCAGAAAGAAAGTCAAAATATTTATGACCTTCCACATCCCACACGTAAACGCCTTCACCTCGTGATAAAACGACAGGAAGGGGGTGGTAGTTATGGGCACCGTGCCGGTTTTCCAGCGCTATCGCCTGACTGCTGCTTTTTACGGCTTCCATCATATGCAAACGTTTTAAATGACTTAATAGGGCAGCAATTTAGAGCATTTGCCCCTAATAAAAAATGGAGAATCAGGGCACAGTGATTTAAATGTAACGGGAAGTTATAAATAGCTTCCGGACAGATACAATAGCCTCAGAAACCTTTGACAAATCACATATCGTTCATAGAGAGTCAGAAATATATTTGAATGGCACTTGAAATTATGAAATAGAATTAAGATATTTGCAAACTATTTCGGAAACCGAATTTCTGATCAAGGAATTTAAAGATATTTAAGACATGGCTAGAGTTTGTCAGATCACCGGTAAGCGCGCCAGAGTGGGTAACAACGTTTCTCACGCGAATAACAAAACTAAGAGGAAGTTTATGCCGAACCTTCAAAAGAAGAGGTTCTATCTTCCTGAGGAGGATAAGTGGATCACTCTTAAGGTTTCTGCATCAGCGCTTAGGACGATCAATAAGAACGGTATTACTGCCGTTTTGAAAGAAGCTAAGGAAAAAGGTATCCTCGTTTAATCAGGCAGTAACTGTAAACTGGAAAGATCATGGCTAAAAAAGGTAATAGAGTACAGGTAATTCTGGAGTGTACTGAACACAAAAACAGTGGTCAACCCGGCACATCCAGGTACATTACCACTAAGAACCGGAAAAACACTCCTGAGCGTATGGAGTTGAAAAAGTATAACCCGATTCTTAAGAAATATACTGTTCACAGAGAAATTAAGTAATCATGGCTAAGAAAGTAGTTGCAACCCTTAAGAAAGAAGGCGGCAGAACATTTGCTAAAGTGATCAGAGCCGTGAAATCAGAAAAAACCGGTGCTTATACATTCCGTGAAGAAATGGTTCCTGCCGATCAGGTAAAGGATTTTCTGAAATAAAAAATATTCAGCTTATTAGTTGCGAAAAGTCCCTTTCTAAGGGACTTTTTTGTATATTTTCCTGTAGTTTTTTCATATAGCACATGGGTCTTTTCGGATTTTTTTCAAAAGAAAAAAAAGAAAAGCTTGATGAAGGTCTCCAAAAGTCCAATCAGAGCTTTTTTAATAAACTAGGCAAAGCCATTGCCGGTAAGTCCACCGTGGACGAAGAAGTACTGGATGAGTTGGAAGAAATACTGATTACTTCTGATGTCGGGGTTAATACCACCATCAAGATCATCAGACGAATCGAAGAAAGAGTGGCCCGTGATAAATATATGAGTGTAAGCGAGCTGGACGCCATTCTGCGGGAAGAAATTGCTACTCTCCTTACTGAAAACAACACCGAAGACCTAAAGGATTTTACTACCCCTGCTGATAAAAAGCCCTACGTAATACTCGTAGTAGGAGTAAACGGGGTCGGTAAAACCACTACGATAGGCAAGCTAAGTGCCCAGTTCAAGAAGCGTGATAAGAAAGTAATCTTAGGCGCAGCCGATACCTTTAGAGCTGCAGCAGTAGATCAGTTAATTTTATGGGGAGAGCGCACAGGTGTGCCTGTAATCTCTCATGGCATGAACACCGATCCTGCCTCTGTAGCATTTGATACGGTAAAAAAGGGGGTGGACGAGGGCGCTGATGTGGTGATCATCGACACCGCCGGACGCCTGCATACTAAAGTAAATCTGATGAACGAGCTATCTAAAATTAAGCGCGTTATTCAGAAGTTTATTCCTGAAGCTCCACATGAAGTACTTCTTGTACTAGATGGCAGCACGGGACAAAACGCCCTCATTCAAGCCCGGGAGTTCACCAAAGCAACAGAAGTCACCTCTCTTGCCATCACCAAACTGGATGGTACCGCTAAAGGTGGTGTGGTTATCGGCATCTCTGATGAGTTTAAGATTCCCGTTAAATACATCGGGGTAGGTGAAAAAGTTGAAGACCTGCAGGTATTTAACCGCTTCGAATTCGTCGACTCACTCTTCAGTCAGTCTTAATTACCCCTTCTTTCTTCTTATTTTTTCTTAGGAGGAATACCCTTATTCCGCCATGGTATACGGTAGTAGATGTAATAGTCCAGAGCAAAACTGCTATTATCATCAGCCACACCAAACCCCGGCACCTCGTATGCGGAAACAGCCAGGCCGCCATTTATATTTATGGCAAACTTAAACCGGCCAGCCAGACCCAGGTATACATTATTAAGCACCTGAACCTTCAGCCCTACGAGTGCCTCTCCCCAGGTGGCGGTGTACTTATCAAAAGTATAATTGACCGTCCCATCGCCGAACAGCAGGCTATCAGACTCCATGAATGTCAGATCACCTGAAAATGTGGACCCTGCGGCACGCATACCAAAGTAAAGCACGCTCCGGGATGGATCAGTAGTGAGAAAGTTCATGTCTACTCCTGCACGCCAGTAATTACCGCTAGTTTCAAACCGGAAATTCTGCCCCTCTCTGATGCGCTCTTCATACCCATAGTCCACCACCAGAAAATAGCGGTGAAAATCCACATCGGCAGTAAGCTCCCATTGAAAGTAGTCCTTGTTGAACAGCCCGAACACAGGACCCGTGAGCTCAGTACCTACTCTGATAGCCGATGGCTTCCAATCTTTTTTCTCACGTACTCTCACTGAGTCTGACTCTGACTGGGCAAATGCAGGCAGGCTGGTGCCTACAAGGATTAGCATTAGCAGACTAGAAAAATATCTCCACATTTATATTCTGGTTTTCGTCAGATGGCCTCAGCAGCCTGTCATTCAGTATCAGTACACTATCACCAGGTAAGGTGCCACTGATATCCAGGTTTTTGTAAACTTGCTCTATCCCACACTCCGGAGCTATTAGTCTGGCCTCACGGTCATAAGTGACACGAAGCACGTACTCCGAATCATTGATAGTGATCAGATAACCTGATGTGTTTGAATACGGACTTACCGGCAGTGTCAGTAAGGAGGTAGTATCGGCCTGCTCAATTATCAGGGAGTCTGGACGCTCCTCACTGCGGACTTCCTGTATAATTACCAGGCTGTCTGTAAGTACAAATACATCGTTTTCTGTATCAAAATCCACGCTGGTAAACTTAACCTTCAGCAGGTTTTCACTTGTGCCGCTGCAATTAGGGATTTCATTGCAGGCGGTAAAGAAAAACCCGGTCAGCAGGCAACATACGATTAACAGGTAGCCTCTCATCTTGACATATATGGTCATAAAGCCCGTAAAGTTAAAAATTTTGATGCTCTGCACGGCATGTTTGTTAATACTCAGGAGAAAAATAAGGTATATAGAACCAAATTGACGAAATTTGCCTTGTATCCCGGGGAGAATCAGGCCCCATTGTATCGAAACAAACCGAACAGGCTTTGAAAACTAAAGAGAAGGGTAAGGATAAGGTGAATGTCATCACACTGGGTTGCAGCAAAAACCTGGTGGACAGTGAGGTAATGATCACTCAACTGAAAGGTAATGACATTGAAACTACTCATGAGGCGGAGGATGATGATGCCAACGTGGTCATAGTGAACACATGCGGTTTCATAGACAATGCGAAGCAGGAAAGTATCGATACGATTCTGCGCTATGCTGACGCAAAGAACGAGGGCCTTATCGAAAAGCTTTATGTAACAGGCTGTCTGTCTCACAGGTATAAAGACGACCTGGAAAAGGAAATACCTGAAGTAGATGCCTATTTCGGTACTATGGAGCTGCCCATGCTCCTGAATAAGCTTAACGCCGACTATAAGCATGAGCTGGTGGGTGAACGCCTGACCACCACGGCTATGCACTACAGCTACATGAAGATCAGTGAAGGGTGTGACCGCCCCTGCTCTTTCTGTGCTATCCCCCTTATGCGGGGCGGACACAAATCCCGCTCTATTGAGGAGTTAGTGAAAGAGGCAAAATCACTGGCCAGGAAAGGCACCAAGGAATTGTTGCTGATCGCTCAGGACTCAACGTACTACGGCCTGGACCTGTACAGAAAGCGTAATCTCGCAGAACTTCTCAAGCACCTGTCTGATGTGGAAGGCATCGACTGGATCAGGCTTCACTATGCCTATCCGAGTGGTTTTCCTATGGACGTGCTGGACGTAATGGCTGATCGTGAAAATATCTGCAACTACCTGGACATGCCACTCCAGCATGGCAGCAGCGCCATGCTCAAGCATATGCGCCGCGGAATCACCCGTGAAAAAACCGAGGCGCTCATTCATACCATCAGAGATAAAGTGCCAGGCATAGCCCTTCGCACGACGCTTATTGCAGGCCATGCCGGTGAAACAGAGGAGGACTTTGCCGATATGGTTGATTTTGTTGAAAAAATGCGCTTTGAGCGTCTAGGGGTTTTCACCTACTCTCATGAAGAAAACACCCACGCGCATACGGCACTTGAGGACAATGTGCCCGAAGAGGTGAAACAAGAGCGTGCCAATATCGTAATGGAGATACAGGAGGGTATCTCCCTCGAGCTCAATCAGCAAAAAATAGGCAAGGCTTACAAAGTACTCATCGACCGGAAGGATGGCGGCAATTTTATTGGTCGTACCGAATTTGACTCTCCCGAGGTCGATAACGAAGTGATAATTGATGCAGAAAAACACTACCTCCGAATCGGCGACTTCGCCCAAATTCGCATCACAGACGCCACAGAATTCGACCTCTACGGCGAACCGGTCCACCAGCCAGTCACCGTCTGACAACGGGCAATCAACTGCTAAAAATGGCATGAGAGTAAGTCGGCTTCCTCTTTTTGAAAAAGGCATAGGGTTCACACCCATCTTTCAGGCTTATATTGAGCAGGAAGAAAAGCTCAAACCATTTTACGGACTATACCCGGATACAGAAAACTTTCTCAAACAGGCGGAAGCCAAATCATTTACAAGTGAGGCCCGTATCAGGCTGCAGGATGTACTGCAGACGCAATATAAGGATCTCACCATCAGCGAGGCAGTAAGCCAAAACCTGGACTTACTGGCAGAAGGACATACGTATACGGTAACTACAGGGCATCAGCTTAATATTTTTACCGGGCCGCTGTATTTCATTTATAAGATAGTGACAGTCATCAACCTGGCTGCGGAACTCAACGAGAAATACCCGGACAAGCATTTTGTCCCCGTGTATTGGATGGCCTCTGAGGATCATGATTTTGAGGAGATAAGTCACTTTAACCTCTTTGGGCAGGAGTACCGCTGGAATAATGGAGGCCAGCAGGGTGCGGTGGGCCGCATGGATACGAAAGGGATAGAAAGCATCCTAAATGAATTGCCGGAAGCTGTCCCTGTATTCGAAAAGGCTTATACGTCTTATAATAATCTGGCCGATGCCACCCGGTATTTCGTGAATGAGCTTTTCGGAGAAGAGGGGCTGATCGTAGTGGATGCAGACAGCCGGATATTGAAAGAGTCCTTTGCCTCTGTTATCAAAGATGATCTTACCAATCACTCCGCTAAGGCCTGTGTGGAAGAGACCTCTGCCCGATTGGATGAGATGGGCTATAAAACGCAAATATTCCCTCGCGAGATAAACTTTTTCTATCTTAAGGAAGGCCTGCGGGAGCGCATAGAAGCAACTGATGAAGGGGTGAAGGTGCTGAATACTGAGTTTACATTCAGTAAGGAAGAGCTGGCTCAGGAGATAGACTCTTACCCTGAGCGTTTCAGCCCTAACGTGGTCATGAGGCCTCTGTACCAGGAGGTAATCTTACCAAATATTGCATATATCGGAGGCCCCTCGGAAGTGGCCTACTGGCTACAGCTAAAAGATATGTTTGATCACTATGAAGTTCCTTTTCCCATAGTGATGCCCCGAAACTTCGGCCTGGTAGTAAATAAAACCAACGCTAAAAAGCTACGGAAACTACCGGTGAGCACCGAAGACCTCTTCCGGCCTTTCCATGAACTTAAAGAGGAGGCTCTGCATGAGCTATCGGAAAATGAGCTGAGCCTGGAGACGGAACGTAATGTGGGCAAACAGATTTATGAGTCCATTTTCCACAAGGCAGCAGAAGTAGACCCATCTCTTAAAGGCTTCGTTGGATCAGAAGAGAATAAATTCCTTAAAAGCCTTGAGAACATTGAAAAGCGTTTGAAAAAAGCGGAAGAAAAGCGCCTGGACACCTCCATGAATCAACTTGAGAAACTCAAGGATAAGCTTTTCCCGGAAAATACCTGGCAGGAACGTTACGATAATTTCCTGAATGTACACCTGAATAGTCCTGAATTCATCTCGGTGCTTTTGGAAGAGATGAACCCGCTGGATTTCCGGATGCATGTGATGATCGAAGACCATGACTAAAGACAGCCTTCGGAAGCTGTACCGTACTAAAAGAAAGGCGCTCACAGAGCATGAGTATGCTGAATTAAATGCGGCACTCATGAATCGTTTTCTTGCCGGAACGGATCTTTCCAAGGTCAGGACACTGCATACTTATCTGCCAATCCATAAAACAAGAGAGCCCGATACATGGCCCATTATTGAGCATATCCGTAGCAGGCACCCGCACATCCGCCTGGTAGTACCTCGCATTCACCCGACAGAGTCTACTATGGATTGTCTTGTGTTATCAGAGGATACTCATTTTGAGGAAAATAAATACGGTATTGCCGAACCACAGAATGCAGGTAAAGTAAAGGAAACGGAAATAGATATGTCTATCGTACCTTTACTTGCTTTTGATACTAAAGGGTATAGGGTAGGGTATGGAAAGGGATATTACGATAAGTTTTTTTCAACCTGCAGAAAAAATATTTCTAAGGTCGGATTGTCCTTTTTTGAGCCAATTTCAAAGATTTCTGATATCAATTCTTACGATATCCCACTAAATCAGGTAGTTACGCCCCACGCCACCTATTGCTTTTATTCTTGAAATTGGGTTAATTAAAGAAGGATATTTTACTATCCTTCGCTAAACCAATGAAAAGAAATAATAAAACGAATTTGTACCCACTATTTGGGGTACCTGCAGGTCTCCTGCTGTTCGTGGCATGGCCTCCTCAGTATATCTGGCCTTTACTTTTCATTGCCTTCATTCCTTACTTTTTTGCCACTGATCAAATCATCGAAAAAAGACGGTTCCGTACGCTGGGGTTTTTCTTACTCACCTATACGACATTACTTACCTGGAACCTCTTTACAAATGCATGGATCTATAATACAAAGTTTTTAACAGGCTTTCTGGTCAGCGCGCTGAACCCCCTGTTATTTGCTATTCCTTTACTATTAGTCTGGTATGTTAGAAGAAGGCTTGGTAAAAGGTGGTTTTACTTCGCATTTGTCTGCACCTGGTTAGCCGTGGAGACCTTTCACTCGGAGTGGATTATGGCCTTCCCGTATCATGCGCTTGGTTATGGACTTACACCGGCTCCTTACCTTATTCAGTTCTATACCATCACCGGAGTGGGCGGAGGCACACTTTGGATACTGGCCGTAAATGTATTGATATACGAACTGGTAAATAGCGTTTTTATCAGCAGGCCTTCTTTTGATAACATTAGAAAGGGTAGTATTGCCTTTACCGCCTTTGCGGTTCCCTGTATCCTCTCGGCCATTACCTATATTACTTATACTGAAAAAGGCTATGAAGTTAAGGTGGTTGCCATTCAGACAGATGTAGATTGTTACGAAGAAAAATATGTGACAAGTCCTGAGATACTTGTAGACAGGTACTGGTCACTGACAGAAGAGGCTCTGAAGAAAGGGGCTCCGGATTATATATTATGGCCGGAAACGGCTATCAGTAATGGGGGCTATGTGCAAGGGCTGAAAAACAACCCTTTGTATGCTAATATTGCTCAGAGGCTTGAGTCATACCCCGGCGCTCAGTTGATCACCGGTGCTATATTATACGAAAGAGAAGATCAGTTACCCCCATTTGCCAGTCAAAATCCGGATTATGCCAGGGAGCTTGGTGACATGCGGTATTATACTTATAACGCGGCTCTCCAGATAGGGAAAAACGGCGTTATCGGATATCGTTCGAAAGAAAAACTAGTTCCTTTTGAGGAACAAACCCCCTACCCGCAGTATACAAAAGCCATTAAGCAAATCGTCCCTTCACTTGGAGGTTTTGCATTTTCAACCAGCCACGTAAATAATACCGTATTTCGTAATGGTCCACGTGCAGGCTCTGCCCTAATATGCTTTGAGTCGGCCTTTGGTGAATTAGCGTCAAAACAGGTTAGAACAGGTGCCAATATCCTCTTCGTTATGCTGAACGAGGGTTGGTATAAACATTCCGGAGGGGCTTCACAGATACAGGCTTGCGCTGTAGCGCGGGCAATCGAAAACCGAAGAACGGTGGTTCGCTCGAGTAATAATGGCATCAGTTCCATTATTAACCAGCGTGGCGACGTCATCCAACAAGCAGATATGGCCGGAGGACCGGCAACACTGACTATATCCACGAGAGGTAATGATCACCTCACCCCTTATACGCACCATAGTAATTTGATAGGAAAGGCCGCTCAGCTATGCTTTTTGGCGATGATCGCCTTATGTATTGTTGTTTATTCGCTGAGCCTGATAGGTAGGAAGAGGCTGATTTTGGAATAAGCCTTCTTGGTAATGTGTACAATTTTTCTCCAGAACCCACTATACGCTGGACTACGCATTATTTAATTTTTCATAACTATTAATCTTACTTCTTATGAAAAGACTATTACTTAGTGTACTGGTATTCAGTGCGCTTGCTTTACTAGGCCCTGGCATTGCAGAGGCCTGTCACAATGACGATCCGCCGCCTCCGCCGCCATCCGCGGGTGAGATTTCCGGAGGATCTTCCATTTGTCGCGGAGATATCCGAACCTATAGTATATCCACATCAAACACCACCGGAGGTAACATCAGGTACGAGTGGTCGGTGGGTATCGGGCAGGTAAGAAATCCGGCCACAGGTCAGTTTGCCGGCACGGGCGTACCTGTAGTGATAAACACTACCTCTACGTCATCCAGCGTTCAGGTACGGGTATCTGATCCTACGCCCCCTAATAACGAGGCGGTTATTGCTGTCCAGGTCAGTGGCGGAGGTATCTCTTCGGCAGGTCGTCTAAAAACGGTAGTGGTAAACCCTGAAACTACCCCTGCCACGCCCTCGTCGATTACTGAAAACTTCTTTCCTTCTACTACATTTAACAACTCCTTTACTGTGTCAGCAGTATCGGGTGCTACCTCATACCAATGGGAAACTGTACCTGCTACCCAGAACCCTACAGGAAGAACGGTTAGCTTCTTTTTTCCCGGAGCCGGTTTTTACACGATAAAAGCAAGGGCCGTTGGTTGTGCAGGAAACAGTGCTTTCAGGAGCATCAATGTATTCATAGAAGAGAATAACTGTAATCAGGATCCCTTTGAGCCTACTCCAATATTCTGCGATCAATTCCGCACGGGAGATGATGTAGAAGATGGGCTGGCTAACACATCTGTTCAGTTTGATGTCTTCCCGAATCCTCTATCGGGTAATGAGTTTACGGTACAGATTCCCGCAAATGTGGACAATGCCGAAATCATCGTGACAGATATAAAGGGTGCTATGGTGAAGCAGCTGAAAATGTCGGAGAGCAGGCTTAAGGTTGATGCCAGAGATATGCAGGAAGGTATATACCTGATCCGTGTAAGAGGTGATGACTTTAATGAGGTGCGAAAGCTTGTAATGAGCGATCGGTAACCCTTAGTCATCGTATTTATATGAAGGGCTTCCCTGTGGGTAGCCCTTCATATTTTATATCCCTGCTTGTAGGTTACGGGTATTTTTCGGTATTTACTTATTATGAGGATACTCCGGATACTACTTGCCCCTATTCTGTTATCGGCATGGCTGCCTGCCTATGCCCAGATCGAGACTGATTCGGCTATGGCCACTGTGCCGGTGGCTGACACGATAAGCTCTCCAGAAGAATACTCAGACCTGGCCTATTGGGTCGGGGTACTCGCCAGTGATTCGCTGCGTGGCCGGGCTAATGGAACGGCTGACCTGGACAGTGCCGCTAGTTTCATCGCCACCTGGTACGACTCGCTTGGCCTGGCACCAGTGCCGGGTATGGACAGCTTTATGCAGGACTATACTGTGCGCAATACGGTTGAAGGACAGAATGTAGTGGGCTGGTTAGAGGGGTCTGATTCGATCTTAAAGGATGAATATATCATACTCAGTGCGCATTACGATCATGTAGGCATGGGTAAGGCCATAGGGGGCGACAGCCTGTACAATGGGGCTAATGATAACGCCAGCGGGGTGGCCACCATTATGGCTATAGCAAAGGAGATTCAGGAAAGGGAAATGAAGCCGGCTCGCAGTCTGCTATTCGTAGCGTTCGGGGCGGAAGAGATCGGGTTACTCGGCTCAAAATATTTCAGCGAACACTCACCTGTCCCTCTTGAAAACGTAGCACTGAACCTGAATTTTGAAATGACAGGGCACTCGCTCAAACTGGGCAAACGTAATGTATATATCACGGGGGCAAAATACAGTGAACTGAAGGAATATATGGAAGGTGAGTTTGAAGACGAAAACTGGACGCTAATCGAAAATCCTTTTCCTTATGCGAACCTGTTTTACCGCTCGGATAATGCCAACCTGGCCCAGATAAAGAGGGAAGGAGAAACTATTTATGGTATCCCGGCCCATACAGTATGTACCTGGGGTGGAGAAGACCATTACCATAAGCCCCACGATGAGGCGGCTTTCATTGATTATGAAAATATGCGCTCCCTGGCTATGGTCATGACTGATGTGGTACTTGGCCTGGCTAACAGGGAGGAGCGTATTAAATGGACAGACGATAAATTCCGCCCGCTTGCTAAGGAGGGTGCTGAGTAACTTAGCCTGTGTCCCTTACGCCTTAGTCCCTAGAAAATATAAAAGGCTATCCGCCAACTGACGGATAGCCTTTTTCAAACTAAACAGGGATAAACGTTTATTTCTTACTGATACGGCGAGTCACGCGGCTTTCTCCGTCACTGATCTCCAGGATATAACTACCCAGGGGAAGGTGGCCAAGTTCTACACGTTCTTCAAATTTACGGCTAGTACGCTGCGCCCTTTCGGCCCATACGGTCTTGCCTTGTGTATCGTAGATCTTCATTTCAAGCTCGTTGCCCAGTTGGTCAGTATCCACGCGAATGATCATCTCATTATGCACGGGGTTAGGGAAGGCGACGACCTCATCGGCCAACTCAAGTTCTTCGAGACCAGTTACATCATTGCCTCCAACGACAATTTCATTAGAAATAGCCGTCTCGTTCCGGGCATTTCTAATTACCACCCTATAGGTTCCAGGCTCTGTTGGGTTATATATATCAGAATTAGCTCCGGCTATATCTTCACCATTTCGCTGCCATTGATGGGCCAGCCCATTATTTTCATCGAAAGATACCGAACTGCCTAATTCAATCGCTTCATTCTCATCCTCGATATTAGAGGTCACAAAGGCATTAGCAAATAATGGTACATCTATCTGAGTATAATAAGTACCATTTCCATGGGTGCCTACCGCTACATAACCATCTATTGCCCTGGTAGCAATCATGTCTACCCATACGTTACCAACCACATCAGGGCTTTCAACACTCCATACGGTACTTGAAGCATCAAGGTTCTGCGTAGAGAACAGGCCAACGCTGGTACCGGCAAAGTAGATATTATCATCGCCATTAGGCAGAATAGCTACCCAGCCTACTGAAGGGCCATTTCCAGTTCCGTCACTATTTTCTTCGAGATTACCGGCAATGGTAACCCAGCTAGTACCTCCATTTTGCGAGTAATAAATGCTTTTCACACCATAGTTACTGAATACTACCATGATCTTATCAGCATCCCTGGGGTCAACTACCACACAGCTTACAAACCCATTGGTCGGGAAGCTGCTATCTGTAAGCTCCTCTACATTGTTAGGGTTATCCAGCACGTCCGGTGCTTTGAATACGCGGCCTCTGTTGGTCCCCCACACCAGTTGGTTTGCAGGTGTAATGGAAGCATCCATAGCGGTCACATAACCCATACCGCTTGTTACGGCATTGGCAATGGTTTTATATTCACTTTCGAATGGATTTGTCCTTACATCTTTAGTGTAGAATATTTTATTATTCCCGGCTACATAAAAGCGATTTTGATGAACAGGGTCTACAAGAAATGGATTAACGAATAAAAACTCTGATGGATCACTATATCCCGGAGGCAAAATAAATTCAGGGGCCTGATAAGTATTACCCACCAGAGGCCACCGTAGAATATACCCATACTGACTTGAAGAATAAAGTGCATTAAAGCTAAAAGCGGCATATGCGCCATCCCCCCCACTTACCTGAAACCAACTGGATGAAGGGTCTTCGGTGAAGGTCACATAACAACTATTATCTTGCATCCCACCCATTAAAGCAACATTTCCTAAATTATTCTTGTCTATTGCTATCGTATAGAACTGGCTGGTGAGGTACCCAGTACTTTTACTATCCCACTCGATTACACTACGGTCGATTACCTGATTATCTTCATCCCGGTAAACGGTGGTGTCTGCTTTGAGGTTATTACTCGTAAAGCTAAGTCCGCCATCATGCGCTGACAGCATCGCATTGGGATTATTAGGATAGAAAATAACCGCATGCTGATCCGGATGGTGGTTATATGCCGGAGAAAAACTTCCGCTCAAAGCTGATTCTAAAGAATACCCTCCAACATACTGAGTAAGCGAATCGCTTCTGAATCCGTCAGTAGAGCGGTACAGGTTGGTCCCTCCAAGAAATACCACATCCGGCTGAGTAGGATGTACCTCAAGCAGCATATTATATGACCCTTGAAGATTTAAAGAAATTGCCTCATTAGAATATTGAGGTAAATTATTAGAACGATTTGCATAGGTAGTATCAGCCATATCTAATACGAGAAGACTATTATTCTCGCCTGATATATTCGTGAAGAAATATACCTGGTCAGGATTGCTAGGGTTTATCTCTATTACTGTCCTGTCAAAAGAGACCTCATTGGCCAGCTCATCGGGCGTAATATCTGTCCAGTCGGTTCCGTTTACTGACACGAAGAAACCTGAGACAGGATCATCATCTGCTGTAAGCCTGCTGATGCTGGCAAACATGCGGCCATTCTCATCGATCTTTATGTCAGAATAGCGGCCAAGTGCATTTACCTGATCGCCACCCAGTACCCAATCATAGGTATTGAAGCCGTCCACCGTACGAATTATACCACCGAGTACGGCGGCATATACCTCATCGGTAGCAGCAGGCGTGGTAGGGTCAATAGCCAGGTGATTCACATACCTGAAGGGAGTATTGGAATCTGTATTATGGCCTACACTGGTGCTGTTTATTACGGTCCAGCTTTGCCCGCCATCATCTGAGCGATAGATACCGTCACCACGATAGATCGCACCACCTTTACTGGCTGAGTTAAAGAAGGTAGACTCACCTGTACCATAGTACCAGGTGCTTGTGTTGCCGGTACGGCTGTCCTGTACGAGGCAGTTTACACTGGGGAACTGGTCCTTGGTAGTGGTGCGGATCCATGTCTGGCCACCGTTGGTGCTACGCCACATACCTCCCGAAACACCACCGGCAATGATAGTATTTCCACTGGCATCGGCCACATCGATACCTACTGCACGGGTACGGCCTCCAATGTTGATAGGTCCCCGACCGGTCCATTCAGTTTCCTGAGTACGAGCCTCTTTGCCGTCTTTACTGAATTGCATCAGGCCATTGCTTACAGGCAGTCTGCGGGCAAACTCCTGCTCCTTTTGCTTGATATTTTCAGGAATTTGTCCGGTAAGGGGAGAACGGAGTCTTTCAAACCGGAAATTTGCACGCCCGGCAGGATCATCCTTAGTTCCAAAACTGTAACTTTGCTCTTCAAGCCTTTCTACAGCTCGCTCATCAATAGCATTGGGAGCGGATTCCACTACATAACCTGGCGTGTCAGGCAGGGTGGCAAAGAGGGTCACGCCTCCTGCTACAAGCCCAAGGCCTAATGAGATTGCTTTTGCAGTCCTTTTCATCAGTTATTCTATCGCTACTTTTCTTTCGTATTCAGATCAATGGTTTTCAGGTATTGGACAACGACAGGGCTGCCCTCCCCTTTTTCATCACCTACCGGTCGTACTTCCACGAGTACATACTGCCCGCTAGTCCATCCGGTTTTACCGGCACCTACCACTCTGAGGGCATCACCCTCCTGCAGATAGCCAAAGGCATAATTAGGCCCGTAGCCTTTCACTTCTCTTACCACTAACTGGTAAGAATCCTCGCTACTTTCTTCCACTTGGGCAGTAACTCTGCAGGCTCCCCTGGCAATTTGCCCTTCAGGAGCAGGGTCGGTTATCTTCTCTTCAGTACCTAATCCGGAAGGGGCCTCACCTGATTGATAGGTGGCGTTATCCTTTGCGGTAGACTGAGGGGTTTTACAACAACCGGTAATAATTGTAAGCCCGGCTAACAGGAAGAAAGCGAAGCTGAACGATGCATTCATGGCAGGTAAATAAGGTTGGCAAGATAATATAATTTCAGCGCCAAATCGGGAGGATTGTAAGGTTTTTTGAAGAAGAAAAAGAATAAAAATAAGAGTACGGTATCAATAACCGAAGATCATCCTTTATGACCGCAAGTCATTTCTTTCTTGCCGGGAGGGCCCGGTACGCTTTCCACTTCCAGCCCCGCCGCCTTCAGGGAGCGCCTGAACTTACCCTGCGCACAGTAGGTGGTTAGTACGCCTCCCGGGGCCATATGGTCGGCTACTTTTTGGATGAGGGCTTCGTCCCAAACTTCCTCTTGCTTATTGGGAGCAAAAGCATCAAAAAAGACTACGTGATAGCCTCCTTCGTCGTTAAAATCTTCCAGCCGTTGCTTAAGCTTCTGCAGGGTAAAACGGGGTGAGACAGTGGTCACTTCATTCCATCCGGCTCTGTGCATCTGTTGAAACAGTTCGGCCAGCCCTTCACTACCTCCCAGCAGGGCAGGGTAGTTAAGCTGGCTGTATATTTCTTCAGGTAAAGGGAATGGTTCGAGGGTAGTGAAATGTACGGGGATCTGCAGCTTTTCTGCCTGCTGCCTGGCCAAAAGGGCGTTTAGCCCGGTGCCAAAGCCTACTTCCAGCACCCTTATAGGCCGCTGTGTCACTCTGGAGGCCACCGGTAGTAAGCCATTCTTAATGAATACATGGCGCGACTCTGCCAGGGCACCATGAGAGGAGTGATAGGTCTCATTCATACCCGGCAGGTAGAGTGAATGGGACCCATCATCTGTGACGATCAGCTTGATAGTATCCATCAGCCCTGGTAGTCTCTTTCCATGTGGGGCTTTTCGGTCTCATATATCAGGGCTACGGCGTAAGCGGATATGCCCTCTTCTCTGCCTACAAAGCCAAGCTTTTCGGTGGTAGTCGCCTTTATAGAAAGGTCATTCTCCCGGATGGCCATCACCTCACACAGCACCTGCTTCATCTTGTCTATATGAGGATTAACTTTTGGCTGCTCCAGGCATACCGTAATATCGATATTCCCTACCTCATAGCCTTTTTCACGCAGAAGCAGCATTACCTCAGCCAGCAGCTTTTTGCTGTCGATTCCCTTGTATTTAGGGTCTTTATCAGAAAAGTGATAGCCAATGTCCCTCAGGTTAGCCGCACCCAGCAGGGCATCACATATCACATGGATGAGCACATCGGCATCAGAGTGGCCAAAGGGGCCATGGGTATGCTCGAGTTGTATGCCGCCCAGCCAAAAGGGGTGACCCTCCTTCATGGCATGTACATCGTATCCAAAGCCTATTCTAAAGGGGGTCATTACTTTGCGTGATAATAAAGTACCGAACTGTTTTCCGGGCGTAATATCTTCTTAGCCATGGTCTGCACGCCTTCCACAGTCTGCTCACGTATTTTGGCAGGCTCGGAGTTGATCAGGTCTTCGCGGCCTATGGTGGCGAAAAATGCGATATTCATGGCACGGCTCAGGAGCTCCCAGTCATTATAAATGATGGTACTTTCTGCCTGGTTCTTCACTTTTTGCAGCTCCTCCTCACCGGGACCATCTGCCTTTAGCTCATCAGCTATGGCATCCAGTGCAGCATCTGCTTCCTCATGGCTAACCCCTTCATTCATCTTACCGCTTATTACGAGTAAGCCAGGGTCTACCGAGCCGGTTACATAAGCCTGCAGGCTGTTGAACATCTGTTCTTTTTTCACCAGCCTTGAGTAAATGCGTGAGCTATCACCTCTGCCCAGCACATCGCTCGCAAGGTCGGCCGTGAAGTAATCGTCGCTGGTCCGGGGAGGCATATGATACACTTTATACAGTGCGTTAAGGGGCACCTCTCCACTGGTTTCTATTTTACGCTTTTCTGTCTGCTCAGGCTCGGCAGGCAGGTTACGTACATATTTTTCACCGGGAGGTATGGGGCCAAACCATTTTTCAGAGAGGGCTTTTACCTGGTCTACCGTGACATTTCCTGCCACCACCATAATGGCATTATTAGGGAGGTAATACTTATAGAAAAAGCGCTTCACATCATCCATGGTGGCTTCTTCTATGTGACTGATCTCCTTTCCTATGGTAGACCAGCGATAGGGGTGCTTCTCGTAGGCTACAGGCCTGAGCTTCATCCACACATCTCCATATGGGTTATTCAGGTAGCGCTGCTTGAACTCTTCTATCACTACTTTCTGCTGCACGTCCAGCACCCGGGGGTCGAATGACAGGCTCATCATGCGGTCACTCTCCAGCCAAAAGGCCGTCTCCAGATTAGCCGCCGGCAGGGTAATGTAGTAGTTGGTAATGTCGGGGCTAGTAAAGGCGTTATTCTCCCCTCCTACCTTCTGCAGAGGCTCGTCGTAGTTAGGGATGTTGCCGGAACCGCCAAACATCAGATGCTCGAAAAGGTGGGCAAAGCCGGTTTTATCCTCCTGCTCGTCGCGTGAGCCCACATTATATAGTATATTCACAGCTGCCTGGGGTGTGCTGTCATCAGGATGCACATAAACCTGCAGGCCATTGCTTAGGGTAAATTTCTCGTAATGGATCATCTTGCTCGCTCTGGTCAATTGTCACAAAAATAGAAATATAAGGGAGAATACGGTAAAAGAGAGGTGAATGATGTGCGTAGCAGGACAATCTGCCGAAAGAGTGAGGGAAACAAACAGATAATTAAACCAGAATTGATGTGGGATAAGAAAGGGGAGAAACCAATCCCCCCCTATCAGGAAGCTTATTAATGGATTAAGCAGCTTGTAAGAAGAGCGTTATGGCCATATAGTGGCGGCCGTAAGTTCAAGTCAATTTAGAGATATGAGAAGAGGTGACGGGTCCAATAAGCAATAAGATTGCCAGACTAAATTTCAGATCATAGTCCTTTTTCCTACTCATAGTCCTTATATTCTTTATAAGTAGATTAGTATGGTAAAAGAAAAAGGTGAAAAAAAGTAGATATAAAAGGCAGCAATAACGAAAGAAAAAATGGAAGACATCTGACCTTCCCTTTAAGTATTCTTAGTGAATCACACAGCTGGTGTTATACCAGGTTCTGCCAGCAGAACTTGCATCTCCACAGCTAGCGCTTCCACCCTTTATTTTATCATAATTGGTGTGTTCTACATTCGTAACAAAGCTACGGATCTGGAATGCGTCTAATCTACTTTAGATTTCATAGTTTCAGTTTTTTGTAAAAAATCAATGGACTATAATAGCGATAAAAGCCCAATAAACTGATATGTAAATTTAAAATATTTTGGGAGATCTAACTACCAGAGGGCAGATGACGAAGATCGACCCTGATGGCAACATAGAATACGTTCAGTCCGGTTTTTTTGAATTTGTGGTGGCAAACTCTGCCAATATTGACTCTATATTAAACATCAGACATAAATCTATCTCAGAAAGAGCTAAGCAATTTCGGACGAACCCTGATTAGGACATACACCACGAACTCTGGCCTCAACCATTTAGCAATCGATCTATCACATGTTTGTAGGTTTCTCCTACTGGCAGATACTCGTTAAGGATTTGAACCTTGTTACCGGATATGCTTTCTATATGAAGCTTACTGATCATGTATGACTTATGGATTCGGGCAAACCAGTCTGAAGGTAACTCACTTTCAAAATCAGATATTTTCTTTGGCGTAATCAGCATCTCATCCGATAGGTAAACTTTGCAGTAGTTTCCATAGGCCTGTATATATCGAATATCATCCAGGCTTACTTGCTTATGCTCCCGGTCGGTTTTTATAAACATGCGGTTTTCTCCCGGTTCATCGGTAGGTATTTTATCCTGAATAGTGTCTTCGCGGGCCCGGACACGGCCAATGGCCTTGATAAAGCGCTCAAAGGAAAAGGGTTTCAGCAGGTAATCCGTTACGGCAAATTCGTATCCCTCGAGGGCGTATTGCTCATATGCTGTCGTAATAATGATCTCAGGCACATCGCGCAAGGATTTCAAAAAAGTAAAGCCTGACATCCTGGGCATTTTTATATCGAGAAATATCAGGTCTATAGTATTTTGCCTGAGCATAGAGATGGCCTCTACCGGATTATAGCAATTTCCTGCCTTGCTCAGGTGCGGAACCTCGCTGGCATACTTTTCAATAATCCGGTGGGCGATGGGTTCGTCGTCTACTATCACATATCTGATCATCCCTGGTGAATTTCAAGACTTACCTTAAATATGCCGTTTTTCTCGTTGATAAGTAAGGTATGGGCTTCGGGGTAAAGTATGTTCAATCTTTCTTTCAGGTTATGCAGCCCCATTCCTTCACTTTTTTCTTCAGAGGGCAAGAAGTTGTTTTCTACATCAAATCTGACCGACTTACCTACAGCATGAAGGCTTACCTTTATGTAGGCCCCCTCTGTCAGTTTCTCTACGCCGTGCTTAAAGGCATTTTCTACCGGGCTGATAAATAGTAGCGGAGCAATCATACTACCGGGATTCCCGATGTGTTCCGATATGTCTACCTTCACTCCAGGTTGATGCCTGAGCCGGTGAATGTCAATGTATTGCTTTACGTAATCCATTTCCTCCCTTACGGTCACCTGCTCCTGCTCGCCTTTGTAAATGGTATACCGCATCATATCGGCCAGCTTCAGTATGGCGGGGCCGGTCTCTTCCGACTGCTCTATGGCCAGGCCATACAGGTTATTAAGCGTATTAAAAAAGAAGTGGGGGTCGATCCTGTTTTTCAACAGGGCCAATTGCGTCTTATAGTGGTCGTTTTTCAATTGGCGGTATTGCTTCCATTTTTCAAACAGAAAGCTGAATACGACATACGACAGGGTAAGGACAAAAATAGTAAGGCCGATATTAAACCTGAGCTCCGATGCCGCACTCCTCTCCATTTCTATCTGCTGCTTGTACACTACCATCACCAGAACAGAGCCGGATAGCAAGAGGG
This sequence comes from Roseivirga sp. BDSF3-8, assembly GCF_041449215.1. Taxonomy (NCBI): domain Bacteria; kingdom Pseudomonadati; phylum Bacteroidota; class Cytophagia; order Cytophagales; family Roseivirgaceae; genus Roseivirga; species Roseivirga sp. BDSF3-8. Next base: position 2,557,318 of record NZ_JBGNFV010000001.1, on the reverse strand, counting down.
CGATTACCAGGGGCTTATATAATTTGCTTAGAGGCTTCCTCATAGCTTAAAGCTACAAATTACCCTCTATCTGGTGATGAATAATGACCAACCGGCCATATTTCATGACAAACCAGCCCCGCTCAGGGCTTAACCTGCCTCAAATGCCAAATTGTCCAATTGGTCATTGTATCACGAGGGCACATCATCATTCTCTTCACAAAAACAAAACAGGTAGTACGTTCAGGCATCTTTAACGCAAACCTGGATGTATTATGCACAGCACAACACTACTGACCATTCTTTTCCTATCGGCTAATCTGGCCTTTGCTAAGGCGCAGCCAGCCTTTACCACACTGACAGATGACCTTGAACAAAAGGTCCCCTCATGGATGGAATCCACTAAGGTACCGGGTGTGGCCCTGGCTATTTTTGACAAAGGCGAGGTGGTCTATCAAAAAGGCTTTGGATTTGCTGATGCAGGCCGGAAAAAACCTGTCACGCCAAAGTCTGGGTTTAATATCGGCTCTATTTCCAAGATGTTTACGGCCTGGGGCGTTATGAACCTGGTGGAAGAAGGCCGCATAAAGCTGGATGACCCTGTTGAAAAATACCTGAGCAGATGGACCTTTCCTCCTTCTGATTACAATACTGAAAAAGTAACCGTAGGTGCCCTGTTGAGTCATACAGCAGGGTTATCTGTTCATGGATACCCTGGCTTTCAGCCGGACGAAACCTTACCCAGCCTGGAGGCCTCTCTAAGTGGTATCAACGGCTCAGAACGCCCGGACGAGCCGGTTGAGATCATTATTGAGCCTGGCACGGAATTCAAGTACTCCGGGGGCGGGTACACGGTATTGCAGCTAATGATCGAAGAGGTAACGGGCCGGCCATTTGCTGAGTATATGGAGCAGACTCTTTTTGAGCCCTTAAAAATGGGGCATACCAGCTTTACCATCGATGAAAAGATGCTGAGGCATTCGGCCTTGCCTTATGACGAGCAGGGAGAGGAAATACCGCTCGAACGGTTTACCGCCCAGGCGGCCGCCGGGCTGCATACCACCCTGGCCGACATGATCACATTTGCTAAAGCCTCCTTCGGGGACAACCCTATTCTCAGCAATGAAACGATTACCATGATGCAAACACCGGTAGAAGCGACCGACGGTCGGTACGGGCTGGGCTACATGAAGTATAAGATGGGGCCGGTGGCCATGACGGGACATGCCGGATCTAATGACGGCTGGCAGGCAGGATTTATGTTTAATGCCGATGAACATAGCGGCGTCATCATTCTTACCAACGGGTCTAACGGTAAACAGCTAGCTATTCAGGTTCTGAAACAGTGGATCGGTTGGAAAATGAACTAATAAGCCACAGAGCTACCACCGGAAGGGGGAGTGGGCCGCAAGGCGCTTCCCTTAGGCCGGGCTTACCTGCGCTCACTGTACAGGATGATTCCCGCGAACAGGGAGGTGATACCTAAAAAAACAAATGCCATAACCTCAAGATTACCGGAGGATGCAGGCACAATGGATGGGTATTGAGCCTCTAATGCTGAAAGCTTTTGCAATCCCTTGAATAGGAAATCTTCCGGATTCAGAGGAAACATGTCACAACCTGAGGTGATTCTTTGGAAATCGGGAGAGGAGTGAACAAAAACCAGGAGTTCAGCACCCGCTTCAGGCAAACTTCCGGTACAGGCAAAGTCCAGGGTAAGAAGGACCTGATCATTTGAGGCATCTCCCTTATATAATTTCTCTACGTCAAACATGACCTGTTCATCTTTTCCACTAAAATAAGCTTCAGGGGATGGGGTGCGGATAATCTTCCCCACAAAGATCAGTTCAGTATACTTATCATTCATTCGCCGATCGACTGGAAAATTGACGCATTGGCAGGCTTCTGATATGGAGGGAAGACAGCATAGCAGGATCAGTAATAGTGTACGCATATAGTTAATTTACCCATTTGTTTATTAAAAAGGATTAGCCTGTAGAAATTATCCTAAAACTTTACCTGAGCGCTGAGCACGGGGATAATCTGGCCTCTTCGTGTGAATTCGGCCCTTTGGGTAAGAGGGGAGTAATTCACCTCCCTCACATTTTGCCGGTTGGTGAGGTTTTGGACATCGAGACGGATCTGCCAGGTGTTTTTAGGGTTATTTACGGTGTAGCCAATCTGAAAGTCAGCCCGGAAGTAATCGGGTAATCTCTCTTCATAGGCTCTGTCAAAGTCCAGGACCTCGAATCCTCTTTCAGCAGACTCATTTTCCAGAATAGGTATAAATCGCTGGCCACCTGCCAGTATGCCCCTGAGGTTAACATTCAATACCTTATCAGAGGAGAGATTAAAGTCTTTACCACCCAAGAGGTTGATAATGTAATTTCCGTCAAATTTGGTGTTGCGCTCCACCCCGTCGCCTCCCGTGTAGCGGGATTTGTACAGGGAGACGTTGGTATTAAAATAATAGTCATTAGCAAGGGTACGCGCCAGGGTGACTTCCACTCCGTAGTTTTCTCCTGTGCCTTCGTTCACCAGGGGCACAGCGGCAGCGCTCTCGCGCAAATTGATGATGCTGTAGTAGGTGTTATTCAGCACGGGAATGTCGTACAGGTCCTGATAGTAGGCCTCTACTTTAAAGCGCAGATGATCGTTAAGGTAATTGTCATAGCCAATCACATAATGTATGGCCTTAGAGATTTCCAGGTTTTCGTTTACAAACTCATTACTCCCCACAACGGTTTCAGGCCCTGAGAGGTAGGTAGAAAGGCTCTCCCTGCGGCTGTGGAGGCCTACACCCGCACTGATAAACTGGCGAGTGGTAAGCTGATAGTTTATACCAGCCCTGGGTTCCAGAGTGGCCTTATCATTGAGCCTGAAATACATGGAATGCAGCCCCGAGTTGAGCACCAGTTTATCGCTGATCCTGTACTTCCAGGCGATGTAGCTCTGCAATACGCCCGTACTGCCATCACTGTTAACCTCATCTTCAAGCTGCTCATTCTGAAAATTGTATACCTGTGAAAGCAGGTCATATTGCAGGTGACTGTATATCACGCCGGTACGCACCAGGTGCCGGGCATTGAATTTATGATTGAGAAGGACGGATATCCTTTGGGCATAGTTAGTGAAGTCCTCATTGTTTACCCTTCTGAAATCCAGGTTGGAATTTACAATAGCGTCCCGCTCAAAGGTGATTCGCTGGGCGGAAAAGGTGGCTACTGTCTCAAGATAGGTTTTGGCACTAAAGGGATAATTATGGCGTAAGCCCACGACGCCCAGGTCAGAGTTGAATTCTTCTTCCTGGGCCCGCACTTCCCGGCCGGAAATTAGGAGTTCATCGAACTCCTCATCCTTACTAAGTCCGCCAAAACCGAATATACTGAACTCTCCTGCCGCGGCGGTGGGTAGTACGATATTAAAAGCCAGGTCCTGAAAGACGGGCAGGGCATTATCTACCAGTTCAATCCCCACCTCGTTTAGCAGGGCAAGGGTACTGTAACGATAATTAACAAGGTATGAGGCCTCCCCTCCCTTTTTAAAAGGTCCCTCGGCAGAAGCATCCAGCCCCAGCACACCGGCACGCAGGGCATATTCTCTCTGTTGATTGTTTCCCTGCCTTAGCCTGATATCAAACACACCTGAAATAGCATTGCCATATTCTGCAGGAAAGGCACTGGTGAAGAAGTCTGAGGTGGCCAGCATATTGCTGCTAAGCATACTGATAGACCCGCTGGAAGCTCCCTCATCAGTAAAGTGATTCGGGCTGGGAACTTCTATGCCCTCTACTCTCCATAGCAGGTTACGGGGCGAGTTACCCCGGATGATGATCTCATTATCCACATCATCGGACCCACCCCCGCCTACTACTCCTGCAAAAGTGGTCACCATCCGGGCGGGATCATCAAAGGTACCGGCATACTTACCTGATTCTTCCATGGAAAAGGAGAGGCTACTGATTACGGCAAATTCGTTAATGGGAGACCGGCTGCTATTATTATCACCTTCTACAACTACCTCATCCAGTACGGTAAGGGACTCGGTGACTCTGACCTGCAGCACCACCTCTTTGCCGGTAGTGACTTTCACATTGGGCAAAACCAGCGATTCATATCCCACATAGGTGACAAGCAGATCATACGTACCGATAGGCACATTTTCTATGCGAAAGTTGCCGGCTTCATTTGTTACAGCCCCTACCAGGGGATCGGAACCCCGGATGATTACGTTCACGCCTTCAATGGGTGCATTAGAGTCGGCATCTCTTACCTCTCCCCTGATAGTCTGTACAAGCTGCTGCCCGACTACTGAAGAGGCGCATAACATCCAGAAAAATACAAGAAGCAGCGGTTTAGTAATTCTCCTCATACGACAGTTGAACAGGCTGGTTATATGGATCCTGTTCGATGGTTATCTAAGTTTAATTCCAATTTGCGGAAAAAACAATCGAATTAAGCAAGCAATAACCTGATAATAAATAAGTTGCCAGGGCAGGGAAGAGAAGGGCAAGGGGTGGGAGGAAGATGGGTATTGTACTGATGATGGCCTCCAGGGTTATTGATCCATTTGGTGATACACGGACAACCAGAGTCCTAAGGGGCTTAAAGGTGCGTCGTTTTAAACCCGAGACATGAGCTCAATACCCCATAAAACAAAAAAGCACCCTGGCGGGTGCTTTAGAGTATATATGAAGTCTAAGACTTAGTGTACGTGGAAGCAGATGTCTGGTCCTACAGAACAAACACCCGCTGGGCTCCAGGTAGCTCCACCTTTTACCTTTAACTGATCTTTGCTTGCAACAGGTACCGCAGTAACAAATGAAGCAACTTCCAGAGGCTTAAGACTTGATTTCTTTTTCATAATCATTGATAAATTTGGATAAACAATCTCCGAATATATTTAAATCAATTAAAATTTACCATAAAAAAGAAATAAATTTTACTTTTCACCAATCAGACAAAATATCATAACATAACATTTTATCCGGTTAAGTTTTATTAAAAGCCTAAAAAGTACCAGATGGCAAGGGTTATCAGTGTATATCTAGATTAATCTTTAAAGAAATATGGATAGCTAGACTTGTCTTATACTATAGCTAGGAGAAACTGGCGACTAAATACCTGACTTATTAAGTGCAAATACCCTTGCTTTTATAAAAAAAATGTCTATATCTTTGTTAATCAATGGCTAAGCAAAGCACACATATCATTTCCCCGCTTACTGCAGGTTTCTCTCCTGCGGCGGTGTCTGCTATGCCATTTGCCCGGACCCGGCGGCCCTAAGGGGTCCTTATCTTTATGCGGGGGCTACGTACCTCTGCTCTTCTCCATATACTTTCAATTATTTTTTTACACCTTTTCTATTGCTCTACTGGCTTTAAAAAAGGATTTCCGGGCTACAGATGATTTACCTCTATTATTCTCTTTTCGCTTATCAACCATGCCCGCCGGCGTCGTGCCGGAACAGTCTCCCTATGCTTTCTCCGCGACGGCGGCGCTCCTAATTTCCCTCCCTGCAATAGTAGGGAGAGACCGATTAGCGAACGCAAAGGCGTCTTTCTAATCAGGGGTGGTACATGCAGGCCGTCACTTATCGTGCATTACTGATAATGGCTTCCTGTATACACCCTAAAGTTACCACCAGGCTTAATCAAGCCTGAAACAACGTATTTCCAATTTTTCCTATTGATCCGATGAAGATATCCATTGTGGATGCCGGTACTGAACACCTTGGCTATGCCGAGCAGATCTGTGAAGAATATGCTCTTGCCGCAGCGGCACGCGGCACGGGCATTGCCCGCAGACAACCGGAATATGTCCGTAAAAAGATCGCCGAAGGCAAGGCCGTAATAGCCCTGGAGGGTAGTAAGCTGGCTGGCTTCTGCTACATAGAGACCTGGAGCCATGCAAAGTTCATAGCTAACTCAGGCCTGATCGTGCTCCCGGAATACCGTATGCACGGGCTGGCGAAGAAGATCAAGCAGGCTGTCTTCAAACTGTCACGCAAGAAGTATCCCGAAGCAAAGATCTTCGGCATCACCACGAGCCTGGCCGTGATGAAGATCAACAGCCACCTGGGCTACAAGCCGGTGACCTTCAGCGAACTATCCCAGGACGAAGAGTTCTGGAAGGGCTGTCAGAGCTGTAAGAACTTCGATATCCTTCAGCGAAACGAGTGCAAAATGTGCCTGTGTACGGGCATGCTGTATGACCCGCTGAAGGAAAGCAAAATGGCCTGGCTTAAGGACAATATGAAAAAGCTCACCAAGCCTAAACAGGAAATACTCGATACGAACCCCGGCCAGGGTCCTCTGCTGGAGGATAACAAGGAAAAGATCAGCAGGATCAGGTCATTTTTCAAAACTAAAAAAGCCTCTCACATATGAACGATAAAGTAGTGCTTGCCTTTAGCGGCGGGCTGGACACCTCCTATTGCGTAACGTATCTTAAAGACGAAAAAGGCCTGGAAGTACACGCGGCTACAGTGAATACCGGCGGCTTTAGTACGGAAGAGCTGGAAGAGATCGAGCAAAAGGCCTTTGAGCTTGGGGCAGTCTCTTATGTTACGCTGGAAGAAACAGAGACCTTTTACGCACAATGTGTAAAGTACCTTATCTTCGGCAACGTACTGCGTAATGGCACCTACCCCCTGTCTGTCAGTGCCGAACGCGTATTTCAGGCCATTGCCATAGCCAATTACGCCAAACAGACCGGCGCGGCCTACATCGCCCATGGCAGTACCGGCGCGGGTAATGACCAGGTACGTTTCGATCTCGTCTTTCACATCCTCTGCCCGGACATTCAAGTCATTACCCCCATCCGCGACCAGTCCCTAAGTCGCCAGCAGGAGATAGACTACCTCAGCAGCAAGGGGGTAGTCCGCGACTGGACGAAGGCAGCCTACTCCATCAACCAGGGGCTGTGGGGCACCAGCGTGGGCGGCAAGGAGACGCTGACCAGCCATGAGGCCCTGCCCGATGAGGCATTTCCCAGCCAACTGAAAAAGGAAGACCCCTCTGAGGTGACCCTCCACTTTGACAAAGGTGAACTGGTAGGCGTAAATGGCCACTACCAGGAGCCTGTACGCTGCATCCAATACCTGGAGGAGCTTGCTGCTCCCTACGCAATCGGCCGCGACTATCACGTGGGCGATACCATAATCGGTATTAAGGGACGAATCGGCTTTGAGGCGGCTGCCTCCTATGTGATCATCAAGGCCCACCACCAACTGGAGAAGCATACGCTCACCAAGTGGCAACTGTACTGGAAGGAGCAACTGGCTAACTGGTACGGTATGATGGTGCACGAAGGCACCTTCCTGGATCCGGTGATGCGTAACACAGAGAAGTTCCTGGACGATACGCAGCAGAACGTGACCGGCACCGTGCGGGTGGCTCTGATGCCCTTCCGCTTTCAGGTACTGGGAATAGAATCGGAAAATGACCTGATGAGCAGCCAGTTTGGCAAATACGGCGAGGAAAATACGGGCTGGACAGGCGAGGACGTGAAGGGCTTTACCAAAGTGATGGCTAACTCGCTGAAAATATACCATGCCGTACACCAAACCCCGCTGGAAGCATGATCAGGGCAGGCATTATAGGAGGAACCGGCTACACGGCGGGGGAGCTGATATGGTTACTGCTGCAGCACCCGGCCGTTAAGCTGCAGTTTGTGTATAGCAACAGCCAGAGCGGCAAGCCTGTGGCTTCGGTACATCCGGAGTTTCTGGGGCTTACGGATATGATCTTTATCAATGAAGTGGAAGAGGTGGATATCCTGTTCTTATGCCTGCCCCACGGCAAGGCAAAGGAGTTCCTGAAGGCCAATGCGCTTCCTGACAATACGTTCGTTGTAGACCTGAGCCAGGACTACCGCCTCGGCGATACCCTGGAGGGTAGGAAGTTCGTCTACGGCCTGCCGGAACTGAACAGGGAAGCCATCCGCAAAAGCAAATATGTGGCAAACCCGGGCTGCTTTGCTACGGGCATCCAACTGGCACTGCTTCCTTTGGCAAAGGAGGGGCTGCTAAAAGAGGAAGAGGTACACATACACGCCATTACCGGGGCTACCGGCGCAGGGGCGGGGCTCTCTGCCACCACGCACTTTAGCTGGCGTACCAATAACCTCTCCGTCTACAAGGCTTTTAGTCATCAGCACCTCGCCGAGATCGGCCAGAGCATGAAGCAACTGGATCCGGATACTGAGCCGCAGATCAACTTTATCCCCATGCGGGGAGATTTTGCCCGCGGCATATTTGCCAGCGCCTACCTCAACTGTGGCCTGAACCAGGAGCAGGCCAGGGCCTTGTACAAAGCTTTCTATGCGGAGACGCCCTTTACGCTGGTGTCGGATACGGATGTGAACCTGAAAGCAGTAGTGAACACCAACCGCTGCTACCTGCAGGTACAGAAGCACGGAAACAAACTGCTCGTGATCAGCGCCATAGATAATTTACTAAAAGGCGCCTCCGGCCAGGCTGTGCAAAACATGAACCTTATGTTCGGCCTGGAAGAAACCGACGGGCTCATGATGAAACCGGTGAAGTATTGAGAACATAGCTAAAGAATGCCCTCCCCTGATGAGAAAACGCTGGTACGTTTTCTCATCTTAAATACCGCGGGGTTGATCTCGCCCGGAATGGGCCGTGGTTGCCACCTACGCGAAATTGATACCGGGTCGCGTTCGACTTCGCATGCACTAAGGTTGATTTATGCCCCCAGGCATCGAACAGCCAGGATTAGCTGCTCAGCTATTAGCCCCTTGGGGGAGTGCGGTCTGCAAGACTGTTCAGTTAAAAACTAAACTTAAATAATAGGTCCAATCCACTCTGGACGAGATACACTTCGCTAATCTCGAACCAGTTGAAGTATTAGCCATACAAAAAATTCCCCATCCGCTAGTCAGCGGACGGGGTCAGGCAGTACACATACAACCAGCACATAGCAAATGAAACAAAACCAAGCGACTATGAACCATGAGAAGATCGCCATACTGGGCGGCGGTAATTTAGGCACCGCCATCGCTGAAGGACTGGTAAGCAATGGAAAATACAGGGCGGAGGATATTACGATCACTCGTCGTAACACCCACAGCATCGCGTACCTGTCCGAAAAGGGCATACAGGTTACTGAGGACAACATAAAAGCCGTGCAGGATAGCCGCTACATCATGCTCTGCGTACAGCCTGCCCAGCTTCCCGCTCTGCTGGATGAGATTAAGCCCTACCTGCAGCCCGGGAGCCACGTGCTCATCAGCGTCATCACCAGTGTGAGTATTACGCAGATCGCCGAAGGTGTCGGAAAGGACTTTGCCATTATCCGCAGCATGCCCAATACGGCCATTGCCATTCATGAGTCCATGACCTGCCTGGCTTTCAATGAAAAAGCCGCTGAGGTCAAGGCAGAGGTACAGGACATGTTCGACTGCCTGGGCAGTACACTTGTGATAGAGGAAGAACTGATGGCGGCTGCCACTGTGCTCTGCGCCAGCGGCATTGCCTTTTACATGCGATTCATCAGGGCCGCCACCCAGGGAGGCATTCAGCTAGGTTTCGATGCGGCAGATGCCCTAAAGATCGCCGTGCAGGTAAGTAAAGGCACCAGCGGATTACTGGCCGCAAACGGTAGCCATCCCGAACAGGAGATCGACCGCGTCACCACTCCTAAAGGCTGCACCATTGCCGGCCTCAACGAGATGGAGCACCACGGGTTCAGTTCCGCCCTCATCCGCGGCCTCGTCACCAGCCACCAGCGGATAAAAGGGATGAAAGATGATTAAAGGAATTCTTCTACGAAAGGGGATAGCCGTCAAATAAGGGAGATAACATACTGTAAATCAATGTATAAAAGTTAATACCCTTTTGGGAGGGGCAGGCGCAGAAATTTTTTTGGATTGGAAAAGGTTCATGCCGGGGTGGGTCTAAAGCTGGAGTAAAAATCCACTATTTCAGCTTACACCTACAGTCTAACCCACCCCGGAATCTTTATTTGAGTTCTAAATGGCCATTTGAGGCCGACCCTCCGAGGAGGGTAATTTCATTAGAGCAATGCTTGAATTGACAGCTATGGCTAACCAGCACATAGCGATTTAAAACAAACAAAACCTAAAGCATATGGAGCTTTTTGATGTATATAAAATGATGGATGTGGAGCTGGCATCAGCTTCCGGGCACTATGTGTATGATGTGGAGGGCAATGCCTACCTCGATTTTTACGGAGGACATGCCGTGATCTCCATTGGACACAGCCACCCCGAGTATATGCAGGCCATCACCAACCAGCTACACCAGATAGGCTATTACTCCAATGCCGTAAAGTTCACCATGCGTGACACCCTCGCCTGTAAACTCGGCAAATTATCCCGCTATGAAGACTACAGCCTTTTTCTCTGCAACTCAGGAGCCGAAGCCGTAGAAAATGCCCTGAAGGTAGCCTCCTTTCATACGGGTAAGAAAAAAATTGTCGCTTTTAAGGGCGGTTTTCACGGGCGTACCTCCGGCGCCGTCAGTATTACCGACAATGCCGCCATACAAGCGCCCGTCAACTCCGGCGCGGAGGTGGTCATCCTGGAGCCGGAAAACAGTGCGTTGCTGGAAGAAACCCTGGCCGCTGGCGATGTATGCGCTGTCATCATCGAGGGTATTCGCGGGGTAGGCGGTATTTACGTACCGGATCAGGGTTTTATGCAGGACATCCAGACCCTATGCCAAAAGCATGAAGTCGTCTTTATCTGCGATGAGATCCAGTCCGGCTACGGACGTACCGGCAAGTTCTTCGCCCATCAGCATGCCCGCGTCACCCCCGACCTTATCACCATTGCCAAGGGTATGGGTAATGGCTTCCCCATTGGTGGTGTACTCATCAGTCCTACGTTTGAGGCCAGACATGGCATGCTGGGCACCACATTTGGCGGCAACCCCCTCGCCTGTGCCGCTGCCCTTGCTGTGCTGGAGGTCATGGAAAAGGATAAGCTCATCACCCATGCGGGGCATATTGGTAAGTACCTGGAAGATCAGCTCCGCTCCCTACCTCATGTGAAGGAAGTAATGGGTAAAGGCCTCATGCTCGGCATACGGCTGGACGGCCATTTACCCGAAATAAAAAAACACCTGGTACAGGAAGCCCGGGTACTTACCGGCAGCTCCTCCCGTCCGGACGAGATACGGCTGCTGCCTCCGCTCACCATCGGGCGCAAAGCCGCAGACACCTTTATTTCCAAACTAAAAGCCGCCATAGAGGCCGGTACCGAGCAGCATAGTCTATCATGAAAAAATTCACCTCCGTACACGACGTACCCGACATACAGCAATGGCTAAGTGAGGCGCAGTCCCTCAAGCAAAGCCCCTTTGCCCATAAGCACCTGGGCGAAAATAAGACACTGGGTCTGGTATTTTTTAACCCCAGCCTGCGCACCCGCATGAGCACCCAGCGGGCCGCTTACAATCTCGGCATGAACGTGATGGTGCTTAATGTCGGGCAGGATAGCTGGCAACTCGAGTACAGCCAGGGTACCGTAATGGACGGCAGCACACAGGAGCATGTAAAAGAGGCGGTAAATGTGATGTCGCAATACTGTGATATCATGGGAGTGCGCAGCTTCCCCGGCCTGAAGAACCGTGAAGAAGATTATGAAGAAAAGGTGATGGAGGCTTTTCTGAAGCACAGCCAGGTACCGGTAATCAGCCTCGAAAGCGCGACCAGCCATCCCCTGCAAGGCTTTGCGGATCTGCTCACGGTGACTGAGCACAAGCAGATTACCAAACCAAAAGTCGTACTCACCTGGGCACCCCACCCCAAGGCTCTGCCCCAGGCCGTACCTAATGCCTTTGTCGAGTGGATGCAGGGGGGAGGTATGAACCTCGTAGTTACCCATCCGGAAGGGTATGAGTTGGCACCGCATATTGTTAAAGATACACCCATCACCCACAACCAGGAGGAGGCACTTGCCGGGGCAGATTTTGTATACGCCAAAAACTGGAGCAGCTACCAGGACTACGGAAAGGTGTTAAGCCAGGACAAGGGCTGGATGGTGACGGAGGAAAAGATGGCCCTGACCAATAAGGCCCGTTTCATGCACTGCCTGCCCATCCGCCGCAATGTTATTGCCACTGATGCTGTCATTGATAACAGCCTTGTGATTAAACAGGCGGAAAACAGGCTATGGACGGCGCAACTGGTACTGAAGAAAATGCTGGAAACGCTCTGAGCCATGGAAAACCTGACAGTCATAAAGATCGGCGGCAACGTAGTGGATGACCCCATCCTTTTGCAGGAGGTGCTGAAGCATTTCACCCACCTGCCCGGTCACAAAGTACTTGTGCACGGCGGTGGTAAACTGGCTACGCAAATGGCTGAGAAGCTCGGCCTGAAAGCACAAATGGTAGAGGGTCGCCGCATGACTGATGCCGCTATGCTGCAGATAGTGACCATGGTCTACGGCGGCGACATCAACAAACGCATCGTCGCCAGCCTGCAGGCCACCGGCTGCAATGCCCTTGGCCTCACGGGCGCCGATGGCAACCTCATCCCTGCCCACAAGCGACAGGATGCCACGCGTGACTGGGGCTTTGTCGGTGACTTTGATTGGGCGCACATTAACACGGGCCTTTTAATGAGCCTATTGGCCGGAGGCTTCACCCCGGTGGTGGCACCGCTTACGCATGACGGGCAGGGGAGTATGATGAACACGAATGCCGATACCATTGCCTCCGGATTGGCCCGCGCCCTGGCCAGGCACTATGCCACCACGCTCATCTATGCCTTTGAGAAAAAAGGCGTGCTGAGAGACATCCGGGACCCCGACTCGGTCATACCTGCCATCAATGCGCAGGATTACATTGCTTTGAAAAAAGAAGACGTGATTGCCGATGGCATGATCCCTAAGCTGGATAATGCCTTTGATGCTCTCAATGAGGGGGTGCAGTGCATACGCATTTGCCTCGCTACCGATATTGACCACCCTGAAAATGGAACCACCCTATGCCTGTAACGACTGACACTCTATACTACCAGGCGGCTGTGGACCTGCTGAAGACGCTCATCGGCACGCCTTCCTTTTCCAGGGAGGAGGAGGGCACGGCAGACCTGATATTCCGCTTTTTGCAGGATCACGGCCATAGCCCGCAGCGCCAGGGCAATAATGTGTGGTGCCTTGCGGAAAACCATGCCGCCGGTGCCCCCACTATTTTACTCAACTCCCACCATGATACGGTAAAGCCCGTCTCCGGCTGGCAGCGAGACCCTTTCACCCCGACCCTGGAAGGCGATACGCTGTACGGGCTGGGCAGTAATGACGCCGGTGCCTCTGCCGTTAGCATGCTGGCTGTCTTCCTGCACCTCAGTCGCCAGCCACAGCTCCCCTACCGCCTCATGGTCGCCATCACCGCCGAAGAGGAAGTATCCGGTCCCGGGGGTGTGCAGTCCATTTTGCCGGAATTAGGGCCCATAGACCTGGCCATCGTGGGTGAGCCTACCTTGCTGCAACTGGCCGTAGCGGAAAGGGGCCTGATGGTGCTGGACTGCACCGTGCACGGCAAGGCAGGTCATGCCGCCCGCCAGGAAGGCGAAAATGCGCTCTACAAAGCCATTCCCGTTATTCAATGGTTTCGCGGCCATGAGTTTCCAGGTGTTTCGGATATGTTAGGCCCCGTAAAGATGTCCGTTACCCAAATAGAAGCGGGCACCCAGCACAATGTGGTGCCGGATGCCTGCCGCTTTGTGGTAGATGTACGCACGAACGAATGCTATGGCAATGAAGAGCTGCTAACTATGATACAGGAGCATGTGCAAGGCATAGAAAAAGACTGTGAGGTAAAAGCCCGCAGCACCCGGCTTAACTCCTCGGGCATAGCAAGGGACCACCCTATCGTGCAGCGTGCCGGGGAGCTTGGCCTGGCCACTTACGGCTCGCCCACCCTCTCCGATCAGGCCCTGATGCCCTTCCCCTCGGTTAAGACTGGCCCCGGAGACTCGGCCCGGTCTCACACGGCCGATGAGTTTATCCGGCTACCCGAGATCCGGGAGGGCATCGCGCACTACATCCGGCTTTTGGAGGGGTTGGAACTTTAAAAAATAACTCCCCATCCGCTAGCCAGCGGAGAGGGGGCAGGTTAATAAAAACGAAGGTTTTTGTAGAGCCAGGGAGGTCCGACTTTTGTCCATAACCTTCATATAAAGGGCATAAAAATAGCACCTTAGTAATTCCCCACCCCCTGGGAGGGGACGGTTCAAAAAGGCTACAGCACTTTTTGAGCCAGGGGCGGGCCCAGGCAGGATGCTCCTAGCCGACAGCCTGCCAGACGCTAAAACCCCTTCCGTCTGCGAAGGCAGATTCTAGAAGTCTGGAAAGTACTATTTCAAACCGGTTGCTGAGGGCACGATACTTAGGCTCCGCAGCCACACGGGTGCGTGCCCAGCTTCCCCTCGGGGAAGGAATTAATTAACTAAACCATGAAAAGGTTATAGCATAGAAAACACCCCATCAGCCTATTCCCCACCCGTCAGTTGACGGGAGGGGACAGGTCAATAAAAACGAAGGTTTTTGTTGAATCAGGGAGGTCCGACTTTCGGCGGGGCTTGCAGACAAAAAGCGTCAGGCAGGATGTTCCTAGCCGGCAGCCTGCCTGACGCTAAAACCCCTTCCGTCTGCGAAGGCAGATTCTAGAAGTCGGGAAAGTACTATTTCAAACCGGTTGCTGAGAGCACGATGCTTTGGCTCCGCAGCCACCTTCCCCAAAAGGGAAGGAGTTAATTAAAACACAACCATGAAACTCTGGGACAAAGGATATAGCATAGAGGACAGCATAGAGCAGTACACTGTAGGCAATGACCGCGAACTGGATATGCACCTGGCCAAATACGACGTTATCGGCAGTATCGCGCATGCGAAGATGCTGCAAAAGACGGGTCTGATTACTCAGGAAGAGGGCCAGCAACTGGAAGAGGGACTAAATGCCATTCTTAAAGAAGTGGAGGAAGGCACCTTCGCCATACAGCCGGGTGTGGAGGATGTACACTCTCAGGTGGAAATGATGCTGACGGAGCGCCTCGGCGATACGGGTAAGCGCATCCACACCGCCCGCTCGCGTAATGACCAGGTGCTGGTAGACATAAAGCTTTACCTGCGTGCAGAGGTTAAGGAGATGGTAGAGCTGATAAAAGATCTCTTCCGCACCCTTATGGCCGCTGCGGAGGAGCATAAGGAGGTACTGATCCCCGGTTATACGCACCTGCAGGCTGCTATGCCTTCCAGCTTCGGGCTTTGGTTTTCTGCCTATGCGGAAGCCCTGGCGGATGATCTGCGTCTGTTCAAAGCGGCTCATGGGTTTATCAACCAAAACCCCCTCGGTTCCGGCGCAGGCTACGGCTCTTCCCTACCCATCGACCGCAGCCTGACTACGGAGTTGCTGGGCTTCGACTCGATGCACGTGAATGTGGTAAACGCCCAGATGGCCCGCGGCAAGACGGAACTTACCCTTGCCTTTGCTATGGCCGGCCTCAGCCATACGCTCGGCAAGTTGGCTATGGATGTATGCCTGTACAACAGCCAGAACTTCGGCTTCCTCACCTTCCCCGATGAGCTCACGACCGGCTCCAGCATTATGCCTCACAAGAAAAATCCGGATGTATTCGAACTGATGCGCGCCAAAAGCAACCGCCAGATGGCGCTGCCCAATGAGATCATGATGATGACGAACAACCTGCCCAGCGGCTACCACCGCGACCTGCAGTTGCTCAAAGACATTCTCTTCCCCGCCATCCAGGACCTGAAAAGCAGCCTGAGCCTGTGCAACTACATGCTGCAGCGGGTACAGGTAAACCCCACGGCCATCCACGAGGATAAGTACAGATACATTTACAGTGTGGAAGAAGTGAATAAACGCGTGATGTCCGGCGTACCCTTCCGCGAAGCCTACCAGCAGGTCGGCACCGCCATCAACAGCGGCAACTACCACCCGGACACCTCAGTACACCACACACACGAGGGATCTATCAATAATCTGAGGCTGGATTTGATTTGGGAAAAGTTTGAGGGGGTGGGGTAACAGCACTAGGATCATCCACACCTAAATATAATCGAAAGTGCTGTTCAATTTTACCAAGAATAGCAGGCACCTTTTCCCTGATTGTTTTTCCTGCTTCAATTGCTTTTTTTCTGGGCTCTATTAGGTCTTTTTTATCAACAACTCCCATTTTCTGAAATCGTACCGGCTCCATATAATCAAAGATCGCATCATAATAAGTATCCTTTATTTCTTCTATTAACTCACATATATCTGATGGGAATATTAATTTATTCACTTCATAGAAGACAGAAAAATCGTCAAATCTATCAGTAGCGTTATTTATCAAAGCATTTTCTTCCCTTTCTCTTTCATTTTCATCGGAACCATATTTAAGGGGGGCAGTCATTCTTTCCATAGATATTCGGAGGTGAATCAATTTCCCATAGAGTGATTGCACGATTGATGCACGATCTTGATGCAATCTTGAGTATTTAATTTCATATTCTAATCTCAAATGCTCAAGGTCGTTTTTGTATCTTTCAGTCTCTTTCGTGATATAACCCTTAAATGTTTCAAGGTCTTTATTGAGTTGCAATTTTTTATATTCCAACATTTTATTTAAGCTAATAATGTATAGATATTTAATAAAGAAGGAGGCCCCTATAAGGATTAAAATCACAATTACTGGCCACTTTAATTCAATTAATAATTCAATCATATTTTTTGATTTTTTATAAAAAATCCACGATCTGGCTGCGGATGAAATAAATTTACTTATCTGTCTTTTTTCAAGTTTTAATTTCCACTATTGCGTCCGATTTTCACTGAAAAATTTCTCTTAAAATTCACCGTAAATTCAATACCACCATCAATCGGTTTATTGATCAATCATTTTCACAGAAATGATTTAATATTCAAAAATCGAGACCTAATGACAACACAAAATAACTACATGTAAAACCGATCCTGAGCCCACTTCAACAGATTATCAATGATGTAATCCGAAATGCGTTGGAATGACCGATCGTTTCGGATGATATGGTCGTAGAATCGGGATTGCCAGGCGAAACCTGGTAGTACCTTTCGGGATTCGTCAATTCAAAACTTTAGTATCGATACATCAAAGAGCCTCTGAGCACACTAGCCCTGCCGGGCTCTTCAGGTGCAACCTAAAGGAAAATGATAGGTCCGGGATACGCTTCGCTAAGCCCGAACCAGTAAGCAGGTGTTATCAGTACAACAAAAGCAGTCCCAGCGGGACGAAGCCTTTGTAGAAAAAAACACAATTTTTTATTTAGTCCCAGCGGGACGTAGCAAACCCGCACCACACCATGAATGCCTAGCAAGATCGACATGACCGGAACTCCTTGCCAGGATACGCTGCGCTAATCCCGAACCAGCAAGCAGGTGGCATCAGAACGGCAAAACCAGACCCAGGGGGACGACGCCTTTGTAGAAAAAGGCACAATGCCAATATTTAGTCCCAGCGGGACGTAGCAAATCTTCATCTCCACACCCTACCACGTAGAGACGCGATTAATCGCGTCTTTGCAGACCGCGTCTCTGCAGACCGCGTCTCTACGACGGGGGTGAATTCCTCACCATCCGGTTTATCGATTATTATAATCCCATGGATATGATTAGGCATGACAATATATTCGCCCAATTCTACAAATGGAAAACGGACTGCAATTTCCATCCAAAGATTGCGGGCAATCAATCCGATTTCATTTAATGCCATTTCACCATTCGCCACATTCCCAAAATGACAGTGCTTGTCCAGTGTACAAATGGTGACAAAATAGGCGGCATTCCACCCGTAGTCCCAGTGTGGCAAACGGAGGGAATCTGTTCGATATTTATTTTTGTACAGACCGGACATAGCGGGTAGACAGTGCGGATTTTACCGGTGCAAAATAATGTTTACAACGATTCAGGGTTAGTTCTTTTTCTCTTCGGCCGTACATTCTATTTATAAAATCAGAATTATCGCTAAGCATTAGCCTCTGAGCACACTAGCCCTACCGGGCTCTTCAGGTGCAACCTGAAGGAAATTGATAGGTCCGGGATACGCTGCGCTAATCCCGAACCAGTACAAGCAAAATTCCCCACCTGAAACCAGGAGGGGACAGGCTAAAAAAGGTACCATTCCCTTTTTTAGCCAGGGGTGGTTCTATGCACAATATTCCACTATAGCAACATACCACGGAGATATGCTATACCACCTCATTAAATACATTACACCTACTGCAAGATAAAAGAGCCGGGACAGATAATTGATCTACATTGTACTGAGCTGTGCACACCAGCCCTGCCGGGCTCTTCAGGTGCAACCTGAAGGAAATTGATAGGTCCGGGATACGCTGCGCTAAGCCCGAACCAGTACAATGCAAAATTCCCCACCTGAAACCAGGAGGGGACAGGAGAAAAAAGGTGCCATTCCCTTTTTTAGCCAGGGGTGGTTCTATGCACAATATTCCACTATAGCAACATACGACGGAGATATACCAAACCACCTCATTGAATACATTACAGCTACTGCAAGATGAAAGAGCCGGGACAGATAATTGATCTACATTGTACTGAGCTGTGCACACTAGCCCTGCCGGGCTCTTCAGGTGCAACCTAAAGGAAAATAATAGGTCCGGGATACGCTGCGCTAATCCCGAACCAGTACAAGCAAAATTCCCCACCTGAAACCAGGAGGGGACAGGCTAAAAAAGGTACCATTCCCTTTTTTAGCCAGGGGCGGTTCTATGCACAATATTCCATTATAGCAACATGCTAAGGAGGTATGCTAAACCACACTCATCCCCAACCCCAGTACGTAGAGACGCGATTAATCGCGTCTATGCAGACCGCGTCTATGCAGACCGCATCTATGCAGACCGCATCTATGCAGACCGCATCTCTACAGTGGGTGCCAGCCCTGAAACCCCTTATTCTGAACGCAAGCACTTGACTGGATTAATGGTAGCGGCGCGTACGGTGTGGTAACTTACCGTACACAGGGCGATGATGATGGCGGCAGAGGCGGCGGCCAGGAATACCCACAGCGACAGGTTGGTATGATAGGTGAACTGCTGTAGCCAATCGTACACAAAGTAATACGCGATCACCGAGCCGATAATGCTGGAAATGAAGATGAACGTTGAGCCTTTTGACAGGGTGGGGCTATCGACTTCGGCGGAGGGATTGTTCTGCTATGTGGAAAGGTGGTAGTACACGCTAAACAGGAATGTGAATAAAGTACAATTTATCGCATATGGCAGGGTAAGGGAACCTTATAGGTCACCTATAGGATAGGTATAGGATACACGGAGTAGTTAGGGACCAGAGATGGAGCAGAGACGAAGCAGTTCGGTGTGGATAAGTGGGGGGAGACTTCCGAAGGAAATGCTTTAGGGCCGTAAAAGTACAATTTATTTAAGAACGTCGCAACGCGGGATGCAGAATCAATTCCTGCCCATCAAAAACCACTCTAAAATTACTTATTCACTCTATTATTGAGTATATTACATAAAACAACCACCCTTACCAGCGAAACCAAATTTCTCACTTAACATATTTACCTATGAAAAGAAAGCTAAGCCTCGACGATCTGAAGGTGAAAAGTTTTAATACGTCACTTTCTGCAACAAAAGGGGGAACTATTCTCTATCCGGAGCCTACAGGCATCAGAGCAACTGATTGCCAGTGTGTATGGTCTTACATTCAGCCGGAATGTCAGCCAACTAATAATGGCTGTTACAATTCAATATTTCGTCCATGTTGATGCACTGAAAGGTTTCATCAAAAAAGGCGCTTCGGCGCCTTTTGACTTACCCTGAGGATATGGGTTTCATTTGTGGATTATTGTATCTACTCCCTGTCTATCAGTCAGACACCTTTTTCTTCTTTTTAACCTTTCTCCTGACCTTTACGACCCCGAATGCAACCAGGGACAGGCCCATGAACCCTGCTATATAATATTGGTAGAATGTTTCCTTTTCCAGCATTACATCAATCTTAATCAAGGGCGTTACGTATTTCCTATTTTCAAGCGAAACCTGTGCTTTCATAGTATTACCGGCCAGATTAGACAGCCTTATCCAGTCTTCAAATCCGTTATAATCAACCAGCAAATACTCACCGGTTACAGACAGCTTCCACCGGCCTTTTTCCCAGCCTTTGAAGCGCCGCGCCCTCCCGGAGCTATCTACGAGCATCGTTTCATAAGCTACGCTAATTTTACCATCATCCTGAAACTGAATGCTATACTTTAAAGCAGACAAGCTATCTTCAGAGTTATTCGCTGGTACATTCCCTTCAAACTTCCATTCTCCTATGATCTTACTGCGTATCTTTTTGAGCGTCCTGTCAGTAGGTAGTGGTAGCTTATTCAGCTCATAATCCATGGTTTTCACCTCGATGAGTTCATCGATACTTTCCACCCCTTTGGCTTTAAGCACCTCAGAATCTGCCTGATAGAAAAACAGAAAGTAATCTTCGCCCAGTGAATAATTATCTTTGAGAGCCAACACCATGTACCCCTCGTAAACTTTAGTATAATAAACGCCATCTCTCACGAGGTCGCCGTTTTCTCTCGGCTCTGCAAACTGAACAGTGTACGTGTCATCGTCAATGAAGTGTACCATTGCTTTGTTTAATGCAGATTGGTCGTCTGATTCGATATACCAGAAAGAATTTTGCAGAGAATAGGCTTGCTGTACGTACAGATCCGGCATATCCTCAACCCCAGGCATAGGCGAGAAGCTATATTTCACCTCAGATTCAGGTAATTTACTTTTGCCTATCAAATGACCATCCTCCCAGTGGTATTTCAGGTCAATAAACTCATAATATTGCAAACTGTACCGAATGATGCTGTCATTATACATTAATACGGCATTGTCTGAACCTGGATTGATCCTTATCAATCTACCATTATCCTCAAAAGAATATAATTGGAAGCCGGCATGTGTGGAATGAAAGTATTCATTGCTTGATCTTACATAGTCCACCATGTATACGCCATGAGGTAGCTTTTTTTCCTTTACTTCCACGAACTCCTTCCCAAAATCATAAGATTTCTCTCTCAAAACAGATAGGGCTTCGTTGCTGTCAGATTTGTTTAGGTACTCTACCAATACCTTCGGTGTAGCAATCATGTAATAGTGATCTTCATCAAGTTTATCAGAGCCCTTCCATGAGATTTGAAACTCACCCTGATTTATATCTAAAGACCTGTCATAAACCGGATCAGACAATTCCGGGTGCACTCTTTCAACATGTGCGCTGAATGTTTTATAAAAAAACACCTGATCCAGCTCCGATTCTACTTCACCATATTGAAGTCCTTCAAGATTATATTGAAGGACATCGCGTAGCCCGTATCGTAGTTGTCCGGGAGATTGGTTAGATGTAATAGCTTCTTTTCGTTGTTCTTCAGATAAAAGGTTCAGTAATGCCACAGGCCTTTCCTCCTCCTCAGCGAGTGCTCTTTCTACCTCACCTTCACCATCAGGTGCTGACCGGGCAGGTTTTGCACCTACCAGCATAGGGGTGTAAGAGAAATGCCGGCCTTTAATTGTGATGTTTACAGACAGATGGGACCCCTCCAGGGAAAAGCCCCATGGCTTTTTGGAATCAGGTATTCCATAAAAGGCAAAGTAAAAGTTCTGTGGTCCTCCTGCTTCCATTAATTTGTGAAGCTGCTTTTGTACATGCTCTTTGAACACAGCTGCGAGCAATGTATCGAGTCCGGTTCGGAAAGAATTCATGCGTTCCAAACTGACGCCTCGTCCATTTGCAGGTATCACCGACCACTCCTTCCGTAACGGATCATCAAACGCTATGAATACATCCGTAAGATCAGAATCTCCGGATAATCTCTCATATAAGGCAAGGCCCTCGTGATTAATGTCCTGTATGGTTTGCCCCACGCATGGAAGGCATGCCGTTATCAAAAACGTAACGATTACTGAAAACTTTCTCATATCAACCTCGGACCAGCTGTGGTTTATCGGCAAAAACCTCTATTCATTATTAACGCCCAAAAATAAGGCTAAACCTCTGAGTAAAAGGAACAATCTTGCTGTAGCCCTTACATATTCATGGTGTAAAACCTAAATATTCAAGCAGACCGGAATTCACCTTATCGAAGAATGTGCTTTAACGGAGGATAGCCATCTGTATGCAGACCTGCGGTAAGGTGGCATAAAACCGTACAAACCTGTACACACCTGTACGTTTTCGTACACTTTTGTCTAATCAAATCCCCTCAAGGAGCCCTTCAGGCCCTGTTTACAGACTGGCACAGTATTTCTTTAGCTCTTACCGACAACCCTGAACCGATTGTTATGCTGAAAAACTACTTCCTTTTCGCGCTTCGGCGGCTACAGAGGAATGTGCGCTATGCGTCCATCAATACCTTTAGCCTGGCTATAGGTATCTGTAGCTGCATCCTTATCGGGCTGTACATACAGTATGAGACGGGCTATGACCGGTTTCATACGGACTCAGACCGCATAGCCCGCATCACCATGGAGTATGCGATAGGTGGTGTGACCAATGAGGTGGCCCTTTCGGCGACCAAAGCAGGGCCGCAGTTCAGCCGCACCTTTCCGGGTGTGACTGATTATGTACGCACCTGGAAGGGGACGGAAGTAGTAAAACATGGAAGTGATACACGTGAGGAGGACAATGTGCTTTATGCGGATTCAAGCCTCTTCACCGTATTTACTTTCCCTCTGATTAAAGGCAACCCTGAAACGGCCCTGAATAGTACGGATAAGGTGGTGCTGACGGAAAGTGCGGCCCGCAGATACTTTGGCAACGAAGACCCGGTAGATAAGGTGCTGCAAATAGGCAGCACGGCCAAAAGCTACCGTGTAAGCGGCGTGGCAGAGGACCCACCGCCTAACTCACAGATCCGCTTCGATTTTGTGCTGCCATTCCATGCCCGCTATGGGGGCGAGGAGTGGTTTCCGGCCAACTACATCACGTATCTGCGTCTGCATGATGGCAGACAGATGGGTGAGGTAAGCCAAAAAATAGACACTTATATGCGTGAGGTATCTGCCAATGAACTGGAAATAACGGGGGGCGACTACCTCACCTACCAGCTTGAGCCACTGGAAGAGGTGCACCTGCACTCATCGCTGGACGGCTTTGAGCCTAACGGCAGCATCAGCAGTGTGTATATCCTCGGTAGCATTGCGCTGCTCATCATGCTCATAGCCTGCATCAACTACACTAACCTGGCTACGGCCCAGGCAACAAGGCGCACGGGTGAAATAGGCATCCGCAAGGCGCTGGGGGCCCGCAAAGGGCAGCTATTCGGCCAGATGCTGGGGGAGTCGGCCTTTCTCACCTTTACCGCTATGCTGCTGGCTACAGGCTCTGCCTACCTCCTGCTCCCCTTACTCAACAGCCTCACGGGTGCGCAGATAGCTTTTGCCTCCCTGTGGCAACCTATTCCCCTTGCGGCGCTACTGCTGCTTTTCGTCGTGGTGAGCCTGTGCTCAGGGGCCTACCCTGCCTTTATCCTTTCCAACTTTAAGCTGGTGGATATACTGAAGTCAAAGGTGCGCCTTACTGCCTCGGGTGGCTTTGGCAGGCAGTCTCTCATCGTCTTCCAGTTTGCTATCTCCATCTTCCTCATTATTGCCACTATCATCATAAGCCAGCAGCTATCATTTATCCAAAGCAAAGACCTTGGTTATGATAAGGAACATGTGCTCGTGCTACCGGTAGACCGTACCATGCGCCCGCAGTACGATGCGCTTAAAGATGCCATGGCGCTGAACCCCGGCGTTACAGGCGTAAGCGGAGCCTACGAAACCCCCACCTACATACAGTGGGGCGATGCCATCTCTGTGGAGCAGCAAGGCGGCAATAAAGAACTGTCCGTAAATGCGATCCCTGTAGATATGGACTTTCTGCACACTATGGACATAGCCATAGTAGCCGGAAGTGACTTCACGGAAGCAGACTACCAGCGCCCTGACTCGGCCATGAACGTATTTATGCTAAATGAAGCGGCCGTAGCGGCCCTGGGCTGGACACCGCAGGAGGCGGTGGGTGAGATCATAGATAAGAATGGTCGCGGCGAGATAAAAGCCGTGGTAAGAGACTTTCACTTTTCATCTCTTCACCAATCTATAGGGCCGCTTATGATCTTTCCGGATAAGGGCCTAGTTAATGAAATGCTGGTGAAGCTCTCCGGCGACGACCTGCCTGCCACACTCGATCGCCTGGAAAATACCTGGAACCAGCGGGTGACCCACCGCCCCTTCGAGTACCACTTCCTGGATGAGGAGTATGATGATATGTACCGGGCCGAGCAGCGCATGGGCCAGGTAGTAGGAGCCTTTAGCGCTATTGCGGTTCTACTGGCCTGCCTGGGCCTCTTTGCGCTGTCGGCCTTTACCACCGTACAGCGCACTAAAGAGATTGGTATCCGCAAGGTGCTTGGTGCCAGCGTAGCCAGTATTACGGCTCTGCTGTCTACGGAGTTTGTGAGGCTGGTGCTGGTCGCGATGGTCATAGCCATGCCGCTGGCCTGGTATGGACTGAGGGAGTGGCTCACTGACTTTGCCTACCGCATCGACTTGCCGGTATGGGCCTTTGGGGTAGCAGGTGTACTCGCCGTCATCCTGGCCATTATAGCCGTCAGCTTTCAAACTGTCCGCGCCGCTATGAGCGATCCGGTAAAGGCTCTAAAGAGTGAGTAGGAGAATGTTTGTGATCTAAAATTGAATAGTGCAAAACGCTGCGGAGACGCCAACCTGGCGTCTCTACTGGAAGCCTACAGAGTCCTTATTCAACGCTTATCAAGGCACCCTTCTCACCTGTTCCAGGTCGTGCCTCATTTGTCGGAGTAATGCCTCATCAATGATCCCAGTATTCAATCTTGCATAACTGAATTTTTTGACCTCTGAATCCTCCAACTGTATCATCAGTACGTTATTCTCATTTGAATAAACTAAAACGTCCTCCAGCACCCTATAATCGACTCCGAACCGGGATTCGACCTCTGCCTTACGTAAACCATACAGGTTTGCCTCTTTTAGGTCATCGTCCTTTCCTATTACCGTGAATCCGATAAGGATTTCATTAGCATCATCCCAGGTATGTTTTCTTTCTCCGGATTTCAATACAGTT
Source organism: Roseivirga sp. BDSF3-8 (assembly GCF_041449215.1). Taxonomy (NCBI): domain Bacteria; kingdom Pseudomonadati; phylum Bacteroidota; class Cytophagia; order Cytophagales; family Roseivirgaceae; genus Roseivirga; species Roseivirga sp. BDSF3-8. The sequence continues at coordinate 2,532,187 of NZ_JBGNFV010000001.1, read as the reverse complement.
ACCTCAATAGGCGAGTAAGTGGCCGGATTGGTCCCATTAGGAAAGGCGGAATAGCAATAATAGACATAATCATCATATTTAGGCGTGTATTGATAGGAGGCCGCATTAGTGACACTACTTAGAGAAGACCCTTTCACTGTCTTGAAGGTTTGCAAATCGAGCGGATCTTCAAGAAAAGAAAGTAACCTTTCGTTTTCAGCCTCTATCAGGCCAATGCTATCCGTAAAAATGGGTTCGGAGGTGTACTCAACTGGTACAGACTTTTTTTCTGTACCGGTATCACAGCCAGTGCAGATAAGCAATAGAAAGATTAAACGACTCATTTTCATTTGTAGGTCCAAGGTAAGAGAATAGTAATTCACCCGATTATTAGCGATTTATACTCTTATTAGGAAGAGGTCCGACTTTCAAAGGTTATTGCAGAATGTATTTCAAGGCAATACGGGCTCTTTTTGTATACCATTCCCTCCGGCATGCCGGTCACAGTCCACCAATAGCCAATGCGATTGTTTTCCTCGCTGTAGGGTGAAGTCATAATTCGCGATTCGCGAATTGCGAATTCTTCATGAATGATTTAGTGATGAACCCTTAATGGACCTCCCTCTCACTGATTACTGAGTCAGCCTTCTCCTTCAGGACTTCAATTTGGGTCGAATCCGGAAAGGAATCGTCCGGCCTCTCTGTCTGCTCCTCTTTTAGCAATACCTGCGCGGTGGCAGCAAGGCCCACGAGGAAGATTATGCCCAGTACGAGACGGGTAAACTTTTTGGTGCCGCCCATGGCATCTGCCATCTTTTGCAGCGGGGCCACCTCGTGCTCATCCGCTGCTTCGTAGGCGGCTGGCTCCTCTTCCTCGTCCAGTTCGCTGAGCCGCTGTACCACCTGAAAGCCTTCATGTGACAGGTACCAGGCATGCTCTTTGGCCTCATACTCCACGAGGTCACCTATTACCAGTTCTTCAAGGGCCTGCCGAAAGTGTGGGTCCTGTGATTGGTAGCTCTCCACTGCCGCAATGTCCAGCCGGTGGTTATGCGCAGTGTGGATCTGTCCAAGTATCCTGATATGGGTAGGGGTGAGTTGCATACTATTTTCCGGGGTTTTAGGAAGCCATGTACAGTTGCAGCGTGACCCACACCTTTGCAATGATGAAAAACAAAGGAAGCACCACAAAGAGAGCACTTCTTTTTAACGACTTACTAAAGTGCCTGGATCGCTGCATGGCAACAAAACTATAAATAAGGCCTCCGGTGAAGACAAGCCCCAAGGGCAGAATGATATAAATACTTTCGGCCATGAAGAAGACGATCATGGCCACTACTATCAATGCTAAATAGCCGTACATGGCATAGGGCCGGTAAGGCTTTTCCTGCTTCTGCACTTCTGTAATATCACTAAGCACCTCTCTCAAACGATCCTGTTCGGTTACAGGGCCGGGTATGGCAATAAATTCATTCGCGGTCTTGATCACAAATCCGCCCTGGCTGGTTTCGACGGCTCCCAGCACCTCATTTTTAGCCAGGCGAATATCCGGATGGCCCATTTGGGTCCGGGTAATGGTTTCTTCCTCTACACTAAGCTCAAAAGATTGCCAGGTAACTTTTTGCTTTCTGATAGTAGAATATAGTGAATAGCTGGTGAAGGCTACTAATACGGATACGAGCAAGAGGATTGAATCATCTATCCCACCGGAAAGATAGATCAATACGACCAGCGTGATACTAATTATAATGAGCCTACGTAAAATAATGCCCTTACGATGGGCGGCGAAAGCCTTCTGATCAAGGTTAAATTTCATTGCATTCTATTCAGATCAGCTACAAATATCTCCCAATTTCTCCATAAAGCACCGCCGCCACGGTGCAAAATACAACAGCTTCTTACCTCCCCCATTCCCCGGCTAAAAAGTGAACGAAAGAGGTCGAACCAAGCTATACATTTACTGCTTCACCCCGCTGATACAGCATTTTAGTAAAAGCTTATTAAAAGAAAACAGATCTATACATGAAAACCACCCTATTTAAGGCCTTCTCCATAGGCCTGGCCCTGGTAATGACCGGCCACCTGGGCTATACGCAGCCTGCGGCAGAAAAAGTGACTAATGCCGTAGAGGCTATGCACGCTATGTTGCTGGTAAATAATGCGGGAGACCCCTCTCTGTTTGTAAAAAGAGGCGAGGTGCAGGATGAGACAGGAGCCCCAACCGGCCGGCAGGTAGAGTTGCTGTCCTACAACGGCCATGGCTATGGCGATGGCTTTACGAGCAACATGCTGTATGACCTGGTGATAGAATACAAGGGGAATAACATCACTTCGGGCAAACAGGTGAAAAGCGATTGCGAACCTTACGCTATTTGGCTTATGTGGAGTGGCGACCGGGTATCTGAAGTAAGGCAGTTCACGCAATCCTATAAGGTAAGCTATGATGCCGGCGGAAGGATCACCGGCCTGAATAAAGGAGGCTGGGCAAAGAAGAATAAAAAAGAGTGGGTGCGCGACCGGGCGACCATCAGCTACGATGGGGAAGGTCGCCCTGTGCAGGTATCCCGGATAAAAGAGATCGGCACAGGCAAAGCCTACAATGATGTGACGCCTAAAGTAAGCTATACGGAGTACAAAAAAGAGATCAGCTACACCGCAGATGGTAAAATCAAAGTAACCGTTACCAGCTACGCGCCGAAGAATAAGACCAAAGACGATGATGTGGTACGGAGCGAAAGAGGTGCCCTGTTTGAAGAAAAGCCGGATGGTATGCTGGTCACCTCCTACTCGGGGGATGCGGTGAATGGCAGAAAAACGGTAGAAACCCAGGAAGATGGCAAGGTGGAGGTGACTTACGAAAACCTGCCGGGCGGGGGGATTACCGTAAACACTTTTACGGTAGATGAGCGTGGCTGGCTTACTTATAGCCTTGAGACCGGCACTAACCGTGACGGCAGCGCAAGGACTATGATAGACCGCACTTATACTTATACACCGAAAGAGGAGGCACATGGTGAGGGGGCCTGTGCTTATAGGTCTGAGGTACTGATGCGCCACCTGGATGCAGAGGGCAGCCCTGTAAAGGAAATTAAGGGCAGCCAGTACCGTGAAAAGCTATCTGATGGCTCGTGGTCACCCTGGAAGTACGCCCAGTACTGATACGCATAATAGAAAGGGGCTGTCTCAAAAGGCAGCCTCTTTTTTTATGCCCAATTTGTCCGTTTCAAAAAAATCCTCCTAACCCTTTACGCCCTTTGCCGCATTCTTCTAACTTTCCGGCTTGATTGCCAATGTAACCCGAAATATGAAGTTCGACCGGAAGAAGTATAGCGACAAAACCCTGACTGACCTGTACGAAGCCCTGCTGCTTCCCCGCATGATAGAAGAGAAAATGCTCATTCTGCTACGGCAAAACCGCATCAGCAAGTGGTTTAGCGGCATAGGGCAGGAAGCTATCAGCGTAGGGGCTACCAAGGCGATCAAAGAGGATGAGTACATCCTGCCGATGCACCGCAACCTGGGCGTATTCACCTCCCGCAGTATGCCGCTGGACAAGCTCTTTGCACAGTTTCAGGGTAAGCTGCACGGCTATACCAAAGGCCGCGACCGCTCCTTTCACTTTGGTGCACCCGAACACCATATCGTTGGCATGATCAGCCACCTTGGCCCGCAACTGGCCCTGGCGGACGGCATCGCCCTGCGCGGCATGCTCAAGGGCGAAAAGCGGGCGACGGTGGTATTCAGTGGGGATGGCGGCACCAGCGAGGGCGACTTCCACGAAGCGCTTAATGTGGCTGCGGTGTGGGACCTGCCGGTCATCTTTGTGATCGAAAATAATGGCTACGGCCTCAGTACTCCCTCCAGCGAACAGTTCCGCTTTAAGCACTTCATAGATAAGGGCCCGGGTTATGGCATGGAAGCCGTGCAGGTAGACGGCAACAACATCCTGGAGGTATACGACACCATTAAGTTCCTGGCCCAAAGCATACGCCGCAAGCCCCGCCCGGTGCTGGTAGAAGCCATGACCTTTCGCATGCGCGGACACGAGGAAGCGAGTGGCACCAAGTATGTGCCGCAGGAGCTCTTTGACCAGTGGGCTAAAAAAGACCCGGTGGAGAACTTCGAAAAGTACCTGCTGAAGGAAAAGGTGCTGGACCAAAAGAAAATAGATGCCATACGCGCCAGGCATAAAGAAGCCATCGAGGCCGGCCTGGAAACAGCCTACAGCATGCCGCGCCCCGAGGCCAGTACCGAGGCTGAAATGGCTGACATCTACGTGCCGCATGAGCAGAAGGTGGTATCACCTGCAGGAAAAGGGAAAAGTCCGAAGCGCCTGGTAGATGCGGTGTCTGACGGACTGCGCCAGAGCATGGAAAAATATCCTGAACTGGTGATCATGGGACAGGACGTAGCGGAATATGGGGGTGTGTTCAAGATTACCGAGGGCTTTGTAGAGGCTTTTGGCCGCGAGAGGGTACGCAATACTCCTCTCTGTGAAAGCGCCATCGTGGGCACGGCCCTGGGCATGGCCATACACGGCGGCAAGAGTGTGGTGGAGATGCAGTTTGCCGACTTTGTCACCTGCGGCTTTAACCAGATTGTGAATAACCTGGCCAAGATACACTACCGCTGGGGCCAGGCGGCGGATGTGGTGGTCCGCATGCCGACCGGGGCAGGTGTGGCCGCCGGGCCCTTCCACAGCCAGAGCAACGAGGCCTGGTTTGTACACACGCCCGGGCTGAAAGTTGTATTCCCCAGCACGCCGCAGGATGCCAAAGGCCTGCTGGCTGCTGCCATTGAAGACCCTAACCCTGTCATGTTCTTCGAGCACAAGGCCCTGTACCGCAGCCTTACCGAAGATATCCCCGACGACTACTACACCGTAGAGCTAGGCAAAGCCCGCACGGTAACGGAGGGTGAAGACCTCACTATCATCACCTACGGCATGGGCGTGCACTGGGCGCAAAAGGTGATGGAAGAGATAGACGATGCCACTGCTGAAATACTTGACCTGCGTACCCTGCTACCCTGGGACAAGGACGCGGTATGCGCCGCTGTAGAGAAGACCGGCAAGGTGATCATACTGCACGAAGACTGCCTTACCGGGGGCATCGGGGGCGAGATAGCCGCCTGGATCGCGGAGCACTGCTTTACCAGCCTGGACGCTCCCGTTATGCGAGAGGCTTCTTTAGATACACCTGTACCATTTGCCAGTGAATTAGAGCAAAACTTTCTACCTGTCAATCGCCTGAAAAAGAAACTGATAGACCTTTTGGAATTTTAAAATCCAATGGTTAGTTATCCTATTCGAAAGATGTAGGCGCACTAAAATTTTCACTTTTCCTAAGCGTTATTGGACTAAGTGAAGAGAAATTGCGCAATTGAATCAGACAGGTGTATAAAATGGGTTTGGACTGGCAAAAGGCGATAGGAAAGGCTGCGCTTACGGCACTGATAGTGGTGCTTGTAAGTTTTGCAGGTACCACTAGTGTATATGCACAGGTAAAGCCTACCCACAAGAAAAAGGTACTGGAAACGAAGGAGGCCCAGTCTTACCCTAAGAATACAAAATTCAAAGGCCGTAAGCGCCCTCCCCGCAAGCGTGACCACCATAATGAGCGCAAAGAAGTAAACCCGAAAGAGCCCGGGAGCGGCAGCCTGTTTAAAGGCCTGGGTAAAAAGCGCCGTGAAAAAGGGGGCAAACTCCCTAAAAAAAGTGACCGCCCGGACTTTGGCGGAGAAATGCCCCGCAGCCAAACTCCGCAGGGCAATGGGAGCGGCTACCGGGGTGGCCGCAAGTGGCGTCGCCAGCAAACCAATGACAAACCGGTAGAACCGGCCAAAGGCCCTGTATTTGATGGCAAAGCCGGGCCGGGAAGGCAATATCCCACCCAGGGTACAAACTACCAGGGTAATACCAATCGCCGGCGTAAAAACCAGCCAAGCCCCGGCACTAAGCACGCGGGTGACATCGACGTGCTCTCCCTACCTAAGAATGACATGTACCAGCAGCAGAAAAAGACCACGTATCTCAAATACGAGAAAAAGAAAGGTCCTGCCAGGGGTACGCGCTTTAGCGGCGACATAAGCCAGCGGGCATTAAAGCCACCGAAGGGCCATGGCGGGTCTGAGTATGAGGGGGACCTGAAGCTATGGAAACAACCTGCTCATGACTACACACCCGGCACCGTATACCAGGGTGACCTCAGGCGAAAAAAGAACCGCCAGGCGAAAGGCACGGAATATGAGGGCGATATGAAGCTATGGAAGCAGCCGGCCCACGATTACACGCCCGGCACGGTGTACCGGGGCAACCTCAACCGTAAGGACTATAAGCCTGACCTGAAGAACCAGAAGGACATGGCCAACTATACCGGCACGGTAAGGGCCAGGTCTGAAAAACAAAAGGACCGCTACTACAAAAAACTGTCCGGCAAAATGTCCACCTACACAGGCGATTTCAAGATCAAGCGCCGTAAATACAAGGACATGCACCCCAGTGCGTCACACCGTTATGCTAAAAATATCACCGGGCAACAAAACCGCGAGCGTTTTCGTAAGTTTCGTTTATGGTGGACAGGCCTCTGGAAAAAATCAGAGCAGCCTGATGCCGTTACTGAAAAAGAACGTAAGCCCCGCTATGACAGGGGCGAAAGCGAGATCTGGAATTACTGATATATGAACTGGCACAACCTTACCGACACGGCGCAGATAGAAGAGATAAAAGAGGACAGCAAGGACCGTCCCGTTTTGGTATTCAAGCATAGTACCCGCTGCTCTATCAGCAGCATGGCCCTGAACAGGCTGGAGAGAAAATGGAATGATAGCGAAATGGACGGGCTCATGCCCTACTACCTGGACCTGGTACGTTACCGTGAGGTAAGCAACGAGGTGGCCCAGGCATTTGGCATTGCTCATGAGTCACCCCAGGTGCTGCTTATCAGTAATGGCGAATGTGTATATCACACAAGCCACACCGGCATATCTTACCCCGACCTTAAGGGCAAATTTGATAGCCTGCCAGGGTGATTATCAGAAGTTAAACGTTACGTCCTGCTTCAGATTAGGGTGCAGGCTCAGGCCTACGGGACAGCTAAGGCCGGCAGCTTTCAGCTTTTCGCGCTGCTCTTCCGTGCCCTGCGGGGTCTCCCACTCTATATGCACACGGATGGTTTCTATACGGCGTGGATTAGCCGCCATGATCTTTTCAGTTTTAAAGGTCATATTTTCTACGGCGACCCCGAGGTCATTAGCCCGGATAGCCATAGTAGTCACAATGCAGGTGCCAAGGGCGGTAGCTGCCAGGTCGGTGGGTGAGAAAGACTCTCCCTTGCCGCGGTTATCTTTTGGCGCGTCCGTTACCAGGGTAGTACCTGACTGGTCATGCGTACTTTCTGTTCGCAGTGTACCAAGGTATTTTGATGAGATTGTTGTCATATGTGAAACGATAATTTTTTCGTTAATTGAAAAATGGCTAATTTTCTATTATTTCTCTAAGAATGAGTGCCACGAAAATGCGAAAATTTCTCTTTGTTTCTCTTATATTTTCCCTCATCCCGATGATGGTATGGGCCCAGGAGGAGAACGAAGGGTATAAATCTCAATTTATTTGGGGAGTAAATAAGTACACGAACGGCGGCCTTATCGGCGGCCTCGTGTTTCGCTATTCTCTGGAAGAAAAACCCGGTGTGTACCAGACATACGGTGCGGAGATCATTCACCAGAAACACCCTAAAGAGCTAAGGTATAACTCCATTACAGGGGAGACCTTTATCCTGGGAAAGTCGCACTACCTATACTCCTTCAGGTTGCAGTATGGCCGCGAGTGGCTGCTCTTTCGCAAAGCCCCCCAGCAGGGTGTACAGATTAACCTGGGTGTGGCCGCAGGGCCTACCTTCGGTCTTTACTATCCCTATTACGTAGAGGTTTCGCTGGACGGATCGCTTAACTCCATCAATGTGCCCTACACCTCTAATATCAACCCTAATGCCATACTGGGCACCGGGGGTCTGCTGCAGGGCCTTGACGAGGCACAGTTTAAAATAGGGGGTAATATCAAGACCTACATGAGCTTCGAGTTTGGCACCTTCCGCACCTCGGTAAGCGGCTTTGAGCTTGGCCTTATGCTGGAGGCATGGCCCGAAGAGGTGATCCTGATGCCTAATGTGGATAACAGACAGTTTTTTCCCAGTGCCTTCATTAATCTGGTATTCGGCACGCGTAAGTAAAACCCTGCCGCCTTCCCTGCGTAAACCTAAGCTGAACAGCCCTCTTCACATTCCGGGGTTTGTTTGAATCCATTATTGACTATTTTTGTTCTTCTGAAAAGTAAAGGAGATCCGAATGATTGAATTGCCTGTCATACCGGAAGAGGCCACCACCAAGCGAAAGCGCAACAAGCCTGACTGGCTCAGGGTGAAGCTTCCGGTAGGAAAAGAATATGCCCGCGTGCGCAAGCTTGTGGACAAACATAAACTTCATACCATTTGTGAAAGTGGCAACTGCCCTAACATGGGCGAATGCTGGGGACGTGGCACCGCTACTTTCATGATACTGGGTAACGTATGTACACGTAGCTGTTCATTCTGTGCCGTGGCTACCGGGCGCCCGCCTGAGTACGACGAGGATGAACCCCGCCGTGTGGCCGAAGCCATCAAACTGATGGAAGTGAAGCACGCCGTACTTACTTCTGTTAACCGTGACGAACTGAAGGACCGTGGTGCTGAAATATGGTACCAGACGGTAGTAGAGACCAAGCGCCTGAGTCCGGAAACGACTATAGAAACCCTCATACCCGATGTAAAAGGTAACTGGGACGCCCTGTATCGTATGATAGAAGGCGGCCAGGAGGTGGTGTCTCATAATATGGAGACGGTGGAACGCCTGTACCGCCGGGTAAGGCCACAAGCTAAATATGCACGAAGCCTGGAGCAAACGCGCCTGACTAAAGAGGCCGGCATGCGCACCAAAACCGGTATCATGCTTGGCTTAGGCGAGACGGACGATGAGGTATTTAAGGCCATGGATGACCTGGCAGCTAACGGATGTGACATCCTGACGCTGGGGCAGTACCTCCAGCCTACCAAAATGCACATAGAGGTGGCTGAGTTTGTACACCCGGATAAGTTTGCCTTCTTTAAAGAAGAGGGTGAGCGCCGCGGAATAAAATATGTGGAGAGTGGCCCGCTGGTACGCTCTTCTTACCATGCCGAGAAGCACGTGCATGTGTAACTGACAGGTATAATACGATAGCCAATAGATAAGAGGCCATCTGCTCCCGCGGATGGCCTCTTTCATTTAAACGTATCTTTTTTCTACCTTATATAGACAAACCAAACACACTTTACTATTAGAAAGACTAAGTTATCCCTGAAGGCTGTTAGCATCAGCAGCTTTACGACATCTTCCCTGGACCTGAATGGCCAGACGCGTAATGTAATAGGAGGTGAAAGTCAGGATGAAATCTTTTGCACAGGCAATTGCCCTACAGACCCCTATTGTACAATCTATGCCTGCTTCACAAAAGGGAGCCCGTACGGCGAATGTACCGAGGTATTTGTCTGCTAACCAGCAGTTAACATATACCGAGAAGCCGGCCTTTAACCGGCTTTTTCTAACCCTACTCCCTTTTGCTGTGCTTTTATTTTTTTAAATTGGACGCAGACTTTTTTAAACTGCTTCATGAAGACACTACTTCCCCTATTTTTTGTGCTTGCGGGAGCTTTTGCTGCATGCAATGATCAAAAGGAACAATCCTCTGACAAGAACTTACTGGAAGCCGAAGCGGAGCGACTGGAAGAGGAATACGAAACAGCGCTGCATAAGGACATCCCAGCCGCCGACTCTACTTCGTATGTGATGGACAGCCTGAAGGACTTCCCCATCAAAAAAAGTATTGAGCTGCGCCTGAATGCCGCTACCTTTGAGGACTCCCTCCAATCGATATACCGCCGCCTTAATCTTGACTCTGCGAACCTCCCGTATGATGTGTTCCGTATGGGTATGATTGGGCACTATAATCTGCGGATGGAAGGGGCTCTGGGTGACCGGGATATCCTCACCCTTATAGACTTTACCCAGTCCAGTTGCGATAAGCGCTTTTACACGCTGGACCTCGACAGCATGAAGATCCTCTTTAATACGTATGTGGCCCATGGACGCAACTCGGGCGGCAACTTTGCCTCATCGTTCTCTAACCTGAGCGGCAGCAACCAGTCCAGCCTGGGCTTTTTTGTAACGGCAGAGACCTACACGGGCAGCAAAGGCTACAGCATGCGGCTGGATGGCCAGGAAGCAGGCATTAATGATAAGGTAAGGGAAAGGGCCGTAGTGATGCATGAAGCCAAGTATGTAAGCGAGGACTGGATCAGCAAGTATGGCCGCCTGGGCCGTAGCCTTGGCTGCCCGGCTCTGCCGGAGGGCATAAGCCGCACCGTGATAGACTCGATCAAGAACGGCACCACCCTGTTTGCTTACTATAATGACAGTACTTACCTCAATGCCAGCCGGTATCTGGACCTGGATCAGCTAATGCGGGGTGGGGAGATCGTGGAAGAAGTGGCTACGCCTCTCTTAAATCCAATAAATTAATTTGAAACTAAAGCCGCGATTCATCACCCTGAGGTCATCAGTATAATTATCTGAGTACACCAGAAAAAGGTCACTTACCGGCCTGAACCGCCACTGGAAGCGTATGTTAGTACCTACGTTATCCGCCAAAGAATTAAACTGCGTGATGTAGGTAAGAAACATGGTGGTGTTAATACTGTACCTGAGCGAAGGAGACAGCAGAAAAATAGTATTGTCTCCGTATGGTTCAGGCAGGTCAATACGATTCACATTAAAATCAACAATGGTGGTGAGCCTGGGCTGCCACTGCAACCCGGCGTAGCCGTCCAGTTGAGCCCGGGTACCATTGAAATATGAGCCATAAGCCGCCTGTCCGCCATATAGGAATCTCTGCCTGCGGTCGCTATTATACCGCAACATGACCCTAGAGTATGTATACTCTGTACCTGCTTCCAGCTCCTCCCCTTCTGTAAAACTGGGGTCGAAGTTATCCAGCAGCCTGGTATAGTTAGTGGTGGTGGCTATTCGGGCATTGGACGTATTGGCAAAGTTGGTGAATAAAGCCACAAAGCTGCTGAAGTCTAATATTTCACCCTGCATATCCATGAACAGGTCGAAGTCAGTGGAAATACCCCACTGGTTCAGGTTTGGCGTATTAGGGAAAAAGCGCAGCTCAGGACCCGTAGTAATATGCTGTATCCCTTTACGTGGTACGAAGCCCGTCTCGGGGTCAAACTCCTCATCGATGTAGGTATATCTGCCGCCCATCCGGAAGTTGCGGGAATTATAACTGGCCGAAACGCCAAAATTATCGGCACGGACATCTTCCTTAGCCATCAGAAAGTAGAAGGCCTGCCCTTGCCACTTGTTATCATCAGAGATCAGGTTGAGGTCTGCCCCGCCAAGCCTCATGTAGGCAGAGTCGACGGGTGAAAACCCGCGTTCCATCTCCTGGGTGTTAATGAACAGGCCGGAGATGGTGGACCGGTTAAATATCTGCTGCTGGTAGCTGGCCACGGTGTAGTTTCGGCCATTTACGCGTACCAGGCTATCGCCCTCTTCATTCAGCACCCGCGCCTTCTGGGTCTGTACTGACATAACGCCCACCCTGGCACGGTCCGTCAGCTTGCCGGTAGCCCTGAGGCCGGCTGTGATAGGCACTGTCTCATAAAAGCCTTGCTCATTTTTTGCCAGGCCTATCCGACGGCTGAAGAAGGGCTGTGACCTCCAGTAGCCAAAGCCTGCGAACAGGTCACTGTTTTCGATAAAGAACTGCCTTCTTTCAGGAAACATTAGCTCAAACCTGCCGAGGTTCAGTTGTTGCCGGTCTACCTCTATCTGACTGAAGTCTGGGTTGATGGTACCATCCACATTCACACTCGGGCCTATCCCTACTTTAAAATCCAGGCTGGGGTTTACCGTCCAGTCATTTTTATCTCCTTCCTCAAAGTCTCTGTTACTGGTTACCGTAAGACTGGGTATGAGAGAGGCACGCAGGCCTGAGGCCTCCGGAGCCGTTTTAAAGATGAGAGGTTTGGTGTAATCCAGGTTTTCCAGGCGCTGATTAATGGGCACCCAGTTCCATACTGAGCGCTCATTATTAGCTACATCGCTCCGGATGAAGTTTATGCGCCAGTTTATCTCCCCTTCTTTAAATCTCAGGGTTTTAAAGGGAATGGCTACCTCCAGTGTCCAGCTATTGTCATTGATCTTTGTGGCGCTATACCACTTATTATCCCAACTAGGGTCACTGTCATTTCCCCCTTTATTGATGAGACGCTCACCGCGGCTGTTAAAGGCAGTTACTTCAAAGCTGTACCCATTAAGCTTATCATTGTAGGGATTGAGAAGTATGGCAAAAGCATCGTTTTCTCTCACCGAAAAATCCCGGTACAGCGTACGGGCCTGTAGCTCCTGGGCGGGAAGGGTATGGCAGGTGGCCGCTACATAGATGAATTTATCATCGTAGGCTACCATCACCTCCGTATCATTCATGGCAGGCAGGGAGTCTGTGGGGAAGTTCTGGACAAAGCCTGATGCTGCATCCGACTCCTGCCAGGTGGTCTCATTCAGCTCACCATCGACAATAATTTCACCGCCGGTAGGGTATATGGAAATGGGGCCTTTTTCGTATCGCTCCAGTGGAGGACTATCCTGGGCTACTACGAGATGCGAAAGAAAGATAAAAAATGAAATGGTGGCCGATAGCAGTCGCCTCATGCTTGGGGTACGTCGTTAAAAATTTTTGGGAAAGATGCTGCTGGCCGAATACAAATTTGACCTAATTAAGAATTAATAACAACTAAGAAAGCCGCGTATCCCTACATGATGTTATTAGTGGCTTGGGCGCGGGTTAAAAGGCAAATGCCCCACCAGTAGAATATTCTGCCGGCTTTGATTGGCTTCAGGAAATAAAGATGGATTATAATAAGATGAAAAAAAGAAGGGGACGTGATTTCGGCACGTCCCCTGTAAGATAGATTTGGATTTGAACGCTACGGGGTTAAAGCAGACTTAAAGTACCTCATGCACTTGCGTTACACTGCCGGTGCAGCCCTCATAGCAGCACCTCCCCTAATATTTTGTACTCAGTAATAATACATACTGTAGTCATATCCTATTTAGTTCCCATTATCACTGGATTTACCTGAAGCTTGTCCAAAAGCCGTTATCAACTTATTGAACCTGGCCGGAATTACAGTGCATAGCACTCAGCGAAAATGGTAACCTGTAGAGCAACCTGAATTGGTTGGGTAAGCTCCCCCACGGATGTCTTTTACTCCGGTATGGCTTACTTCAGTTACGTTTTCTTAAACAGATTTCATATGCTTTAGAATTCACGATAGCCGCTACAACACAGCATGTCCCTTCAGCCTTAAAAAGGAGAATGACATCGTACTATTTCATGTTCAGACTCATAAATTCACATCCTTCGGACGAAGGATTAAATGGTTGGACATAGCGTATGTTGAAAGCATAATTATTTAGTAACACTCTTAAAGCATCCGTAATATAGAACAAAATTTTCAGTTAGAAAAAATATGAGCGGGAATTTAAATCTTTTGCAAACGTTTGCGGTACTGACGAATGTCTTTATACTTTACGCTAATTGGCTTACTTTCTGAATGGAGCACCCAGCAGCAATTTGCCATAAAAAGATGGCTTTATCAGTTCTTTTTTAATGTCCATGTCGGTCAACATAGCCGTAATGAGAGAGCGGAGGGCAGGATTGCGGGCTGCCTTTTTGACGACCAGGTCAAAGAGAAAAGGAAAACGGAGCATCTGCTGCATTCGCCGGCTCAGCGCCAGTTCTTTGCCCATACGGCGATAAATTTCCTTATCGTAACTCTTAAGAGCAGCGGCGCCGAATTGCTGAGTATCGAAAGTTTGCCGGATAGTATCTGCGGCTACCCTTCCGCTACGAATGGCATTACCGATGCCCTCTCCGGTGAAGGGGTCAATAAGGGATGCGGCATCCCCACATACGACATACCTGTAGCCGCTCAGTGGGCGTTTTTTACTACCCACCGGCAAGCCCCAGCCTTTGGGTGTCTCTAAAGCCCGTGCCCGGGAAAAGCGATGTGCCACCCCGGGATGTTCTTTGATAATATGATCGAGCAGTTGACGCAGGTTGACCTTGTTCTTTCTAACGGCAGCACTCAGCATGCCCAAACCTACATTAGCGCGGCCATTAGGCATAGGAAAAATCCAGAAGTAGCCCGGCAATACATCATGAAGAAAGTGAAGCTCAATAAAGGGCCGGGTAGCAGGAAAAGTAACTCCCTCCCAATACTGCCTGATCCCTGCACAATAATGGTCATGCTCTACTTTCATGCCTGCCACTGAGCGGGCCAGGCGGGACTGTGCGCCATCTGCCAGTACAAGAAAGCGGGTGTGTATCACTCCTCTGTTGGTCGTAATTGCAAAACCATCCGCAGTTTGCCCGGCTTCAAGGGCCTCAGTACCCTCTTTTACCTCTATTTCAGTCTGCTCTTTTACCTGGCGCAGGAGAAAGTTGTCAAAATGTTGCCGGGCCATGACGTAGCCGGGTGCGCTAAGCACATCCCCTGCTTTATGAGGCACCTTGACGGGAACCTCCAGACGGTGTCCTGCTGGCGAGACAAAGGTTATGCCGTGCATACCGGTTTTGCGGGTAGCCTGGCTAAAGGGAAGTGTGAGCCCCTCCTCTCGTTCTGAAAGTAATCTTAGCTGATTAATAACATCAGGGCTAAGGGCATCACCACATATCTTATCCCGGGGAAAAGTAGCTTTATCAATGAGGCCTACCTGCAGGCCGCTATTCTTCAGACTGAGCGCACAGGATGTACCCGCAGGGCCGGCACCACTGATTAGTACGTCGTAAGTAATATCCTCCATCAGGAAGGGGGCTATAAATGAAACAGGGTCAGAAAAAAAATCAGATGAGCTGGCGATAAATGGACTCGTTTTCCTCATCAAAGCAGACAAATACGACCTGTTCCGGCAGTTCATGCTGGCTGAGGTATTCTTTTACGGTACTTACGGCTATTTCTGCTGCCTGCTCTTTGGGGTAGCCATATATGCCGGTACTGATATTAGGGAATGCTACAGTCCGGGCCTTTTTCTCACGGGCACGTTCCAGGCTGTTAAAATACGCTGCCCGCAGCAAATCAGGTTCGTCCTTGGTACCTCCGTTCCATACCGGGCCCACCGTATGTATAACCATGTCAGCGGGGAGGTTACCTGCAGTGGTAACGACTGCCTCACCGGTTTTACAGCCATTGATCATCCGACATTCTTGCAGTATAGCGGGGCCTCCGGCACGATGAATGGCCCCATCTACTCCACCCCCGCCAAGCAGGGAAGTGTTTGCTGCGTTGACGATGGCATCGGTTTTTACTTTGGTGATGTCTCCCTTGAGTATACTGATCTTGCCCATGCCGTAATTTGCGACATTATCAGCATAAACTAAAATATATACTTCATGTAATGCCGTATAGAGGGGTCATGGGGGTAGCCCTGGCGAGGTGAAGCGGGCATTTTGTAAAATCCATAGTTTTCCACCAGGCGGACGGCATCTTCAAGGTGTGCACTAAGCTCGAGGTAACACCGGCGATACCCTGACTCTCTTGCGCCATTGATGGTATGATCCAGCAGTTGCTGTCCGTAGCCTTTGCCGCGAAGGTTTGCCCTGAGAAACAGGGGCTGTAACTGGCATACCTCACCGAAGCCTATCTCCAGCGGAGTAAAGCCGACCAGCCCGACCACCTCATTGCAGAGGTCAAATAAATAAAAACCGGCCCTGGCGTAGCCGTCTTCCAGCCAGTAGCGCACGGTACGCCCTATATTCAGTTTGCTTGCATGCTGGATAGGCAGCTCATCTTCTGCCTCGCGAATGATCTTTTCTACAGCCACCCTATCGGTCATGCGATAGAGCCGTATGCTACCCGGTTTTTCATGTTTGTGGTTCGGTAGCGACACGTGAGAGCCGGAGAGGCCCGACGTGTGATTTAGTGGTAGTTCCGGGGAAAACATTGTCTCGTACTTTTCAAGCCCTACATATCAGTCTTTTGGTAGCCAGTTACGTTTTATAATAGCCATAGCAGATAGTAACCTGCTGCACAATAAATATTTACGCACAGAATGACATGGGGTAAAATAATTTCTATACGGGGCTGCAGGAGGTGATGACTGGTAGTAAGGATCAGCCTGAATGCCTCCTGAGCCACTCTTCAACTTCCGGAAAGTGATCATGGGCCGCATCCGGGTGGGTGAGCATATTGATGTGGTCGTAATCGTGCCGGTTGCCATTGTCACGGGACAGCAGCATAAACTCGTGGGGGTGTGGGCCTACCTCTTCCACCAGTCGCCGCACATCGTGTGGGTGGCCGAGGTATTCGTCATTTATGGCGGCTATGTGCATGATGGGGGGTAGTGACACCTTACGTATGGCGGCAGTATAGTCAAAGCCGTCGTCAAAATCGACCCAGGGGCCCTGCACCCAGCGACGGGTCTCCCGGTGCAGTTTACTGCTTTCATTATCGCTACCGAATTTCATCTTCCTGGCAGGCAGGTACCCGTACCAACGCTTGACCAGGGCGGCTCCTATAGTATACAGAATGTCTACATGAAAGAATTTCTTCCAACTAAAGATCTTAATCTGTCTTTTGGTACCAAAAAACACAGCCGAAGCAGGCTTAATATCAGAAAACCGTGCCATAAGGGATAGTAGCATCACGCCACCCCAGCTATGGGCTACCCAATGCACAGGCGACAGCGGACGCTGGGTATTTATGTAATCCAGCAGGGCAGGTACCTCTTGCTTTATGGCATCCATAAGCCCGTAGGGCGATCCTCTGCGTGTGGGTGGGGTGCTGTTCCCTTTGCCACGAAGATCACACACAAACACATCAAAGCCGCGCTTTGCCAGCCAGGGGGCAAGGCCTTTACCGCTTTTGCTATAAAATATCCGGCCGTTTTCAATACTGCCATGTAACATGAAAAGGACGGGGCCTGCCGGGCTGCCTTTGAAACGGCGCATATATAGGGTGTCTGTTCCCAGTGTTAGGTAGTGATCTTCCAGTTGAGGGGAGGCCGTGTCTTGTGCATCCATGGCCTTAAAGATAGCGGACTGCAGAGGATATCAGAGACAGGGCATAAAAAAAGGCACGCTTAGGTGCCTTTTTGAGATAAGATTCGAGAAATCTACTGCTGGTAATAGGTAGTGATGTTAAGGGTTTGGTCGCTGCCGATATAGCCGGTAAAGGCGGTGGCACTACGGGCGTAAACTCCCTCGGCCGAAATCCGGTAGTTGCCAGGTTGCAGTTCCAATGTCCGGTCCCGGGTATCGGTAATAACTTCGCCGGTATCAAGATTTTCGGCTGTGATATACAACTGCTCGTTTACCGGTTCACCACTATAGTAGTCGGATACATTTACCTGAACGGTAACTTCGCTGGTACCTGCCATTAGGGGGGTGATGGCTAATAGCATGAAGAGGGAAAGGGTGATAGAAATAATCTGTCTCATGGGTTTTACTTTTACTGGTTAAACAACATCCCGGATGAAGGCAGAAGGTGGGACAACACCGTCGTACTTAAAAAACCATTCCGTGAATGGTATCACGCTTCTACCGGAAAGCCCGGGCTTCAGATATATGTACCGATAATAACGCGGCCGGGTTTGGGGGGCTTGAAGGGCCTGAACCGAAGATTATGCAGGTTTCCGGTAGTGTGCGCTCCTATTCCTATGTTTGTTAACAGATGAAGAGGGGTATTTAATAAAAGCGTAATTTGGCAGCCGGTGTAAATCATCCGGCTTGCCTGGCTTAGAAGGCTGGCGATCACTGAATAAGCTGCGACATAATGACACAGAGCGAAATAAATAAGGACAGTATAACCTACTTCACCGGGAACCAGAAGGCTTATAACGAAGTAGCGGACAAGCTAAACCGGCAATACAATCAACTAAGTATTGCCCGGGCACTATTTTTTTTGGTAATGATGGTAGGGTTCATCTACCTGGTGGATACGGGGCAGGTACTGCTCTTATTGGGGACCCTGGTGGCTTATTTCTTTGCCTTCGGGGCGCTGATCAACTGGCACCACAAAGTGCGCTTCCGCCGGGATCATGCCCGCGCCAAAGCGGAGATATGCGGACAGGAGCTACAGCGCCTGGACCTACGATTTGAGGGGTTGGACGAGGGCATGGAGTATCTGGATCAGGGGCATGCGTATGCTTATGACCTGGATGTATTCGGACGAAAATCACTATTTCAATGGCTAAACCGCACGGTGACCAAAATGGGGCGCGACGGCCTGGCCGGGGCGCTGCTTACCCCATCAGGCCGGAAAGAGGTGGCCCTGAGACAGGAGGCTGCCCGCGAACTGGCAGAGATGCCTGAATGGAGGCTTGAATTCGGGGCCTTTGGCTGGCCTTACAGGCGGGAGGTGCAGGATACGGCACCCTTTCTGCAGTGGATGCAGGAAGAGGATGAGCCACTGCCGGGATGGATACGGGTAGTGAGTTATGTACTGCCCTTACTGACGCTTTCGGCTATCATCGGTTTTTTCACAGGTATCTTACCTGCTTTTGTACCCCTACTATTCCTTGTGCTATCCGGAGGGCTTATCAAAAGGGGCCTGAAGCAGGTACAGGACACAGAGGAATACACGGTGGCAAGCCTAAAGGCGATGGAGGGCTATGAAAAACTGATCCATCATACATTGCAGGCGGAGTATAGTAGCGAACGCCTCCGGGTAGCTGTCGCAAAGCTGCAGGCAGGGGATGGGGCTGGTCCTGCGATACATAAGTTAAAACGCCTGTTCAGCTACATGGAGAGCAGACGAAACTTCTTCTATCAGCTATTAAATGCGGTGTTTCTGGTGGACATCCATTTGTTGCAGGGATTCAGAGGGTGGAAAAGGCAGCACCGTTCCTATATAGGCGGGTGGCTGGAGGCCATAGGCACTTTTGACTTTCTCTCTTCTCTGGGAGGGGCGTCCTTTGCCCAGCCGGAGCTAACATGGCCGGAGGTGGCTGACCGGGAGTATGTAACGGAGGGCAGGCAACTGGGACACCCGCTGATTGCTGCAGAGGCGCGGGTGAACAATGATTTCAGCTTTAGCGGACAGGGCTCAGTGCTGCTGGTGACAGGTAGTAACATGAGTGGTAAGAGCACCTTCCTGCGTACGGTGGGGCTTAATGTGGTGCTGGCCCTCGCAGGAGCGCCGGTATGTGCCTCAAGTTTGCACACTGGGGAGATACAGGTATTTACCAGCATGCGTACCCAGGATAACCTGGAGGAGAGCGTATCGGGCTTTTATGCAGAACTGAAGCGGCTACGCCAGTTGCTGGACTTGCTGAAGGAGACGGACAGGCCGGTGCTGTTCCTGCTGGATGAGATACTTAAAGGCACAAATTCCGAAGACAGGCATAAGGGGAGCGAAGGCCTTATCCGTCAGCTTAGCCGTATGCAGGGCTTTGGGATGGTGAGCACACATGACCTGACTCTGGGGCACCTGGAGGAGAGTATGCCTAACCTGAAAAATGTGAGTTTTAACAGCCGGATAGAAAATGGCAAACTGATTTTTGACTATACGCTGACACCGGGTCTGTGCCGCAGCTTTAATGCGAGTAAATTAATGGAAGATATAGGGATTGAAGTGGCTTAAGCTTACATTATTTTATATATCAGAGTATTAATACATCCTAATAACTCATCCTAGCAATTTTTTTCACATTTAAATTGTATTAATGAATGGGTTTTCACATTTTATAAAAAGAAAAACTTATTAAAAAACAAACCACTGTAAAGATGAAAAAGACTTTATTTGCTTTTCTTTTTATTATCTCAGGCATTTGCTTTACCTCCGAAGCATACAGCCAGGGAATCCTACAATACAGATACTCAATTAAGCATATCGGTGACGCCTGTGTAGATAGGTTTTACATATATGATGGTGCACAGCAACAGGAAGCCACAGGGCTAAGTTATGTTAGCTGGTCCATTTCTGATTATGGTTATAGTAGCTACCCTCATAGTCCTAATAAAACGCGTACCGACTTCTACATCCCAAGAGAAGACATGGAGGGTAGAGATGCCGTTATTAGAGTCACCTTTAAAGACTCTAATAACGTTAGTTACTCCCTATCCTACAATTACTATATCCGCGCTTACTTTGCTTGCCCGTAATATAGACATTTATAATAGGTGACTAAAGGCTGCCTTGTTACGCACAAGGCAGCCTTTCCTGCTTAATGATTTAGACAAGGCAATGATTATGAATACAAGCAGAAAGCTGGAGCTGATACTGCAGGTACATCCCAAAGCGGCAATAGTAAGGCTCCTATGCTAATCCTTACGAGGGGCCTTATTAAAGCGCTTATACATTTCCATATCGAAAAACCCTACTGAAACAAGGTTACTGATGTCTATGACAAGGTCGGATCGTATATCACTAATATTCATGATCCTGCCTTCCATCAAATACTCTGAATAAACTGAAAGGTACTGTGTGGTGAAAATAAGGCGTTTGGTTTTCTCGTTTCTGTAGCCGCTAAAGGCAGGGATAATACGGGTATAGTTGGACACATTAGGAACAGGCAGCTCTTTTACCCATCCGATATAAAACTTACCATTGTCCAATGTAAACTGAAGTAGTTCTTCATCCGAAAAAGAGGTTTCCAGCATAAGCTCCAGCTCATTTCCATTGAATTTGATGGCTTTTTTTATGGCATCTTTTTCAGACAAAAGGAGGTTGGCTATTTCAGAAAAGACCACGGCTATTACTAAAGAAGCAGTAGCTGTACCGATAAACTTTTCTTTTACAGGGAGTAATCCGTATACGTTATTTATTAGCTCAGGAGCCATATGCTTTGTAGCATAGCGCAAAACAAAAGCTATTATAAGGCACAATAGTCCGAGCAGGACACTATTGAATAACAGCTTTTGCCGGTCTAGTCTCTGATGCAAAAAACGCAGGTATTTATAACGGACGAGTATATAATATCCGCCAACTAAGCATAGCCGTCAAGTTAAGGGTGTAAATGGCTTGAAAATAGCACATTAGCAATTTTCCACACTCGGGGAGCCTAGCCCACAAATTAAGAGAGGAGTACACTGAAGTGATTACTCTCTTGCCACTTACTGCATGTACCACCGGAATGCCGGACCACCCCGAAAGTCGGACCTCTCCTATTACCACAGGAGGGGAATTGGTGCTTAGCTTGACGGCTATGGCCAACTAAGGGAAGAATCAATAAGTTGTAATACAATGAGCCGGTTGAATATGAGCGGATTTTACTTTAAAGAAAAATAGAGTAAAAACAGGCTTAATGGGCAGCCGCCTGCTGATCTCTGATAATATCTTTATAGATATCGGATTCCATTAATTCACGAATGGTTTCCTGTATCTTTCTCTGACTGAAAAAGTCCTCTGTCGTCTTATACAATCTGCCACCCGCCGTACTGCGCTCGATACTTTTCTTCTTATCAGACATACGCATATTTTATTAAATAAACGAAGGAGCCATACAATATGTTACTAACATAATTAGCTACGGCAATAAATACAAGCGCTATACATTACCGCTTCCTATAAACCCGATCTTGCGGCCTTTGTAGCCATTTTCCTCAATCTGGCCGGCACTTTCAAGTACCTTATCGCGCATCTTATCTTTAAAGTTCTGCAGGTTATCAGCTACGGTCTTATCTGTAGCCCCTACTATCTGGGCGGCGAGTATACCGGCGTTCTTGGCTCCGTTCAGTGCGACGGTAGCTACGGGTACTCCGGCGGGCATCTGTAGGATTGACAGCACGGAATCCCAGCCGTCGATGGAGTTACGGCTTTTGACCGGAACGCCTATTACGGGCAGGGTGGTGAGGGAAGCCACCATGCCTGGCAGGTGGGCGGCCCCTCCGGCTCCTGCGACAATAGCCTGCAGACCGCGTCCCCGTGCCTGCTCTGCATACTCAAGCATGCGGTGGGGGGTACGGTGAGCTGATACGATAGATACTTCAAAGCTAACGCCGAGCTCTTCGAGCACTTTGGCGGCCTCGGTCATGACGGGCATATCGGACTGGCTGCCCATGATGATGCCTACTTTGGGCTGTTGGTCTTTGGATGGCTTACTCATGCGATTATGCGTATTAGATCTTTTACTTTACGTGCGGTTTTGCGAAGGTTTGCCTCATCTGTATCTACCACGGTCACGTGGCCCATTTTCCGAAAAGGCTTGGTGGTCTTTTTACCATAAAGGTGTACGTATACGCCAGGTATGGCCAGGGCTTCTTCCAGTCCCTCTACGCGTGCCATACCGGTGTGGCCGTCTTCCCCAAGCAGATTTACCATAGCGGAAGGTACGCGGCTGGCGGTATGACCGAGGGGCAAGCCGAGTATGGAGCGCAGATGCTGATGGTACTGGCTGGTGATATTAGCTTCGATGGTCTGGTGGCCGCTGTTGTGAGGACGTGGGGCGACTTCGTTTACCAGCACCTGGCCGTCTTTGGTCACGAACATCTCTACGGCAAGGAGGCCGACCATATCCAGCTCCGTAATTACTTTTTTGGCTATTTCAGAGGCCTGATTGGCTATGGTATCTTCAATTTGGGCAGGGGAGAAAAGGAACTCGACCAGGTTGGCGGTAGGATGAAAGGCCATCTCTACTGCCGGAAATGTGCTTACTTCGCGGTGTTCGTTTCGCGCGACGATCACCGATATTTCCTTATCAAAATCAATGAGGTCTTCCAGGATGCCGGGATCATCGAACCCTTTGGCCAGATCTTCCTCAGTGCGAAGTACCTGAACGCCGCGGCCATCGTATCCGGCGCGGCCCAGCTTATTTACAGTTGGAAGGCGGTAACTGTGCTTTCGCACATCATCAGCATTTTCTACAAGTACAAAGGGAGCAGTAGGGATACCTTTTTCTAGGTAAAACTGCTTCTGCAGCCTTTTATCCTGTATAAGGGAAATGACTTTGGGCTGAGGAAATACCTTTACGCCTTCGTCACTCAGCTTTTGCAGGGCCTGGGTATTAACATTCTCTATCTCAATTGTGATGAGATCACATTTTTTACCGAATTCATATACGGTATCAAAATCTGTAAGGGCTCCCTGGGTAAATTCCTTAGCAAGGTGAGCGCAGGGGGCATTCTCTGCAGGGTCGAGGATGTGAATATCTACATTCCAGTCGGTAGCGGCCTGTATGAGCATGCGGCCAAGCTGACCACCCCCTAATATGCCTACTGTGAAGTCCTGATAAAAACCAGCCATAAATACTAAAAAAACGGGTTAAGTGTCCGGCTGGTAAAACTACGTAATTACGTGAGATAAAGAAACGCATTCAGGGAGCCTTTCTGAGCCTGATGGGGCCG
Source organism: Roseivirga sp. BDSF3-8 (assembly GCF_041449215.1). Classification (NCBI taxonomy): domain Bacteria; kingdom Pseudomonadati; phylum Bacteroidota; class Cytophagia; order Cytophagales; family Roseivirgaceae; genus Roseivirga; species Roseivirga sp. BDSF3-8. Next base: position 2,508,786 of record NZ_JBGNFV010000001.1, on the reverse strand, counting down.
GAGGCCTGAGCCGGATCTACCTGCTTTCCTTTTTGCCAGACCTGCAGCTTCCCCTCTGCTTCGAGTATGAATGCTTCCTGCCGAACCGCCGGCATGAGTTCCCGCCAATCCTGAGGGGACAGGGCGCGGGCTACTTCACTGGGACAAAAAGTACTGTCATCCCCTCTGGCCACTGCCATGGTGCGGATGGCAGCACGGATCTTTTCGGTATTCATATGCACAAAAACCCGTTGAGTCTCATTAAGTTATTGCTATTTATTTTAGCTTTTGCTAAATTTGTTGCTTATGGAGACAGGGGATTATGTAAAAGGCAGAGGTGCCCAGTTCAACCCGGCTAACCCGTTTAGCCGGCATGCCTATGTAACGGAGCACGAGGAATGCCTTGACGAACCTCTGCAGCAAGCTCCCAAGAGGGAGGTATTCCTTGAAAATGCCAAGAAGGTGGTGAATAAAGTTACCAGCCCGGATCTATCTATGATGTACTCGATAAATCCCTACCAGGGATGTGAGCATGGGTGTATTTACTGTTATGCACGCAACAGCCATCAATACTGGGGATTTAGTGCGGGCCTGGACTTTGAAAGTAAGCTTGTGGCTAAAAAAAATGCGCCTGAGCTCCTGGAAAAGTTTTTACAAAACCCAAGATGGAAGCCCTCTCCTGTATCTCTCTCGGGCAACACGGACTGCTATCAACCACTGGAACGTGAGATGCGGCTTACACGGGGCTGCCTGGAAGTGCTGCTGAAGCATCGCCACCCGGTAGGCATGATCACAAAAAATGCCCTGATACTACGGGACCTGGACTTGCTAAAGGAGCTGGCAGCCCAAAATCTGGTACACGTTTACATCAGTATCACTACGCTGGATGAGGCCATCCGGCAGAAAATGGAACCCCGAACGGCAAGGGCGGGCAAACGGCTGGAAGTCCTGCGTAAACTCACTGAGGCAGGGGTGCCTTGTGGCGTTATGGCTGCCCCGATCATTCCGGGGCTAAACAATGCCGAAATACCGGCCATACTGGAGGAGGCTGCTAAGGCGGGGGCTCTTACGGCTGGCTATACAATTGTACGGCTGAATGGCAGCGTAGGTCCTATCTTCAAAGACTGGCTTGAAAAGAACTTTCCTGACCGGGCGCAGAAAGTCTGGAACCAGATATGTGCCATGCACGGGGGTAATGTGAACGATAGCCAATGGCGCCGCAGGATGCATGGGGAGGGGCATTTCGCCGAGCTAACGGCCAGCATGTTTCGCCACGCAAAGGCGCGCTATATGAAAGAACGACACATGCCGGACTACAACACCGGCGCGTTCATCCGGCCGGGAAAGGCTGACGGCCAACTTTCTCTCTTCTAATCTTGGTATTCGCGATTAAAAGGCGAACTTAAGTCTTTACTCAACCCTGTATCATGAGCAATTCCCCCACTTCCGGCCACAGGCCTGTTAGCCGGGAGGAGGAAAAGTATGTGCTGATAGCCACTATTCTGGCTTCAAGCATGGCTTTTATCGATTATTCAGCCCTTAATGTGGCCCTTCCCTCTCTGCAGCGTGAGCTGAACGTGGGTGGTAAGGAATTGCTATGGATTGTGAATGCCTATGCCTTATTTTTATCTTCTCTGCTTCTCGCAGGTGGGGCTATGGGTGACCTTCTTGGTCGAAAGAAAATCCTGATAGCCGGCATAATTACCTTTGTGATCGCCTCGATTTTGTGTGGCCTGGCTCCGGATGCTACTTTCCTGATAATAACGAGAGGCATACAGGGGGTAGGTGCGGCTCTGATGGTGCCTGGCAGCCTGTCTATCATTTCTGCGGTAATTCAAAGGGAGCGGCGAGGGCAGGCATACGGGACCTGGTCCATGTTCAGTGCGCTTACCACAGTAGCGGGCCCGGTGCTAGGCGGATGGCTGGCAGGGGCAGGCCTGTGGCGGGCGATTTTTTTCATAAACGTACCCCTGGGCATACTGGCCGCTTTCATTCTCTGGAAAAAAATACCGGAAACATCTGATCCGAATGCAAAAGCCCCGGATATAAAAGGGAGCCTTATGGCAACTCTGGGGTTATGCGGACTAACCTATTCATTTATAGAAGCACCGCAACGTGGATGGGAAAGCCTTTGGATAATCGGGGCTCTGGCTACAGGCCTAACTGGCTTAGTCTTATTTATCAGGCAGGAGCTACTCTGTCCCCATCCCATGGTGCCTCCCTCCTTATTTAAGAGCAGGACATTTAATGGCGCCAATGTACTCACCTTTTGTGTATACGGTGCCTTAAGCGTAGTGATGTTCTTCCTGCCGCTGAACCTGATCCAGGTACAGGGATATCCTGAAAAGATGGCCGGGCTGGCGATTCTTCCTTTTGCCTTATGCATTGCTTTTACTTCCCGATGGGCGGGCGGGCATACGGACCGCACGGGGCCTCGTATATTCCTGACCCTGGGTCCGCTGGTAGCAGGGGCAGGATATGTATGGCTGTCCTTTGCGGGCCTTACCAAAGGACCGGAGGCCTACTGGACTCACTTTTTCGGGCCTGTAGTACTTATGGGTACGGGCATGGGACTGACGGTGGCCCCGCTTACCACTACGGTGATGACAGCAGCTGATGATGCCGTAGCCGGTGCTGCCTCAGGGGTAAATAATGCGGTTAGTCGCACGGCTGGGGTACTGGCCATCTCGATACTGGGGGCACTGGCGCTGGTTCAATTTGAGAATATACTGATGGCCCGGTTACAGCCTCTTGCTCTGAGCGACTCCCTGATGATGGCAATGAAGGGGGAGGCTTCTGAACTGGCAGAAGCCAGGGTACCAGAAGGCATTAATGAGGATCTGGCCAGTAAGATCCGCCTGGAGGTAAGCAGCGCATTTGCCCGTACGTTTTCCACGATCATGCTTATATCAGCAGGCATGGCTACCTCTGGCAGCCTCATAGCATTTATAAGCATACAAAATGGCAAGAAGCCGCGCTCAGGCCCATAAGCATACTTAGTGCAAATGTAAGGTAAACTGAGCCTTGTTTACTTTCCTTTATGCATTATTTATCTTTACACTACCTTAGAATAAAAATTTGACAAGTTTTTTCCATGGAAAATAATGAACCATTTATTGTCGGCATTGGCGCATCTGCCGGGGGCTTAAAGGCCCTGGAGAAGCTAGTGTCCGGCTTACCCGTTAAAAGGGATAATATTGCTATTGTAATAGCGCAGCACTTAAGCCCGGATTATGAAAGCAAAATGGTTCACCTGCTGCAATCACATGCTAAATGGCCAATAGTTAAGGCGGAGAATGATCAGCCACTGGAAGGAGGTAAAATATTTGTTTGCCCTTCTGATCGCGAAATATCAGTGGTAGGTAACACGCTGTGCCTTACGAATGAACACGAACCGCGGCAACCCCGCCCTTCAATAAACAGGCTGTTTCATTCCATTGCGGTGACTGCGGGAAAAAGGGGATTAGGTGTATTGCTAAGCGGAACGGGCAGAGACGGTACTGAGGGGTTTAAACACATAAAGGAAAGCGGCGGATATACCATCATACAGAACCCGGAAGAAGCCGCTTATGGCCAGATGCCTTCCAGTGCCAATGATGCTGGCTATGTGGATGTAGTGACCGATGCGAAGGGAATAGGGAATGAAATACATAAGTATGTAACCAATTATAAAACTGTAACCCAAAACGGGGATGAGGAAAAAGACCAGAACCTTAAAAGTATACTGAGGCTACTGGCAAACAAGACGGGGACAGATTTTGAAAGATATAAGAGCAGTACTATAAACCGCCGTATCTTGAAGCGCCTGGATGCACTGGCAATACCCGATATCGAAAAGTACCTCATGTATATACGGAAAAATCCGGCGGAACTGGATTTGTTATATGAGACGGTATTAATCGGGGTAACAGAGTTTTACCGTGACCGGGAAGCGTTTGATGACCTGGAAAAGTATCTTAAAAAGGCGCTTGATCAAAAGCCTGCGGAGGCTAATGTGAGAATATGGTCGGTAGGTTGCGCTACCGGAGAAGAGGCATATAGCGTAGCTATCATGCTGCACGAGCTATTGGGCGATGACTTACATGGTAAAAAGGTCCAGATTTTTGCGACAGACATAGACGAGCATGCCCTTGCCTTCGGCAGGCGAGGCATCTTTGATAAGAACCAGGTAGCCAACTTTAGCCAGGAGCTGCTCGAAAGGTACTTTAACCTTGATAGTGGTAAATATGAGGTGAAAAAGCGGATAAGGCAGATGGTGCTGTTCTCTAAACATGACATCACGGTAGACCCGCCCTTTGTACGCCTGGACCTGATCACCTGCCGCAATTTACTGATCTACTTTAAGGATGAGTTGCAGCGTGAAGTAATGTCTTTATTTCACTATGCGCTTAATGAAAAGGGCCTGCTGCTGCTGGGAAAATCGGAAAGCATATCTCAGCTTACAAACCTTTTTGGTGTAGAAGAAAAGAAACAGAAGATCTTCCGTAAGAAATCGGATGTGCAGATCAATACCTTAAGCCTTAATGCATTCAAAAAGGCGGGTAAGCGAAAGGAAAGCCGGAGCACTAAGGCAAATCATGAGATGTCTCTGGAGGAGATCGCTCAGCAAACGCTGATTCATACCTACGAACACCCTTACATCATACTCGATGAATCTATGGAGGTGGTCTATATAAAGGGCAAAATGCAGCCTTACGTGGACCTGAGCGAAGGGGCGTTGAATGCCAATGCGCTTAAGGTCATCCAAAAAGACCTGCATATAGAACTAAGGGCTGTTTACAACAAATCGAAACGGGATAAAAAAACGAAAAAAACGAAGGTTTTCCGTTTTCAGGCGATGCAGGGTGAGATCCTGGTGAGACTTACTGCCAAGCCCCTGATTTACCCTAAAAATGAGAAGGACTACTTTATGGTGATCTTTGAAGAGATAGACCAGGAAGCACGCTATCCTTTCTCACTGGATAAGGTAGAGCAGGATGAAAACATCAATGCTATCCGGGTGATCGAACTGGAGCAGGAACTTGAGGCGACGAAGGAGCACCTGCAGACTTTTACAGAAGAGCTGGAAACGAGTAACGAGGAGCTGCAGTCACTGAATGAAGAACTGCAGTCTACAAACGAAGAACTGAAGTCTTCAAACGAAGAGCTGGAAACAAGTAATGAGGAATTACAATCAGCCAATGAGGAGCTTCAAACGGCTAATACAGAGCTAGGCCTGACGAATGAAACTCTGATAGAAAAAGAAGCCGCCCTGTCTGAAGCAAAACAGGAACTGGAGACCATAAAAGAACGCTTTGAGGTAGCTCTTCAAAATTCTGACATATTTATTGCCTATCAGGATAAGGACCTACGCTATGAGTGGATTCATAATAAGTCTACAAAGTTTGCGAACGTGGAAGTAATCGGGCAGACTGACCAGTCGCTGATTGAAGAGAATGCAGAAATCATTCAGTTCAAGCGTGAGGTAATGGAAAGGGGTAAGACGAATAGGCAGACATTTCACTCAAACGACTCCTATTGGGACACTACCTCAAATCCTGTATTTGAAAACGGAAATGTAATAGGCATACGAACAGTGGCCATTAATATAACCAAGCAGATAAAAAGCCGACAGATGCTTGAGCGCCAGGATAGTATTACAAAAAGTATAGCAAAAGAGAACAATGAGAGCATACTGGCGATAGACCCTGACTATAATATCCTGATCGCAAACGCTTCATTCAAACTTCTGGTAGAAGCCACCATCAACCACTCTATTAGATCTAATGACAATGCCCGGCAATTTTTGGAACACTTTCCGGACCCGTCCACAAAGACGACAGGCTTATTCAGGGAGGCGTTTGAGGGTAAAAAGATATTAATTGAAAGCAAAGCCTTACGCCTGATTAATGGTGAAGAACATTACTATGACATCAGGATAGCCCCTGTAAAGGACCCGATGGGTAAAATCATAGGGGGCGCAATGGTATGCCATGATGTGACGGGGCGAGTACAGATGGACATACAGGTAAGGGAGGTATTGCAGCGAAGTGCGAACCTGACCGGGGATGAATTCTTTAAAGACCTGACGAGTCAGCTATGCCATATTTTTAAAGTGAAGTATGCCTACGTGGGCATCATGGACAAAAAAAATAATGATATAACAACGAAAGCACTTCGGGTGAATGGTAAACTGGCCCAGAACTTTACGTATGCATTACCTGCCTCACCGTGTGAACGTGTCTCCATCAATGAACATGGTAAGTATATAGATGGGGTGAGGGAAAAATTTCCGGAGGACCCTAAACTACAGCGATGGAACGCCCAAAGCTATATGGGTGTGCCTATAAACAGCCCGCTTACGGGTGAAATACTGGCTATCCTGGTAATGATAGATGACAAGCCGTTTACCTCTCCCTTTCACTACGACCATATACTACGGATATTAACCTTGCGGGCGGGGGCAGAGCTGGAAAGGCAAAATAATGAGAACCGGATACGAAGCAAAGACAAGCAACTACAGCGAATAACGGAAAATGTGCCTGAAGTAATTTATGAATATGAGGCACATGATGTGGATCACGCTAAAAGTAAATTCACTTATCTGAGCCCCTCTATTAACTGGATATTTGAGACAACCGCGGAGGAAATATTAAAAGATTCACAAAAATTCTGGAACAGGCTGCATGAAGAGGATGTACAATCGCTAAAAGATACTATCCGGGAAAGCGAAAAAAGCCAGACCTCCTTTAGCTGGGAGGGCCGTGTGGTAAGGAGGGAAACCAAAGATATACGCTGGATAAAGGTGGTTTCACAACCGGAAAAGGAGCGGGACTCTACTATGTACCGCAAATGGCACGGAATCATAGAGGATATAACGGAGCTAAAAAATACACAACTGGACCTGATAGAGGCGAGGGAAAAAGCACTCTCTGCTATCCGGGCGAAAGAGGAGTTTTTGGCCACGATGAGTCACGAGATAAGGTCTCCGCTACATGCTATACTGGGGCTGTCGGGTATATTGCTTAAGGAAGAGCCCAGGCCGGAACAGGAGGAGAACCTGAGGGCACTGAAATTTTCATCGGAAAGTCTGATGCACCTGATAAATGACATCCTGGACTACAGCCAGATAGAAGCAGGTAAAGCGAAGCTGGAGGTGGGGCCTTTTTCTCTAAGACAACTGGTAGAGAGCCTGGAACAGGCACACTTGCCGGTGGCAAAAGAGCTAGGAAATACGATAACCACGGATGTAGGTGAAGATGTGCCGGACATAGTCCGGGGCGACCAAATGAAGCTGGCCCAGGTGCTAAACAACCTGGTGAGCAATGCAGTAAAGTTTACCAATGAGGGCCGCGTAGAGGTAGTCATAAGCCTGAAGAAGAAAGAAAAGGAACGCGTTTATCTGCTATTCCGGGTCGTGGATACGGGTATCGGGATACCCAAAGAGTTACAATCAGAGGTATTCGAAAAATTCAGCCGTGTATCTACACCAGGTAAGAAGGTAAAAGGGACTGGTCTGGGCCTGACTATCACTAAAAAGCTGCTATCGATGATGGATAGCACTATCCACCTGAAAAGCGAGCCGGGTAAGGGCTCGGAGTTTTTCTTTACCGTGCCGCTGGAACTGGAAGACAAAACCCAAGGGGCGTTGGATGAACCTGCCGATACGCCCTCACTAGAAGGCCAGAACATGTCTATACTGGTGGTGGAGGACATGGAGATAAACCGCATGGTACTTATCCAATTTATGAAGAAGTTCTGGGGCGTGGAGGCAGATGAGGCTGAAAATGGAAAGATAGCCCTGGAGATGATCCGCAATAAGGACTATGATGTGGTACTGCTGGATGTACGCATGCCGGTGATGGATGGCTATGAATGTGCCGAGGCAGTAAGGGAAATGGGGGGTAAATATGCTGACCTGCCTATAATAGCTCTTACGGCTGACTCACAGGACCGGGTAACCTTGCTGGATAAAGGAAACTTTACGGACATACTTACTAAACCTTATGCCCCCGAAGACCTTTATAATAAATTGACCGCTTTTCACAAAAAGAAGTAGTAAAGGCATGGGTATAGCAGAGGGTCCCCCTTACATTATAAAGAGGGTGCCGGCTCCCCTGAGCCTTATTAGGCCAAAAGCACAAACATACATTCTATGTCAACTGAGCAAATCCAAGAGCGTAATCGGGCCACAGAAAACCATAAGATCATTGTGGTAGGGGCCTCTATGGGAGGGCTTAATGCCTTTAAAGGCCTGCTTAAACAAGTGGATGCATCCTGGCCAGTCAGCTTATTTTTCGTGCAGCACATACACCCGGACCATAAGAGCATACTGCAGGAGCTCATGTCAAAATTCACAAAGCTGAAGGTGGTGCAGGTGACTGATAAGGCGGTGATAAGGCCGCACTGTCTCTATCTTCCTGTCCCGGATAAGCACCTCTTTATCTACGATGGTCACGTATACTCAGTAAGTGCTCCCAAAGAAAATAGCGCCAGGCCCAGTGTAAACATACTCTTCAGGTCGGCGGCAGTAGCTTACAGGGAAAGAACGATAGGGATACTGCTGAGCGGGCTACTGACAGACGGAACGCTGGGAATGAAAGCGATACAGGATTGCGGTGGCCTGACCATGGCCCAGCACCCGGAAGAGGCGGAATTTCCTGAAATGCCGCTGAACGCCATCAAAGAAGGATATGCGAGCCATAGCCAGGAGATAGCGAGTATCAATAAAGTACTGAAAAAGCTGATATTTGAGCCGGTGGATATACTGGGGAACAGGAAGATTCCGGAAATACTGGTACGACAGGTAGAGGCAGTAGCAAACTTTTCCAGCCAGGTTAATGAACCACAGGAGGAGCCTGCCATCACGCTAGAATCGCCAGATACGGTGGAGTATTCGCTACTGAACGTAATTACACTTATGCAGGAGCGTACTAACATGCTTTATAATCTTGCCGAAAAGGAAAAAATGACCGGGCGTCAGCAAATGGCTAAACACTACCTGAGTAAGGCTAAAGAGAGTAGTTTCCATACGGAAAACCTGAGGAGGCATGTGGAAGCCATGACAAGCACCAAAAAGACGGCCTGACTGAAGGGGAAGAGTAAGATGGGTGCCTTTTTAATGGGTGAATTTTGAATGAGTGATTGAGTGAATTATTGAGTAATAGAATAATTGAATTATAGAATAATATAGACGGAGGTGCTGGTCGGAAGATGGGTGCCTTTTTTAATGGGTGAATTTTGAATGATTGATTGAGCGAATGATTGAGTAATAGAATAATTGAATTATAGAATAATATAGACGGAGGTGCTGGTCGGAAGATGGGTGCCTTTTTTAATGGGTGAATTTTGAATGATTGATTGAGCGAATTATTGAGTAATAGAATAATTGAATCATAGAATAATATAGGCGGGGGTGCTGGTCGGAAGATGGGTGCCTTTTTTAATGGGGGAATTTTGAATGATTGATTGAGTGAATTATTGAGTAATAGAATAATTGAATTATAGGATAATATAGACGGAGGTGCTGGTCGGAAGATGGGTGCCTTTTTTAATGGGGGAATTTTGAATGATTGATTGAGTGAATTATTGAGTAATAGAATAATTGAATTATAGAATAATATAGACGGAGGTGCTGGTCGGAAGATGGGTGCCTTTTTTAATGGGTGAATTTTGAATGATTGATTGAGTGAATTATGAGGGGCTTGGCAATGTTGATGGCGGGGATATAGGAATAGTTCAATTCAGGGACCTTGAAGGAGAAGGAGCGAAGGCAGGGCGAAGGAAGGATAGACTGAAGTAAGACTCATAGCGAAGGAGAAGCGAAGCAGAAGCGTGGGATAAGCGAAGCAGAAGCGAAGAATAATAAGAGGAAATAATGCGGATTTTCTTGAGAAGAAGGGATTGATAGATTCTTTCGGTACGGTAAAAGTGCAAAAATAGTTGATGATTTACAATGACAGGAAGAGCTTGAATGACGTGGTAAAGCAGGAGTCCACGGAATGATAGAATGATTGAATTGACGAGTACATAGAGTTTTGAGTGGTGAGTGTTTAGTTATGAGTTGAGAGGTATGGTGTGTACCGGTAGAGGGCGATTAATCGCGGCTTGCGGCGCATAGCAGGGGGGGACAATGAGTGAATTACAGGGTAAGAATAATAAATAGTTGGTGGTCTGCTTGAGGGAGGGACTCGCGTAAGAGAGGAACAATAAGGGGGTATATGATATAAGTCTGTGGTTTAATTACAGGATTTTAAAATACACTATTGAACATACTGTCGGTGGCTTAAAAAATATAAATATGTAATTGGGTTTACTAAATGCTTTCTATTACGTACGTATCTGTAGAACATTTAAAGAAAAATTGTCATATAAAAAATTGGGCTTATGAGGGTTTTCACTAAAATAAGATGGGCGGTAAGTATCTTATTAGTTTTTCTTATAGTACTTATGACCAATCTGATTGATAGAGATAACTTTAATCGCCTGAGTTACTCGGTTACGACCATGTATGAAGACAGGATCGTGGCCAGCGATATTTTATTTGATATATCCAGGATAATTCAGGAAAAAGAAATCGCTTACACATGCCTGGAAGAAGACTCTCAGAAAAGCCAAAACAGCAAACAGAACGAGAAGCTCCGTGCTCTAATAGAAAAGTACAGTCTAACCAAGCTAACTGAAAAAGAGACGTTTGCATTTAATTTACTTCAGGAAAAATTGATGTCACTTGAACAAATGGAAGATTCTGATGATGCTTCAAAAGAAAGTATTCTTGAAATCATTGAAAAGATAGACGAACATTTACACGACTTATCTAAGATACAATTACAGGAAGGAAGGCGCCAGGTTTTTATCAGCAAGGAGGCTAAAGACACTATTAACTTATTCACGCAGGCTGAAATCATTTTTTTAATAGTGATGGGTATAATGATTCAGATAATCATTCTGTATAAGCCAAAGGGCTGGTAAGATTATGCATCTCTCAATTAACAGGCGTTGGAGTGTCTTGATCTGATGAGGTAATAGCTAACAAAAAACCCCGGTTTGGGACGACCGGGGTTTGATGTGGGGTTTAAGGGATTCGAACCCATGACCTCTGCCCTGTCAAGGCAGCGCTCTAAACCAACTGAGCTAAAACCCCTGGAATTTTGGAAACAATAGACTGCAAAAGTAATCAGGTATAGGAAATTACCTTAGTCTTTGCCCTCTTTTTTTTCTACAGAAAGCAGATTAAATACCATATATTCGAGGTATCCGGCTACGGCCTCGTTCCCTTCGGTGTCTACCTTAAGCTCGGTGAGGGAGGGTAAATGATGGGAGAAAAAGATTTGCTGATGGGCGGACTCGATCATGGTGCTGGTCATGGCCCGCGGATAAGCAAAATCTGGATTTACCTCTGAAACAATCGCAGAAAGTTTATTACACAAAGACTTATAGCTCTTGAAAAAACCTTCTTTATTATCCTGATCAACTTCTTTGGTAAGGTAGCTCTTGCTGCTTTCGGAAACTACGATACGGTGCAGGGCTGTCTCGTCAATATGTGAGAACTGAGGGTCAAAGCTGCTACTTTCAGCCAGTACACGCAGGGCTATCTTTAATCTGCGGGCCGGGTCTTCGATATTGTGAGTCTGATAATCCACCTGATACTCGAGCCAGCTCCAGTACCAACTGACAAGATAGGTGAGTAGCTTGTGCTTATTTTCAAAATAGCGGTATACTGAAGCCTCGGTGCTGGATATCTCCCGGGCGAGCTTTTTGAAAGTGAACTGTTCGAACCCAATACGATCTATGAGTTTGATCCCATGGTCCACGATGCGCCGCCCCAGTTCGGTATCTTCCGGATTTTTGAGGTAAAGTTTTTCATTTACCCTGATCTGGATCATGGCGAATCCATTCATTGCTTCTCAGGTTTATGTATAGTAAAGATATTCCATTACAAAAGTAATGCTATTATTTTAACGTACGCAGAGAAGAAACGTTTGGTTCGGAAAAAAGAACAGGAATAAAAAAAGCGGCTGCTGAGCCGCTGTGTTTAGTATGAAAAGTTTTCTGTTTCCTCACGGGTGAGAACTGAGCCTCCCGAACCACCTGGCCCTGGCCAGCAGACCCCGGGGGGTAAGTCTATTTTAGGGGTATTTTCTACTTCAAGGCCCCCATCGTCACCGTCATCGGGAGGCAGCTTTATGTTTTTCTTCTTTAGCAACTTTACCATCAGGTATACCATGATCACATAAACGACCCCGCATAAAAAAATATTTAACATATAATTCTCCATGGTTTGATACCGAAAAAATTCCTGTACTGGATTAACGGGCTCACGCGGCTGAATGTTTTACAGGCTGATGGGCCTGTGACCATTGGCTACTGAGTATGTGGCAGGGACACTTGCCTGGGAGACCGGAAGCCACCTATACATAGGCAAATTGAGTGCATATTTTTGCCAATTTATCCCTATTATAGACCCCCGAAAACAGTACCGGCACCTTGCTTAAAGAATTTTTTTACAATAAAAACTTCAGGCGACTGATCTACGCAATCCTATTGCTCTTTTTGAGCCTTCTGGTAGGGTGTGCGGGATATTGTTTTATAGAAGGGTACTCGCTGCTGGAGGCATTTTACATGTCGATGCTGACGATGTCTACGGTGGGCTTTAACGAAGTGCGGCAACTGAGCCAGGCCGGACAGCTGTTTACCAGCCTGTATATACTGGCAAACATTATCATATTTGCTTACGCGGTGTCTGTTATCGCAACCTTTATTTTTGAGGGAGAGCTTCAAAAAATCTTTAAAACGATAATAAGTGACAAAAAGGTGAGAGAACTGGAAAACCACATCATTGTATGCGGCCTTGGGCGTAATGGACTCAAAGCCTGCGAAGAATTGCGCAGGAGCGACCAGCCTTTTGTCATAATTGAAAATGATGAGGACATAGTAGACCGTGTGGCTGTACCTGAGAACTTTCCGTGCGTGCCGGGAGATGCCACTTCGGATGAGGTACTTAAGTCTGCAGGTATAGAGAAGGCCAAATGCATAATTACGACTCTGAGTAAGGATGCAGACAATGTCTTCATTTCACTGACGGCACGTGAGCTCAACCCATCGATATACATCATATCACGTTCATCGGAAGAAAGCTCTGAAAAGAAACTTCTTCGGGCCGGGGCTGATCGGGTAGTAATGCCTGACGCACTGGGAGGCCTTCATATGGCTCAACTGGTGACGAAACCTTACGTAATTGAATTTCTGGACCTGCTGAGTGGCGTAGGGGGCTATACAGAAAAACTGATGCTGGAAGAGGTAGGGTACCATAACGTGCTGCATAGCTACCGTGATAAATCTATCAGTGAGCTGGATGTAAGAAAGAACACGGGGGCCACTATCATAGCCATCACTGACCGAAGCCGTAACGGATTTCAGTTTAATCCTTCCGGAAGTACGAGAATCACAGAAGGGGTGGTGCTTATTATTCTGGGAAAGAAGGGGGAGATCGACGGTTTTCGGAAACACTATACAAACATAAGTGTTTGAATTCTCATTTTGCTATAGATTTATTCAGCATTTTATCATTTTGATACGACCCTGAGGAGTGCAATTGCCCCCTATGGGCCTGAAAGGGGGTTTTTCAATTGTGGCACGGGATGTGTTAATAGTATAGGCGAATAGCGAAGGTATTTTTTAAACGTTATCGTTACTTATTTTTTAAACTGACTGTTTTTATTTTTTAACAGGATATAGTCCGGGTAGCGAGATTTTTTAGCAGTTAACCAACCTTCGGATTTTTTGTATGAGTTCGGTTATTTCAGAATGAACTAGGGAGTGTGCAGGTCGCACCTCCCTATTTTTTTTATCTCAAAATAAGGTGTGACAACCCTACAATGATCACCAGTGCAGGCAGCATATTAGTAACCTTTATATCCTTGATTTCCAACAGGTTTAGCCCTAACCCTAAAATCATTATCCCCCCAGCAGCTGATATCTGGTTAATGACCTGTTCGGGCAATAGCGGCTCCATAAAACCGGCAGAAAGGGTAAGTGCTCCCTGAAATACAAACAGTGGTAAGGCTGACACGAGTACACCTACTCCATAGCTGGATGCCAGCACTATGGAGGTGAAGCCGTCCAGTACAGATTTGGTATAAAGCAGGCTGCGGTCCTCATTTAGCCCCTCTTCCAGGGCCCCCAGTATGGTAAGGGACCCTGCACAATACAGCAGAAAGGCGGTTACCAGGCCATCAGTGAAATACTCCGCCTTACTTTTGGTCTTGGCCTTAAGGTAGTCGCCGAGTGTCCGGAGACGTTCATCGAGCCTGGCCCACTCACCTAACCAGGCACCTGTAAGCATGCTGATAATCAAAATGAGAATATCCTCTGCCTTGAATGCCATCTGTGCCCCGATAAGCAGGGTACATAGGCCTATTGCCTGAAAAGCTATGCGGCGGTAACGCTCGGGAAATTTACCATGTAATACCAGACCGGCCAGGCTCCCCCCTATTACGGCAAGCATATTTATAAAAGAGCCTAAAGGCAAAACGATATTATCCATAAAAAAAGGAAGGATTCTATTACAGGGAAAAATAGGAAAGGATACCCGCCAGCAGGTCAGCGTCGTTTACTTTAGCAGCGGCAGTGCTAACGGGGGTCATGTCTCCGCCAAACAGGGCATTGTACATCACCAGACAAATGAGAAAAAGGAGGATGAGACGACCTGCCTCAAGGCCAAAGTGTCTGAATTTCTCATACATGCCCACGCCTACACTGTGTCTGTTAGGCATGCTGTACACAGGTAGTTCCATCATAAATAAGCTGTGAATACCCTGGGTATTGAGGAAAATGCGTACCAGGTATGAGACGCCTATGCTGACCACAATGCCGGCAAGGTAAAGGGCCATGAGTACAATACCTTGCAGGTTGAGGTAGGTAAGTACAGGTATGGTAGGCACAAAAAGCGCCACAAGTAGCATGTACAAGGGTATACGGGCCGAGTGGTGAAGTAAAAAGGCCATGAAACGCCCCCGGCGGCCTGTACTTCGGCAGACTTCGGCAGACTCAAAGGAGACACCGGATAACAGGGGCATAAGGCACTTGCCGCTCATGCCGAAGCGGCGCATTATCTTGTCTGTAAGGAAAGCCACCCGGGCCATGTAGCCGGACTCCTCCAGCAGGGTAAGGCAGAGGAACAGTATGGCAAGCTGTGGCAGTACTACAAGTAAGAGCTCGGTGGCTGGCAGGAGGCCTTTAATCAGCAGACTTGTACCTACGGATGGATTAAGATTGCCGGCCAGATAGCTTGCCAGGCTATCGGCACCCTGGCGTATGAAACTGCCAGGTATAGCTGTCCAGATGTATATAGACTGAAAGACAATGAAGAACAGAGCAAACAGCAACCCAAACCCCCAATACCGGTGGGTGGCGTAGCGGTCTATCATATCTGTAAACTGCTCCCGCCTCTTTTTTCGGCGGTGTAAGGTTACAACTGACTCAATGACCTTATCAATAAAAGTGTATCGGCCAATGGTATCGCGGCCCTGAGTAGTGGTACTGTCAAAAGCACAGTCGTCCCGTAGCTGGCTAATAAACTCACGGTCTTCATCTCCGCACCATTTTATGCTCTCAAAGTGGCAGGCCATCTGGTAGCACCGGTAAGAACTGCACCAGCCATAGTTTTTTCTCATGCGGCCGATAAGCTCAGGGGCCAGTTCGGTCACATCGTAATAGGGAGCGACCTTTTTCATCTGGGGGTTGGAGAGCAGGTATTTAAGGTCCTCTATGCCCTCACCAGACTGGGTGTTAACTGCCTTGATCTGCATACCGAGTTGTTCTTTCAGTGATCGCAGATCGATCTCTATGCCCTGTTGTGCAGCAGCATCTACCTTCGTAAGCGCGGCAAGGACCGGGAAGCCCAGGTCTCTGACTTCTGTAAGTAACAGCAGGCTGCGCTTAAGGTGGCAGGCATCCAGCACAACCAGCAGAATATCGGGGTAGTCCGGCGAGCTTGTACAGCCCAGCAGGTCAGATACAATCTGTTCGTCCTGTGAATGCGGGTAAATGCTATATGCTCCCGGAAGGTCAATAACGCGGGCCTCCATGTGCTCATTTAGCTTACTGTAGCCCACCTTTTTGTCTACCGTAACACCGGTAAAGTTTCCTGTACGCTGGTGCTGCCGGGTAAGGTGATTGAACAGGGAGGTTTTCCCACAGTTAGGATTGCCCAGTAATGCTAAACGGGGGTTCGCTTTTAATGACATTAAATCCTCAGGATTCCAGGATAATGATTTGAGCCTCATCTATCCTAAGGGACAGATTGTAACCGGCTACCTTGATACAGATAGGGTCTCCAAGGGGCGCTGCATAGTTCATCCTGACTTCGGTGCCTGGGAGGCAGCCCATTTCCAGGAGTTTCAGGCTCAGGTGGGAATCGGTGAATCCACTGATTACTCCCCTTTCACCTGGTTTAAGATCGGCAACACTTTTATATTTTATATCCGTGACCATACAATTACATGATCCAGTTCAGCACAAATTTAAGTCAGATTCGTATAGCTTACAAAACTATACCGCTCTGGAGAACCATTTTCTACCCGGAGAAGGTTCCTTTTCCGTAAGGTTTTACAGACTGCCACGCAGGCGGGCGATGTACTATTTGATAAACAAAAACAGCCATGCAAACGAATGAAAAGGGAAATAGCCGAAGTGATAAGGATGAATACCCGTCTAATAAAGGGGATTCGGAAGGCGGGGGCACGGTGTCGAGAAAAGAAGAAAAATTAAAGGAAAATTTATCTGAAGACACGGAGGAAAATGACTACGGCGGCCTACCGGATACGGGTAATTTCAAGAAATTCCTTGGCTGCGGCGGGTAGGCTCTGTCCTATTCTTTGGTAAAGACGCGCTTGACCCGCTCACTGATATTGGTGAGTATCTCGTAAGAAATAGTATCTATTTTACGGGCCAGTTCCGTCACGGGCATACCCGGACCGAATATTAGCACCTCATCTCCCTCTTCGGCTCCAAGGCCGGTTACGTCTACCATGGTCATGTCCATGCATACGCGGCCTGTAACGGGCGCACGCCTCCCTCTGATGATGACCTCCCCTACTCCATTGCTGAAGCCCCTATCGTAGCCATCAGCATACCCCACGGCAATGGTGGCAATGTCCATATCGTGCGAGGCAGTCTCTGACCGCCCATAGCCTATGGTTTCCCCCTGACGGATATGCTTCACCTGGCTTATGGTGGTTTTGAATGTGCTAATGGGCTGTATCCGGTCCTGCTGTTCGCGATTAGACTCTATGCCATACAGGCCTATGCCCAGGCGCACCATATCCATATGATACTCAGGGTAGCGCAGGATACCCGCGGAGTTGACAAGATGACGCAGGGGATTCAGGCCGGCCTCAAGGAAGCGTTCGCATGCTTTGATAAACTGCCCGGCCTGCCGATGGCTAAAGTCTTCGTGCCTGTCTTCATCGGCGCCGGCCAGGTGGCTCATGGCGCCGGCCACCTGTATTTGATCATACTTCTCCAGCAGGGTAAGCAGCGGGGGTATCTCATCGGGCTCGAAGCCTAATCTGCGCATTCCGGTATCTATTTTAAGATGGACCTTGATGCTACGCGCCGCATTACTCAGGTAGCGTCCGAGTTGTTCGAGCATCTTCATGCTGTATATTTCAGGCTCCAGGTTAGCGGAAAGCAGTTTGTCAAAGCTGTCCGGAGAGGGATTCATGACCATGATGGGCAGGTGTATGCCGTGTTCACGTAAAAATACACCCTCATCGGCATAGGCCACTGCCAGGTAGTCTACCCTATGAAACTGCAACAGGTGGGCGATTTCTTTGAGGCTGCTTCCGTAGGCAAAGGCTTTTACCATCACCATGAGTTTAGTGCCCTGCCTCAAATGACTGCGGTAGAAATTCAGGTTGCTGGTGAGGGCATCCAGGTCGATCTCCAGTACAGTGCCATGAATCTTCTGCTGTAGCCGCTGTACGATACGCTCAAAGCTAAAAGCACGTGCACCTTTGACCAAGATCAGTTCCTGATGAAAGTGCAGGCCATCCAGACTTTTCAGTAAGGCCTCGGTCCCTGGGTAGGCTTCTACCTGTAGCTGGTGCTCAAGGTCAAATGCATAGCGGTGGGCTAGGGTATCCGGCCCAACGACAATAAGCCGCGAAACACCTGAGCCACCAAGTATCTGGCCCACTTTACGGTAAAGTGCCGGCTTGTCTACACCGGATTCAAGAATATCTGAGAGGATAACGGTGCGCCGCAGGGGATAGGGCTGCTGCTGCATAAACTCGAGTGCCTTATGCAGTCCGGCGAGGTCATTATTATAGGAATCGTCTATGATATAGGTATCATGAATGCCTTGCTTCATTTCCAGGCGCATATGGACGCCCTGCAGGGTGTTGACTAATTGCTGTATTTCTGCATGGCTATACTGCAGGTGAAGAAGGTATAATACGCAATGGAGGGCATTTTCTACAGATGCCTCGTCAGCAAAGGGGAGGTCCAGTGCAAAACTGTGCGAATGGTAGGTAAGCCGGAGACTTGCGGACCGGTGGCTGCGCTCCATTACCCGGACGAAGAGGTCTGCCGCCTCATGATGCATAGACCAGCTTTGCAATTGCCTGTCTGGATAGGTATGGCGGATGGCAGCGGCTACTTCCTGGTGATCCTCGCAGAAAAAGATGACTTCACTGTGCCTGAAAAGCTTTAGCTTCTCCGAAAGTTTTTCTTTCCTATCGGCAAAGCCTTGATCATGGGCAGGTCCGAGGGTGGTAAAAATACCGTGCCGTGGTTTAATGATACGTTCCAACCGCTCCATCTCTCCTGGTTTTGAGATTCCTGCCTCAAAAATGCCCAGCTCATGGTGCTGGTCTAGTTGCCAAACGGAGAGGGGTACCCCTATCTGGCTATTGTAGCTGCCAGGGCTACGGGCAATAGTAAATCTGGCAGAGAGCATCTGCCCCAACCATTCTTTAACTATTGTCTTACCATTACTTCCGGTGATGCCCAGCACAGGAATGCTAAAGCGGCTGCGGTGATACATGGCAATGCTTTGCAAGGCATCTTTAGCGGAATGAACCAACAGGACATTGCTATCCTTAAGCTCCAGGAGGCCATCCGGCTGGTGCTCCACAATGAACTGCCGTATGCCACTGCGGTAACACTCGTGAATAAAGCGGTGCCCATCGTGCAGGTCACCTGTGATCGCTACAAACACGGCCCCGGGGGATATCCTTAGTTTCCGGCTATCGGTAAGGAGGTCTGTAACAGGAAGGTCAGCCCCCTGCCGTATGAGTGAGCCGCCAGTAATATCTGGTAGCCTGCTAAAGGTTATCGTATAAATCGATTGTGGATCCATGCAACTAAATGGAGCGTATCATCTCATACTGATCAAAGCGATTTTCGAAGGTCATTCTGCGGAAATACCCGATGAGCTCAGAAGCTCCCTCGTCGATATTAACTGCGGCTATAACGGGCGAATAACTCATAGAGGCCATTTTATGTAACATACTGGTAGCAATACCCAGCCTACGGTAGGCCTCTGCCACACACAAATAGGCGACTCGGCCTGTAATCCGATCAAACATGAGGCAACCTACCGCCTCATTTTCTATACGGGCCTCCACAACAGTATAAAGAGCGGCATTACGTTTAAGCTGGTGGATGCTCTCTTCAAAAGCGGGCATACCCTGCCCCAGTTTCGCCAATAAGTGCCAGTCGGGAGCAGAGGGCAGTGTCATGTTTACTTTTTGAGCCAGACGAATGTTTGGCAGAAAGTCCTTTTCCAGAAAAAAACAGTGAAATAAACGGGTAATGGTAAAGTCACAGGCTTTATAGACCCTGACGGCAGGTGCATTGTTAGTGAGACACTCCAATAAGAACCGGCAGGCGCCGGAATTGGCGCAGTGTTGTTCCACATAAGCGTACATTTGCCGGGTCAGGTCTCTGCCACGATAGTCCTGAAGTACGCCTGTACCTCCATTATATGCCACGAGGTCTTCGTGGTGCCAGCCAAGGGTCTGAAATAAAAAGCCTACCAGCCTTTCTCCATCAAATACTCCTGCAGAAGCTTGCCGGTCCAGATTAAGTTTGGTGATGAATTTCCTCTCGAAGTCCGCAAGACTCAGATCAAAGGAAATAGGGTACTTTTTAAATGCCGCGCTAAAAGCGGTATACATTTCGGATAACTTTGCCTGTGTGAGGGAAGTGATGTATGTCATGCTCATTCACCTGAAGGGGCGTAAATTACGCAAATATCCTTAGGTACTCATAAGGGAAAAAGGCTGCAAACAATGCCATAATAACAAAAGCAGCCTGCCGGGTTTGGCAGACTGCTTAATAAAATCGCATCGTAAAGGGTTCAATTTCTGTAAAATGCAATTCTGTGGAAACGGACTTCTACTTATTTAGCTAATTGACTACAATTGTAAACTGTAGCAGAAAAATAAAATAGTAAAAATCCCCCACTTATCAAAAGAAAACCTTTTGATAATATTGCTTTTTCAGGAGTTAATTATGGAACCATCAGAAGATTTGACCCGTAGATAAAAAAGGTTTATAATTTTTTATTATTTTTACTTTACTATTGACCGGCCTACTCGTTACATTCCAAACCAATAGTATGAAACAAGTATTGCTAACGTTTTTTCTAAGCAGCTTTCTCGCCATACCCTATGCTATGGCAGGGGGTGGTCAATGTGAACATAGCAGTAAGAAGGCTGAAACGCAGGAGGATGCTCCGGTAGAGGAGGCATACGAAAGCGAAGATGAGAGCCACAAGGTTAATCCCTTAAATGGGTCTGAAAAAGAGGTGTCCCGCTCATGGATCACCACATTAGAATCACCCGAGGCGAAGGTAAAAAAAGAAACCTCTGACAAGGGAGAAGAAAAGCAGAAGGAGTACACTTACTCTAATTACAGCTTTTTATTTCAGTTATTTTACAAATACAGCCTCTCGGATTTCTTTGAAGCACCAAGTTTTCGTGATGAAAAGAAAAACAGCTATCAGGGCTGGGAGTTAGACCTTACCAGTCAAAAGCAGCAAGCTTCAGAATGGCTGAATTACTGGGGCCGCAAACTAACACAGAATCTTAAGCAGTAGTACGCGGGGTTTTCCCCTATAAAATATTTTGCAAAGCAGCTCCGCCCCTGGGCTGCTTTTTTACTTGGTACTGCCTAACGAACAACGCGAACACAAAAAAGGCCACTTCTGAGAAGCGGCCTGTATTAATGATTTATCTGGGGAGGTTATACAAGGAATTTCTTGAGATCACTTAGCTTGATCTGAGCCTCATAGTATGCGCGACCAAAAATGGCGGCGAATATACCCATATCGTTTAATCGCTCAATATCATCGATATTACGAACACCCCCGCTGGCCAGCAGTTTGATATCGGGGAAACGCTTTAGTATTTTTTCATAAAGATTAAAAGCAGGCCCCTGCAGCACCCCATCCAGGGCTATGTCGGTAGTCTTTACATACTTGAGCCCTCTATCGTAAAAATACTCTATGTGTTCAAAAAGACTGATATTGGTATTCTTCTGCCAGCCTTTGATGGCAATAAGCTCATCCTTGGCATCTGCACCAAGCGTCACCTTTTCCCGTCCGTAGCTGACTATCCAGCTTGCAAACTGCTCGGGACGGTTTACTGCCACACTGGCAGCGGTGATGTAATTGGCTCCATACTCAAAAGCCTTACTGATATCTCCGTCTGTATGGATCCCCCCGGTAAAGTCGATCTCCAGGTTAGTATGCCCGGCGATAGCCTCAAGTATGTGGTAGTTTACCGGAGTGCCTTTTTTAGCCCCATCCAGGTCTACCAGGTGAAGTATCTTTATGCCATGATCCTCCAGTTCCCTGGCTACATCTACCGGGCTATCGTGATACTTCTTTTCTGTAGAGAAGTCACCCTGTTTAATGCGCACCACTTTGCCGTCAATAACGGTAATCGAGGGAATTATCTGAATCATAAACTCGTCTAATTTTTACACTTGAAAAATCTGAATACCCGGATGGATACGGAAGAGTAGCGGGTTAATTTTTTGTTAAAAACAAAGCCCAGCCTGTGCAAATATAAAAAAAGAAACGGCTTTTCATTAATCAGAAATTCAGCAATAAGCGGAATAGACAAAAAATTATCTAATACTGCTCAGTCTTTTACCAAAAGCCTGAAGCCCTCTCCATGCACGGTTACAATTTCAGCCCGTGGTTCGAATCTGAGCAGTTTTCGTAGCTTGGTGACATACACATCCATGGTCCGGGCATTGAAGTAGCTGTCATCATTCCATATTTCCTTCAGGGCATAGCTTCTCGGCAGGGTCTGGTTCTTATGCAAGCACAGGAGCCTGAGTAAGTCAGCCTCCCGGGTGGTTACTTTCATGACCTCACCATCGCTTTTAAGTATCTTTTGCTCGGGGTGAATAAAACGAAGGTCGCCAATAGTAAACTCGGTCTGCTGCGTCTCCTCCTCTTTTGATCCGCTTCTTCTCAGTATGGCTTTTATACGCATAAGCAGCTCTTCCATACTAAAGGGCTTTGACATATAATCATCTGCCCCTGCTTTAAAGCCTTCCAGCGTATCCTGCTGCTGGCCGCGGGCGGTAAGAAAGAGCAGTGGCGTGCGGGTATCACCTTCACGTATCTCCCGGGCCAGGGTGAAGCCGTCCTTTTTGGGCAGCATCACATCCAGAATACACAAATCAAACTCTCCCTGGCGGTAGGCCTGCATACCTGCTTCTCCATCCTGGGCCAGGGTGGCATCAAAGCCTTTCACTTCCAGATACTCGCGGAGTATCTGCCCGAGGTTGGGATCATCCTCTACTACTAACAGCCTGATCTTACTCATGTGTCTGGGGTAATATAATCTCAAATGTACTTCCCTGGCCTGGCTGGCTCTCTACATTAATGGTACCGCCGTGAGCCTCCACCATTGTTTTTACGTATGCCAGCCCCAGGCCGAAACCTTTCACATCATGCACATTGCCTGTGGGTACCCGGTAAAATTTTTCGAATATACGCCTCAGGGCATCGCGGTTCATACCTATTCCTTTATCGGAAACTTTCAGGCTCAGGCCTGCCGGGGTATTGCTGGTTTCTAACCGGATCTCAACATTTTCCGGAGAGTACTTATTGGCGTTGTCCAGCAGATTAAACACGATATTCGTGAGGTGGGTCTCATCAGCTTCCACGCGTGCCTCTTCTGCATTCAACAGGACCTCAAGTGCTCCACCACGGCTTTCTACCTGCATGGCTATTCGGGGTATGGCCTTCTCGATAATCTCATGAAGGTCGAGGGGCTCTTTCTTAAGCCGAAGTTCTTTTTTATCCAGGGTAGCTATCTGCAGTACTTTTTCTACCTGCCTGCCTATACGTGAATTCTCCTCTCTGATAATCCCCAGGTAGCGGTCAAGAATAGATGGATGCTGTCGCATTTCCTTATCGTTCAGTGCCTCACATGCCAGTGCAATGGTGGATACGGGGGTTTTAAACTCATGGGTCATGTTATTGATAAAGTCGTTCTTTATCTCCCCTATCTTTTTTTGTCTTAGCAAGGCCACTATGGCATAGCCAAAACAAAATACGATTACAAGTACCAGTAAGGCGCTGCTTACCAGAGGCAGCCAGATTTTGCCTAGCAGGTAGCTGTTTTCATTTGGAAAAGTGAGTGACAGCACATTAAAATTATTGGCCAGATCATTAGGAAACAGGCCCGCCTGATAGGTACTTCTTTTAAAGCCTGGCTTGTCTGTATTAACTGCGCGCTGAAAAACGAGAGAGTCACGAAGCCGGTCGTAAATACCAAACTCATAATCTGCCGTAATGCCAACCTGGCGCAGCTCGCGGCTCAGCAAACTGTCTACATTATCGGGTTCTATACGCTGGTGAATATTAGGGTGGGTCCCGAAAAGTTCTGAAAGCACAGTCTCCACCATTTCGGTCTTTCGTATAACGCGGTTACTGTCTGACTGCGGCTCCATCAGTGCAGACTTGCTGCTTCTTTCGGCAATAATCACATCTCCGGCGGGCTCACCATACGGTGGTGTGGGGGAAACTATGACCTGGTATGAGCCACTGCGGGTGGTCACATGGCCGGCATTGACCTTTAATTGCCGATAGGTAATATTGATGACCTCCTGCTGCTCCAGCCTGAGCACCACACGGGCGATGGCCTGGTGCACATCGCGGTTAAATTTCTGGCGATTTACCATCATGGCGTTATCAATCCAGTAAAGCTGAAAAGCTACCAGACCTATCAGGGCCATGGCCATAAGGCCGATGATGATTTGTATCCTGCGCATACTCATGGTTGTAAAACTACATTATCGATTGAAAACTTGTTTCGGCTTAACATTTATTAACATTCTTTAACCGGCCATTAACGCGCTGGAATAGGTTCTCTTGCTACCTTACCACCATCAAACCACTCAAACTCCATGAAAACAACAACACACCTACTCTTGACTATTATACTGACCGGCTCAGTAGCCCTGCCTGCCGCAGCACAGGAAGCAAGCCGCGAAAGAATGGAAACGCACATTAAGATTAACGTTTCTAAAGATGGCAAAACCCTGTCGCGCTCTTACTCTTCTGAAGAGGAAATGAATGAGGATAAGGAACTGCAGGAATTTATGGGAGAAGACGGTGTGATTGTAATCCATACTGACAAGGAAGAGATGATTACCGGTAACGGGAATATGAGGCAGGTACGTGTCATACGTGCAGGTGATGAGAAGAAAAAGGAGGAAATCATTATCCACGGGGATAAGGATAAAGACAGTAAGTCGCAAGTAATTGAGTATGGCAATAAGGTCATAATGGTAGAAAAGGGAGAAGGTAAAACGGTAGAGGTTTACCGTTTTTCAGATGAGGATGAACTGCCGGAGGATATTCGCCAAATGATAGAGGAAAGGAATGTAGCGGTAATTATGGGTGAAAAAGCGGACAGGAACGAAATTGTAAAAAGGGGAAAGAGAATTTATCCCGAACCAGGGGGCTTCCTGTCAGCACTGGACTATGATGTGGATCTGAAAAGCAATGAACTAAGCCTGAGCTTTGAGGCAGAAGCAGTGCCAACGGATATAAAAGTCACTGACGATAAGGGAAAAGAATTATTTAAGGAAACCCTCAAAAACTTTGATGGCTCCTACCAAAAGAAGATACAGCTAAAAAGACTGAAAAGCCCTACTCTATTGCTGTTAATAGAACAGAATGGGGAGGTGCGAGAAGAAAAGATTGATTTGGATTATTGAATTAGTTAGTAATGGTTAAGTGCCTATAAAAAGGCGCTCTGATGCGGAGGGTAACGGGATCGTTGTCCTCTGCTTTTTTTTTGACCATATTTGCAGGGCAATACCTTAGGATATGGAACTTACGAAAAAGCGATATACGATACAGGGAGTTGACCTCCTGGAACTTACCGAAAAATTCGGAACCCCCGTTTATGTTTATGATGCCGATAAGATCATAAGCCAGACTGAAAAGCTTCGAAAGGCTTTTGGCTCTATGCCGGTAAGGATTAAGTATGCAGCCAAATCTCTCACCAATATTTCTGTACTAAAGCTCCTGCGTAAAGCAGGTACGGGTATGGATGCTGTTTCTATACAGGAAGTTCACCTGGGGCTCAAGGCAGGCTTTACACCGGAGGAGATTTTATTTACACCTAACTGTGTGTCTATTGATGAGATTAGAGAAGGGGTGAAACTGGGTGTTACGATCAATATTGACAATATATCCATCCTGGAGCAATTCGGACACGAATTTGGTAATAAAGTGCCCGTATGCATTAGGCTGAACCCTCATATCATGGCGGGTGGCAACACAAAGATATCTACCGGCCATATCGACAGTAAGTTTGGCATATCCATACTGCAGATGAGGCACTTGCTAAGGGTAGTGGCCACTAATGATATTAACGTAACGGGTCTGCATATGCATACGGGTTCGGACATTCTGGACAGTGAGGTATTCATAAGGGGAGCCCAGATTTTACTGGACGCAGCAAAGGACTTTCCTGATCTTGAGTTCCTGGACTTTGGCAGCGGCTTTAAAGTAGCCTACCGTGAAGGGGACGTGACGACGGATATTAATGCCCTTGGCAAAAGGCTTTCGGAAACGATAGCCAATTTCAGTAAAGAATACGGACGGAAGCTGGAAGTATGGTTTGAGCCTGGCAAGTTTCTGGTTAGTGAAGCTGGTTACTTCCTCGTAAAGACGAATGTGATCAAAACCACGCCAGCCACTGTATTTGCGGGGGTGGATTCTGGCATGAATCATTTGCTGAGGCCGATGATGTATGACTCTTACCACGATATGGTCAATATTTCAAATCCCGAAAGTACTTTCAGGGTGTATACTGTGGTAGGGTATATCTGCGAAACGGACACATTGGGCTATGACCGCAAGCTCAGCGAACTACGCGAGGGGGACATCATTGCCATAAAAAATGCAGGTGCTTACGGGTTTAGTATGGCTTCTAACTATAATAGCCGATTCAGGCCTGCGGAAGTAATGATTCATCAGGGTGAGGCTAAGCTGATACGCCGCCGCGAAACGATGGAGGATCTGTTAAGAAATCAGGTGGAGATCGATATCTGATCTGATTTGAAGAGAATGGTCCTCTCTACCTTTTCTTCCCTTAGAAAAGAATTGATCACACGCCGTACGTACCTGCAATCTGTCACAGGCTGCATGTCTATGCCTGCGAGATAAGATAAATGGTCCAACTTACCGGCATCGGCAAAGCCGTAGCCGGTACAGCGGCCATTTTCTATTCTGATGATGGCTCTCTCCCGGGCACTTCGCCCTTCGTCTACGATGTACATGTCTTCGGCCGGGATCATAAAAGCCCTGAGCGCCTCCTCAGCCCGGGCATTATAGGTATCCGGCTTCTCCTTATCGCAGCATGCCCCGAGACACCATCCGAGTGTATGGTGAAAACAGGGACCTTTCGTCTTTTCCAGCCCACATAGGTTCATGCAAAGATTGTGCTCCTGCACCAGTGCGGTGAGCATCTTTTTAGCCTTGGCTTCCGTAGCAAATGCAGCTACTACCTGCTCATTTCCCTTAAGCCTTTTTAGTTCCATGCGGATGTAACCATCAATCCGGACATCCACGGCCAGACCAATGGCAAACTCGCCTCTTTTCTGCATAACATTGTAAAAGGGTTTATGCTTTTTGATCAGGTCGGATTCGTGAAGCAGGGCCACGAGTTCGCTGCCGGTCTCCAGGGTATCTATTTGCTTCACCATACGCGCCATGGCGGCAGCTTTACGCCCCCCCTTGCCTGCCAGGTGCGTAAGTACGCGCTGGCGCATATCGGTGCTTTTACCAATATACAGTATGACGCCATTTTCATCTTTAAGCTGGTACACGCCAGTGGTGGAAGGAAGCTTCCGGAGGGTAGCTTCCGGCAGATCGGTTAATAGCTTTCGGGCAGTAGTTTTTTTACGCTTACCCCCTTTCGTATAGTCAGAAAGCAGATTATGTGAGCTATTGCTTACCAGATGGTGCAATAGCAGTGCTGTAGCCTCCGCATCTCCGGCTGCCCGGTGACGGTTATACAATGGAATTTTGAGAGCATGGCAGAGCTTACCGAGGCTGTATGAACGGTGGCCTGGCAGTATACGTCTGCTGGCCTGTACGGTACAGAGCCTTTCCTTATCAAATGGAAACCCGAGGGCAGCAAAAGATTCCCGCAGGAATCCGTAATCAAAGTTCACGTTATGAGCCACAAAGACTCTGCCTTCCAGCAGCTCTACTATAGTCTTGGCCACCTCATGAAAAGCCGGCGCATCGGCCACCATGTGGTTATCAATACCAGTAATGCGGGTAATATGAGCGGGAATAGGGCAACCGGGATTGACAAGACTGCTCCATGATTTCACAATCTTCTTACCATCAGTAATATAGATGGCTACTTCAGTGATTTTATCATGACGGCAGCTACCTCCGGTAGTCTCCAGATCGACAACGGCATACATTTTCCAAAGTTAAAAAATTTAGCCGTTTTAGCCGAATTCCTAAGTAAGTTAGTATTCTTTAAGGTAAAGCTGAAAGGTAGTTCCCTCTCCTACGGTACTGTTCACCTCAATTCGCCCGCCGTTTTTCTCTACCATGGTCTTTATGATGTGGAGGCCTATGCCTTTGCCTTCGCTTTGCTTAGTAAAGCGCCTGAAAGGCTTAAACAGATCTTTTCCGATATTTTCGAGGTCTATTCCTATCCCATTATCCTCTACTTCGAGAATGACGAACTCTCCCATACGGTAGGTGCTTACCCTGATCCTTAACGGACGGCTGGGTTCGCGGTATTTCATGATATTGGATAGCAGGTTAGACAGTATGCTCACCATATAGGCCTCGATGTATTTAATCTCTTTTACATCCAGGTGCTTGTGAATGGTATAGGGGGTGAAGTCCGGACGGTTCTCCAGATCTGCCTGTATATCGCGAATGATGTTTTCAAGCTTGCAGGTGGCAATCTTACTTTCAAGGTTTGCCATACTTTCTATAAGGCCAATGAGCCCGTTAAGCCGGTTATCCAGTCTGCCGAAAGTATCCTCCAGCTTATTCATGATGTCCTGCCGGGCTTTGTCATCACTTTCCAGCTTATACAGCCACAGAAGGCTTTTCAAATTACCCACAGGGCCACGCAGGTCGTGCGCAATGGTATATATGAAGTTATCAAGATAGGTATTGAGCGAACGCAGGTCTTCATTATCTTTTCTGAGCTGCGATTCGGTGTTTTTTAGATCGGTGACCTCTCGGGTTATCGCAAGGATATGCTCTACAGACCCGGCAGACCCTTTCTCAGGAACTATTACTGAATGAAAATGCCTGGATTTCCCGTTGAATATGACCTCAAAGGTAATGTCATCTGTCTCCCCTTCTTTAAAGGTTGCCTTAAGCTTTTTATTCCATGACTCCAGCCCCTCTTCGCTTACCAGCCCCAGATCTTCCTTCTTTTTTCCTACAAGTTCCTCTGAGTCTATACCAAAAAACTTCTGGCAAGCCTCATTAGCATAGATTATACGATGCTCTTTATCGTATCGACAAACCAGGTCAGGATAATTTTTCACCAGGCGGTCATAGTTAGCCGCGTAGGTTTTAGCCTTATTACCAACCGCTCCTATATTGCGTCCAACGACCCAATAGGTTAGGGAGTTGCTGTTTCCGTTTTCTGCATATAGCCTGGTATGATACTGACAGGATTCACTCCCGTCTGTGGACGTGGAGCTAAAGGTAAAGTCATACTTGCCACCATTGGCCGTAAGTTGCCTGCGTAATTCGGCTCTGTCAGCCACACCGGTTTCCTGCCTGGAAAATGGGGTATCTTCCCAAGCCATGCCCTTAACGTCGTTATTAGAAAGATGAAAGGTGGATTGAAATGCCTCGTTTACAAAAAGCACCCTCAAATCCTCATTCAGATGCATAAGGATATCGGGACAACTTCTGATAAAGCCTGCACTATAATCGTAGGAAGTTTTGTCCTTATTTTTACTTTCGGACGCGTATGGCATACAATCTACCTCAGTAGGGTCGGTTCCCATAATGCAATGTTGAAAAAATTTCAGGGAATCGCTAAAAAGTTATAATTCAAAAAGTTAGTGCTAAATATAAGCCTTTTCCATAGTTTAAAAAATAGCCAAGGCCGTATCCGCTAATTCCTGTAAGTTACAGGAATTATTTACTCAAGTGAGGCAATTATTTATTTCCTCAATAATAATACCTGATTTGGTTATGTTTTGTTCTCTTAAATTAAGGTATTTTCTTACTCATTGTTCCCGGAGGCGGCGGTTGTGTCTCCAATTACTATATTCTCAGTGGATTTTTCGTTTGAATTTCCGTTAAGACTTTTCAGATGCTGCTCCAGTTCCTGAAGTGCCTGTCCAGCTTCTTCGTACCTTCGCTGAGAGGTATATCTTACATATTCTTCAAAAGCCCGGTTGGCCTCTTCGATAAGCCTCACCTGACTTTCGCTTCCAGCCGGCTGGGTGGGCCGGTCACTTACTGGCAGCGATGGTCCCCGGCCATCTTCCGCTCGTCGGTTAAAGAGTCCCTCCAGGGCTTCACCGAATGATTCGGCGTAGCTTAGTTCATCACCATGCATTACTGCCACAAGCCTGAGCTCAGGGTAAGCTGCCGTTTCAGCCTGCAGGTATATTGGCTCTACATAGATAAGGGTGTTGCCTATAGGAATGGCAAGTACATTACCTCTGATCACATTTGAGCCCCTCTGGTCCCACAAACTTAGCTGACCTGATAAGTGACTGTCCTGGTCTATTTTGGTTTCTACCTGCTGGGGTCCCAGCACACGGGTATCTTTAGGAAAATTATAGCTGATAAATTTACCATAATTATCGCCATCGCATAATCCGGCCACCCAGCCTATCAACACGCGGCGGTTTTTAGGGGTAAAGGGTAATATTAGGCTGAATTGTAATTCAGGGTTACCTTCCTGCTTCCATAATATATAGTAAGGCTCCACAGCCTGTACGCTTTCACGATATTTTTCAGTAGCTCTGATCCAAAGATCTTCCTGATTGTAAAATACTGTGGGATCGCTCATATGGTACTTGGCATACACCAGCCCCTGTACCAGTAGCATGTCCAGGGGGTAGCGTACATGGCTGCGTAAATCATCCGGCATTTCGCTTGATGGCCTGAACAGCCCTTCAAAGACATTACTCCAGGTACGGATAAGCGGGTCTTCCTCATCAAACACATAAAATTGCACTGAACCGTCGTATGCGTCCACTACTGCCTTTACTGAGTTTCGCAGATAGTTTACTCCGGCAAAGCCGGGTTGCGTGGTTTGCGTGTTCTGACGGTCCTGCTCGCTATCACCGAAAGAAATGCTCTCGCGTTCGTTATAGGGTTCTGAATAAGGGTAATGCCTGCTGGTAGTATAGGCATCGATTATCCAGTATAATCTACCCCCGGACAATACGATATAAGGGTCTTTATCATATGTGAGAAAGGGGGCCAGCTTTTTCACGCGCTGGCGTACCTGGCGATGGTACATCATACGGCTGCTGTCTGTAGGATAGCTGCTAAACAGAAAACGGGTACCGTCAAATCTGTAACCATATACAAAACGTCTCCACCAGTTAGTCAGAGGCACGCCTCCCTCTCCTTCGTACCGGTTATATATGTTTTCTTCACCGCTGGGGTAATCAAATTCAGGTTCATTACTATTTACAATTACCGGGTTAGATTCTACCTCACCGTAGTAGATGCGTGGCTCTGTCACCTCCAGCGAAGGATAGACTGATTTGGGAGGTATGTCCTTAATAAGCATTTCAGGCAGGCCTTCCCTTGTAAAATTGGACACAGGCGTAAGGGTAATTCCGAACCCATGCGTGTATTTGAAGCGCTGGTTTACGAACGTTTTACTCTGATCGGGAAGGTTATTTACGTTCATTTCCCTGGCCGAAACCATCACCTGGCGGTATTTGCCGTCTATCATGTAGCGATCAATGTCCACATCCCTGAACTCGTAGTACAGGCGTATCTCCTGAAATTGTCTGAACACCTCATCCAGTGCCCGGTAATCCCATAGACGTATATTTTCAAACAAGTCGGGGTTATCCTCAACCGTAGAGGCTGTAAAATCTCCATCTGCCGTAAATTCGCGTTCCTCAGCATTATGGAGGTTAAAGGCCCGGCGGGTGAAATCAATATTATGTAGGATGTAGGGCTTTTCAAGGGTGATTTCGTTAGGTTCCACCCTCAGGAACTGAAAAGCCCCTGGTACAAGGGAAAGGGCTGTTACCCAAAGCAATGCGACACTTATAGCTGCCATTATCAAAGCTATAGGGTGATTTGTATGTGCTTCGCCGCGTAGCTTTCTGGCCATATTCTGCCATATACGCCTGCCTGGCGTAAGTAATAAAGATAGGCCTGCCATCAGGGTAAGTACGCTAACCACCCAATAGGCAGGTAATCTGATTTGCACATCGGTCCAGCCAGGGCCTGCCACTGCCCCCCAGTCACTATACATAAGGTTAAACCGGTCTATGTATTTCTGTATAGCCAGCACGACCAGCAGAATACCCCCGGTAAAGTAAACCGGAAAGAATAGCCTGCGCATAGTGGGGGCATCACCCATAGGCTGGTAAAATTCGAGCACCCCATTTCGGTTAGGGTGAAGATATGCACCAGCCAGCGATACGATAAGTGCAAGTACTGACAACCATATGAGCAGGGTAAGCAGGCTTTTTATAATAGGTAACGTAAAGAGGTAGAAGCCAACTGTCTGGCCAAGAATAGGGTCCTGCAGACTGGTAGAGACCTGGTTAGTAAACAAAAGAAAGCTCTCCCATGAGCTAAGGCCCCAAAAACCTCCTGTTATGGCAGCCAATGCTATGGAGAGATACCTTATACGCTGCTTATAGGGCGAGAGATATAAGGTAAGCAGAGTCATGAGAAACGCACTTCCTATAGCTCCTCCGGCTATAAAGCTGACCCTGGTGAGTTCAAGCGTCCAGAAGCGATCGTCATATCCCAGGTTTTCAAACCAGAGCAATTCTGAATAGAAGACCAAAAAGCGGAAAAACAGGATTGTGAAGATGGCTATCCCGGCACCGAGAACCACCATGTTTCTCTTTTTGACATACAGCCCTCTGAAAAAGAAGTAAAGAGCCAGACCATAGAGTACAATTGACAGCGCGATGTACATAAAAAAATTCTTTGTGAACCGGTTTTAAAAAATGAAAGGTAAGAAAATTGAAATAATACTTCTCATCGTACCTGTTTTCTTATAGATCATTAACTACCATCTCAGATTGACACCCATTTTATCATAATGAGACATGAAAATTTCTGATATTCAGTGGTTTTATCATAATGATAAACAGTAATTAGGTAAAATCCTCCCAAACGGCGTTATAACGCGATTTTTCATTTTTGGCACGGGGTTGGTATTAAAGAGAGCGAATAGGTTGAGTAAGCGGAAGCACTTTTGACAGCATATTCGCATTTAAATTTTTTAAACTGCCTAGAGCAATATTTTTTTAACGAAGCTATACGCTTTAATAAATGCGAAAATCTTTTTGGACTTAGGCAAGCTTCCGTAATTTTTTAAAGATACATTCCATACGGCGTGGTTTAGTGAATGAGTAGATGAATAAAAGGTTGTCGCTATCAAGCGGCAACCTTTTTTGTGTTTTCCCCCTACCAGTCTGCTTTAAATCTCCTCCATATTTGCTACTTTGTCACAAATGCCTCATAGCAAATGACCCTACGTCTCGTCTTTTTCATTATCTCTCTATTATTAATTCCCACTATCTGTCAGTGCCAGGTACCCGGGCTTTTTATCGAAAACAAGGGTCAGTGGCCTGGAAGTGTAGCTTTTCGTACTCAACTGCCGGGGGGTGCCATGTACCTTACCGATAAAGGCATTACGTACGGGTTTTATTCTCAGGAAAAGGTGGCCACATTTCACAGCCACATTACCCCGCCGGAACCCGCCCTGCGCAGTGCCAGTAGCTTACCTGATCCGGACAGGGTGCCTATGCATAGCTTTGATATGACCTTTGAAGGCGCCAAACTGTCGGAATACAATGGAGAAGATGGACATAAAGCTAATTTCAATTTCTATAAGGGAAATGATCCTACTCATTGGGGTAAAGGAGCAAAAGGATACAAGCGTGTGGCCCTCTCTGAAATATATCCGGGTATTGGTGCCAGGTTTTATAGCGTGGGTACTGGCGAGATACCCCAGGATCTTAAGTATGATTTGCTGATAGCCCCCGGAGCCGATCCCAACATTATCAAAATGAAATACAGGGGCGCCTCTTCAGTCAAGCTGGCGGGCGGGCAGTTGATCATTGAAACATCAGTGAACAGAATGGTGGAGTCCAGGCCAATAGCCTATCAGGTGGCAGGTACTGACACGCTATTCATCCGCTGCAGATTTACGATAAGTGATAATCAGGTCGGCTTCAGCTTTCCCTCAGGCTATAACCCTGATTTACCTATGGTCATAGATCCTATTCTGATATTCTCTACATTTAGCGGCTCCAACGCAGATAACTGGGGATTCACTGCCACTTATGACGATAACAGTAACTTTTATTCCGGCGGTATCGTGTTTGACCCGGGCTTTCCTTCAACCATCGGTGCTTATGATATTTCCTTTAATGGCGGTATAGATATTGGCATACTGAAGTATGACAGCCTGGGCAGTAGCCTGGATTATGCGACTTACCTGGGCGCAAGTAATACAGAAACGCCCCATAGCCTGATCGTAGATAATGCAGGCAATCTGGTCATACTGGGAGCTACAGGTTCTCCGGATTTTCCTACAACAGCTGGTGCATACAAAAACACCTTTGAGGGCGGCCCTAATCTGGAGGTGATAGATGGTATTACCTTCGACCAGGGAGCGGATATGTACATTGCTAAGCTATCTAATGATGGCAGCGAACTGTTAGGCTCTACCCTACTGGGCGGACAGGGGCTGGACTGCCTTATGAGTTCCTTCAATCCATTGTCAAAAAATTATGGTGATGAGTTCAGGGGGGAAATCTACATAGATGAAAACGACTTCATTTATGCAGCTACCTCTACAGAATCGGCGGATTTTTTTGGGAGTTACACGCCTATGAAGGCACATGCGGGGGCTTATGACGGGGTTATCGTAAAGATGAGTCCGGACTTATCTAACCTGGAATGGGGTACGTTTTTTGGTGGAAGCAATCATGATGGGGCTTATGCTATCCGTACGGATGCGAACGGGTACATCTACGCTGCCGGAGGGACAAGCAGTTCCGATATACCGCTAAGCAGTATGGATAGCCTTTATGGCGGAAGCATAGATGGGTGGATAGCCCGCTTTGACCCGGCCACTAATACCCAGCTAGGCGGCACATACCTAGGAACTTCAGCTTATGATCAGGCCTATCTTCTGGATCAGGACGCCGATGATAATATTTTTATACTGGGACAAACAAAAGGTAATTACCCCATTCAGGGAACTACCTACAGGAACAGTAACGCCGGGCAGTTTCTTCACAAACTGACACCGGCACTTGACAGCACACTGTTTTCTACTACGCTAGGTCAGATAAATGCTTCAGGAGCCGTTAATCCGGATATAAGACCCACAGCCTTTTTGGTAAATGATTGCGATATCATTTTCATCAGTGGCTGGGGTGGACCGGGTATCAATAACAGGGTATCGAACTATGTTCTGAACGGACGTGAAATAGACCAGCTCCCTCTTACTTCAGACGCTTTTCAGTCCACTACGGATAATAACGATTTTTATCTGATGGTATTAGGCCCGCAGGCAAACAGGCTTCTCTACGCTACATACTTCGGAGGAAAGGAGCAAAATGACCATGTAGACGGTGGTACGAGTCGATTTGACAAGCGGGGCATCGTATACCAAAGTGTGTGTGCAGGCTGCGGCGGTACTAACAACTTTCCCACTACAGCAGGAGCCTGGTCCAGGATTAACAGCAGCTTTAACTGCAACAATGCAGCCTTCAAGTTTGACCTGGCTACGCTGGATGCTCGTTTTGAAGCGGAACCTCAAACAGGCTGTGCTCCTTTAACAGTCAATTTTATCAACCTAAGTGTAGGCGGAAAGAACTTTATCTGGGACTTTGGGAATGGAGAAACTTTTAACGGTAAGAACCCACCCCCTGTCACTTATCCGAACGCAGGGCAGTATACCGTTTCCTTACTTATCAATGACGAACAAACCTGTGCCATTACCAGCCGGGCACAAAAGGTGATCAGTGTTTTTGAAGGCCAGTTTTTCATGCCTGCTGATGTGAACATTTGCCAGGGTGACCAGACGGTACTGCAGGCAGGGGGGGCAGATATATACAGTTGGATGCCTGAAGAGGGACTTTCCGATCCCACTATAGCCAGCCCGACTGCCTCGCCGGACTCAACGACTATGTATGTACTAACGGCGGTAGACGCTAATGGCTGTACCTTTACTGACTCTGTAATGGTTAGCGTCACCCCCCAGCCTGACACAGGCTTTGAAATGAAGCGAACGGCAATGTGCGAAGGCATTATGGCGGTGGACTTCTCTTTTGATGGAGAAATATATGAAGAGTTAAACTGGAACTTCGGTGATGGAACTACTTCCGCGGATAGTGCTTCTTTACAACATGAATACGATGAGCCAGGCGCCTATACCGTTACACTGACTACCCGTAATGGTATCTGTGAGCAAACCTTTACCCGCAAGATAAATGTAGAAAGATTCAGGGTGGGCAATGTAATTACCCCGGATGCGAAGGATGGTAAAAATGACACCTTTACTATCATTAGCCCGGAGCCGGTTGATGTAGTAATTAGTAACCGATGGGGCAAAGTAATGCATGAAGCCAAAAATTATGGTAATGACTGGAACGGGGCCGACCTGGCGGCGGG
Organism: Roseivirga sp. BDSF3-8; assembly: GCF_041449215.1. Classification (NCBI taxonomy): domain Bacteria; kingdom Pseudomonadati; phylum Bacteroidota; class Cytophagia; order Cytophagales; family Roseivirgaceae; genus Roseivirga; species Roseivirga sp. BDSF3-8. The sequence goes on along the minus strand of NZ_JBGNFV010000001.1, from coordinate 2,472,431 downwards.
CGTTTATTATTTTGAAATACTCCTGCCAAACGGTGAGTCCTGCACAGGTTGGCTTCAGTTACTGAAATAGAAAAAGGAGGCTGTCTCAAAAGTGTTGAGGCAGCCTTTACTTTTTTCTTTCCAGGCTCATCTGCTGTAAATGCTATTGATGATCTGTTTTCTTTTGGCGAAGAAAACAGGCTCTCTATGAAGCCTTTTTGAGCAGGTTATGTGCAATAGCCAGTAGTCCGGCTTCTATTTCGACTTTCTCTGTTCCCCGCATCATAAATCTGCGGAAGCCCCGGTTGTGTTTGATGGCTGCGAACACAGTTTCTACATCTGCCGGTCGCTGCTTGCGATGAGCTATTCCCTGGTCACTCATAAGCATATCCCGCACTTTTTGCTTGTGAGTTCTAAGGTTATGATTGATCTCAACTATCCGGTTGCCTTTTGCTTTAAAACAACCGCTCCTTAATGGACACTCCAGGCAGTTTCTGGCCTGATATTGTGCATAAGTTTGTTCATAACCCGACTTAGTTTTTGTTTTTCGCTTTCCTATATGATCCATTGGCTGGCCTGCCGGGCAATAGACCTTATCCTGCTCTTCGTTGTAATGCAGGTTCTGAGATTTAGATATGTCTTGCTTCCATTTTCTGGTTTGCTCCTTATGGAAGTAATTATACTTTACATAGGCCTTCTCTACTTTATCTTTCAGATAGTCATAGTTCTCTTCGCTACCATATCCTGCATCAGCGCATATAGTGTCAGGCAGGGTGTTATATAACTGCTGATAGTTCTTAAGATGGGGTTGTAACGTTAGGGTGTCGGTAGGATTTTGATGGATCGTGTAGTTTACCAAGTATTGATTGGAGGTGCTGATCTGAAGGTTATAGCCCGGCTTGAGCTGTCCATTTCGCATATGGTCTTCCTTCATCATCATAAAGGTTGCATCGTGGTCAGTCTTTGAATAGCTGTTTCGTTGTCCCAGTATAGCTTGCTTCTGCTGGTATTCAGCCAGCTTCCCAGGCCAGTTTTTTCGTGCATAGGTAAGCTTCTGCCTCTTCCCTTTTGCTATCTTCTTGCCCGTGAGTGCCTGGTCAATCCTATCAATAGTATCACTAACCTTTCGAGCATCGATTTTGCTAAAATCAGGCTTTTCCTGATATAACTCGTCTTCTGCCACCCGCTGGGTATAGTCCCACAACTCTTCAAGCTGTTGGCTTATCTTTTCGGTATTGGTCTTAATAGACCTGCCCCACACAAACGTGTAGCGATTAGCCTGGGCTTCTATCTTGGTGCCGTCGGTGTAAACTGTCTTTAAGTCCAGTAGGCCCTCATCAACTAAGAACATTACAATCTGAGCAAAGATCACCTTCAGGCTATCTTTCAACCGATCGCATCGAAAACGGGCAATAGTGTTATGGTCAGGCTTGTTCATACCTGCCAACCACATGAAGTGAACGTTTTGACCAATAGCTGCCTCCAACTTGCGGGTAGAGTAGATATTACTCATATACCCGTAAATCAATATTTTAAGCAGCATCCTTGGATGATATACTGATGTACCGCCAGGCTTATAACCAGTCAATAGAGGGGCAATATCAAGACGATCGACCACTTCGTTGACCACCCGAACTGGATGGTCTGCCTCTATTAACTCCTCCAGGCTCGGAGGTAAAAGCATAATTTGCTTGGGGTTGTAGTCTTTAAAAACTATCTTTTCGCTTATTGACACAACTCAAGATATCACATCTTGGAAAGCGGGGGTAGTAATGCCCTCGCTTTTTTTATGGCCAACTCCAAAAAAAAAGAGGCTGCCTTTTGAGACAGCCTCCTCTTCCTAAAATTATATCGCTTAGCTTATTATCCTTGCTCAATTAGCAAGTGAATCAGCATATACTGTCAGGTCCACAATGGTTCCAGGAATTACATCCACATCCTGGCGGGTGCCAATCACTTCTTCCACACCATCCAGGGTTCTTACAAAATACAAGTCATAGATTCCGCTACTCATAAAAGCCAACCTGAAATCTCCGGCTTCGTCCAGCAGGTCAGAATTTACAGAGTTGGGGAAAGCATTTTCCTCCAGATCGGCCGTAAGTTCGGCTTCAGTAAAGGTATCATCATCATAGCTATACACTACCAGCGACCCCCCAATGCTATCTGCATCCACAAGCGTACCGTCTATCATGCCGGCGTCTTCGTTTACAATTAGTCTCACAACTGGTTTTAGAAGATATTTTTCACTGGCTCCGGCTATTACCACACTCTTTCTCAGGTTAAAGTCCAGGGTTACATTGGTTACGCCATCAGGCTGTAGGAAAAACTCGCCTTTAATTTTGAAACCTGACTGAGAACCACTGGGAACGAAAAGAGGCTCTACTGTACCATCAGTCATTTTCAGGTATGAACCGGGGTTGGCCGCATCACCACCATCACGTTCAGGGGCTGAAAGCTTTAGCCTGAACTCACTGTAATTTCCTGCAGGCAACTCTTCTTCTGTTATGAAATACCCGTCACCTTCCTGGTAGTCGAGCAGATTAATCGACAAAGGCTCTTCAAATTGGGCTACTGTTTCCCAACCTTCGGGTCCGTTTACCTCCACTTGAGTAAATGAAATAACAGCCTCTTCCACAAGGTCGGCATCAATGGGCGCATCAGTAATAGACAAACTTAATGTACCGGTACTGCCTTCGTCATCGCTACACGATGCAAAAAATACGGCTGAAGCCAAGGCAAGACCCTGAAATAACTTATTCATCTTCATATCATAATTATTTTATGCTATAATGTACGATATGACTAATTAATGGATTCATAAATGTAATTTTTTAATGACACTGACTACACAGATACTTAAAATACCACCATTTAAAACCAGTATTTTTCATTTCACCTTCTAATTTTACTAAAAAATAATAGCTACCATTACCAGCACAATAAACCAATTAACTTTACAAAGACAGGCTTGTTTTATTCTTATAACAAGTACCCTAAAAGACTACATTAATTTCATGAAAGCATCCTATCCTGTGGCAGGAGTAGACTTTGGCAGCAAACTTTCGGGACATACGGTTATCGCCTGGGTCGAAGCAGACAGCCTGACTGTCAATTGGAAAAGATCATTAAAAGGAAAGTCTGCTGATGATTTCCTTCTTAACCTGATTCAGGATTTAAAACCTTACATTCTGGGTATTGATGCCCCCCTATCATTACCAGGTATATACCGGTGGCCCACTGATTATGATGATTATTTCTACCGGATATCTGACCGTACCGCAGGAGCTATGTCTCCAATGTTTATAGGTGGCCTTACAGCAAGAGCCATAAAGCTTAAAACTGCCGTGGAAAATTCAGTGTCTAGCCAGGTAGTAGAAGTTTACCCAAAATTAATGGCTCGCCAGTGGAGCCTGGATGGAGCGGGGTATAAAAAGAGCGGGGGAAATATGCACTTAGCCTGTGACATCATTACCCAACATACAGCATGGGAGATCCCTGATGGTGAGATCAGCTGGCATCATATAGACGCTCTCCTGGCGCTGGCATCATCCATGCGGGTTAGCAATGGAATAGCAAATACAATAGGAGACCCCAGGGAGGGTGCTATTACGTATTAAATAAAAAAGGGCCCGGAGGCCCTTAGTCTTACTTTTCCTTTGACTAACTAATTAGTTTACAAGCAATCTTTTTACGTATACAAGATTGTCTAAAAGTATATGTACCTCATATAATCCTTTTTCAAGGTTAATGTCTTTTCCTAGTTCCACACGGCTACCTATTGGCTCAGTTACCTCTTCTTTATAGACTACTCTGCCTGTAGCATCCATATAAGTTACCTTCAGGCTATTTACCTCAGGGTGGTAATACTCCAGTGAGATGCTCCCGCCAACGGAGGGGTTGGGGAAAATCTTTACACCGGCATTAATAAATGAGGAATGAATAGCCACTGTCCTGGAAATTTCAGTACTTCCATCCAGATCCACCTGAACCAGGCGGTAATATGACACGCCACTAATGGGTGACCTGTCCGTAAAGCTGTAATTCAACAGCACATCACTATCGCCGACACCTTCTATCCTGCCAGCTTCGGAGAATTGGAGGTTGGCTCCTGCTTTCTCGATAATGAAGTGACTGTTATTATATTCCGATGTGGTAGCCCAACGTAATTGCACGTTGTTACCTATAAGATTTGCATCGAAAAACAGCAAATCTACGGGTAGCGGATCGTTAGGGTTGGAGTTTTCATCCATAGTTCCCGGGCCTGTAAGAACACCATTAGTACACCCTTCGGCCTCACAATCTCTTCCCCATACACCGTTTCCACCAATCTCAATCAGGGTCGATCTGCTGTTGTTAGCGGCATAAATCTCAGCGCCCTCCTCCAATACAACCTGAGAGCCTGAGGGTAACCTCAATTGAGAATTTGATCTAAACACGAGTGTACTACCAGAAGTGATGGTAAGTTTGGACATGGTACTGCTAAAGCTCATGTTGATTACATCGTTATTACCAATGTAAATATCATGGTTAATGATGAGCTCTACGCCATTCCAGGTTCCTACTGGCGGATTCCTCACGCCACCGGTACAGCTCCATGTGCTGGCATCTGACCAGTCACCGTTAGCAATAGTTGTACATGTCTGAGCGTGCAGTGTTTCAACCGTAAAAGCGAAACCCACACACAAACAAAGGAAAAGCTTATTGAACTTCATGCCACTTATTATGAATAATTCGAATACAAAATTAGAGGATTCGACGTGAAAATTTGGTGGATTTCGTACCGAACCTTACGCATAGAAGTTTGCTGCAAAACAGCCGACATCTCCCAAATAGTAAAAAAACCTGTTTTTAATGTCTGGAATCCGACTTTTTTTGAGCCTAAAAGCTTGTCAGTCCAATAATTAAAAATCAAAATCACTATTTTTCTGAAAGAGCCAGTCAGAGACATACAATAATTTACGCCTACCTATCACAAAGCCGGTTTCGTCGAATTAAAATTGTCTTCGGATGTGGTTTTATGCATGCCCATGCTATTAAATTGAACTTCACCCTCTTACTTCTTAATAGGGGATATCTGACCATGAGGCCTTTTATCGAAAAACCATTAGCCCAAGGGAGAAATAATCTATTACAACTTTTCAGTAATAAGCTTTGAGGAGAATATGGCAATTTCCTCTCAGAGGGCCACAATGAGGGAGTAAGATTAATGGTTTATGCTATTTTAAGTCAAATTCTATTCAATGATGAGTTTATTCCTTACTTCAACCCGCTCGTTCTAATCAGACCGCCACTATTCTCTCACTAACAGAATAGCATGGCTACCTCCACCACTATAATGCCCCAGAGTATTGGGAAATAGGGCCTCTACCTCCCACCAAAAAACGAAGAGAAGCGGACCCCATTCAGGCTGGTCACGTAGCTGCCCATCAGCTTAAAACCTCCTTATTAATTTGCCTTCTATTTTTAAGTACCCCCTGAAATCCACCCCATTAAAGCAGTTAAAAAACTCTTAACCAGACCACTATTTTTTGATGAATTTTATCCTTAGCCTTTTTAAAAATTGATATAGGTCAATTTTATATAAAATCAGACCTATAAAATTATTTACCAATACAGATATAATATTGACTAATTATCAGAAACAGATAAAACCAATATACGGTTAGGAACCTTTATTTATTGCATAATTTGAAGGCTATAAGCAAAGAACTTCTCTATTTCCCATGTTCAACAAAGATTAATCAAACAATTCATGTTGCAACAATTAAATAATTAATTAAAAAATTCCATGAATTTTATGGGTTACTTTACAAATTATTTCCAATTAATATTGAACTCATTCTAAAATAACTATTTTGGAATATATTGTTATACCAGTTTATTCATCAACCGGTTTTTAATGGAACATTTTGCTAACTTACCTAACCTGACTTCTCAGGCGAAGCAGGCAGATCCTACACAAATAATGCAGGTAGGCCTGGGCTTTTGGGCATCAAAAACACTTCTATCAGCTATTAAACTTGATCTCTTCTCATTTTTAGGAGAGAAAAAGGAGACAGGACCTACCATTGGTAAAGGCCTTGGTATTCACCCATCACACCTTTATGACTGGCTTGACGCTCTGGCGTCTATGGGCTTCCTGCACAGAGAAGGTACCGGCGAAACGGCCCTGTACTTCAATACACTGGATACGCGTACTTTCCTTATTAAAAGCAGTCCCCAGTATATCGGCGGTTTCCTTAGCATGGCTAATGACCGGGAGTATCGCTTCTGGGCGGACCTTGAAGAGGGCTTACAAACTGGAGAGGCTCAAAACGAGATTAAATATACTGGCAAAGAATCCTTCGAGGCGATCTATGAAGACAAAGACACATTAAAGTCCTTTACAGATGCCATGGGGAGCATACAGATGGGCAACTTTATGGCCATTGCAGAAAAGTATGACTTCAGCCCTTATAAGAAGGTGGTAGACATAGGTGGTTCAGGCGGTGTACTAGCGTCTGTACTGGCTATGAAGCATGAGCACCTGGAGCTTGCTTCGTTTGACCTTCCGGCCCTTACTCCGCTTGTAGAGGATACCATTAAGCAGTATGGTGTAGAAGGTCGCGTGAAGATTCATGAGGGTAACTTCTGGTTTGAGAAATTTCCTCAGGCAGATGTATACACCATGGGTAATATCCTTCATAGCTTCAGCATGAAAAATAAGAGGCGCCTGATCAGAAAGGCCTACGAAGGCTTGCCCGAAGGTGGCGCACTGATCATCATCGAGATGATCCTGGATGACAACCGTATAGAGAACTCATTCGGACTTCTTATGTCGCTTAACATGCTTATCGAGTCTGACGGTGGGTTTAACTATACCTTCAGTGAGTTTGATACGTGGGTAAAAGAGGCAGGATTCAAGCGCACAGAGTTTTTCCCTCTCACAGGGCCTGTTAGTGCAGCTATCGCCTACAAGTAAGTAATAGATGTCGGACTCAGGCTGACTTAAGATCAGAACAAAAAAAGCCCTCCGCTGAAATCAGCGGAGGGCTTTTTGATGATAGCCTTACTTATCTATCAGGCCTGTACTTTTTTCCTGGCCTCAGACCTCTCGTACAGATCCACTACAGTAGGAGCGGCAATAAATATGGAAGAGTAAGTACCTACGAGTATACCTACAAACAGGGCAAAGCTGAACCCTCTGAGTACCTCACCACCGAAGATCAATAGGATAAGCACCACAATAAGGGTGGTTACTGATGTGATCACGGTACGGTTGAGGGTACTGTTGATGGCAATATTAAAGGTAGACTTGGTGTTATTGCCTACACGCTCGCCGAGGTATTCACGAATACGGTCAAACACTACCACGGTATCGTTGATGGAATAACCGATGATGGTAAGAATGGCGGCTATAAATATCTGATCTACTTCATAGCTGAATCCCAGCAGGCCGGCTATGGCAAAAGCAGAAAGCGTAAACAGCACATCGTGGAACAGGGCTACGATGGCACCCAGTCCAAACTGCCACTTATGGAACCTCACGTAGATGTAGAAGAAGATGGCTACCAGTGCAAGCAGGCCAGACTCCCAGCTACTGCGTTTGATATCGGAGGCGATAGTAGCCCCTACTTTGCTTGAGCTTGATATGGTAAATGAATTGGCTGCATCATCAAGAGCATTTCCATTGGGAACGAAGGTCATCCCTGTAGCCTCGGTAATACCGGCCACGAGGCGGTCTTCTACCAAACCATCTGCCTCCTCACGCTCATCATCGATAAGGTAACTTGTGGTTACTTTCAGCACATTGCTGCTGCCGAACGTTTTCACCTCCACACTCTTATTCTCAAAATCATCTGTGAGGTCTACTTTCAGTTCAGAAGGAACCACAGGCTGCGTAAAGCTAACCACGTAAGAGCGACCTCCTGTAAAGTCAACGCCGAGGTTAAGACCAAAAACACCCAGTACGATCATACCAATAAGGATGAATGCACCTGAGAACATGTAAGCCTTCTTTCTTATACCGATGAACTCGATATTAAGACCTGCCAGCAGTGATTTGCTGAACGGAGTGGCAAAAGAAATTTTGCTGTCATCACCTTTCTTCGTCATCCATGTAACTATCACCCGGGTGATAAATACGGCTGAGAAGAATGAACAGAAGATACCGATCATCAGGGTAACGGCGAAACCTTTAACAGGTCCCTGGCCAAGTACAAACAGGATGATGGCAATGATAAGGGTAGTCACGTTGGCATCTATGATAGAGCTGAATGCCTTCTCATAACCAAGCTGGATAGCCCGCATCTTATTTACGCCATTTCGCAGTTCTTCACGGATACGCTCGAAAATGAGAACGTTGGCATCTATCGACATACCGATAGTAAGTACGATACCGGCAATACCCGGCAGGGTAAGTGATGTACCGAGTGAAGGCTGAGCAAGGATACCGAGTATAAAGAGTACGTTGAACAGCAGGGCCACATTAGCAATGATACCTCCTTTGCTATAGTAGGCGATCATGAACAGGATCACGATACCAAGTCCGGCAAGAATAGAGATCACGCCCTGAGCCTGAGCCTGCTTGCCGAGTGTAGGTCCTACGACGGCTTCTTCTACAATACGTGTAGGAGCAGGGAGTGAACCGGCCTTCAGTACATTGGCAAGGTCTTCAGCTTCTTCTATGGTGAAGTCACCTGTAATCTGGCTGCTGCCACCGGTGATTTCACTCTGTACTACAGGAGCAGAGTAAACGTAGTTGTCAAGCACGATAGCAACGGCTCTGCCGATATTGGAAGCAGTAAGGCGCGCCCAGTCTCTAGTACCGGCAGGGTTCATACGCATGCTGATGCCCGGATTACCTGTGCTGAAGTCGATGCTGGCATTTGATACGGCATCACCTGTAAGAGGGGCTTTGCCACCACGCTCTGTTTTGATCGCGTACAAGCGGAGGGCTTCCATTTGGTCCTCGTCGCCTTCAGCCCCCATCTCGATTGGCTTAACCGCCCAGAGAAACTTGATATTACGGGGAATAAGAGACTTTATTTCATCTCTTTTCAGTATTCTGTTGATCTTGCTGGTGTCCTTCACTTCGTAGTAAAGGCTCATCTGATCAGAATAAACAAGGTTACGGAAGAGGGCTGACGTATTCTGATTCAATGCACTATCAGCAGCCACGCTGTCTGCCTGGGCAAGCTGGGACTCTAGGTCTTCCTCACTAAGCTCAGATGTATCTCCCTCCGTGAGAGCTTCTTCTTCTGCGCCGGCTTCGGTAAGCTCTGCCTGAGGCTGATCCTGGAGCATTTCCTGGATGTCTTCTTCGTTTACTTCAGGGGCGTCAGTTTCTTGCGTTTCACCTGTGGCTCTGGCAAGCTTCTCTTCCTGCAGCAGCTTCTGGTTTATTGAAGAAAGCACAGCACTCACTTCGTTCATATTCTGTACCTCGAAGAATTCGAGCTTGGCCACTCCCTGGAGGAGCTTACGGATACGCTCTTTATCTTCCACACCGGGTAGTTCCACCTGGATACGGTCGCTGTTAGGCAGGCGCTGTATGTTTGGCTGGGTAGTACCGGCACGGTCAATACGTGTACGCAGGATCTGGAATGAGCGGTCAATAGCCCCTTCTATCTCCTCGTTAATAACAGAAAGGATCTCCTGGTCGGTAGACTGGAAGCTAAAGCGGTCGCGGTTGGCGGCGTTGGCAAATACTTCTGCGAGTCTGCCGTCGGGCTTCTCTTCCTTATAAGCTTCGTAGAATAGTTCGGTGAATGGCTCCTCACTGGTGCGGGACATTTCACGGGCACGCTCGATAGCGGCATTGAAAGCAGGATTCTGCGAGTTATTGGCCAGGCCACGCACGATCTCTATGGGGGATACCTCAAGTGTTACGTGCATACCACCCTTAAGGTCAAGCCCCAGGTTTAACTGGTTATTCTCAATATCCTCAAAGGTATAGCCTGCACCAAGGAAGTTATACACTTCTGTACGGCGGAGGCTGTCCAGGTAAGCCTGTCTTTTTTGATAATCAATACTGCCTGATTCTGTAGTGGCATATTCTGTAGCCTCGTCAATAAATGAGCGGGCGACAAAGGTAAAATGCAAATAGAATAGGCAAAGGGCCGTAATAATTACGGTCAGCGTTACAATTATGCCTTTATTACGCATTGGGTATACGTTTTAAATAAATAGATGAGTAATGTTATTGTAAGATGTATAGCCCGTGAGCTACACGATAGAAGGTACCGCTATCTGAAAAGAGAACGGAAAGGATGCTACTAGGGCGCGTTGGGGGAAATGATGCGCCTGAATAAGGTTTTAAAATAGACCTGTGTGGCCGGTGCCACCATACGGGGCAGGGGCGGCATGGAAAATTCTATTCGGGGAAGGTTAGCCACAGCCAGTGCGGGGAGCACATTAATGTGGAAAGGAGCTACCGGCAGGGTAGCATGCAGGGCAGAAATAACTTCCTGCTCTTCTCTATCCTCAGAGAATGGCTGTTTGTCGTCAGCAGAATGATCCTCCTGCGTGCTGACAGAAGATACCACACCGACCTGATCACCGAAGCCCTGCAGGGCGGTGAAGGAAGGACCTGCACCGGTGATGAACACCAGCATAAGGGCGGCTACCTGCCAGACGATGGATATGGAAAATTGTTTCCGCATAGTTGAAGTCGCGAAATTAGGGAATTAATAACAATATTCCACTTAATTACTTATTGACTTCTATAAACTTGTTTACATCCTGTACTTTACCAAGGATGATTATGATGTCAGTTTCATAAAGCACGGTATCTCCTTTGGGAACACCAATGATGTGCTCTACCTTGACTACCTCACCTTCTTTTTCTTCTTCGTAAATACGCTTGATGGTGATCAGGTTGAGGTTATACTTTTCACGTAAACCAACTTCGCTTACTGTTTGGTTCACTACACGGCCAGGGGTGTTGATCTCGACAATCTCGTAATCATCAGGCAGAGGCAGAAAAGAATGCATATTTGGGTGCAATAGCATCTCGGCCACTGTTTTACCTACCGTATCCTCGGGGCTTAATATTTCCTTGACACCTACCTTTTCCAGGATCATCCGTTGCTGCGCATTGGCCGCCCTTGCAATGAGCCGATTAATACCCAGTTCCATGAGGCGTACTGTAGTAAGTAAGAGGCCTTCGAAGTTTTCTCCTATGGCCACAACCACGGCATCCATGTCCATGATATTCTGGGCCTGCAGGGCCTTAACATCTGTGCTATCCAGGGCCACGGCATAGGCTACATCATCCTTCATGGCTTCTACTTTATCCAGATGGATATCGATAGCCAGGACTTCTGCGCCCCGACCGGCGAGTGTCCGGGCGATGGAGGTGCCAAACTGGCCCAATCCTATTACTGCGAATTTATTGGTCATATCCTGGAGCGTAAAAAGGTCACGAGCATATCGAGCGAACGGTCGAAGGCATCGTCGCGGTTATTGGGCAGGATAACATCTGCCTCGTACTTAAATGGCTTAATATATTTATCAAATGTAGGCGCCACATGTTTCTCGTAGCGATAGAGCACGTCCTCAAGGTCATAGCCTCTTTCGTCCCGGTCACGGATGATCCTTCTCTTAAGCTTTATGTAGTCACGAGCATCAATAAACACCTTAAGGTCAAGTAACTCTGATACCTCCGGATAGTAGAATACGAAGATTCCCTCGACCACAATGATGGGGGCGGGCTTGAAAATAAGCTTTGAGGGGGTGGCCTCAGGGTTATTGAATGTATATTCTTCCCGCTCTACGATGACACCTTGCTTGAGCTTACGAATATCGTTAGCATATTCCTCATGATTGATGCTATGAGGGGTGTCAAAGTTCTGGACGCCATTCTCATCCACAGGTTGCAGATGACGTGGCCGGTAGTAATTGTCCTGGCTGATAAGGCAGACTTCATCAGAGGTGAACTTACCTATCAGGCTATTGAGAAAACGGGTCTTTCCACTGGCGCTACCGCCTGTAATGCCAACAATGTAGGGATTATGGCCTTCCTTCATCAGAGGATTATTTCTTCTTTTTAAGGAATTTGATAAGTTTAGCCACGGCGAGAGCCCTGTGGCTGATATCGTTTTTTTTGCTGCTACCCATTTGGGCAAAGGTCAGTGACTCTCCGGAGGGAACAAAAACGGGGTCGTAGCCAAAGCCTGCTGTCCCTTTCTTTTCATCAATGATCTCCCCTTTAATGCACCCTTCAAACTGCCTGAGCTTCCCATCGATGATAAGGGAGATAACGGTCCGGAACTGGGCGCGGCGGTCTTTTTTATCTGCCAGCCTTTCGAGCAGCTTACGGATGTTGGCCTCATTATCACGTCCGGGTCCGGCATAGCGGGCGGAATATACGCCCGGCTCACCATCAAGTGCGTACACCTCGAGGCCGGTATCGTCTGCAAAGCAGTCTACCCCATAGGTTTGATGCACGTATTCTGCCTTTTGGGCACTGTTCCCTTCCAGGGTCTTCTGAGTCTCTGCCAGCTCCTCGTGACAGCCGATATCCTGAAGGCTCAGGATATCGTACTCATCACCGAGAATATCACGGATCTCGTCGAGCTTTTTCTGGTTATTGGTAGCGAAGCAAATCTTCATAATCAGAATTACCTGACGCTAATTAGATGGACTTCGAAACCAATGATTGTATAAGGAGGAATGGGACCTCCGCCGGTGCTACCGTAGGCCAGGCGAGAGGGCAGGAAGAAGGTACCTGCACCGCCTTCGTTCAGTTTTAAAACGCTGTACTCGAACCCTCTTATTACTCTCCCTTCGCCAATGACGAACTCGAGTGGCAGGCCATTTTCGTTACTGTCAAAGACATTGCCACCTGGAAAGAAGCCGGTGTAGCGCACGCTTACGGTATCGCCTTCCCGGGGGGCGGGTCCTGTGCCTACAGAATCGATATAGTAGCGCATACCACTGGTATCGCTCTGGTAGGCAATATTTCTGGCATCCAGAAAGTCCTCGATGGATTGTACCTCTTCTGCGTGAGTAGGGGGAACAAAGGGTTCAGGGTCATCGTCATTAAGACAACTGAACAGGGCGAATGGCATGATAGCCAGAATATATAGCAGTGATTTTTTCATATTCAACAAACGATCAAACGTCCAAATTTACATAGTATACGACAAATAAAAAGCAGGCACAGGGCCTGCTTTGGTATTTAATGCGTTTTTGTATACGCTTAGTTCGCTGTATCGGTGTTTTTCTTTACTTCGGTCACACTCAGCTCAAATACAAGAATGCTGTTAGGACCAATCTGTGCGCTGCGTCTCTGATTTCCGTAAGCCAGGGCACTAGGGATAATAAGGGTGGCTTTATCGCCTTCGCTCAGGTAGCCAATGCCTTCGTTCCACCCGGGGATAAAGCGGGTTATGCCATACTGCAGGCCGATGGGCTCATAAGGTCTGCCTTCCATGAAAACGCCTGCTTCGCGGGCGGTCTCTTCAATGCTGGAATCAAATACGGTACCGTCAAGCAGGTAACCTGTGTAGTTGATCTTAACGCTGTCGCCTTGCTCAACCTCTGGGCCGTCACCTTCTTCGGTGATCACGTAGCGAAGTCCTGATTCGGTTTTTTCCAGGCCTTCCATGTTGTTCTCAGCAATGTATTCTTCAATGGCGGTCTCGTCCTTTTGGGTCTGCTCGCGGCTCATGCGCTCAGCGTACTCCTGCTGGTCGGCTACTTCTACCAGGCGAATGTTAAAGGTGATGTTCTCTTCGGCTTTAACGGTATCAGGAAGCTGATCCATGTTAAAGGTCTTTTTGAAGAAGGTTTCGGCACCGACTTTAGCCTCTACGCTATCGCCTACCTGCATCATACTGATGATTTCTTCAATACTTCCTTTCTGGCCCATCATGGTAGAGTCATACACCATTACGGTATTACCATTAGGCATTTCGCTGCTGCTGAAGAACTCATCTCCATCATCAGCGGTATAGGCAAACTTCATTACCACTACTTTACCATGAGAGGGGCTGGCGCCTTCACCTTCTTCGATGTACTTGTACTGTACACCGCTTTCGAGTGTTTCATACTCTTTGGTATCGCAAGATGTGGCTGCGGCCAGGGCCATAACGGCAAATGCGGCCTGTCTGAAAATTTTATGCATGTTCGTTGATCGGTTTTCCGTTTTGCAATAGTTGGTCTTTGTAGTCATCCAGCAGGCTCTCGAATTTTTCTACTGTTTTTTCGAGGCTGTCATCGGATTTGCCACCGGCGGCATTTTTGTGTCCTCCGCCTTCAAAATGGGCCCGGGCAAACTTATTGACACTAAAGTCACCCACGCTTCTAAAGGACATTTTAACGGCTTCTGTACGGTCGATGATAACAGCGGCCAGGGTGATTCCTTCAATACCGAGCGCATAGTTAACAAGGCCTTCGGTATCACCGGTCTTACTATTAAAGCGCTTTAGCTCTTCGGCAGATATGGCGAAGTAGGCTGTACGGTATTCGGGTAAGACGGTAAGCTTTTCGTTAAGGGCATATCCGATAAAACGCACCCTGTCCAGGCTATTGGTATCGTAAATGAGTTTGGATACTTTGCTCACATCGGCCCCGTACTCCATAAGGTCAGCAGTGATGATGTGCACATTGCGGGTGGTATTAGGGTGCTTAAAAGACCCGGTATCGGTCATGATACCTGCATAGAGGCAATCGGCTATGTCCGGATCGAGGAGATCTGTCTCTTCCATATCACGGATGAGCATATAGATCAGCTCGGCGGTGGCGGCGGCTTTCTTATCCCATTTGCTAAAGTCAGCAAAATCTTCCGGCTCTTCATGATGGTCTATAAGGACCTTGGTAGCGGAAGCATTGCGAACGAGCTCGCCGAGCTCATTGATACGATGGAGATTAGAAAAATCCAGGCAGAAAATGGCTGTAGCCTCTTCTATAAGGCTGGCCGATTGCTGCTCGTTACCCTCGTTGAAGACGATCACTTCATCATTTCCCTTCATCCAGTGCAAAAAGCGGGGATAATCTGTAGGGGTAATGACGGTTACGGAATGGCCTTTCTTCTTCAGAAAAGCAGCCAGCCCTAACGAACTGCCCAGCGCATCCGCATCCGGCTTGTGATGGGTAGTGATAACGACTTTCTGAGGTACGCTTAAGAACTCTTTAAAAGATGCTAAATTTTGCATTGGCAATAACCCTTTTTTGACAGGGGGGTTGACCTCAGTGAAGTGCAAAAGTGATAATAAAATAGATAAAAACAAAAGCAGGCCGGCCTGACCGGGGCTGCTGAGCGCTTTTTGCCTTCACTCTTAATAATTAAATATAAATGCTATTTTTGCGGCCGTAAATACGGTTTTTATTCCAAAATTGACTCAACATGGCAGGAAACAGGACATTTTCTATGATCAAGCCTGACGCTTACGAAGCAGGCAATACAGGCGCGATCCTCAAAATGATGGAAGAAGCAGGCTTCCGTATTGTTAGCATGAAGCTTACCAGACTTACGGCAGATAACGCCGGAGCCTTCTATGCAGTTCATAAGGAGCGTCCATTTTATCAGGATTTGGTATCTTATATGTCCAGCGGTCCTATTGTGGCGCTGATCCTTGAAAAAGACAATGCTGTGGCGGACTTCCGTAAACTTATCGGAGCTACTAACCCTGCTGAAGCAGAGGATGGCACTATCCGCAAGCTGTTTGCCAAGTCTATCGAGGCTAATGCGGTACACGGATCTGACAGTGATGAGAACGCAGCTATCGAGGGTAGCTTCTTCTTTGCTGAAACGGAGAAGTTCTAATCTCCGGTATCGGAAAGATTAATTAATTGCCGGTATCCCCGTGGGTGCCGGCTTTTTTTGTGCCTCCGCCGTTATTTGCTTTCTCTTCCTTCCGGGCTTTGAGCTTATCTTCTTCTGCCTTTTTCTTAAAAAAGACTCTGCGTATCCAGCGGGGAAGCACGAGGGCTCCGAGCAGGAGGTAGAGGTAGTAGGTGAATAGTCTCCAGAGGATGTTGGTGCCGATGGTATAGTTGCCGAGGAAGTTCTCAAAGAACACGGGGAAGGCAAGCTCGGCGGTACCACTGCTACCGGGGGTAGGTGAGAAGAGCATAACTATCCAGAGAATGATCTGCCGGGCGAAAATGGTGAGGTGACCATTGAGGTCGATGCCGGCAAATGCGGACATGAGCGCATTGAGAAGGATGTACCTGGCTGACCATATAAAAATGGTGAAAAGGGAGATCTTAAACCAGTAGGCAAAGCCTTTACCTTTGAGCTGGGCGCTTGCCATGATAATTTCGTTGCCGTGCTCATAGGCTTTGTAGCGCCACCTTTTTAACAGGCGGTTGCTGGTAAGCCGGATAAGGAGCCACTTGAAGCCGCGTGGCCTCACAAAAAGGGCGAAGGCCATAACGGAGGTGTAGAAAGCGATAAGGCTGTAGCTGACGTAAAACACGGCCTTAAGGTTAATGCCGAGCTTGGCTATGGTGGCTACTTCCGGAAATATGTCGCCTCCGGTAACGAGAAGAATGAGGGGGGCAGCGACGACAAAGAAGAGGTTATCGAAGATGGCGGTGACCATAACGAAGGCGAGGGACTTGCCGAGATTAAGGCCTTCCTTATTCATAATAAAGACGGCAACGGCGGTACCGCCTACCACGGAGGGGGTAACGGCGGAGGCAAACTCCCACATAATGATGGTGAATACGCAACTACCCCATGAAAGCTCTTTGCCGGTAATGGTGCGAAGCCTGGCGACATAGCCTGCATCCCGCATGAACAGCACCAGAAAGGCCAGTATGATGGGGAGGGTTTTGGCATTGAGGACGAGCCTCAGGTCTTCCACCCGGATGGATTCATCGCTGGCAAAAAGATAGAACACTATACCCACACCGATAACGATCGGTATCCATACATTTTTAGGGTTTAATGTCTTGAATATCTTCTTAGAGTCGATGTCCATTTAGTGGGCAAGTTCCTTTTCAGGCTTTTTTATCCAAAAATTATTGAAGCCCTCGCCGAGCTGAATAGTGATCAGACTTAACTGCACGAGCTCCAGTATGGCCAAAAAGTTAAAAATGACGGCGATCTTATTGGGGATCTTTTCAATTACCTTTTGAAACGGAACGGGGTCATTACCTTCCACCTGGTTCAGAATAAACTCCTTTTGCTTTTCGATGGTGTAAGGGTATTGTACTACCTGGTGCACCGGCCGGTTCTGCTCATCCTCATACCGCTTCATTACTTTAAGGTATGTTTTCAACAGCTTAAAGAGGTCTATGTTTTGCAGTTCGGCCTCAACATTGGAAAGTTCGCTGAGGGCGCGCACCTCTTTGATGACGTTACCCCTCTTTTCGGCATGGAGCATGTTCTCTTCCATGGTGGAGAGCTCCTTTACTATCTCTTTGTATTGCTTATACTCCAGGAGGTGACGCACGAGCTCCTCGCGGG
Organism: Roseivirga sp. BDSF3-8; assembly: GCF_041449215.1. NCBI lineage: Bacteria > Pseudomonadati > Bacteroidota > Cytophagia > Cytophagales > Roseivirgaceae > Roseivirga > Roseivirga sp. BDSF3-8. The sequence continues at coordinate 2,455,051 of NZ_JBGNFV010000001.1, read as the reverse complement.
GGTCTACTTCGTTACCTTCTTCATCGAGAACGGGCCTTGGCAGCAGGGTTTTGGCCTTAATACGCATAAGGGATGCGGCGACCAGGATGAATTCACTTGCTACCTCGATATTAAGTGATTCCAGATGGTGAAGGTAGTCAAGGAAGTCATCTGTGATTTTAGAGATTGGAATATCGTAAATATCAAGCTCATCCCGCTCTATAAAGAAGAGGAGCAGATCGAAGGGGCCTTCGAAAAGAGGTAACTTGATCTCAAAACTCAATTCAGGGAATCTTTTTTACGATTATTGCCGTTTTCTAAATTTCAAAGATATTATGAAATTGCTTAGGAAGCATAGCGAGTGAAATTTTTTATGTAATTTTGACAATGCTGGCAATCCGGAAAAGGGCTTGTCAGCGTATTTTTTAAGGGCAAACATTTCACTTAGGCGAAGGTTTGTTTAATTATTGCACCAAAAAAGGTATACATGCTTATTGAACCCGGTAAGCTGCTGGCCCAGGTAGAGACCCCGGAAGATCTCCGGAAACTCGACCGTTCGCAACTGGTTCAGCTTTGCGAAGAACTAAGGCAGTACATTATAGACACCGTTTCCGTATACGGAGGCCACTTTGGCGCCAGCCTTGGCGTGGTAGAAATGACAGTGGCACTGCATTATGCCTTTAATACTCCGGTAGACCAACTGATATGGGATGTGGGCCACCAGGCTTACGGCCACAAGATCCTTACCGGGCGAAGAAACGAATTTCACACTAATCGTAAATACAAAGGTCTCAGCGGCTTTCCCAAGAGAAAGGAGAGCGAGTACGATACATTTGGTGTAGGGCACAGCTCTACGTCCATATCGGCCGGCCTGGGTATGGCGATAGCTTCTCAGTATAAAAAAGACGACCGCCAGCATATTGCTGTGATTGGTGACGGCGCTATGACGGGGGGTATGGCCTTTGAGGCGATGAACCATGCGGGGGTGAGCAATACGAACCTGCTTATCGTGCTGAACGATAACTGCATGTCGATAGACCCTAATGTAGGGGCGCTGAAGGATTACCTGACGGACATCACGACGAGCCACACGTATAATAAGGTGAAGGACGAGGTGTGGAACCTGCTGGGTAAGATGAGCAAGTTTGGCAAAAGTGCCCAGGAGATAGGCTCAAAGGTGGAGAGCAGCATGAAGAGCTTTCTGCTGAAGCAGAGCAACCTCTTCGAAAGTCTGAACCTGCGCTACTTTGGCCCGATAGACGGTCATGATATAGACCACCTGGTAAGTGTGATGGAGGACCTGAAGGAGATTCCCGGCCCTAAGATTCTGCACTGTATTACGACAAAGGGTAAGGGCTACGCACTGGCGGAAAAGGACCAGACGAAGTGGCACGCGCCGGGCAAGTTCGATAAGATCACGGGAGAGATCCGTAAGAAGGTATATGATACGCCACAGCCGCCTAAGTACCAGGAGGTATTCGGACGGACAATAGTGGAGTTGGCGGAGAAGAACAAAAAGATAATGGGCATAACGCCTGCAATGCCAAGCGGAAGCAGCCTGAACATCATGATGAAGGAGATGCCTGAGCGGGCATTTGATGTGGGCATAGCAGAGCAGCACGCGGTAACGTTCAGCGCGGGACTGGCGACGCAGGGTATGGTGCCTTTCTGTAATATCTACAGCACATTTATGCAGCGGGCGTATGACCAGGTGATACATGATGTGTGTATCCAGAACCTGCACGTGGTATTCTGCCTGGACAGGGCGGGCTTTGCGGGGGCGGATGGCCCTACGCACCACGGTGCCTATGACCTGGCTTATATGCGGTGCATCCCTAATATAGTAGTGGCGGCGCCTATGGATGAGCCGGAGCTACGCAATATGATGTATACCTCACAGCTACCGCGCGAAGGGGCTTATTGTATACGCTACCCACGCGGCCAGGGTGTGACGCCGGACTGGAAGACGCCTATGGAGAAGATCGAGGACGGCACGGGCCGCCTGATCCGCGAAGGTGAGGATATTGCTATCCTGACGATAGGCCATATAGGTAACTATGCGGTTACGGCCTGTGAGGAGCTGGAAAAGCTGGGTGTGGACGCAGCGCACTACGACATGCGATTTGTGAAACCGCTTGATGAGGAGATGCTGCATGAGGTATTCTCTAAATTCGATAAGGTGATCACAGTGGAGGACGGCTGCCTGATGGGTGGCTTCGGTAGTGCGGTGCTTGAATTCATGGCGGACCATGGCTATATGGCAAATGTACGTCGCCTGGGTATTCCTGACCGTATCGTAGAGCATGGTGAGCAGCTGGAGCTGCACCAGGAATGTGGCTTCTCTCCTGAGGGTATTCGCAAAGAGGTGATGTCTCTCCTGGACGCGACTACGGTGGCCAAATCTTAATATTTCCTTAGTATTTTATGTCAACGCTTCATATGCGCCACATGGGGCAGGGCTTTCCTGTGGTGCTTCTTCATGGGTTTTGTGAAACGCACATGATCTGGTCGGATATGGCGGTAGCGCTATCTGCTGACTATAGTGTGTGGATGCCGGATCTGCCGGGATTCGGGGAAAGTAAGAACCTGCCGGATGGTTTTAGCATCGAGGATGTAGCGGAAAAGGTGTATGCGGACCTGAAGGAAAAGGGACTGGAGGAGTTTGCGGTGATCGGGCACTCACTGGGTGGCTATGTGGCGCTGGCTATGGCGGCTAAGCACCCGGAGGCTATCAGGCTGCTGGGGCTATTTAACAGTACGGCTTATGCGGACACGGAAGAGAAGCGCCACACGCGTAATAAGACGATCGAGTTTGTGCAGAACCGTGGGGTGCAGCGCTTCATCGATACGTTTGTACCGAACCTGTTCTATGGCCCCCGCCGTGAAGAGCTGGCGGATGCAATAGAGGAAATAAACCTGATTGCGCGCCGCACTTCCAAAGACAGCCTGGTGAACTACACTAAGGCGATGCGCGACCGCCCTGAACGACTGGACCTGCTGGAGAACTTCGACAAGCCGGTACTCTTTATAGCGGGGGAGGAAGATAGCTTTACGACACAAGAAGATATACACCGCCAGGCGCAGCTACTGCTGAAGCCGTACGTGCAGGTGCTGCCCCAGACGGCTCACATGGCGATGTACGAGCGCTTTACGGAGACGTCGGAGTTTATTAAGGGGGCGCTGATGGAGGTGGTGGGGTAGGCTGCCGGGCTTTCTACTATTTTTATCTTTACTGCTTTTGTTACATCTCCCGGACGGAGCTTTCTGCACATAAGGACAGGTTACCCCTGCCCCCTTCGCCTGGAGCCGGAAGGGGGAATTGGGGTGGTGCTTTCTTAAAGATATTGGATGCAAAATAACTGCACTAGCGCTAGCATCCGCTTGTGCTCCCCGCGTATTGCACTTAATCAACTTATGTATTCCACAACATCGGCTCTATCAGTATTCATCGGTGCCAGTCTGGTTTCGGCCTTACAGGCCTTTTAATTATGCTCATTATATTTCTAGCCTGGTTTCGTCCCGATGGGACTATATTTCATTTGATCATCTGATAAATGGAGTATACCTAATCTTCATGATCCCACTCTTCTTCATTTACTTCCCAGTCCTCGTAAGTACCGTGGAAGGTGAGGGCCAACTTCTGTAAGGCTAGGGTGACTTCATTGATATGGTCGAGCGAAAGTTTTTCTTCTTTCTTTACCTCTAGCATAACAGACTGGTTCTCCTGGCTTTCATCCGATACTTCGAAGCCCAATTTGATTAACTCTGCTCTGCATTTTGAAAGGTTATCTTCATCCTTAAACATAATGAAATGATAGATATTACCGTATTCCGGCCAGGGAAGGCCGCCCTCCTCCTGCTGTTCTTTATAAAACTGATAGTTTTTTGCGTTTTGATGCATTAATAGTGCATCGGCCGGAGGGTACAGGTCGTGGGTAAACACTTTCCAATCGGGATCTGACACTATTTTTACTTCCCAGCTTAGACCTTCAGTATTAGATAATACATCAGACATATGGTCTTCAACAGGCTCATCAGCGGGTAGGTAAAAGAAGAGTAGCTTTTTAGTATGAAGGTGGATACTGCCGGCATAGGTAGCGCCGAGCGCCGCTGTTAATTTCCTATTCAATGCCTCTTCGGCGCTATCTAATGGGGATTCTCTCAGACTGGTCTGAGATAGGAGTAAGGTAACGATGCACAGAGAAGGCTGCCGTGATAGCCCGGCAATTTCCTTACACCCTACATCAACGCCTATATGTGCTTGTTCGTCATGGTGTTCACTATCATATTTTACCCATTCCGACTGGTAAAGGGGCTTTTCATAACGGGGTGGTTCTGGTGAGTCAGATGAAAATAGGCGCTTTATCCAATTCATACGGCATAGGGAGTTTTTGTAGTGGCTATTAAATCGACTTTAAAATATGAATTCTTTAAAGAAGAATGGCAAGACTATGTGCATCGCCCAGGTTTTTCACGCGATTCGATGACAGGCTGGTTTCTGAAATATTGGCTTTTGCCTGAAGCACACCCAGGGTTAGGGACTTCTATAATTAGTGATGGTGAGTCAGGGCTCGTGGTAGTAGAGGAAACATCCCGGCTGGTTTATTAGCCCATTACTTTGCCCTATTACATCTCCCGGACGGAGCTTTCTGCACATAAGAACAGGTTACCCCTGCCCTCTTCGCCGTTACATTTGCTGGCTTTACTGGCCTCGCAGGGCCGGAAGGGGGAATTAGATTGGTGTATTTTCAAGGATATAGTGGGAAAGTTCTTTCGGTGTAGAAGATTGGGTGCGATTGCGACAAGGTGCAAGACTGGCATCTCTACTGTGGTATTCTGATTAAACTTAGTCGGATGATTCACGGAGCTTGTTTAACGCCTCACTCGTATGTAAAAAGTACAATTTTACTGTTATGGAGGGACACCGAACCTTAGGCGAAGGAAGGGCGAACGGATGCCTTACTCTACACGGTTTAAAGACGGTTAAGAGACGGTTCAGTACCGGGTCAGACGATGCACAAAATTTGATTGAAAAAGGGAACTTGCGGGAAAGACAGGGCATATTAAAAGTACAATTTTTAGCCGTTCAATCAAAAGAAAATAGGCTGTAACTATTGCCTTATTTTATGGGTGAGGACTATTTTAGAGGTCTGAACTTAAAAGAACATGGCAGTAAATAAAAAGAATGCCTTGCTGAAAGGCTTTGTAGGAAAAGTAGGCGGCTACGTTTTAAAGGAGCTACCTAATGGTACTCAGTACATTGCTAAACTTCCTGAGAAGAAGAAGGGCAAAATCCCGAAAAATCAAAAGGCGGAGAACGATGACTTTTCAAATGGGGTGACCTACGCGAAACAGGCAAGGCTTTGCCCTGAAGCGATTGCATATTACACGAAAAAGAGAAAGAAGAAGAACATCTCGGTTTTCCATGCCGCAGTAAGTGACTACCGGGGTAAGCCGCAAATAGTAAAGGTGGAGGTGATCCCTAATGATGAAAGGGTCTGCCTGGATGTGATGGCTGTGGATAATGTGGGGATCACGGAAATAAAGGCTGAATATATGGGTTGTGACGGTAAGCCGCATAGCCTGCTACCTAATGTGGAGAACCGGCCCAACCGGTTTGAGATACCTAAAGAGGCTATCGCCTCGGCAGTGACGATAACGGTGAAGGACCGGCCGGGGAATGTGGATAGTTGTGTGGTAGAGGGGTGGTGAGTGATAGAGGTGGTTGAATGAGAAGTTCTGATAGAAATAGAAATGTATGAGTGATAAAATAGAAATTACGGAAAACGAAAGACATAAATTATGTAAAAAGATAACCGAATGCGGTACATACATTAGTGAATGGCTAACTGGTCAGCCAAATGTGGGCGAAGAGTCTCTTACCGATTGGTTCCTGTATGAATTAGATAAAAGTTCTCCACTCCTTCACTACAAAAAATTTAATAAATATGAAGAATCAAGAAAAGGTGCTGACTGGCTATGGGAGATCGTTCTGTCAAATGAAAGTTCCATAACCTTTTTGGTTCAGGCCAAAAAAGTAAGTGATGACAAAAGCGTTAAGAAAGCATTAGCTTATAAAGTAGGAAAGCACAAGACTCCTCAGATGGAGATATAATTAAGGCACGCACACAGTATTACCGCACTACCTTTTTATTGTTTCTATACCATTGCGCAAACTGAGAACTCCCGATGCAGAGGCAATAAGAAGAAAGAAGGTGTTTTTTGGACTGATGCACATTGGTTAAACCGTTATAATAGCCCACCTCCCTTTAGTGAACTAATGGAACTTACTACGCCGATAGCCTGCCTATTTTGTTGTGACCTGTTTAACATTGCAGACTACCTGGAAATGTACTTTCGCGATTTCCGATTTCGTAGGAATTTGAATAATTACATAAAGCAACCTAGTCAAGAGATTCTGAATGTAATTGAGGTAGGGTTTTCTGAAAGCCTGCTTATCCTTGAAGAACGGTATGCCCGGTACGCAGATGGCATTGTGATTGTGGATTTAAGGGAGACTTGATTTAAAAGGCTAATCTGAGGGTAGAGACCTGTGTAATGCAACTTAGTAGGCACCAGAGACAAAAATTGTCCGGTATTGGTACAGAAAACGATCTATTGGACATTTTTAAATGAAAATTGAAGTACCTGAAGGGTGTCATTATCGGATATTTTTTATAATATTTATCACATAAGTGATCGTTTAATAAGAATAGCATACAAAAATGTCGACCGGTGTCTTATTTTGGAATGTGCACAGGAAGGAGCTTGGCAGGGAAATTGCAACTATTTGCGAGGAAAAGGGCATTGGTATTCTTTGCCTGGCTGAATGTCCTAACCCTAACAACTTGCACGAATCGTGGTTAAATGGCTATAAAAGGATAGAAACGCTTTACGAAATTAACCAAAACCTTTGTATATTCTACAAATTATCTGATTTAGAGCTAGAGCAAAAAGAGGAACATCCTAAGCAAAGGGTTGTCTTACTAAATTTGAATAGGGTTCGTAATGAAAATATTCTCGTAGCGTTTCTTCATTTAAATTCGAAACTCTGGAAACGAGAAAGTGATCTTCGTTTAACTGCTGGAATTGTAAAAAGGTGGCTAGATCAAAGAGAGAAGATATACGGAGGAAAGCTTATGGTAGTTGGAGATTTTAACATGAATCCATTTGACCCGGGGATGATTGCCCCAGACGGGTTTAACGCTGTATTGCATTCTCAAGTGGCAAAAAAACGAGTCAGAAAAATTAGCACTGAGTATTATAGCTACTTTTATAACCCTATGTGGTCCTACTTGGGTGATAGAAACTATCAGGATGGATCGGCCAAGGTGGCCGGAAGTTATTATTATAGCAGAAGCACAGATAGTAATTGTGTGTTCTGGAACATGTTTGATAAGGTGATACTACGCCCGGAATTGACAGATGATTTCAATTTTGAGAGCCTTGACTATATCACACATATTAATGGTGATAACCTTCTTAGAAATGGCAGGCCACATAAATCAAAGTATTCTGATCATCTTCCTTTATACTTTAGAATTTGATAACTATGCAGGACATCCAAAATATACTCCCCAGAAGAAATACATCGAGAATAAAGCGCATTAAAGGAGATGCTGCTGATAGTGTATTAGTAAAGTTTGCTCAAGCTATATCAGATACTTACAGGGACGATATAGACGGAATCGTAGAGGAAATCAGTTACCTGGAGGATAAAAGGGCTGATAGGATCGCCGGTAACTACAAAATAGGGTATGCGCTATTCTTAAAAGCTTTGATAGGTTCAGGGCATTTTGTGCAACTTGTGGAAGTTCATTCAATTCAGAATACGATCTATCCGGTAGAGGTAATGCTGATTGGATATGATAGTGGAGAAAACATGATATGTAACAGCGCAGAGGAGCTGGAGCAATGCGTTATAGACTATATGCAATCAGATTATTTCAATGATCTGATTCAGTTTTTATACGCCCGTATAGAAAGCTACAGGGAACGAAATGCAGATGAAGAGGTAGGCGTATAGCCATTTATGCCGTACCTACGGCACTCCTTTATTTTTATATCTATTTATTCTACAAAGGTTTCGCCCCGATGGGGCTTATAGCTACCGAACTGATATAAAAAGGTGGAAGGTTGTCCTGTTTCAGAAATCCGCCTGGATAACTACTGGCATAATACTACGTAAGTCATTTCAGCTAAAAAACTTCTTCCTAAGCGACTCCACTGTGTGATACTCCCCGTCAAATTTGCGGTGAAGCATTCTATGGCAGTTGGGACATACCAGGCTTAGGTCTTCTATACCGTTTAGCTTTGCGCCTTTATGTATTGGGGTATCATGGTGGCATTCTATAAATGGCTGGCCGTACTTATCTATAAACGAGAACTCGCAGACCTCGCAATGTAGCGTACCATTCTGCAGTGCCTGTGCTTTTTTGGCGTTTACCAGCTTTCTGTTACGTTCCCTGGTTAGGTGCGTCACCAGTTTCACCTTTCCTTCCCTGCTAGGTTCATGTTCTATATCATCAGCATCAGAAGGGGGAGCGTAGGGGTTTGGGTTATTTATGAATGGTCTGAAATAGGGCCTGAATAAGTCCCAGATGGCTAACTGGGCATCCTCTACATCATCAATACTAAATATTTTCTCAGGTTCTTCAGTCCGGCCCCAGGCCCTATTACGCAGGTTAGACTCTACAGGAACACTGCTTTTTAACGGAATATCATGGATATTATTAACTACGGCTATTATCCGTACGCTTCTGCCTTTTTGGTAATTCCCATAACCATCTTTCAATACTTTTCTATCAACAGGAGTTACTAAATGTGTTAAATAGATCGTATTTTCAGATCTACCTTTCTGAAACAGGCAAATGATTTCACCGGGGTCTGCGGCAAGTATATTGCTGTTCAGTTTTTCAGGCCAGTGAAGCGTAAAGACATCAGGGCTTTTCAGGTAGGCATTCCCTGCATCATTGGTTACATTCTTAAGGTATTTTATATCCAGGAAACTAGAATCGGCAATGCCAAGATCAAATTCAGGCTTGGGGATATAAATACCTCCGCTGCCATTTAATGTACGACTGTTAATATCCTTACCGGTAGATGAAGCCAAGCTTTTAAGTTTACGAGTCAGTTCTGGGTAGTGAGGATCACGATTTTCTACTTTATCAAAGAAAGGATTAAGAAATTGCTGGGTGTCTCTACCATCACCCTCTCCACTATAATTATCAATACCCATATTTTTGTACCCTATAAACTTACTGGGGCCAAATAAGTCCAGGTATGGTATATAGTACCAATGAGAAAATTGGCTAAAACGACGGAGGGCAATAGAACCCTCAGTTTGTAAATCTTTATTGAAAGCAATAACATTTGCTACAACCTCTTCAAATTCACTTACTTCTTTTAAATTCATATTGTATAAATGGAAATAAATCAGTTTTTTCGTTAAAAAACAATAAAACAAAGAGGGTATAAGGTCAGTGCCTTTATAACCTTTTGATCTTCAGCTATGGAAGAAAAATTCACCCCGCCTACAGAACCTATCAGTGAAAAGGATTTTTGGGAAGCTCTAGAAGCGGGTAGAAGTATATATAATACGATAATTGATTTTCCGGTTGAGTTTGAGCTAAACGAGAAACTGGTTGCAGTTCGGTTTTTCGGGGTAGTCTTTAAAGAAAAGCTTACTGTAAAAGGCTCGGGAGAAAAGGCAAGTGGGATTTACCTTAGAAATACAGTCTTTGAAAAGGATGTTGTGTTTTTGAGCCTGGATGTCATTAGTATGCAGGCTGTCAATTGTGAATTCAAGCACTATCTCAACCTAAGGGGAGGCGTCTATAGTGAAGATAGTTCTTTAGAAAGGTGCGTGTTAGGAGAACTGTATCTATCAAGTGTAAACTTCCAAACCCTATATATTATTGATGGAAAAATAAATGGCAAGTGTATATTTGATAGATGCGGATTTACAAGATCGTTATTAATTAGAAATACCCAAATTCATTCGTATTTTGAAATACGCAATTATAAACCCCATGCTTTCTGCCAAGATCTGAATATAGATCGATCAGTTTTTAATAGTGGCTTCCAGATATTTGATACTGTGATAGATCAAATGACTATTATTGATTGCGTAATCAAAGGCCAGTCTAAGGTACAGTATATTAAAGGTGCTAATCTATTAAAGATTAGCGGCCTTAAGACGAATGAGCCCTTTAACGTTTACCTCAACGATAATGTAGTTAGAAGCCTTATAGTAGAGCCGGGAAAAGAAGCAGAAGGAAAGCTTGTGGTTTGGAAAGGGAGTATAAACTACCTTTCTCTCCTTGGGGGAAATGAAAGTCTCCATATTACGTTTGATGAGCTTCTCATAAGTAGTTTGAATATCGACAGCTTCATCAATCATTACCGAGTCAATTTTTTGGATTGTGAAGCTAAAAAAGCCACTGAGGTTAAAAATTCGAAGTTTACAATTTCGGAATCGGACCTAGGTAAAACAGCCTTTTACGATTGTGATTTTTTCGCCTTCAGTAAGTTCACAATAAAGTATAGTACCACAGACCAAGTGCTGTTAAGAAACACCAAATTATTTAGTACTCAAAAGCTGATAGAAAGTAATCCTGCTGCTGAGCAGCGTGACGTATACAGCAACTAAAGCACGCCAGCAATAACCAGGGTAATCGTATACAGGCATTGGAATTTCAGGCAAGAGAATTTAAGGCCTACAAAAGGGAGATTAAAGACCGCCGATCCTGGTGGCATGGTGACAGGTGGATTTTACTCCTGAGCCAAACGAATGACTATGGCCTGAACTGGCAAAAGCCCATTTTGCTATCTGCTATATGGACAATTTTTTTATATGTGGCCATAGTACTAAGTTTGGACACCAGCGGCAGCAACTGGTCACTAATTACCCAAAACTGGCAGGCTTTCTGGCAGCTTTTTAACCCTGCCCATCGGCTGGAAAGCCTTTTCCCGGATTATCCTAACTGCCTTACGGGCTGGACGTATTTCTGGGACTTTCTGCACCGCTTGGGGTATGCTTTTCTTATCTATCAGACTATTAGTGCCTTCAGGAAGTTTTTCAAAAATTAGCCTAGGGCTACGCTATTACAACCCGGGGGTCCTTATGCGGGGAAATACTTTCTGCTTTTTTCAGGTGGCATAGCCTCGATATGGTGGCAACTATGGTCACTTCCGGATAAGGTTCAACCCCAGATTAATCAACTTTTTGCCCAGGCTCACTATTGTGAGTTTAGCGAAGCGTAACTTGTACGGAATGGATTGTGATTTCCCATTTTTGTAAGTTTTTACCTTACTGCCTTGGTGTAAGGCAAGCGGCTGGGGTGGGGTAGAATATGAAATAATACTCATAATACTTTACTGCTCTGTTACATACGCTGGCAAGCGCACAGGTCCCCGGGACGGAGCATGTTGCCTATAAGGACAGCTTACCCCTGCGCCCTTGGCTATTACATTTGCTGTCTACATAGGCCGCACCGGGCCGGAATGCATAGCCTTCAAGATAAGGGTAGTAGTACACTGAAATGATTACTCTCTTGCCATTTGCCGCATGTACGACCGGAAGCCGGCCCAGCGGAAGCCGGCCCACCGAGAGTCGGACCACCGGAAGCCGGACCACCGGAAGCCGGACCACCGGAAGCCGGACCACCCCGAAATAAAACACGCCTTCGCGTTTTTACTTCCCCCCTCCTATTACCATAGGAGGGGAATTGGTGCTTAGCTTGATGGCTATGGGCCGGAAGGGGGAATTAGGATGGTGTATTTTCAAAGGTATAGCAGGAAAATTCTCACGGTGGCTGAGATTCACTACCAAACGCAACAAGACACCAGCATGGCGTCTCTACTGGTGCTATATCATCATTCTGAACTTCAATAACTCTATGATTCCACCCGCATGATCTGGCTCATTAGGGTTTGACAGGATGTAACAATTATATTGCGGGCATAACCGGAAAGGAAGCGCATGAGGATATTACATACGGCAGACTGGCACCTGGGTAAGCGGCTGATGGACTACTCGCGGTTGCCGGAGCAGCATGAGGTGATGGCGGAGATCTGTGAGGTGGCGGACCGCGAGGAGGTGGATGCAGTGATCGTGGCAGGTGACTTGTTTGATACGTATAACCCGGGCAATGAGGCGATGGAGCTGCTGTACCGTACGCTGAAGCGCCTGAGCAGGGAGGGCCAGCGGCCGGTGATTGCGATAGCGGGCAATCATGATTCGGCGGACCGGATAGAGGCACCTGACCCGCTGGCGCGGGAGTGTGGTATCCTGTTCGCAGGCTATCCGGGTTCGCATATACCTGCCTTTACGCTGGATACGGGGCTGGAGGTGAGCCACTCGGAGCCGGGCTTTGTGGAGGTTCGTGTGCCGGGCATAGGCTACCCGATGCGGCTCTTGCTGACGCCTTATGCGAATGAGGTAACGATGCGCCGCTACCTGGGTGAAGAGGACCGGGAGGAAGCGCTAAGGCAGGTGCTGGCGGAGCGCTGGCAGCACCTGGCGGATAGATATTGTGATGACCTGGGGGTGAATATGCTGACGGCGCACCTGTATGTGATGAAAAAAGGGGGGGCTGAACCGGAGGAGCCGGACGATGAAAAGCCGATCCTGCATATGGGTGGAGCGCAGGCGATCTATACGGAAAATTTTCCTAAAAACATGCAATATGTGGCGCTGGGCCATCTGCACCGCTACCAGACGGTGGACAAGGAGCCGTGCCCGGTGGTGTATAGCAGCAGCCCGCTGTCCTATAGCTTTAGTGAGGCGGGGCAGCAAAAGTATGTGGCGATAATTGATGTGGAACCGGGTAAGGAGGCGGAGGTGCGCCGGGTAGCGCTGGAAAAGGGCCGCAAGCTGATCCGGAAACGCTTCGAAAGTACGGAGGAGGCGGTGGAATGGCTCACTGCAAACGAGCAAACTTTTGTGGAGCTGACGCTGGTGACGGAGACGTACCTGGCTGCGAAGACGAAAAAGCAGCTATATAATGTGCACGATGGCATTGTGTCGCTGATACCGGAGGTGACGGGTGAGCAGGACCCGATGCAGGCAAGGGGAAAGGTGATGCCGGATATGAACCGGGACATTCGCGACTTGTTTAAGAGCTATTTTGAACATAAAAAAGGCCAGGAGCCTAACGAGGACCTGATGCAGCTATTTAATGAAATACTGGAGGCGCAACGCTCATGATTCCTGTAACGCTGACAATAGAAGGCCTGTACTCTTACCGGGAGCGGCAGACGATAGACTTTGAGACTCTTACGAGCGGGCAGCTTTTTGGCATATTTGGCGGGGTGGGCTCGGGTAAGTCGTCTATACTGGAGGCGATCATGTTTGTGCTGTACGATCGCAGTCCGCGACTGAGTGCGCGGGGTGACAACCGGTACTACAATATGCTGAACCTGCAGAGTGACAGCCTGTACATTGACTTTACTTTTAAAGCGGGTAAGCAAAATGAGAGCCTTTACCGCTTTACGTTTACGGCGCAGCGCAAAAAGAGCGACTATGACACGGTGGAGGTAAAGGAGCGTGGCTACTATATTGATAAGGGAGGTGACTGGCAGCCGCTGCCGGATAAGCTGGATACGGCGGAGGTAGTGGGCATGAGCTATGAGCACTTCATGCAAACGATTATCATTCCCCAGGGGAAGTTCAGGGAGTTTATCGACCAGCCGGCGCGTGACCGCACGAAGATGCTGCAGGAGCTCTTCCGCCTGGATAAGTTTGACCTGGGGGAGCCGGCAAATAAGCTGGTGAGCGGTACGAAGGAGGACTTGCTGGTGCTGAATACGCAACTGGAGGGCTTGGGAGAGGTGAGCGAGGAGCAGTTGGCGGAAGGCCAGCAGGCTATAGCGGAGATGAAAGAAAAGCTGCTGGATGGCCAAAAGGAAACGGTGGACCTGCAGGCACAGCAAAAGGAATGTGAACGGCTGAAGGGGCTTTACGACTCGCTAAAGGCATACCGCAATGAACTGACGATACTGCAGGGGCAGCAGGACAGCTACCAACAGCGCCGCTCCTCGCTGGCGCGGTATGAGCTGGCGGTGGTGGAGTTTCGCGATAAGCTGGAAAGCTACGGGCAGCTACAGCAGGACCTTATAGAACAGAAGGAACAGGTAACAAACCTTATCCAAAGCCTGGAACGACAGAAGGGGGCGCTGGCAGAAGCGGAAAAGGATTATGAAGAGGCAGAAAAGGGGCTTGCGAACCGGGAGCAACTGCGCCAGCAGTTGGAGGACCTGGAGCTGATTATTGACATAGGCGAGGAAAGCAGGAAGGAAAAAGGCCTTAGTGAAAAGCTAAAGGCACAGGATGCGGCATGTGAGAAGATCAGGCACGATCTGGAAGAAGGGAAAACAAGGCTGGGAAAAACGAGGGAGCAACAGGCGGGCCTTGAGGATATGCCTGACCGCGAGGGGGAGATTATAACGGCGCTGAACGCACGGCGTGACATACGCCGGCACCAGGAGCGAACGACCAAGCTTAAGGAGACGGTGGCGGCGGAGCGGCTCCAACTGGAAAAGCAGCAGGGGGAGCTACAGGAGCTTCTGAAAAGCAGCGGGCTGGAAGCAGACTCATCCCTGGCTACAGAGGCTATCGAAGAGCAGATTGCCGAAAGGTTACGGGACGCTGAAAAGGAACAGGCGACGCTGGCGGAAGAAAAGAACAGGCTGCAGGTAAAGCACCGGCTATCTGAGTGGGCGAATGACCTAAAGGAGGGAGACCCCTGCCCGCTGTGTGGAGCCACGCACCACCCGGATGTAGCGGGCTTTGAAGCGGTACATAGCCAACTGAAAGTGCTAAGCAAAAAGGAAGCAGCGGAAAAGGATAAAGCAAGGGTGTGGACGGACCTGAAGGTACAGGTAAGCCGCATAGCAGCGACACTGGAGGGGGCGCAACAAAATGTGCAGAGCCGGGAAAGGGAACTGGCGGAACATGAGAGCCAGCCTTTGCCTGAGGTGGCCCCGGACTATGCTGAAGCGACGGAAGAAACGCTGCAGCAGAGCCTGGAGGCAGCGAAAGCGGCCCGCCAGCACAGGAGTAAGCTGGCAAAACAGCGGGAGGAGCAGGAAGCAACAGTGGAAAAACTGCGGACACTCGCTGAAACGCAGGAGCGTGCCCGGCAGGAAACGCAATCGGAACAGCGGATAGCGGCGGCAGCGGTAGCGGATAAAAAGCAGCGGGTAAAGGTGCTGCCGGTGGAGAAGTTCATGGAAAAACCGGTGGAGGAGTTGCGCCGCAGTGCGGAGCGGGGTCGCCGTAAGATCGCGGACCTGGAGGCCACTTACGAGCAGAAAAAGAAAGCGGCAGAGGAGGCTAAGCAGGCTTATGTACAAACAGAAGCTACGCTGAAGAGCCGCGAGGAGCAAAAGAACCTGACGGCAAAGCGTGCGGAGGATAGAACGGCGGAACTCAATGCGCTGGCTACGCAGCATAACTTTGACTCGCTGCAGGATATAAAAGCGTTGCTAAAAAAGGGGCTGGACATAGCGACGGAAAAGGACGCACTGGCGGCCTATGACAAAAAGCTGCACAGCCTTGGGGAGCAGGTGAAGAAGTGCGAGAGTGACATCGACGGCCAGGCTTATGAAGCGGAACGGCATGAAACCCTGAATAGGCGCCTGGATGAACTGCGGGAGACGACGGGCAACCTGGAAAAGCAACTGGCAGTGGCGGAAAAAGAGCGCCAGCGGATGCTGGAGCAGATGGAAAAGAAGAAGGACTTGCTGGAGAAGAAGGAGGCCCTGGAAGTACGCCTGGGCAACCTCAACGAGATTGCCTACCTCTTCCGGGGCAGTGGCTTCGTGCGCTATGTAAGCAGCATACGCCTGCGGGACCTGTGCCGGGCAGCAAACGAGCGATTCTTTAAGCTTACAAAAAACAACCTGAGCCTGGAGCTGAATGAGCAGAATGACTTCATTGTGCGCGACTACCTGAACAATGGCCGCACACGTCTGCTGAAGACGCTAAGCGGCGGGCAAACTTTTCAGGCAGCGCTTTGCCTGGCGCTGGCGCTGGCGGAAAATATCCGCAGCCTGAACGAGGCGGACCAGAGCTTTTTCTTCCTGGATGAGGGATTCGGCTCGCTGGATAAGGATAGCCTGCGCATTGTATTCGAAACGCTGAAGAGCCTGCGCAAAGAGAACCGCATCGTGGGCATTATCTCACACGTAGAGGAGCTGCAACAGGAGATAGACCTTTACCTGAAGATAGAGAATGATAAGGAGAGGGGCAGTATGATCGGGTATAGCTGGAAGGGTGATTAATGAGGGAATTTTGAATGAGGGAATGAGTGAATAATAGAGTTACAGAGTGTGATTGAGTGGTGAGTTTTTAGTTATGAGGGCTTAGTAACGGAGTAATTGAATTATAGAATAATAGAATTTTTAAGCAGGGTACGGGCCGGAGAGTTGGTGCCTTTTTTAATGAGTGAATAACAGAGTAATTGAATAATAGAGTTATCGAGTGTTGAGTTGAGAGAATGAGCGAAGGGTTGAATTGTTGAATAATTGAGTAATAGGTGGATCTGCTACCTTAGATTGGACAGTGAGTTAAGCACATAAGGCTTACCTTTACAGAATAATGAAGAGATTACGCAGACACTTTGATAAGGAGTTTAAGCAAATGGCTGTAGAGTTGTGCGATGCAGACAAAACAGCCAAAGAAGTAGCCGAAGAATTAGGGATTCGTTCCGAACTGGTCAGGCGCTGGTGCCGTGAGTTCAAACAACATGGAGAATCTAGTTTTTCCGGCCAGGGCAACCCTACTTTAAGTGAAGATGAGAAGGAGATAGTTCGGTTAAAGAAAGAGCTACGGGACGCTCAGTTGGAACGTGATATCTTAAAAAAGGCCATAAGCATTTTCTCCAAGGGAGACAGCAGGTTTACCGATTCATAAAGGCATTTAAGGCTGAATATGCTGTTGAGAAAATGTGTAACGTATTCCAGGTCAGCCGCAGCGGTTATTATGCCTGGTGCAATCGTAAACCGTCGAATCGGGCTAAAGCCAGGAAGGGATTACAACAGGAAATACGTCAGATTTATACCGAGGTAAAAGGAAGGTATGGAAGTCCGAAGATCTGTGCAGAATTACAGAGAAACGGCAGAAAAGCCTCCCGTCCTTTTGTCGCCAGGCTGATGCGAGCTGAAAGGTTGAAATGTATCAGGAGCAAAAAATACAGAGGTTATACAACAGATTCAGATCATCACTACAGTATTCCGGACAATCATTTAAATCGGGATTTTACCGCTGCAAGGCCGGCAGAGAAGTGGGTGTCAGATATAACCTATATCTGGGCGGGCACCAAATGGCTTTATTTGACGACTATCATTGATTTATATGACCGTAAAGTCATTGGATGGTCTTTGAGTACGACATTAAGTGTATCTGAGACGGTGATGAAAGCCTGGCAAATGGCAATTAAGAACAGGCCGATAGAAAAAGAACTGATCTTTCATTCAGACCGGGGGATACAGTACGCCTCCGAGGCATTTACTTACGAACTCAGAAAAAGAAGTGTTATCCAGAGTATGAGCAGAAAGGCCAACTGCTGGGACAATGCGGTAGCTGAAAGCTTCTTTAGAACTCTGAAATCGGAAATGGTATATCACACCCATTTTAACAATATCATGCAGGCTAAAAGAGCTGTTTTTGAGTTTATTGAGGTGTGGTATAACCGAAAGAGGCTACATGCCGCACTAGAGTATAAAACACCTGAAGAATACGGAAATACAAACTTACCTATATGTGCTTAATAGATTGTCCACTTTTTTGTTGCAAGTCCAAGGTTTACAGGGTGATTTTTAGTGGGACTGTTACCATTATGCAGAAATATTAAGCACTAAATCGGCATTCAGATCAGCAGCTAACTGCTTAGCGTGTTTGACTGCTTTATCCTTATTGGCATACTCGAAAGAAAGTACGGGCTCGGATGAATCAGAATAAATAAGGGTTTTAAAATCCGTTACCCTCCCTGAAAGAGTCGGGCTAATCCCATTAGGGGTATTAGTGCTTTTGTAGCTTCGTGAAATTACTTTTACGCATGATATGTCGGGCAGGGCAACCCATTCTCCAAACCTATACCCTCCTATGGATTGGTACTCTTTAAATCTATTATGAGTGAAGTCAATTAGCGTACCGCTGTAAAGAGATACAATAAAGAGGCCTATCACTACAGCGCCTATTCCCACGGCCAGGACCTTTTCCAGGGAGCTATCACTCTTTAAAAATAAAGGACTGGCTAAAGCAAATAAGCCTGCAAGTATCAGAAGTATACCGAGCAAGTGTGGTCCTGATCCCAGGCTTCTTTTCTTAAAGTTGAAATTTGCCATACTAAATCACCTTGTGGTGCATAACAGGCATAATTTCAACAATCAGAATTGCTTCCGGAAGCAGTTTTTGCTGAGCGGTATGATCGAACTCCTACTTCCCCCACGCCCGGTAGCCCAGACTGAAGCCTACATAGTCCTGGTAGTCGTCCCCTACCATATTGAAAGCGGCGGACAGGTCGAAGCGGCCTAGCAGGGCACCGGCACGGATGCCGAAGCCGGTATCGGTTACCCAGCGGCGGGTGTTCTGGTAATTACCTGGATCGCGTATAAGGATCCAGCGGTTGTGGGTGAGTATGACCAGATTAACGCCTGCGTAAAACTGATGCCTGCCGCGATTTTTACCTCTTCGTGGCTGCCCAAAAAGATATTCTGCTTTCAGGTAATTGTTAAGGACATAGTTGGCGCCCTCCCGGCACTCACCGCCACAGCCACCAGGTAGTACAAGTACGCCATACGCAAGCGCAGTAGGCTCAAATCGATACCCAAACCTATAGCGTCCGTTTATCAATATGTCCGGCTCAACGAATACACCGATACCGGTAGTGGTATTGAAGAGGGTGTTGGATTGGTTAAAATTGAGCCCTGCCAATACGCCGATCTCCCGGCTGGGCCTTTCCAGGCCGGATCTCTCCAGGCCGGACCTATCCAGGCGGGACCTCTCCTGCGCGGTGGCTTGTACACTCAGGCAGATTATCATAATTATGAAAGCTATCCTCATTATACAGGTACGTTTACTTTTTGATTGCTTTAGTAACATGACCAGCAAACGGGGCTGATGCCGGCCCTACGGACGTAATAGAATAGCTAAAGAAGGACTGCAGAATTCAAGATAAAATAACATGAAGAAATTACTAAACCCTACCATACATATAAAAAACGGAGCCACCTGAGTAGCCCCGTTTATACCTATGCAGACTATTCGTACTATAAACAGGGTCCTGGGCACAGGCTGTCCACCTGAAGCTCCTGCCCCCCAATCATGAATTCCTTCACGGGACCATCTATACATAATCTGATAGGGTTTCCATTACTATCATATACAATATTGATCGTAGTACCTCCTAGTTGTTGTCCGTCGATAGATGAGAACTGACTGAAATTGATAAAATCACCATTTACTTCGAGGTTCTCATTGCCTCCGAAGTCGGCCACATCGATACACAGTCCGTCTACCGTACAGGGAAGATTAAAGTAGGCATTGATATTATTAAGTTGCATCACCTGGCCGCTCATATGGGGTGCAGCAGGGGTCTGCATGGTAGCCTGGCCTTTTGCATACACCGTTCCGTTACTAAACTCAAACTTATCGAACGCTACTGCTCCTTCGCACTCCTCCAGGGCAAAGCCATCTCCCACCTTATAAGGACCGTAGTCCTGACGGTCGAAACTTTCACGACATGTGCATTCATCCTCCATACAAGGCCCAAGGCAAAGATCATCGATAAAAAGCTCCTGGCCGCCCAGGGCAAATTCATATATGGCTCCAGTGAGACAAAGCACAGCGGGGTCACCACTGCTATCATAGGTAATGGTTACCTGCGTATTGCCGATAACCTGCCCGTCTACATTATTAAAGTCGGGGACGTTTACAAAGTCACCATTGATTCTCAGGTTAATATTTCCTCCGTAATCCGCTACTTTGATGCACAAGCCATCTACTGTACAAGGCAGATTAAAGTGCAGGGTGGTATTGCCGGTAAACATGGCACGGCCACTCATATTGACAGGGGCTGCATTCCATGTTTGTGCCAGCCCGCCACTGGTCCAGCTTCCGTCGGTAAACTGAAAGTGTTTTACAGAGATAGCTTCAAGACAGGAAAGGCCTGTAATCGTATCGCCTGCTGACCACTTTGAAAATGGCAGGTTATCGAAGGTTTCAAGGCAGGTGCATTCTTCCGGGTCAAAAATTTCCTGTATTTCATCCGGCAAACTGCCTCCACCTGATTGTTCCACCTCTTCTTTGTTACAGCTTTGGACAATTGCCAAAATAGAAATAAGCAAGAAGACAATTATTCTTAAATACTTCATGGTCAATTGATTTGGGGTTTTTTCCCTTTATCGGAAAACATAGGTTAGGTAACCGAAAAATGACTATAAATGGCCATAAAAAGCCCCGGCGTCATTTACCATAAGCCAACCTCCTCTCCGGCCATTTAAACCCCGCCGGGACCACTCCGTAAACAGGAAGACACTATCAATATTTTTTAGAAATGGATTTACAGCTAACTGGTAAAACCGCCTTCGTGAGCGGATCTACGGCAGGTATAGGGTACGCTATCGCAAAAAGACTCCTGATAGAAGGAGCTGAAGTAGTTATTAATGGCCGCTCCCAGGAAAGCGTAGATGAGGCCATAGAGAAGTTGAAAAGGGAGGTGGCTAAAGCGCAGATTTCTGGTATTCCTGCTGATTTCTCTAATGCGGTACAGGTAGGCGGGCTAATTGAGCGGCTTCCTGATATTGATATCCTGGTGAATAATGCAGGTATTTTTCAGCCGAAAGACTTTGCCGATATCCCTGATGAGGATTGGTACAGGTTTTTTGACGTAAATGTAATGAGCGGTATCAGGCTTTGCCGGGCTGTATTCCCTAAGATGCTGGAGCGAAATGAAGGGCGCATCATTTTTATCAGTAGCGAATCAGGCATTGCTATAGCCGAAGAAATGATACACTATAGCATGACCAAGACTGCACAATTGGCGATTAGCCGCGGACTTGCACAGCTAGCCAAGGGCACGAACATTACCGTAAACTCGGTGTTGCCCGGCCCTACCCGGTCTCGTGGAGTGAAGAAGTTTATTGAAGAAGTAGCCGAGTCACAGGATATGTCAGTAGAAGAGGCTGAACAAGACTTCTTTACTACTAACCGCCCTAACTCTCTGCTGCAGCGCTTTATAGAGGTAGATGAAATTGCTAATACAGTGGCCTATTTTGCCAGTCCGCTTTCTGCGGCTACTAACGGCGCTGCCATAAAAGCCGAAGGCGGAATAGTGACGTCAATTATCTGAGGTAAGATACAAGGATATGCCCCGGCAAAACCGGGTGACGGGCATTTGAAACAGAAGCCCCTGCTTTATTAACAGGGGCTTTATTAATTAATGGTGGTTGCACATACACTGTGTGTAGTAGTTGAACGTAACGCACCAGGCTGACTCTCCACCTTTTACTTCATTCTTCTGCTCTGGCTGCACGTCACATACAAAGCTTTCAACTTTAAGTTTCTCGATGTTCAATTTCTTTTTCATAATTGATAATAATTAAAAAAGCCCCCTACTCTATTACTGGATTTTCAGGTCCCTCCATAAGTCAACCCCCAATTTACTAGTGTCAATTTGTTTTCATAATTATTCCACTGAAAATTAATCATTGATCCGCCTGTTCTCATCAGCGCACTAACAGATTGAAATTCTCAGCATTTGGCCTTATTTTTGACATAGACCCAAATACGATGATGGTATATCTGAGACGTTTTCTCTCGCTGCTGCTGATCAGCGTTGCTTGCCTGGCATTTTCTGCCGCCGTGCCGGCAGAAAAGCCTGCCGGAGAGGTATATGTGTTCCTGTTTTCAGAATGCCCCATCAGCCAGAAGTATATTCCTAAACTAAATAGGCTGAATGAAAAATATCCGCAAATACACTTTACGGGCATTTTCACGGGTTGGGATGAGCCAGCAGATATAGAAGCCTTTAAGGAAAAGTATGGTGTGGAGTTTGAGACTATGCGGGATGAAGGCAACAAAATGGTCGAAATGCTGGACGCCACTACTACGCCGGAAGTATTCCTTTTTGATAATGAGATGACTGCCCTTTATCGTGGCAAAATAGATAACTGGTATTATGCGCTGGGCAAGTACCGCAACCATACCACCCGCCACTATCTGGACGAGGCTATTTCGGCTTACCTTAACGGAGAGATCATTGAAACGGTACGCACCCAACCGGTAGGGTGCCTTATCGAACGGAACAGCGTATGCAAATAAAGATCAGTGGCATCCTTACATGCCTTACGCTACTCACGGCCAGCCTTTCCGCAGTCGCACAGGAAGAGGCCCTTACTTACCATAAGGACATCGAGCCTATTATTATTAAAAATTGTGTACCCTGCCACCGCCAGGGTCAGGCGGCCCCCTTTCCTCTTACCAGCTTTCAGGATGTGATCAAGCGGGCAGACTTTATCAAGCATGCGGTGGAGACCCGCTATATGCCGCCCTGGTTTGCAGACCCGGAGTTTCGTTCGTTTAAAAATGAGCGCATCCTGAACCAGGAAGATATTGATAAGATAAGTGCCTGGGTGGCCCAGGGCAAAAAACGCGGTACGCCTGTAGACCGGCCTGCATTGGATAACCTGGCCGAAAGTTACCCGGAGCCGGATCTGGTAGTGCCTATGAACAAACCCTTCACTATCCCAGGCGATAATCAGGAGCACTTTCGCGTTTTTGTTATGCCTACAGACCTGGAGAAAGAGGTATATGTAAAGGGCATAGACTACCTGCCCGGCAACCGCCGCTATACCCATCACTCACGAATGATGATCGATACGACCAATACCATTCGGGAAGATGACGGCATAGAAATAGGAGAAGAAAGCGTATTTGAGAATAGCACCATTACCCTCTACGACTACTTCTATCATGGTTGGGTACCGGGCAACTTCCCTGTGATGTACCCTGAAGGTATAGCCAAAAAGTTACCGGCCGGCAGTGACCTGGTGATGAACGTACACTACTCTCCCACCCCGGTGGATGAGACTGATAATGCCCGGGTGGCATTTTATCTCTCAGATGAAAAACCTGAGCGGTTTGCCAAAACCTATATTCTCAAAGAATCTGATATTACAAATGGGCCCCTGATAATACCGGCGGGAAGTAAACAAACATTCTATATGCGGTCTCCGGTGATCAGAAAAGACATAAGTTTAATCAACCTGCTACCTCATATGCACCTGCTGGGTAAGTCCTTCAGAGCCTTTGCCATCACACCGGATTCTGAAGTGATCCCATTACTAAAAATAGATGACTGGGACTTTAACTGGCAAATGACCTACCAGTTTCACAAGATGCTGCGCATACCAAAAGGTTCGGTGATCTATGCCGAAGCCACATTTGATAATACGGAAGAAAACCCTCGTAACCCTAGCTACCCCCCCGTGGATGTAGGTTATGGATGGGGTACTAAAGACGAAATGTTTGAGCTAATCATGCAATATGTACCCTACCAGGAAGGGGACGAAGACATAGAGCTATAGGAAACAAAGAAGCCTGAGCACCGTAATTACTTTATCCTCCGGGAAAACTTTTTAATAAACCCACCCATACTATGCAAACCAAGATCGCTCAGGGTGGTTTTTAGCTACATGCTCATGAACTTTACGTACCGATTGATTTTTACCCTGGCACTGTCAGGCCTCATGCTATTAGCCGGATTACGGCAGACCAAAGCTCAAAACAGCACGGATAGCCTCACTTTTAGTTTATTCCTGATCGGCGATACGGGAGCCCCCACCTTACCAGGAGCCAGAGAAAACCTGGAAAAATTGCGCGGCCAGCTACTCCAATCCGGTAAGCACAGCGCGGTTGTTTACCTTGGAGACAACATTTACCCCTATGGCCTTCCGGATGAAAATGACCCTCTCTATGAGATAGAATCACAAAAGATCACCTTGCAGTTAGACCTGCTCGAAGGGTATGCCGGCCAAATCTACTTTATCCCCGGTAACCATGATTGGCGACAGGGTAAGGAAAATGGCCTGAACCGCGTAAGAAACCAGGAACGCCTGGTAGAGTCTTATCTGGAAAATGAAGAGGCCTTTATCCCTAATGATGGCTGCCCCGGTCCGATAGTGAAATACCTCTCTGAAAACATAGTACTTATCGTAGTAGATACGCAGTACTTTCTACATAAAAACACAGTACCCACCAAAGAGGATGGCTGTGAATACACAGATCTGGATGAGGTTCTGACACAGGTACAGGACATACTGGAGCGTAACCAGGATAAGAAAGTAGTACTGGCCACCCACCACCCGTTTTTCAGTGCCGGACCACACGGTGGACATACCACATGGAAGCAACACATATTTCCTCTGACCGACCTGGATGATAACCTCTACATCCCCCTCCCTCTTATAGGCTCAATATATCCCCTGTACCGTAGTTTGCTGGGTGACATTCAGGACATGCCTAACCCGCGCTATTCACAGGTACGCAATGCGTTTGTAAGCTTACTTAACAGCTATCCGAACACTATACATGCGGCAGGCCATGAGCATATGCTGCAGTACTACCTGGAAGATAGCGTGCACTACATTGTAAGCGGGTCTGGCGCTAAGACCGCTACAGTGATGCGCGAAGGGGGAAAATTTCTGGCTAATCAAAATGGTTTTGCCAGGCTGGATTTCTTCGGAAATGGTGATGTAAAACTTGAGTTCCACAGCATTAATAACGAAAAGGCCATTTATGACGAAATCATATTTAATAAGGCGATAGACACATCGGCAGCAGCCGACCTTTCCGAGGGTTCCAGAAACCTGGACTACTCTGACAGTACGGTCATAGTAGCCGCCAGCGGGCAATACGCAGCCAATAGTTTCAGAAAGTGGCTCATGGGCGATAACTACCGGAAGGAGTGGCAACAGCCTGTAAAAGTCCCGGTATTTGATATCTCCAAGGAAAAAGGTGGCCTGGAAATAGTAAAGCGTGGTGGTGGGCAGCAAACCAAGAGTCTGCGGCTGGAAGCTGATGATGAAAAACAGTATGTACTCCGCAGCATAGAAAAATACCCTGAGAATGCTATACCTGCCCCCTTACGAAAGACCTTTGCCGCCGATATCGTACAGGACCAGATCAGCGCCTCTCACCCCTACGGAGCCATAGTGCTGCCTCCGCTAGCTGATGCAGCAGGGGTGTTGCACACCAACCCCAGTGTGGTTTTTCTTCCCGATGATCCACTCTTAGGGCCTTACCGTAAAGATTTTGCAAACACCCTGGTACTTTATGAAGAGCGGCCCGATGAAGACTGGTCGGACCAGGCAAGTTTCGGATATAGCGAAGAGCTGCTAAGTACCCGTTCTGTAATAGAGGACCTGAAAGACGATAGCGATAATTATGTAGTGCAGGATGAAGTACTCAGAGCCCGCCTCTTTGATATGATCATAGGAGACTGGGACCGGCACGATGACCAGTGGCGATGGGCAGAGTATGACAATGATGGTAAAGGAAAACACTACATACCTGTTCCCCGAGATCGAGACCAGGTATTTTTTGTAAATGAGGGGTTTATACCTAAGCTGGCCAGCCGTAAATGGGCAATGCCTAAAATAGAAGGCTTTGACTACGAGATGCGCTACCCTCCGGGGTTTATGTATAATGCCCGCTACTTTGATCGTACCTTTCTAAACCAATTGGAGAAAGAAGACTGGGTCGCTATATCTGACACCTTGCAGCGCCGCCTTACTGATGAGTCTATTGAACAGGCTATTAAGTCCTGGCCAAAAGAAATCTATGAGCTTTCCGGTGAGGAAATAGTAGCTAAGCTCAAAAGCCGTAGAGATAATCTAAAAGGTAATGCCCTTGAGCATTATTCTTTTCTCGCCAAAGGAGTAGACATACCCGGTAGCGATAAGCATGAGCACTATATGGTGGATCGCCTGGATGACGACCGTACCAGAGTCAGAATATACAAACGAAAAAAAGACGAAGGCACTACCGATAAGCTTCTGTATGACCGTACGTTTTTTACTGATGAAACAGATGAGATCAGGCTCTTTGGACTGGAAGGCGAAGACCGCTTCGATATAAAAGGAGATGCAAAAGATGGCATTCTGATTCGGGTAATAGGCGGTGCCGATACAGATACCGTGATAGTGGATAGCAATGTTCGCGGGTGGGTTCGCAAAACCAAGGTGTATGATACCAACGAGGACAATTACATCGTAAAGAACAGTGATACCAAGGACCGCACGAGTGATCGTCTCGACGTAAATGCGTACGACCGCAAGGCGTTTCGCTATGACCAGCTCATACCACTTGTTTCCATAGAGTATAACCCTGACGATGGGATATTTCTGGGTGGGGGAGCGATGTATACGAAACATGGTTTCAGACGAGAGCCCTACGCCAGCAGAAATAAATTTACGACAAACTATGCGCTTAATACCGGGTCGTTCAACATCCGGTACAAAGGTGAGTTCAACCAAACCGTCGCGTCGTTAGACCTTGTGGCCAGGGCCAATATCCGTGCTCCGAGATTTGTTAACAACTTTTTTGGCTTAGGCAACGAGGCGGTAAATGAAGAAGACGCAAATGGCATAAACTATTACCGTGTCCGCTACGAGTGGTGGGATATCGGCGTGGAACTCCGCAAGCGCTTCGGCTTTAGCGAAATTAGTGCCGGTCCTATGTATGAAGGCATAGAGCTGGAAAATACAGGAGGTCGCTTTATTGCAGAAATGGCCGAGAACGATGAACTCGAGCCCAGCCTTTTTAGTAACCGGAACTATGGAGGTATTAGTGGCCACTACGAACTGGATTTGCGTGATGATGAAATAATCCCTAAAAGAGGCATCTATTTCAATATTGAGGGCCGGGCCATGACAGGTATCAATGACCTTAGTAATGATTATGGCGTGTTACAAGGTGATCTCAGGTTCTACAACACCTTCCGCAAGCCATTCCCATTTACCTTTGCCACACGCTTTGGCGGTGGGGTGACCCTGGGTGATTTCCCGTTTTTCCAGGCACAAAAACTGGGCGGTACGGAAAATCTACGTGGCTACCGGATGACCCGCTTTTACGGAGGTTCCATGGCATATAATAATACGGAGGTTCGTATTCACCTGCTGAATTTTCAAACCTACCTTTTCCCGGGTCAGCTAGGCATACTCGCCTTTCATGATGTAGGCCGTGTCTGGTTCGACGGTGAATCTTCAGACAAGTGGCATACAGGATACGGAGGAGGTATATTCGTCTCTCCGATAGGCCAGGTGGTCATTTCAGCCATGATAGGTGCCTCAGAGGAGGATGTATTGCCTTTAGTGAAATTTGGCTTCCAGTTCTAGACCTAATTTACCGGCACGGCATTAGCACCTATATCTCCAACGGCAAGTATGGTAGTATAGCCGGCGCCGGCATCCAAATGTACTTTTACATGACCGTCAAAAGCTAGTAGATCATCAAATGTGAAGTCAGAATCATCCGCCAATACATCCACGTCTGTCGTGCTGATACCCGTGTCACCATCTACCGGATTGAGCATAGCCGCCATCAGTGTATTGTCCAGCGATGCGCTGCCGTAATGCAGATGCGCCGGATGCTCGCCGCCGGGTACTGTATTTTCAAGCCCTATCGTTACCCTTACCAAACCGTTAGTCAGTCTGTAAAAGCTAACGGTTCCAGAAGCATTGCTGCCTTCCCCTGGATTGAGCCGATAGACAATCCCTTCTCCAGTGATGCCGTCTGTTGGTATAGGACCGCCGTCATCATCTGAGCAGCCGGCAAAAACAAGGGTAACCATTACCAATCCGAAAAAACTAAATAGCCTCATGCCTAGTATTTTATTAAAGTAACGCCCGCAGCTAGTAAATCATTTCACTTATGACAATTTCCGCCGGTATTCTCCTTTACAGGAAAAAAGGTAAATCTATCGAATTTCTGCTGGTTCATCCGGGCGGCCCCTTTTTTAAAAATAAGGATAAGGGCTGGTGGACAATTCCTAAAGGGGAGCCGGAAGAGGACGAGAAACTTCAGGACACCGCCACTAGAGAGTTAAAAGAAGAGACTGGTATAGAAGTACATGATAATCTCATTCCGCTGGGGCAGATAAAACAGAAAGGAGGCAAGACTGTGCATGCCTGGGCCGCCGGAGGGGACTGGAATCCGGAGAGCGGCCTACCCGCTGATACCTTTGAAATGGAGTGGCCTCCGCGGTCCGGAAAAAAGCAATCATTTCCTGAGGTAGATCAGGCCAGGTGGTTTACTCCTGAAGCACCTAAAGAGTACATTAACGCCGCACAAACTGAACTGATTGAGAGACTAATAAATACCCTAAAAGGTGATTAGCCTGTTGAGCCCATGGGAAATACATGCTAAAAAAGTATTTTTGAGGAATGATACTTCGTCTTAAGCACCCCATCTCTATCCTAATACTCGGTTTTGTGCTCCTATCCGGCACCGCCTGTTCAGATAAGGACATGAAAAGCCTTAGATCCCTCTTTATCGAGGTACCGGAACAAGAAGCACCGGCACCACCTCCGGAGGAAAAAGACGCCGGTAAGCCAGTCGTTCGTATCAAAAAACGTGCAGACGGAACGGTAAAATCAAAGATCAGGTACCGCTATGGCGTGAAGGATGGCCTGGCTGAGCAATGGTATGATAATGGCAATATGCGCGCAAGCATCGAATATAAGAGTGGTATGCGCCATGGCACAGCTAAAATGTACTATGAAAAAGGCGGCCTATTTCGCGAAACGGAATACCAGAATGACCGCAAAGATGGCATGATGACTATTTACCGTGCAAATGGAAAAGTAAAAGCTAAAATTCCTTATAAAAACGGACACCCAGGTATAGGTACGCAGGAGTTCTATGTAAGCGGTAAGGCTAAAACTGAATACCCGGAATTGCTTTTCGATAGGATCAATAAGCTGGCTTCGGAAAACCGCTACCTGATAGAAGTAGAGTTATCTGAAAAAGGGCGCGATGCTACCTTTTATTATGGCCAGCTCATAGATGGTAAATACTTTCACAATGGCATGATCATGCTGGAAACTCCGGAAAAAGAGAAGGGGCTATTGGAAATCACCCTGCCCCCGGGCACACAGGTCAACGAGACATTGAATATTGTGGCGGTGGCTGAAACAAGCATGGGTAACCCCTATGTTGTGCAGAAAGAACTGCCTGTAAGCATCCAAAACTAAAAAAAAACCGGCATGACCGGGCTTTTATAATATCATCTTAATATCAGGCCTTTATCACAACTGTGCCACCCCAGTTATCCCCTAAACGCTTGCGATTAGAACTAAATACCAAAAAGGCATCCAAGAACTGGAAAATGGGTATGATAAGAGGGACGTTTCTGAGTATACTGGCTTTGTAATTACCCTTAACTGACCCGCGGGTAGACTCTTCTATCACTCTTATATTCATGACATACTTTCCTACACTTTGGCCGTCAAAGAAAGGAAGAGCATCACGAAGCAGAAAATATGCTACGCCAAGCAAAGGTATCACACTCAACATGAGAGCAATGGCAACATCAATTAAAGTAGCAGCCAGACGAGCCGAATAGCCTCCAAGAAGACTTGGCCCTACCTGCGCATATATAGTCGGATTTACAGATTGGGTTGTCATAAAATGTGTCATTTAGGTTATTGCATATTGATAACGTTAAGCAGGCATTTTAGGTTTGCCTGACGCTATATTCTCAATATACGCCATACTGCCATGAGAATCCAGTCCGGCTCATACCAGCTTCGCGTAGGTGTTCAGCCACCTGTCCGGCACTTCACCTTTTGAAGCCTTCTCATAATCGGTATAGCTGCATGGCACCATCCTGTTCCTGGCAAATCGCCCTGCCTGATCAGGGTGAGGTACTTCCATCCACCACTTATCGCTTTTCTTACTCTTAAAGAAAGTAAGGGTTTCCGGCTCACTGGGCATACTTACCACATACTTAAGGTAATCGTTTGAACGAAAGTCCTCGCTATCTTTTCGGTGGTAATATCCTTCAATGAAGTACCACACCATAACAGCAATAAGCTTTGCGGTAGATGAGCGATCATCATCCAGTTCAGCTTCATATCCATAAAAGCCAGCGGAACTTAATTTATCATTGGTGCCCGCATACCATGCTACCTGGCAAGCCTCTTCTCCTGTCATACCAAAGGGCTGTGCGTCTGCGCAGCCGGGAGCATCCCCTATCCTTATTGCAGCCGCATCGAATGAAAGCATATCTGCATTGCGAACTACGGGCTCCATTTCCTGAAGATGCTGCCTCAGATACCCTATCCGGAAGCACTCAAAGTAGAGCTTCTCTAATACCGTAAGGGCCGCGGGGTCGGTCAGGTACGCCTGGTAGGCCAACAGGGTGAAATTAAAAAGGTAATTAGGCTCATGCAGTAATAGCTTCTGCACATGCTTACGGGAGAGAGGAGCCTGGCCATCCTCTTCCATATCAAGAATACTGTCTACACACAGGACACTCACCAGTTTCTCTATATCTTCATAGGCCGCGTACTGCCCGTAAGTATAGGCATGGCTCCCCCCCAGGATTACCGGCATGGTATTTTCTGACAATAAGGCGGCGCAAACTTCCTTGAGACGCATAGTTGTATCTTCCTCATCCATTCCCGGACGAATATTACCAAGGTCTACTACCTTATAAGGCCCTACGCCTTTTTTAAGGGCATAAAGCTGCTTACGAATGGCCATAGAGGCTTCTGCGGCAGGCTTTTCGTTGTACTCATTGTCAGAAGAGAGGCCACCCTCTTCCGACTCATAAGGCAGGCCTATGCCAATTAGGGCAATGTCTGCCTCACGGTAATCCGGCATTTGTCCGAAATTCACCTTGACGTACTTAAGCAAATTAGAAGCACTCCGATTGTCCCTGAATGATTCTTCTGGTATCGACGAGAAAAATATCTTTAAGTCCATATCCAAAAATAGTAATTATCGATAAGTGAAGCGGCGACGGCTTCAATTTCTCTAGGCAAATCAGAAATAGACTGCTAAAGGGGGGCTATTTTTTTATCCCGCAGCACAAAAAGAAAGGCTGCCCTACTTTGTAAGACAGCCTTAATTATATCTGGCTTCGGAGAATTAACCACCGAAGTCGTCAAATCGAATGTTTTCAGGGGGTACACCCAAGTCGTCAAGCATCTTGAGCACAGCCGCGTTCATCAACGGAGGTCCGCAAAGGTAGTACTCAATTTCTTCAGGCTCCGGATGATTCTTCAGGTAGTTATCATACAACACCTGGTGAATAAAGCCTACATATCCATCTCCACTATCCTCAAGGCTATTTTTCACCTTCCAGTTGTCTTCCTCAAGGGGCTCGGAAAGGCCGATATGGAACTGGAAGTTAGGGAAGTCCTTTTCAATATTACGGAAGTGATCCACATAGAAAAGCTCGCGCTTAGAACGACCACCATACCAGTAACTAACCTTCCGGTCACTCTTCTCAGTATGGAATAAGTGGAAGATATGCGAACGTAATGGAGCCATACCGGCACCACCACCAATGTAGATC
Source organism: Roseivirga sp. BDSF3-8 (assembly GCF_041449215.1). NCBI lineage: Bacteria > Pseudomonadati > Bacteroidota > Cytophagia > Cytophagales > Roseivirgaceae > Roseivirga > Roseivirga sp. BDSF3-8. Next base: position 2,423,483 of record NZ_JBGNFV010000001.1, on the reverse strand, counting down.
ATTTCGCGGTCAGTAGGGTTGATGAAGAACTCACCATAAGGCCCCGAAATAGTTACTTTATCACCTTTTTTGCGGCTGAATACGTAAGATGAGCAAATACCAGGATTTACATCCATAAACTTACCGGCAGCGCGGTCCCACGGGGGAGTCGCAATACGAATATTCAGCATAATAATATCTCCTTCGGCAGGGTGATTAGCCATTGAGTAGGCACGGAAGATGAGCTCATCATTCTTCATTACCAGATCCCACATACCGAAGTTGTCCCAGTCACCCTTATATACTTCCTGCTTGTGGCCCAGGTCAGGGTGAGGAGTGATGTCGATGTCCTTGAAATTAACAGTGATGGGAGGAACGTCTATCTGAATGTATCCACCTGACTGAAAGTCCAGGGTTTCGCCCTCGGGAAGTCTCACTACAAACTCCTTAATGAAGGTAGACACGTTGTAGTTCGATACCACTTCGCAGTCCCACTTCTTGATCCCGAATATCTCTTCAGGTATCCGAATGTGCATGTCCTCCTTTACCTTAACCTGGCAGCTCAGGCGCACATTACTTTTTTGTTCTGAACGGCTCAGGTGCCCGACCTCTGTAGGAAGAACGTCTCCACCGCCATCTTCTACCACGCACTTACACATGGCGCAGGTACCACCGCCACCACAGGCAGAAGGAAGGAAAATGCTTTTAGTAGAGAGCGTTGAAAGCAGGCTGGAGCCGGCTGAGGCAATGATCGGGTTGTCTTTATCTCCATTTACAAAAATCTTCACATCGCCCTGCTGTACTAATTTGGACTGCGCAAATAGCAGTACCAAAACCAACAGGATGATGATCAGTGTAAAGGCGATTATTGCCGATGTTACAACTGTGGTCATCGAATTACTCGTTTTATTTTACACTACGTGTCAAATTGGGTCACAAATATATCCACAAATAGGCAAAACCATAAGTTGAGAAGGATAAATTTTATTACACCCTAAATCGTTGGACGACATACGGATAAACCCATTTTTAAACACAAGAGAGGCAAAAAAAGTTGACTCGCCAAAGATTTTTATCCTCTAATCCTCAGGCTTTTGTAGGTACCCTTTGTCAGATTGTATTTCAGCGTACTTCTTAAGGCTTTCCAGAAGTACCTGTTTACCTCTACTGCAAATGACGGCTGCATATAGCAATTGATTACACACCCTTCACAAGCCGGCATGCGACCTTCTAAAGCAACAACCTTCTGAACTTCAGGGCTATGGTATAGATCAAACAGCTGATTATCAATGGGGAATTCCTTTTCACCAAGATGATAACATGGTAGTACGAGCTTATTCTCAGGTGAAATTACCAGAGTGGTGCTTGCGGCTTTGCAAACCGGCCGGTCTACATGATTGCCTCCGTCCCTTCTTAGCGCAATAAACCCTTCATTAAGGTACACAAGCTTTTTACGACTCCATTTAATCAGTGATTTAAGGGTATCGTTACTGAGGCTGCTGCCTGTCGTTACATCATTGTACCCAAAAACCGGATTCAGAATAAGTATCAGGTTATCCGGCAGGGTGATCTCCTGATATACCTCCTCTATTTCGTCCAGATTATCCTCAAAAACAGTAAATAAAATGTCTGGCCGCTCACCAAGATCCCTGGCTATACGAATTGACTCAAGGACCTTATCATAACAAGCCACTCCACGCATTTCGTCATGCTTCTCCCGCTCAGAAGAATCAAGCGAGAAATGCAGCATGTCTACTTTTCCTTTTATACGCGAGGCCCATTTCGGATATAGTAATCCATTCGTGGTCAGAGTTGTAATAAAACCGAATTCTTTGGCAAGCTGAAGCAATTCATCTATACGGCGGTGTAGCAAAGGTTCACCTCCGGTAAAGTCAATTACCTTAACCCCTAGCTTTTTCAGATCCCTGAAGTTACTTTCAGCCGTCTCAAGGGTAATGTATGGGCTCGGGCGCTCCCATATGTCGCAAAAACCACACTTGGCATTGCACCGGTATGTCACATAATAATTGCATAAGATGGGGTGACGTATCAGCCTCATAGCTCAAAATAAGGTTTTTTGGTTTCCTCTGACAAACCTGCAGGGTATTATTGAATGATAAATGGCAACAAAAACCAGCTTTCTGTTTTTATCAATAGCATGAATGAGCAAACCGAAAAGGCGAGTCCACTCCCACTACCAGCCCTTCCGTTGGCCCTTACAGTACGGCCAGTCTCAACGCTACGGAGCCAATTACCGGGGTTAGTCCCTTCCTGGCGAGGCCCGGTGAGCTATTTTCTTATTTGCTTTCTGATTTATTTCCTGACCAGGGTGCTAACCGGGTATGACCCCCTGGAAAATACTGTAGCTATTTCCGGTGAACCTCCTTCTGATAATCCGGGCATCAGAACTATCAAGCGTGCCGGGTACTTCCTGGTAAGGCATTTCTGGACATTTCTGGCCATGTTTGCCATTATTACCGGAATGGCTTACCGGGTCTTTTTTGGGGGGAAACCTTTCGGACAGAGGTACTGGTGGAAGCTGTGCCTGTATATTTCAGGTCAGATGCTGTTATTTTCAGCCCTATGCATCCCAATTACATTTTTCTTTCCTCAAGCTTACTTTTTGCCTTTCATTCTTGAAGCGATTTATATACTTCCTGTCTTAGGTCTGATGAGTGGGCATAAGCTGGGCTGGGCCTTACTTAAGTCTGCCTTTGCACTGATGATCGGACATGGGATCTACGCTTTGGTAATTCTTGGCGTCTCCTTTACTGTTATTGACTTGCTAAACCTGTAAAAATAAATTACCCCCACCAAAGGAGGGGGTTTTCAATGGTTATTACCCCCAAAGGGGGATAGTCAGTTATCGAATAGCGGGATATCTATATCCCCATCCTCTTTCTTATCTTCCTTCTCCTGATACTTAACATACCGCTTTATCTTTTCTTCATCTATGCCTACCGTACTTACAAAATAGCCTCGTGACCAAAAATGATTGCCCCAATAGGGTTTTCTGCGAAGACTCTTGAAGTTCTTAAACATCATGATCGCTGTCTTACCCTTGAGAATACCCATGAAGTCTGATACACTAAGTTTCGGAGGTATACTACATACCAAATGAACGTGATCTGGCTGAATGTTCAACTCTTCTACCTTGACCTCCTTCCATTCACATATCGTCTTTATCTTATTCTCCAACGTATCTGCAACAATATCACGAAGTATACGGTGGCGGTACTTCGGGGTCCATACTACATGATAGACACAATAGTAAAAGCTATGCGATAGCTTACGATACTTGCTCATTCCACAATATACCCCTACTGGCATAGCCCTCAAACATGACCACCGTCTAAGACGGTGGTTTTAATTCGATTAATAAAGGCCACCCCGGGTCTAGGGCAGCCTTTCTCAAGGATATTAAATGCTTGCTAGTTTTGAAGCATTTTTAATAATGTAGTAAGCCTGTTTTTCAAATTTCTCCTATCCACAATAAAATCCAGGAAGCCATGCTCTAGAAGAAATTCTGCGCTCTGAAAACCTTTAGGCAAATCTTTACCGATCGTTTCACGAATTACCCTTGGTCCTGCAAAACCTATTAATGCACCGGGTTCGGCAATGTTAAAGTCACCCAGCATAGCAAAAGAAGCTGTTACACCGCCTGTGGTAGGATCCGTAAGCAGTGAAATAAAGGGGACCTTAGCCTCTGATAGTAAGTGCAATTTTGCCGAGGTCTTCGCCATTTGCATTAGTGAAAAGCCTGCCTCCATCATGCGGGCCCCACCAGATTTGGAGATCATTAGAAAAGGGATATTGTTTTCTCTGGAGTGATCAATAGCCCTGGCAATTTTTTCACCAACCACAGACCCCATAGAACCTCCAATAAAGCTGAAATCCATACAGGCTACCGTGACCTCCACACCGTTCATTTTTCCTGATGCGGTACGAACAGCGTCTTTGAGCTCAGTTTTCTTCTGACTTGCTTTAGTCCTCTCAGGATAGGGTTTACTGTCAACAAAATTAAGGGGATCAGCTGATGACATATTCTCATCCAGCTCCGTGAATTCGTTGTTATCAAAGATTATTTCGAAATATTCTTTACTGCCTATTCGGACATGATAATCATCATCGGGGCACACATATGCGTTATTACGAAGCTCACGCATATGTATAATTTTCCCACTAGGTGTTTTATACCAAAGCCCATCAGGCGCTTCCCTTTTATTCTCAGTAGGGGTTTGTATTCCTTTATCCTGCCGTTTAAACCAAGCCATATTGTAAAGCGGGTTTTAATTGTTCACCGGAAACAATAAGAATTTATCATCGCTTCCGCAAAATGATGCCGGGGCATAAGCCCCGGCAAATTTTATCAGGCTACCGTGATTTTATTTTCAAGGTATACATCCTGGATAGCACGGAGAAGTTCAGCGCCTTCTTCCATTGGACGCTGGAATGCCTTGCGTCCGGAGATAAGCCCCATACCACCAGCACGTTTATTTATAACCGCTGTTTTCACTGCCTCAGCAAGGTCAGACTCTCCGCTGGAAGCTCCCCCTGAGTTAATAAGACCTGCACGTCCCATGTAGCAGTTTACTACTTGGTAGCGACAAAGATCAATTGGGTGATCAGAAGAAAGCTTATCGTACATAGAAGGGTGCTGCTTAGCAAAGCCGATGTTTTTAAAACCGCCATTGTTTTCAGGAAGCTTTTGCTTGATAATATCAGCCTGGATAGTTACTCCCAGATGGTTTGCCTGTCCGGTAAGGTCAGCCGCTACGTGATAGTCAGTGCCGTCCTTCTTAAAGCCACTGTTACGCGTGTAGCACCACAGGATTGTAGCCATACCCAATTCATGAGCACGCTCGAAAGCCTCTGCTACTTCAATTAGCTGGCGGTTAGATTCCTCAGCACCAAAATAAATAGTGGCACCTACAGCTGTAGCACCCAGCTCCCAGGCTTCATCCACAGATCCGAACATGATTTGGTCATGCTTGTTAGGATATGTCATTAGCTCATTGTGGTTAATTTTCACCACAAAAGGGATCTTGTGAGCGTACTTTCTGGAAAGAAGAGACAGACCACCAAATGTAGTGGCTACCGCATTACAACCACCTTCTATAGCCAGTTTGATAATGTTTTCAGGATCGAAGTAAAGTGGATTAGGAGCAAATGAAGCACCGGCGGTGTGCTCTATCCCCTGATCAACAGGTAGAATTGAGAGAAAACCTGATCCGGCCAACCTGCCATGATTAAACAGGGAAGCGAGGCTTTTGAGCACCTGTGGGCTGCGGTTGCTTAATCCAAAAATCTGATCAACAAAGTCAGGGTTAGGAAGGTGTAACTGACTCTTGTCAACCGTATTACACGTGTGTTGTAAAAGTGACTCAGCATCGTTTCCGAGTAGTTCTACGATTTTTTCGTATGCCATGCAGATTTCTTGATTTGGTACTAAAGAAGTGTAAAGATACGATAAATTTCAATTCGTACTATTTAACTACATGTGTAAAGGATGGTTGGGTAAAGTCAGGCTTTTGGCAGGCCGGGGGGCTACCTTTATGTTTTATCTAATTTAGGAGGATATGAAAAACCTGATCAAAAAGATGTTACTCACTTTTTCCGTTGCCAGCTTCTTTCTGGCTACCGGTTGTAACCCGCCTGTGTATGTTACACAGAGCCAGCAGGCCTATCATGACTACACGGCGGTTAATCACAACAAGGTGGTGAATAAGACCAAAAAACCCAGGACAAAAAACAAACGGAACAAACGTTACTAGTATTCAAATAAAAAGGAGGCAGCAGCCTCCTTTTCTTATTTTAATCCTTAATCTCTTCGTAATCTACATACTCACCGCCCTTATAGCCGTTTCCAGACGGTTTTCCCTTTCTCTTCTCTTGTTCAGGGATGTAGTCAATGTTTACATTCCCTCCCATAGGTCTAGTATGTTTTTGCTCATTTGCCTTTTGCTGCCGGTTTGCTCTTTGCTGATAATGCCCGAAATTATCACGCGCACTATTTCCCAGTGAACTAAAAAGCATTCTCATAAAAAAGCCGCTGAGCTTATAAACAGCATAGATAACAATCAGAAATATGATTAGGAATTTGAACATTTTTTAAAGGATTTACATAATAACCTATCGGCTCAGATATAGGTTTCGTTCACTATATATTTTCAGGAAATAGTCGTCCAGCAAATCATCAATAAAATAAATCGCCTCTCCAGTGGATTTCATTTCCGGCCCAAGCTCCTTATTTACGTTAGGGAACTTGTTGAAACTAAATACCGGTACCTTTATCGCATACCCTTTTTTGGTCGGATTAAAGGTAAAGTCACTCACCTTCTTTTCCCCTAACATTACCTTGGTCGCATAATTAACATAAGGCTCATCGTAAGCCTTACATATAAATGGTACGGTCCGACTGGCCCGTGGGTTGGCTTCAATTATATAAACGGTGTCGTTTTTAATAGCAAACTGAATATTGATAAGGCCAACGGTGTTAAGTGCCAGGGCAATCTTTTTGGTATATGTTTCGATCTGAGCCATCACAAAATCACCCAAATTATAGGGGGGCAACACCGCATAGCTATCCCCGGAGTGAATACCAGCCGGCTCTATATGCTGCATAATACCAATAATGTGAACGTTCTCCCCGTCACAAATGGCGTCAGCCTCAGCCTCTATAGCTCCATCGAGAAAATGATCCAGCAGCACCTTATTGCCCGGGATTTCCCTGAGGATATCTACTATATGATGCTCCAGTTCATCCTTATTTATCACAATTTTCATGCTCTGCCCACCAAGCACATAGGACGGGCGAACCAGCAGTGGAAATCCCAAATCATCGGAAAGTTTGAGCGCATGACCTGCATCCTGAGCCACTCCGAACTTAGGATAAGGGATGTCATTTTCTGCAAGTAATGTACTGAAGCTTCCCCTGTCTTCTGCCAGGTCAAGTGCTTCAAAGCTGGTACCAAATATCTTTATACCATATCGATCCAGTTTCTCCGCTAACTTCAAGGCTGTCTGACCTCCCAACTGAACGATAACCCCGTCGGGTTTTTCATGCTGAATAATATCATAAATGTGTTCCCAGAAGACTGGTTCGAAGTATAGCTTATCCGCTATATCAAAGTCAGTGGAAACAGTTTCGGGGTTACAGTTTATCATTATGGTCTCATAACCGCACTCTTTTGCAGCCAAAACACCGTGTACGCAACTGTAATCAAATTCTATCCCCTGCCCAATGCGGTTTGGCCCTGACCCAAGGATAACTACCTTCTTCTTATCTGTTACCTCTGATTCATTTTCATGCTCAAAGGTACTGTAATAATAGGGGGTGCTTGCTTCGAACTCCGCGGCACAGGTATCCACCATTTTATATACCCGCTTGACCCCTAAATCAGTACGTTTCTTATATACATCACTCTCCAGGCATCTGAGTAGATGTGCAATTTGACGGTCAGCGTAGCCTTTCTCCTTAGCCTCCATGAGTAATTCCCGGGGTATTGAATCCAGGTTGTACTGCTCAATATCTTTTTCCAACTTCACTAACTCCTCAATCTGATTGAGGAACCACTTATCTATTTTGGAAAGCTTTTTAATTTTATTGAAAGGAATGCCTAGTTTAAAAGCATCATATATATGGAACAACCGGTTCCAGCTTGGATGCTCAAGGCTTTCCAGTATTTTGTCCTGATCTTTAAGCTCTTTCCCATCTGCACCGAGACCGTTTCGCTTAATCTCCAGTGATTGACAAGCCTTCTGTAATGCCTCCTGGAAGTTTCGTCCTATACCCATTACCTCTCCCACAGATTTCATCTGCAGGCCTAGCTTCCTGTCACTTCCTTTGAACTTATCGAAGTTCCAGCGAGGTATTTTTACAATTACATAGTCAAGTGCTGGCTCAAAATAAGCAGATGTAGTCTTGGTAATCTGGTTTTTAAGTTCGTCCAAGTTATACCCGATCGCCAGTTTGGCTGCAATCTTTGCAATAGGGTATCCTGTTGCTTTACTCGCCAGGGCTGATGAGCGTGACACCCGGGGGTTAATCTCAATAGCAATGATATCATCATTTTCAGGGTTTACTGAAAACTGAACATTACAGCCACCTGCAAATTGCCCGATACCATTCATCATTTTTATAGCCAGGTCACGCATACCCTGATACACGGTATCAGGTAGAGTCATAGCAGGGGCTACTGTGATTGAGTCACCCGTATGAACGCCCATCGGATCAAAGTTTTCGATAGAGCAAATAATGATCACATTCCCATTATTATCTCTGAGCAATTCCAGCTCATACTCCTTCCACCCAAGAATACTTTGTTCTACAAGCACTTCATGAATTGGTGAAGCATGCAGACCGCTGGTCAGAGCTTTATCGAAGTCTTCAGCCTTTTCTACAAATCCTCCACCATATCCCCCAAGCGTATAACTTGGCCTGATTACGAGAGGGAAACCAATTTCCTGTGCTATTTCTTTACCCTGCAAAAAGGATGTAGCTGTAGAACCCTGGCAAACACTTACCCCGAGCTCATGCATTTTGAGGCGGAATTTCTCCCTGTTTTCCGTGGTTTCGATAGCATCGATATCCACGCCTATGATCCTGACTCCAAACTTCTCCCAGATGCCTGCACGGTCACAATCTATCGCCAGATTAAGAGCGGTCTGTCCTCCCATGGTAGGCAGGACGGCATCAACTTTATGCTTTTTGAGTATGTCAATAATACTCTTCTTCTCAAGAGGCTGCAGATAAACGTGGTCAGCAGTCACCTTATCAGTCATGATGGTGGCTGGATTACTATTTATCAGAATCACTTCAATCCCTTCTTCACGAAGAGAACGAGCGGCTTGAGAGCCTGAATAGTCAAACTCACAGGCCTGACCTATGATAATGGGACCGCTACCGATAATCAGGATGGATTTGATACTGTTGTCTTTAGGCATTGCAGGTTTTGGATTGGAAATGGCTGCTATTGATAAATTGCACAAATTTAGACCTAAAGACAGGAATAACCAAAGTTTGCCAAAGAGAGGATAAATAAAACCTGGAAACCGAAGGATAAAAAACGCAGGCAAATGCTATTACTAAGCACTGACTATCAATCAATTGAGTATAAGCTTGCTACCTGAATTGAGTTGAATTTTATCCACAATAGGACAAACAATAAAGGTAAAATCAGACTTATATCAGTGTGCTGTCAAGACTTAAGTCCAAATTTTTGGTTTTAAGCAAATGAGACAGGCCAACCCAAGGGTTGGCCTGTCCTGTTTATAAGGGGTTATAATTTCTTATATGTGGAGCGCCCTGTTTTCTGTTGCAGCCAGGCAGGCTTCTTTTATTGACTCTGTAAACGTAGGGTGAGCATGAGACATTCTCGCAACATCTTCAGCAGAAGCCCTGAACTCCATAGCTACTACTGCCTCAGCAATCATATCCGCTGCACGGGGTCCTATGATATGAACACCAAGTATCTCATCAGTTTCCTTGTCTGCAAGAACTTTTACAAGTCCGTCCGTATCCATACTTGCCCTGGCACGACCAGAGGCCTTGAATGGAAAAGATCCTGACTTGTATTTTCTCCCGTCTTCCTTAAGCTCTTCTTCTGTATAGCCTACGCTAGCTACTTCTGGCCATGTATAAATTACTCCGGGTATTAGTTTGTAGTTGATGTGCGGCTTCTGACCAGCCATGGTTTCTGCAACAAAGATACCTTCCTCTTCTGCCTTATGCGCCAGCATTGCGCCGCGAACAACATCACCAATAGCATATATGTTGTCAACTTTGGTTTTCAGGTTATCATCCACCTCAATTTTACCGCGCTCATCAGTAGACAGTCCGGCAGCCTCAAGATTAAGCCCTTCCGTGTATGGCTTACGTCCTATGGATAGGAGGCAATAATTACCTTTAAATTCTTTCTTCTCTCCCTTATCATCCTCAGCAGTAACTACGACTTCATCGCCTTTACGCTCAACCCCTGTTACCTTGTGTTTCAAATTAAAGTCAAAACCGAGCTTCTTAAGCACCTTTTGGAGCTCTTTACTCATTGTTTTATCCATTCCGGGAGTTATTCGATCCATAAACTCCACAACGGTGACCTTACTGCCTAAGCGACCATATACAGAACCTAACTCCATACCAATATACCCGGCACCTATAATGATTAGATGCTTAGGAACCTCTACAAGCTCCAAGGCCTCAGTGCTAGTAATAATTCTTTCCTTGTCAGGCTTTGCAAAAGGCAAATCAGATGGCTTTGAGCCAGTAGCAATAATAAATTTATCCGACTCAATAGTCTTCTCCTCTTTTCCACCTTTGATGACCAGAGTATGCTTATCCTTAAACGATCCCAATCCGGTATGTACATCAATCTTATTCTTTTTCATAAGATACTGCACACCGTCCACTGTTTGCTTTACAACACCGCGCTTTCTCTCAATCATTTGCTTGATATCGACAGAAAGTTTCGAAAGGTTAATGCCATGTTCCTTGAAGTGGTTTTGGGCATTATGGAAATGCTCGGAAGAGTCTAATAATGCCTTTGAAGGAATACATCCTACGTTCAGACAAGTACCACCAAGAACAGGATATTTCTCGACAATGGCTGTTTTTAATCCCAGCTGGGCACAGCGTATGGCTGCGACATAGCCACCCGGACCGGATCCGATAACTACGACGTCGTATTTCATGGAAGAAGGATTTAAGTAAAAGACAGAATTTAATTAAATGCTTGAAGAAAGCGGAGAAGCGAAAAATAAAGGCGGGGAACCACCCCCGCCTTAACCTATGAAAAAGAAAAAACTAAACACCCAGAAGCAACCTTGCAGGGTCTTCGAGCAAGCTCTTAACCCTGACAAGGAAGCTAACGGATTCCTTTCCGTCAATGATTCTGTGGTCGTATGAAAGGGCCAAATACATAATAGGCCTTACGACTACTTCTCCGTTTTCTACCACAGGACGCTCAACTATATTATGCATCCCTAATATCGCAGACTGCGGGGCATTTATGATGGGTGTAGACAGCATGGAGCCGAATATTCCCCCGTTAGTGATGGTAAATGTACCTCCGCTCATCTCATCAATACTAAGGCGGTTATTCTTTGCCTTAGTCGCTAATCGCACAATTTCCTTTTCAATTTGATGGAAACCGAGCTTCTCAGCATTTCGGATGACGGGAACTACCAGCCCGCGATCGGTAGACACTGCAATAGAAACATCACAGTAATCATTGAACACAATCTCATCTTGATCGATCATGGCATTTACGGCCGGAAACTCATGCAGCGCCATGCAAACTGCTTTAGTAAAGAAGGACATAAAGCCCAACCCGACCTCGTATTTATCTTTAAAAGTATCTTTATACTTTTTTCTCAATTCCATGACAGGCTGCATGTTGACCTCATTGAAGGTCGTCAGCATCGCTGTCTCGTTTTTGACAGATACTAACCTTCTTGCGATCGTTTTCCGGAGATTTGACATTTTCTCACGTCGTTGAGATCGATCAGAAGCTGATTGCTCAGGGGCTGAACCCTCACTGGTATTAGTCTCTGTCTTGGCTGGTTTTGAATCAGATGCTTTCTTATCACTCTTTTGAGCGGACATTGCATCTTCTTTCGTGATTCTCCCGTCTACTCCGGAACCTTTCACCTCATCAGGTGAAATCCCTTTTTCTTTCAGGATTTTAGCGGCAGCAGGTGAAGCGTGACCTGTAGCATAAGTGGAATTATCACTCTTGCTCCCGCTGGCAGACTGATCTTTTTCAGACACTCCACCTGAGTCTTTCTTTGAGCTTTCTTCAGCTACCTCAATTTTACACACCGGAGAACCGATTTCAAGGGTTTTTCCCTCTTCAGCTAAAATGGAAAGAAACCCGCTCGCCTCGGCTGTAAGCTCAAATGTAGCCTTATCAGATTCAATTTCTGCAATTACTTCATCTAAGTCAACAAAATCTCCATCTTTTTTTAACCAAGAAGAGATAGTGACTTCTGTAATTGACTCACCCACAGCAGGTACGGACATTTCAATAACTTCACCAGTTTTACTGGCTCCGCCATCTTGTTTCCCGTTATCCTCAGGCTGTGTTTTATCATCCTGCCCGCTTTTTTTAGCTTCAGGCTTTTCTTCACCCTCGCTATCAGCAGCGTCACCGTTTTCATCAATCTGGCAAATGAGTGCTCCGACTTCTAGCGTCTCACCCTCTTTTGCTTTGATCTTCAGTACTCCGGAGGCTTCAGCATTTAATTCAAAAGTCGCCTTATCCGACTCGAGCTCACAAATGACTTCATCCATCTCAACATAGTCTCCGTCACTTTTGAGCCATTGAGCAATGGTAACTTCGTTAATAGATTCCCCTACTGCGGGAACCTTTACTGCTATGCTCATATTATTTCAGATCTAAAGGTCGAATAATTTTTTATGAAAAACAATAATATTTTATGTCGAATTTATGCAAAAGCCTTTTCAATTATCTCTAACTGCTCTTTTGCGTGCATTTTACCATAACCTGTAGCGGGTGATGCACTGGCTTTTCGACTGATAACATCCATTTTGACATCCCGATAAACCCTCAATACAAATGACCAGGAACCCATGTTTTCAGGCTCTTCCTGAACCCATACCACCTCAGCACCTTTGTATTTATTTAATAGAAGTTCATTTATCTGGTCTTTAGGAAATGGATGAACTTGCTCCACTCTAACAAGTGCAACATCCTTACGTTTCTGCTTTTGTTGCTTTTCCTGCAGATCGTAGTAGATTTTTCCACTACACAGTACTACGCGCTTTACAGACTTAGGTTCTGCATAGTGGTCATCCAATATTTCTCTGAAATGCCCACTAAGTAATTCAGACTTTTTAGAAACCACTTTAGGGTGCCTGAGCAACGATTTTGGAGACATTACCACCAGTGGTTTACGAAACGGCCACGCAAGCTGCCTCCTTAAAAGGTGGAAGAAATTTGAAGGCTCAGTTACGTTAGCCACTATAATATTGTATTCGGCTGCTAATTGCAAAAACCTTTCGGGACGGGCATTACTATGCTCGGGGCCCTGGCCTTCGTAGCCATGAGGAAGTAATAAAACAAGACCGTTCATTCGCTGCCATTTGGTTTCTGAGCAGGTTACAAACTGATCTATCATTACCTGTGCCCCGTTGGCAAAATCTCCGAACTGAGCCTCCCAGATAACCAGAGCATTAGGATTGGCCATAGCATATCCAAATTCAAAGCCCATGGCTCCATATTCAGAAAGCAGTGAATTAAATACTCTGAACTTTCTTTCGGTACCTTCAAGGTGATTCAGGCTATTATATGCCTCACCGGTCTTAGCATCATGCAATACAGCATGGCGGTGGGAAAATGTACCTCTTTCCGAATCCTGACCTGATAACCTAACCAGCTTATTTTCAAGCATAAGAGAACCATAGGCCATAAGCTCGGCAGCGGCCCAGTTAAGCTCCTCGTTTTCGAAGAACATCTCTTTACGTTGCTTAAACTGTTTTTCTATCTGGCGGATAGGCTTGAACCCTTCAGGCAAAGAGGTAAGCGCCTTCGCTATCTTAGCATAAGCATCTTCTGAAATACCTGTCTCAGGAGATGAAGCGAAATCTTCAGGAGTAGATCTCCTAAGTTCTTTCCACTCCTTTTCCATTTGCTGATACTGGTATGGTAGAGGCTTCTGTTTTACCATGTTTAACCGGTCCTGAAGCAACTGGCGGAACTCATTATCCATTTGCTCAGCCAGCTCAGCATCCACGTCACCACGCTGTATAAGCTTTTTATTATATACCTCTCGAGGATTAGGATGCTTGGCTATAAGTCCATATAGCTTAGGCTGAGTGAATTTTGGCTCATCGCTTTCATTATGACCATGTCTGCGATAGCAAACCATATCAATAAAGATGTCGCGGTTAAATTTCTGCCGGAACTCTATTGCGAGGTTCATACAAAATACCACCGCCTCAGGATCATCTCCATTCACGTGTAAAACAGGTGCATCAATAATTTTGGCTACATCTGTACAATAAATACTGGAACGGGCATCATCATAATCAGTAGTAAAACCAACCTGATTATTGATGACGAAATGAATAGTACCACCAGTGTAATAGCCTTTAAGCTTTGACATTTGCGTCACTTCATACACGATACCTTGTCCGGCAATAGCTGCATCACCATGAATAAGGATAGGGAGTACAGAATCCTCATCATCATCGTACTCAATATCTATCTTTGCCCGGCAAAAGCCTTCAACCACAGGGTTTACAGCCTCCAGGTGGCTGGGGTTGGGTGCCAATTTAAGATTCACCTTTTTACCTGAAGTTGTTTCAACTTCAGAGCTGAAACCCATATGGTACTTAACGTCACCGTCTCCCATGGTTAGATCAGGATCGGCCTTACCTTCAAATTCGTTAAATATCTGCTCATAGGTCTTGCCCATGATATTCGCCAGTACGTTAAGACGGCCACGGTGAGCCATGCCTATAACGACTTCTTTAATACCAGAGTCTCCCCCTTTATTAATTGCTGCGTCAAGAGCAGCGATTGTGGTTTCGCCCCCTTCCAGAGAAAACCGCTTCTGTCCGAGGTATTTTGTATGTAGAAAGTTCTCAAAGACGACAGCCTCATTCAACTTTCTTAAGATGCGCTTTTTCTCATCTGAAGAAGGGTTGAAATGAAGTGCTTCATGTTCGCTTTTATCCTTAAACCATTGTAAGATTTCAGGCTCCCGGATATACATGTACTCAAAGCCTACGGTGCCTTCATAAATATACTTTAAGGCACCAATAATCTTTTCCAGACTGGCTTTTCCGATTCCGATTAATTTTCCCGCTTCGAATTCCTTTCCAGGGTCACAATTCTCCAGGCCGAAATCCTCAGGATCAAGGATGGCTTTATGATCACGACGCTTTCTAACAGGGTTGGTATTAGACCTTAAATGTCCCCGCGTGCGATAAGCGTGAATCAGGTCACGCACGGCGATTTCATCGGGGTCTGAAGAATCAATACTTACCGACTCACCATTGGCATCAAAGTCTGTTTTATTGAATTCAAAGCCTTCAAAAAAGATCTGCCAGGTTTTATCTACAGAGGTGGGATCGGACTTGTAGCTTTTATATAGTTCATCTATATATGAAACATGGGCGTTTGCTATATAGGAGTATTTATCCATACGGGCTTTGCAGAAAGATTTATTTAACAAAGATAAGAAATCGAATTTGGATGAAAAAACCGTTAAAACGGTTATACGGTTTAAGACATTAATTTACTGTTTGACAACCTCTTATCCGCAAAGCTAAACTAGCCGCGCCTATTAATGTTGTATCTCCATACCAGTTTGCGAGTAAACTAAGGACACATGTGGCATCAATAAAAAAAATTCATATCTTTGCGCTTTAATTTAAAATGCGGACGGGTTCCGCGATCAACGTAAACACGTTAATAAAATGGCTGTTAGAATCAGACTAGCGCGTCGAGGACGCAAAGCGAAGCCTATCTACGATGTAGTTGTGGCCGACTCGAGGTCTCCCCGTGATGGAAGGTTTATTGAAAAAATAGGCCTTTACAATCCGAACACCGACCCTGCAACCGTAGATATTGATACGGAAAAAGCATTTGAATGGGTAATGAAAGGTGCCCAACCAAGTGATACAGTTAGGGCCATGTTATCTTATCGTGGTGTAATGTACCGCAAGCACCTACAGCATGGTGTTTTAAAAGGTGCTATAACGCAGGAAGAAGCAGATAAACGCTTTGAAGAATGGTCTAAATCCAAGGAAGAAAAAATCCAGGGTAAAATTGACCGTCTGGCAAGTGAAAAATCGAAAGCTGCTGCTGAACGCCGTGAAGCTGAGGCAAAAGTGAAAGAAGCCAGAGCTGAAGCACTCCGTCAGAAGCAAGCTGAAGCAGAAGCTGCTGATGCACCTGCTGAGGAAGGTGAAGAGGCTGCCGGTGAAGAAAGCACTGCCGCAGAAGGTGGAGAAACTGCTGAAGAAACAAAAGAATAATCCTCTGCCATGCAGAAAGATGATTGCTACCAACTAGGGTATGTGATCCGAAAGCATGGTACAAAGGGAGAAGTTCAGGCTTTCCTGGATGTAGATGATCCGGAAGCTTATGAAGAATTGGAATCAGTGTTTGTTCTCAAAGAGGGCGATACACTGATTCCTTTTTTCATTGATACCATTGAGATCCGGGGCCAAAAAGCTGTCATCAAGTTTGAAGACATTGAGACGGTGCCGGAGGCAGAAAAAATGGTCGGAAGCCAACTTTATTTACCCCTGGAGGTACTTCCCGAACTTTCGGATAACCAATTTTATTATCATGAGGTGATCGGATACACTGTAGTGGACAAAACATTGGGTCCTATGGGTACGGTCAAAAGTTTCATCACTCTGGGGCCACAACACCTCATGGAGATGGATTATAAAGAGAAACAGGTACTCATCCCCGTAACTGACCATATTGTTATCCGGCCGGACAGGGAGAGTAGTATTATTCATGTGGATTTGCCGGAAGGGTTATTAGATATTTATCTCTAACACGATGCGGATAGACATAATAACTGTTGTACCAGAATTACTGTCAGGACCATTTAGCCACTCTATACTAAAACGGGCGATAGATAAGGGCCTTGTTGAAGTAAATGTAATTAACCTTAGAGAGTATGCCACCAACAAGCATAAGCAGGTAGACGATTATGCATATGGTGGAGGAGCAGGGATGGTACTTATGGCAGAGCCTGTAGTAAAATGCATTGAAAAGCTTCAGGAAGAGCGGACTTATGATGACATTATATATATGAGTCCGGATGGAGAGCCATTTATTCAAAGAGTCGCTAATCAATTGGCCCTGAAAAAAAACCTTATCCTGCTCTGTGGTCATTACAAAGGAATTGACGAACGCATCAGAGAGCACTTTATCACCCGGGAAATAAGTATTGGTGACTTTGTGCTATCCGGCGGAGAATTAGCAGCGGCAGTTGTAGCAGATGCTGTCATTCGGCTTCTACCCGGGGTCATAAGCGACGAGACTTCTGCACTTACTGATAGTTTTCAGGATGGCCTTGTGGCTCCGCCTGTGTATACAAGACCGGCAGACTTCCGGGGGCATACAGTTCCTAAAATTCTCTTATCGGGGCATGAGGCTAAAATAGAAGCCTGGAGGTTTGAAAAGGCGGTAGAGAGGACAAAGCAACGCCGACCAGACCTATTTAATAATGACAGCCTTAATTCATAAAGAAATATTCAGACAAAGCTTTACATTCCAAATAAATGGAGTATCTTTGCAGTTCCGTTTTTGGGCACTGAGAAAAATCCAGAAATCATGAGCGATTTACTGAAAATAGTTGAGCAAGAGTATCAGGAGGCTAGAAATAACCACCCTGATTTTAATGCCGGAGATACGATCAACGTTCACGTAAAGATCAAAGAAGGTAACAAAGAGCGTATTCAGCAGTACCAGGGTACTGTTATCCAGCGTCGTAACAAAAATTCAAACGGTGAAACATTCACTGTTCGTAAGATATCGAACGGTGTTGGAGTAGAGCGTATTTTCCCCATTCTTTCTCCAAGTATCGAAAAGATCGAGGTTATAAGAAGAGGTAAAGTTCGTCGCGCTCGCCTGTTTTATCTACGTGGCCGTCAGGGTAAAGCTGCCAGAATCAAAGAAAAGCTGCGCCGTTAATCATGATCTTTCCGTAAAAAGAAATTTGAAAGCCAACATAAATGTTGGCTTTTTTTGTTATTACCCTAATTGATAATCCACTCATTATCAAACTCATGACTCATATTACATTTTATAAATACCAAGGCACTGGAAATGATTTTGTCATGATCGACAACAGAAGCCAGGCTATCAGTCGTGACAACCTTTCTTTAATAAGGCAATTGTGCGACAGACGATTCGGTATCGGAGCAGATGGATTGATTATGATTGAGAATCATCCGGAAGCAGATTTTGAAATGGTATATTTCAATGCAGATGGGTCTATGAGTATGTGCGGCAATGGTGCACGATGTGCTGTCATGTTTGCCCGGCAATTAAAAATAATTGAAAATACCACCGTTTTCATAGCAATAGATGGAAGGCACTCTGCATTTATCAAGGATGGGCTAGTACACTTGTTAATGGGAAAACCCGGCCCGGTAATAACGAGAGATACTGACAGGTTTGTTGACACCGGAAGTCCACATCATATTCGGTTTGTAAAGAACCTTCAGGAGTATGACGTAGTAACTTTGGGTAGAAAGATCAGGTATGGCGTACCCTATTTGCAGGAAGGCACTAATGTAAACTTCGTAGAGGACAGCGGAGGGGAATTCAGCGTACGCACCTATGAACGCGGCGTAGAGGATGAAACGTACAGCTGTGGCACGGGAGTAACAGCCGTTGCCCTGGCTCTGTCATCGGAAAAAGCCTATCCCTCACCTATAAAAATCAAAACCCGAGGGGGGCAACTACAGGTATCATTTGAGGAAAAAAATGGTCAGTTTGATAATGTTTACCTTATTGGTCCGGCCAAATTTGTATTTGAGGGTATAATCAACCCTGAAATTTTGTAGGGAAGGTAATTATGGCTAGCCTCCTTGCCGAAAAGACATTAACTTTAGAACCTGATTTTTGATATAAGCAACAATGATAAATTTTCTAACGAAAGGCCTGACTAAGTTATTCGGTACCAAATCGGATAAAGACATTAAGGCTGTATTGCCCTATGTAGAGCTAACGAATACCGAGTTTGCTAAATTAAAGGACATCTCTGATGACGAGCTGAGGGCACGAACGGAAAACATTAGGGAAGAAATAAATAATGGGCTAAGCACTATTGATGAGAAGATAGAAGGGCTTAACCGAAAAATAAAGGATGATCCAAATATGGACATCCATCACAAAGAGGAAATTTTTGCTGAAATCGACAAACTTGAAGAGGAGCGTAACAAAGATCTTGAAGATATACTTCTTCAGGTGCTTCCAAAGGGTTTTGCTATAGTAAAAGAGACAGCCCGTCGCTTCAAGGAAAATAAGACCCTGCGCGTTACAGCCAACATGTATGATAAGCAACTGGCGGCTACTTACCAGAATGTGGAACTAGAAGGGGACACTGCTATCTGGCATAATAAGTGGGTAGCCGCAGGCAATGAAATTGTTTGGGATATGCTGCATTACGACGTGCAGATCATCGGCGGGATTGTACTTCATCAGGGGAAAATCTCCGAGATGGCTACAGGTGAAGGTAAAACACTTGTTGCTACTTTACCAGCGTTCCTAAATGCCCTTGCCGGACGAGGCGTACACATTGTAACGGTAAACGAATACCTTGCCAAGCGTGATAGTGAGTGGATGGCCCCTATATTCCAGTTCCATGGCATGAAGGTGGACTGTATTGATAAACATCAGCCTAACTCAGAAGAACGACGGAGTGCTTACGGAGCTGACATTACCTATGGTACGAATAACGAATATGGCTTCGATTATCTCCGTGACAATATGGCCCGCGACAGCAATGATCTGGTACAGCGCCGCCATCATTTTGCTATGGTCGATGAGGTAGATAGTGTACTGATTGACGATGCCAGAACTCCTCTTATCATCTCAGGCCCGGTACCCCGCGGAGATGAACACGAATTTTATGAGCTTAAGCCACGGATTGGCAAACTGGTAGATGTGCAACGGAAACTTGCCAGTCAGTATTTGCAGGAGGCTAAAAAGCTAATTTCTGAAGGTAACGAAAAGGATGGCGGCCTTGCGCTATTCAGAGCCTACCGCGCTTTTCCTAAATACAAGCCATTGATAAAATACCTCAGTGAAGGAGGGATTCGCCAGGTTCTTCAAAAGACAGAGAACTACTACCTGGCTGATAATGGTAAACTAATGCCAGAGGCTGACGAACCTTTGTACTTTACTATAGAGGAAAAGAATAACAGTGTCGAGCTTACCGAAAAAGGAATTGACTTAATTACTGGTGAGGGCGAGGACCCTAATTTCTTTATTCTTCCTGATATAGGAACTGAGATTGCTAAGCTGGAGGACAAAACGGATTGGGAAAACGAACAAGCTAAAATCCAGGAGAAGGATAGTATTCTGCAGGACTACTCAACCAAAGCAAAGCGGATTCATACGGTAAACCAATTACTTAAGGCATATTCACTCTTTGAAAAGGACACTGAATACATTCTTGTAGATGGTAAGGTAAAAATTGTAGATGAGCAGACGGGCCGTGTCATGGAAGGCCGTCGCTATTCTGATGGACTTCACCAGGCAATTGAAGCTAAGGAGAACGTTAAGGTAGAGGATGCTACTCAGACTTACGCAACCATCACTCTGCAGAACTACTTCAGGATGTATCACAAGCTTAGTGGTATGACTGGTACAGCAGAAACAGAAGCCGGTGAGTTCTGGGAAATATACAAGCTTGACGTGGTGGTGATTCCTACCAACCGCCCTATCGTAAGAGATGACCGTCAGGACAAAGTTTATCGTTCTGTACGGGAAAAATTCAATGCGGTAGTAGAAGAGGTTGTGGAGCTTACGGAACAGGGACGTCCTGTACTGGTAGGTACTACTTCGGTGGAGATATCAGAATTGTTAAGCCGGATGCTGAATCTGCGAAAGATTAAGCACCAGGTACTAAATGCCAAGCAACACGCTCGAGAGGCTGACGTAGTAGCTGAAGCTGGTAAGCCTGGTACAGTGACTATTGCTACTAACATGGCAGGTCGTGGTACAGACATTAAACTTACAGCGGAATCGAAACAAGCCGGTGGTCTAGCTATTATTGGTACAGAACGGCATGAAAGTCGCCGTGTAGACCGCCAGCTGCGGGGCCGTGCAGGACGTCAGGGTGATCCCGGGTCTTCCCAGTTTTTCGTTTCATTGGAGGATAACCTAATGCGCCTCTTCGGAAGTGACAGGATCGCAAAGATCATGGATCGGCTCGGACTTGAAGAAGGGGAAGTAATTCAGCATAGTATGATTACTAAGTCGATAGAAAGGGCACAGAAAAAGGTAGAGGAAAATAACTTTGGTACCCGTAAGCGACTGCTGGAATATGACGACGTAATGAACAGTCAGCGCGAGGTAATTTATAAGAGAAGACGTCACGCGCTGCACGGTAACCGCCTTCAGCTTGACATCATGAATATGATGTACGATACAGTAGAAGAGGTTATTACCAATACCAGAGGAGCAGAAGATTACGATGGCTTTAAGCTCAATATGGTAGGTACATTTGGCATGGACATTAATATGGACCATGATTCCTTCACTAAGGGACATCCGGCTCAATTAGTAGAGCAAGTGTACAGCGAAGTATACAAGCATTATCGAGAGAAGAATAAGCGTATTGCTGATACGGCCTACCCTATTTTCCAAAATATTGAAAAAGAACGGGGTGCAACCGTAGAAGACATCGTAGTTCCGTTAACTGATGGCAAGCGCCAAATCCAGGTGGTATCCAGTCTTAAAAAGAACCTGGAGTCAGATTGTAGTGAATTGATTGAATCGATGGAGAAGATCATCACTTTAGCACTCATTGACCAGACATGGAAGGAGCACTTGCGTGATATGGACGACCTAAAACAGTCCGTTCAGTCCGCCGTTTGGGAGCAAAAAGACCCGCTACTTATTTACAAGTTCGAAGGGTTTGAGCTTTTCAAGGCCTTTATAGCAAAACTGAATGAGGACGTAGTGAGCTTCCTGGCTAAATCTAATATCCCCGTTCGAAGTTCTGATGAAGTTCAGGAAGCCAGAGCAAGACAGCGTCAACGGCAAAAGCTACAGGAGCAAAAGGCTGAAAGCGGCTCTGTACTTAGCGGTGGCGGACAAGCATCTAGCAGCGATACACCAAACCGCCCTCCCCGTGAGAAAACAGCCCCTGTTAAATCTGAAAAGATAGTGGGTCGCAATGAGCGGGTTAGTGTTCAATACACAGATGGGCGCGTGGTGAAGGACGTGAAGTTTAAAAATGTAGAAGAAGACCTTAGGAATAACCGCTGCGTAATTATCGAAAGTTAATGGATATGAAAACCAGATTGTTACTTTCTGTCGGCCTGTTGGCGACCCTTTTTGCCGGACCTGCATGTAAAACACTTGAAACCGGTGATAAAACAGCACGCGATCGTTACCAGGAGGATTTGTCTCAGGTCCGGAAGGAGTTTGAAGCTGCTAAAAAAGCTGACCTTTCGGAGCCAGAAGAAGAGATCAATGAGATGGAGGTAACAGTTGGTGTTAGCGGAGATGTAAATAAACGTCTCGAGGTAGTTTATGATACACTTAAAGAGCGTAGAGGAAAGAACCCAGCAGTCCAGGGCTTCACAGTACAGGTATATGCGGGCCCTAGCCGTAGTGAGGCGAATGAAGCTAAGGAGAAGGTTTACCACACTCTGGAAAACGTAAACCCTGAACTTCAGTACATCCAGCCTAATTTTAAAGTTAAGGTAGGACAGTTTTTGGATCGCCTGGAGGCTCAAAAAATGTATGCGCAACTGCGGGAAGAATTTCCACAAGCCCTTATTATTCCTGAAAAAATTTACTTGAAATAATGTCAATTAAGGACAGAGTGCGGTCACTGGCCGCAGATATAAGCCCAAAGGTGGTGGAGATGCGCAGGCATATTCACGCTAATCCGGAGTTGTCTTTCAAGGAATACGAAACCAGCAAATACGTAGCCGGCAAGCTCCGTGAAATCGGGCTAAACCCAAGAGAAGGAGTAGCGGATACCGGGGTTGTAGCGCTTATAGAAGGCCGGAACCCTTCTTCAAAAACAGTTGCACTCAGAGCTGATATGGATGCTCTGCCCATAGTTGAGGAAAATGATGTTCCTTATAAAAGCAGGAATGAAGGCGTGATGCATGCTTGTGGACACGATGTTCATACCGCTTCGCTACTTGGAGCAGCCAATATACTACAGGAAGTAAGAGATAGCTTTGAGGGAACTATAAAGCTTATTTTTCAGCCAGGAGAAGAGAGAATACCAGGCGGGGCCTCTCTCATGATAAAAGAAGGGGTACTTCAAAACCCCGCCCCTTCCGGAATTATTGGTCAACATGTCATGCCATTAGTACCTGTAGGTAAAGTAGGATTCCGGCCGGGTATGTATATGGCCAGCGCAGACGAGCTCCATGTTACCGTGAAAGGAAAAGGTGGTCATGCAGCCATGCCTGAAATGAACATTGACCCCGTCTTGATCACAAGCCATATGATTGTAGCTCTTCAACAGGTGGTGAGCCGTTTTGCGCCTCCTAAGATACCGACTGTCCTGTCATTTGGAAAAATTATTGCGAACGGTGCAACTAATGTGATACCTAATGAGGTCCATTTACAGGGGACATTTAGAACACTAAATGAGGAATGGCGTGAAGAGGCTCACAGGCGGATAAAAAAGCTTGCTGAAGGACTTGTAGAAAGTATGGGAGGAACAGTCGATTTTGAAATCAAGAAAGGCTACCCCTACCTGGAAAATAACCCTGAGCTTACTGACCGGGCAAAAGAAAATGCCATACAGTATATGGGAGCTGAAAACGTCGTGGATCTGGATATATGGATGGCCGGTGAGGATTTTGCTTTTTATAGCCAACAGGTAGATGCATGTTTTTACCGTTTGGGAATTAGGAATGAGGAAAAAGGAATAACCAGCGGAGTGCATACCCCTACGTTTGACATTGATGAGAGGGCTCTGGAAACTGGCTGTGGTCTAATGGCCTGGCTAGCCTTGAAAGAGCTAGGCATCAGCGAATAATAAGAATATAATATTGATAAGATAAAAGCCTGGCTTACTTTGGTAAGACCGGGCTTTTTTGATGTTCACTTCACAACAGTCTCTTAAAATATTCCTTCCCTCAACTCCTGGTTAATGGCTATCGCAAGTAGTATAGAGATAATAAGACCGATAGCGGCGTATAAAGCATCTCTTCCAAGCATTTTTAAAGCCTTATTGACACTAACACGGGCACTGTGTTTAGATGTTCTCTTTACGAAAGCTATGGCAAGCTCACGTCCGCCTAACAGACCAATGAAAACCCAGGTAGTGCTCATTGGTATCTGACTATAGCCTTTGAAGTAATACAAGAGAATAGCATAGACAAAATCGACAATCGTAGCTGCTCGTATATCCGTGACGCCTGATTTTTCCTGAACAATTCCCTGTATACGATCTCCCCGAAGGTAAAAGAGGAGTCCCAGGCCAAGAAAAATATACCCGGCAAAACCAATAAACTGCCAGCCGGAAAGACTACGAGGCAAAAATATGGCAATATTAGCTGCATCCTGCATGATCCATGCAGCCCATAAGGCGCCTGAGGTAAGCCACTGCACAGGCATCCACCATTTGGCAGGCTTACCTTTCATGTATTTGTCAACAAAACGGGCTACCAGAAGCCAGACAATGATAGCTACGACAAAGGCCACTACATAGCCGAGCATACTCTTCTTCAGGACCTTAAATATGGCGTCTGCTTCAGAAGAAAAGGCATTTAGTAAAAGAAAGGTCGTAGAGACAGGCATCCTCATCCTGGTGAGGATCAATAGTATAAGGGGGGCAGCAAGCTGAAGAAAGGTAAAAGTATCAGGTGCTTCACTAAAGCCTTTGGTAGCAAGGCGCTGGTAGCTTACATCTCCATCGAATGTAAACCATGAATAAGTAACAGTCACCACAAAAATACCACCTATATACAGCCATAGGTGGTACCATCTTCTTTCGCTATTAGAAGCAATAAAGGTCCCTATCGTCTGAATACTATCATTAGCAATAGCGGAATAGCCTGCCAAAGCGAAACCAAACCACATAGCAATATTCGGATAAGGTGTAACCGAGCCTGCTACAAATAGCAAAAATGCTATGATCGTAATAAATACGCTTTCCTTTTTAGTAAGATCGAAAAACTGATAAACAACTTTTCGAACCTTCTTCCTATGTAATGATGCTGTACCCTTTCCTGCCATTACCTAAGCTATGGTTTTTTTAGTAGCTCGCCGGTTTTGACGCATATCGACAAAATCGTCAGAATGCAAAGCTAGGCATACTTTAGTTTATACAATGTTAATAATTTGTTAACTGATGAAAAAGAATGTAACAATGCCTTAAAACTGGATTGTGTTGGCAAATAATTAACCTTTCTATCTCAAAGAATTTCGCTTTTAGGCTCCATCTAAAAGATTAACAATTGCTTTACACGCATTGCCAGTTACTGATTCGTTCATTTAATAAATTTGCGCTCTTGTCACGGCACCCTGGCTGAGGCTATTTTTGCAACCCCAGGGTTCTTTCACTTAGTGCAAACAATACATCCAGGTTCTAGCATCAACTCATGGTTATTAACAACGGGGAACAATATAACGAGGAGCAGAGAGGTGGCAGCCTGCTTGGTCGTATTCTCGTGGTTGTAGTCGCACTATTTTTATTTCTCCTATCCATTGAACTGATATCCACGGCCTTTGGGCATTTAGGTCGGGAAACAGCGCAATCTATCATTGCTGCAACCTCCAATCCTTTCATCGGGCTTTTTATCGGCTTGTTGATTACTGCGATCATACAAAGCAGTTCCACCACTACATCTATGGTCGTGGCTGTAGTAGCATCCGGGGGACTAGGGCTCTCTCAGGCTATCCCTATAATCATGGGGGCCAATATTGGCACCACCCTTACGAGTTCTTTGGTCTCACTGGGTTTCATTACTAAAAAAAACGAGTTCCGTAAGGCTATAAGTGCCGGTACTGTACATGACTTTTTCAATATTTTTACGACTGCCATACTGTTCCCCCTTGAGTATGAATATAATTTCCTGTCCGGGCTTAGCCGCTATATTACCTCTCTCATCACGTTAGATATTGATCAAGGAGAGGCTTTTTCCTTATCATTCTTCAAGCTTGAGGCTATTGCTGCCTGGATACTGGAGTTAGTGCAAATACCTGGAGTGGTAGTTGTTATCGCATTCCTTTTTCTATTTGGTAGTATCAAGCTTCTTAGCTCTCTCATCAGCAAAATAGTAATCGGGGGTTCCAGGGACAGGTTAAACAAGTACTTTTTTCAGAGCCCGGCAAGGGCTTTTTGGTGGGGAACCGCGATTACGGGTGGCGTGCAAAGCAGCAGCATTACGACATCCTTGATGGTACCCCTGGTAGCTACGGGTAAAATCCCTCTACGGAAAGCTTATTCATTTATTTTAGGAGCCAACATTGGCACTACTATTACGGCGTTGCTAGCTGCTCTTTTTAAAAGTGATGCGGCCGTTAGCATTGCATTGGTTCATTTACTCTTCAACCTAATTGGCGTCCTTATTTTCCTGCCTTTTCCTGTATTACGCAGGATACCTGTGGGCCTAGCCAGCGCATTAGGCCGTATTACGATGAACCACCGGATTATCGGTTTTATGTACATCATAATCATATTTTTTTTACTGCCGTTTGCTCTGATATACCTTAATAAGGATATGGAAATAGCTTCTGATCTACCCACCACAGAGGTTCTTTTGGAAGAACCCGGCCAACAGATTGAGCCTGCCAAAAGTTAATCACAAAAGCTGGCCTGGGTTTTAAGTTTACTTTTTGCTACAGGAAAGCTACCTTGTAGGTAACTAATCATTTTTTAATATGAGCCAGAATTCACCCGCCCCATCCGAAAGCCAGGAGACCAGCCGTTCACCCCAGGATCTGATGCAGGAAGTTGAAGAACTAGGGAGGCAGATAAGAAGCTTAAACGAAAATGCCGAACTTGATTCACGTCAATTAATGAATCTTATACTGGCAGCGGGGGGAACAATAGCTACGGCCCTGATTATTATTCGGTACTTCAAAAGTAAAAAGAAGCGAAAAAAATCATTCAACCTGTTTGGAAAACCTAAAAAAGACAAGCAATTATCACGTGCTCTGAAACAGCAGGCGGCAATTATTTTGATTGCTATTTTTAGAAAAGAAATTGTAAAATTGCTCCAAAAACTGGAAATCCTTGATGAAGGGGAATTTTTATGAAAGCCTACGGGCTAATAAGAGGGCCGGTAAAAAATCTGTCGCACTGCTAATTGACCCGGACAAGATCCACGATATGGTGCAGCTACAACGGCTAATAAACCATGCATTGGAAAGTCGTGTCGATTACTTTTTCGTGGGTGGCAGTTTGATCACCGACAGTAATTTCAGTCAGGTGGTTCAGTTGTTAAAGCAAAGTTCAGAATTACCGGTAATACTATTTCCTGGTAGTAATATGCACCTGGACCCGTCGGCAGATGCAATACTATTTTTAAGCCTCATATCTGGCCGTAATCCTGAATTGCTTATAGGCCAGCATGTATTGGCCGCTCCGATATTAAGAAAAAGTAAGCTGGAGGTGGTGAGTACGGGTTATATCCTTATAGATGCGGGTAATCATACCACTGTCAGCTATATGAGTAATACGCAGCCTATTCCTCATGACAAGGTGTCTGTGGCAGCCTGTACTGCTATGGCGGGTGAAATGCTGGGGCTTAAGCTGATGTACCTAGATGCAGGCTCAGGTGCTGACCGCCCGGTAAGCCCCCGGATGATATCCGCCGTCGGTAAATCTATAGATACTCCCCTTATAGTAGGAGGAGGAATAAATAACGGGCACAAAGCGAAGGATGCTCTTGAGGCAGGAGCTGATTTATTAGTACTTGGAAACGGGGTAGAAAAAAACCCCGGACTTCTGACCGAGGTTTGTGATATTGTTTATGCACACAATCGCACACTAAACGTTCATTAAGGACTCTCTGCGGCGCATCTTGCCGGCAGGAATACCAAACATCATTTTGAAACGACGGCAGAAATATGCTGTATCTTTATAGCCCACTTCTTTACCTATTTCGCGAATACTCTTCTTAGAGGTACGCAAGAGGTTTACGGCTTTTTCCATTCGCTGATATTCAATGTAATCCTGAGGATTAATTCCGGTCAGCATTTTAAAATACTGCCCCACATAGTCTTCAGATACATTAGCCACATTAGCCAGCACTTTGTTAGAGAGGTCTCCACCCAAATTCTCTTTGATATAAGCAAAGATATTAATAAGGCGGGGGTCTTTAAAGTAGGTACTATTGGTAGCGAGTTGTTCTACAAACATCTTATTAACCAATATATGCCTGATAACCTCCACTACCAGATAATCCACACAGATCTTAACAATCCGATCTTTGCCGGCCAGGTCACTATTGGTTTCTTTTAAAACATCAATCAATAGCTGGCTGATCTTAGAATTATCATTGATAATGAAAGGGGGTATATCGAGAGAAGCAAAAAAGTTTACTGAATCGAAAACCTTAGCTTCAAAAGTGATATAACTATAACTTTCATACTCGGAGTCGGGGTTAACCTCTTCTACCTGCTGAATATAATTTTCTTTATTATTGATAAAGTCATCATTACTCAGCACGACGGCGTTGTTACTTCCGTATGTAATTGGGGTGGACTTACCTCCGGGAATAAACAACATCTCGCCTTCCTTTACTACTTCGCTTTCTTTACCAAACCTCAGCTCTCCTTTGTTTAGCATGAGGATGGTATTCTCAACGTCGTAGAAATTTTCGATGGTATGTGGCTGTATAATCCGGACATTCTTGGCCTTGATGAACCTGACCCCGATAGACTCAATAATCTTATTGTAATCTTCCATTAATCATCAAAATTAACTCGCTTAAAAAGTGCTGACCCTTACCGGATCGCTGTATTATTAATATACGAAAAATTCAAAACGAAATTATACTTTATCTTCACAAAATTGCGAATAGTTCTATTAACGCGGTTTTTATTTTAACAGTTCCCGGCTAATTACAATTTTCTGAATTTCGGAAGTACCTTCGTAAATCTGAGTAATCTTGGCATCACGCATAAGTCTTTCTACATGGTATTCTTTCACAAAGCCATAACCGCCATGGACCTGAACAGCCTCCACAGTAACATCCATTGCTACCTTAGAAGCAAAAAGCTTAGCCATAGCACTTGCCTTAGCATAGTCTTTTTTGGCATCCTTGAGAGCAGCAGCTTTCAGACATAAAAGACGGGCAGCATCAATTTGGGTAGCCATGTCAGCGAGTTTAAACTGGATACCCTGATGATTGGATATAGGCTTTCCAAAGGCTTTACGTTCTTTGGAATATTCCAAGGCAAGCTCGTAAGCACCGCTGGCAATACCAAGGGCCTGAGAAGCAATACCAATGCGACCACCGTTAAGTGTCTTCATAGCGAAGGTAAAACCAAAGCCATCATCACCGATACGATTCTCTTTGGGAACTTTTACGTCAGTAAACATAAGGGAATGTGTATCAGAGCCTCTAATACCTAACTTATTCTCTTTTTTACCTACAGTAAAACCTTCCATTCCTTTTTCAACAATAAGGGCATTGATGCCTTTATGTCCTTTTTCAGGATGGGTGTGAGCTATCACAAGATATACGCTCGCACTGTTTCCATTTGTGATCCAGTTCTTAGTGCCATTAAGCAGATAGTGATCACCTTTATCTTCAGCAGTAGTCCGCTGTGAGGTAGCATCAGATCCAGCTTCGGGTTCAGAAAGGCAGAAGGCGCCGATGATCTCACCGGTGGCCAGTCTTTTCAGATATTTTTCTTTTTGCTCTTCTGTACCGTATGTCTCAAGGCCCCAGCAGACCAAAGAGTTATTTACAGACATTGCTACAGAAGCAGAAGCATCTACCTTAGAAATTTCCTCCATTGCCAGCACATAGGAAATGGTGTCCATGCCACCCCCGTTGTATTTAGGGTCGACCATCATTCCCATGAATCCCAGCTCACCCATTTTTTTAATCTGCTCAGCAGGGAAAGTTTGTGTTTCATCCCTTTCGATAACGCCGGGAAGAAGCTCATTCTTAGCAAATTCCCTTGCGGCAGATTGTACCGCCAGATGTTCTTCGGTAAGTTCGAAAATCATTGCTTGTATAAATAATTATATATTAGACCGGAATTAACTTTTTTTCGGCGAGCAAATATAGAAAAAATTCAATTAATCCCTACCACCAAATAATGCCATGGCCAGATAGGCTAACTGAGCAAATGCACCTATAGCAGCTACCACATACGTCATGGCTGCCCATTTAAGTGCATCTTTTGCCATACTATGCTCCTGACTTGAAACCACCCCTTGCCGGTCAATCCAGGCAAGTGCCCGCTTACTGGCATCGAATTCTACAGGAAGAGTAACTAATGAAAAGAGGGTTATGACCAAGTAACAGCCGAAAACGACCAAGAGGATCGGTTGATACCCGACATTCAAAAAGAACCCACCGCCAAATATTGAAGCAATAACTATAAAGTTCAGTATCCGGCCACTCACACTTTGCACCGGTACTAAGGCTGATCTCAACTTAAGGGGGGCATATGCCTTAGCGTGCTGCACGGCATGCCCGCACTCATGAGTAGCAACAGCTACTGATGCAGCGGAACGCCCATGGTAAACGGCTTCACTGAGATTAACCGTTTTATTTCCCGGATTATAGTGGTCGGTTAGC
This sequence comes from Roseivirga sp. BDSF3-8, assembly GCF_041449215.1. Taxonomy (NCBI): domain Bacteria; kingdom Pseudomonadati; phylum Bacteroidota; class Cytophagia; order Cytophagales; family Roseivirgaceae; genus Roseivirga; species Roseivirga sp. BDSF3-8. The sequence continues at coordinate 2,393,041 of NZ_JBGNFV010000001.1, read as the reverse complement.
TCTCCGGGTGTGGAGATGATTTCTACATCATATATCCCATTATCGCGTAGCATCTGAGCGGCTGCCTCGGCGCCACTCATATTCGACCGGAGAGGAATTTGTGAATACTTTTTAAACTTATTCCTAAGCTTGGCTCCTACAGCAAAGCTTATGATTGAGAATATAATACCTATAACAATTAGTCCCATGATTAATCAGGTGCTGATTCTTTTATCTTTTTTACGATGTTGGTAGTGGAGTACCCGCTAACGAGTTTAATTGTAGCGACATTTCCACCCATTTTCATTACGAAATCTGCCCCTACAATGTTGTCTACTGAGTAATCATTTCCTTTGATAAGTACATCAGGAATAAGGGCTTCTATGAGTGCCAGAGGGGTAGGATCGGAAAATAATACCACAGCATCCACAAAAGCGAGAGAGGCGATAATGCGAGATCTGCTAACCTCATCAGTGATAGGGCGTGAGGGGCCCTTAAGCCGGCTCACGGAGGCGTCTGTATTAACCCCAACTACGAGACGGTCCCCCTGGCGGGCAGCTTTTTCAAGGTATTCCACATGACCAAGGTGAATAATATCAAAACACCCATTGGTAAAAACCACTTTTTCACCGGATGCCTTCCATTTATTTACCTGTTTAGCTGCTTGGCTGAGGCTGTAGATTTTCCCTGAGGTGTATGTCTTCATCATTATGCGGGGTTTGAGCTGATCGCCTTTTTACAAACAGGGCAGTAAGTGCAGAGATACCTCCAAAAAGGATGACAGCCACCGTTTGAGAAGTATGTAGTACGGTAGCAAAAAACAGACCGTCTGACTTTCCTATGCCATAAATCACCAGTATTGCACTAACCATAAGGTGGTAAGTCCCAAAGCCGCCTTGTACAGGGGCCGCCATACCTAGCCCTCCCATCATTAGTATGCTGAGCCCGGCAATGGCGGGCAGGCTACTGGTTTCGGGCATGGTGAATACAATTACATAGGACATGAGATAGTACATGAGCCAAATAATGAAAGTACTACCCCAGAAGTGGAGAGGCTTTTTTACCTTTCGGATACTGACAAAGCCCTCTATCACTCCGGACAAAAGGCTTCTTACCTTAATATACAGGCTGGTTTTTCTGATCTTCCTTCGGAATAAAAAAAAGGCTAACACCAAAAGGGCGGAAGAAAATGCTACCACCCCTGGAAGATAACCAGGTATGGAACTGATTACGCCGCTGACATTCTCAGAAATATACCCTGTTATAAAGGTCTGAATCTTATCCTGCTCTAACAGGAGAACTGAGCCAATAATCGCGATCAGAATAAGGAGATCGAGAACTCTTTCTGCCACGACAGCGCCGAAGCTATTGGTAACTGGCACATCGTCTGTCCGCTTAAGCACCATGCACCTGAATAGTTCACCCATCCGTGGTACAGCCAGATTTCCCAAATAGCCGGACATAACAGCCAGAAAAGAACGATATGATTTGAGCCTGAATCCCTGGGGTTCGAGCATGAGATTCCACCGATAGGCCCTGGCCCAGTGGCTGAGCAAACTAAGTACGATACTTAATACTATCCAGGAATAATTAAGGTCTGCAACCCGATCAATAAAACCATCAGTATCAACTTTTTGAAAAAGATACCACAGCAGCCCTATTCCAAGACCTGCAGAGATCAGGTATTTGGCTACTTGTCCTGCCTTTCTAAGTAATGGGCTCTTAACTGACAATCTTATTATCCTTATCTGGAAATAGCAGGGTGGGCTGATGAGACTTGGCCTTTTCCCATTCCATCATGGCGTAGGAGATAATGATAACAATATCCCCTACCTGTGCCAGCCTTGCCGCGGCACCATTAAGGCAGATTTTGCCACTTCCCCTTTCTCCTTTAATAACATAGGTTTCAAGCCGTTCGCCATTATTGATATTGACGATCTGTACTTTCTCGTTTTCAATAAGGTTAGCGCCATCCATCAGATCTTCATCGATAGTGATGGATCCTACATAATGCAGCTCTGCCTGGGTGATACGAGCTCTGTGTATTTTTGATTTACAAACTTCTACAAACATTGCTAAGCCAAATCTTTTTTTAGGTATTGGATAAATCTCTAGATATTAACTATCAGATTATCAATTAGCCGGATATTACCAACATAACCCGCTACGCATAACACAACTTCATCACCTACAGTTTCATTTGAAAGAGGCTTAAGTGTATCCGGATGGGCAATTTCAAAATACTCTAAAGATACGCCATTCTTTTCTTCTATCAACCTGCCTGCCAGGGCACGGGCACCATTTACATTTTTATCGCGCTTAAGAACTTCGGCAGCCGCATTGAGTGCTTCAAAAAAAACCGGTGCTGCAGCCCTCTCCTCTTCTGACAGTCGCATATTCCGGCTGGACATAGCTAAGCCATCTTTCTCCCTAATTATTGGTACTCTTATAAGCTTCACCGGGAAATTAAGGTCTTTAACGAGGGTCTGAATGATGAGGAATTGCTGATAGTCTTTTTGCCCGAAGTATGCCCTGTCCGGCTGTACCATGTGTAAAAGCTTGCTAACTACGAGGCCGACTCCCTGAAAATGACCGGGCCGGAATTTGCCTTCAAGAATTTCTTCGAGGTAGCCGAAGGTAAGGGATATTGTTGCTTCGGAGGGATAAACCTCTGAGGTGTCAGGAGCAAACACCAGATCGCATCCGGCCTCTTCAAGCATCTCACAGTCCTTTTGGAGGGTACGCGGGTACTTCTTGAGATCAGCCGGGTCGTTGAACTGTGTGGGATTGACGAATATACTACAGACAGTAAACAGGTTCTCTTTGACCGACTGGCGGACAAGTGTGAGGTGACCTTCATGCAGTGCGCCCATGGTCGGAACGAATCCGATGGATTTATCGTTTTTACGGATCGAATTCAGGTATTCGCGCAATGCTTTTATCTGCGTGATTACTTTCATCTGTGCGGGACTGTCAAAATAAATAGCCGCAAAAGTACGTTTAAATACCCGTAAATACCTTGAAAAAAGGCAAAAATATTGTAATTTTGTAGTCCCGTTTAGTGTCTAAATTAAACTCCCTCAATATGTCAAAACTTCGCATTCTTTATGTAGCCAACGAAATCAATCCTTTTCTACAGACATCCGAAGTGGCCGAGTTTGTCCGTAAGCTTCCTCAGGCAATGCAGGAGCGCGGAATGGAAATAAGAATTCTCGTGCCTCGTTTCGGAACGATCAATGAAAGGAAGAACCGGCTACATGAAGTGGTAAGACTTTCGGGTATAAATATTTCAGTTGGTGATGAAGAAAAGCCTTTGGTTATCAAAGTAGCTTCTATTCCTAATGCCAAACTCCAGGTTTACTTTATTGATAACGAAGATTACTTCCACCGGAAGCATGTGTTCTTCGATAAAGAAAATAAATTTTTCGAAGACAATGACGAGCGGGCAATCTTTTTCTGTAAAGGCGTTATAGAAACAGTACGTAAACTGGGTTGGGCTCCTGACATTGTACACTGCAATGACTGGATGACCAGCCTCGTACCTATGTACTTGAAAACGACTTACAAAAACGATCCTCTTTTTGCTAATACCAAGACGGTATTTACTGTCTACAACAATGAGTTCACTCATAAATTTAGCGAAAATCTGATCGATAAGGTCAAAATGATCGACATAGAAGACAGTATGCTTACACACCTTGAATCCGCAGATCTTGAAGGATTCATTCGTATTGGCATGCAGTACAGCGATCTGGTGATTAAGTCAGGAGAGAATTTCAATGAGCGCATGGAAGATGTGTTTAGCGAATTCACAGATAAAAAGATAGAGGAAATTGACGCAGACCAAGATTACCTGGAATCATACTATAATTTGTATAATGAACTTGTGGGGTAAGAAAACCTATGGGCTGGCAGTTATTACACTGCTAGCCCTTTTTATGTCTTCTTGTAAAGAAGAATCGCCGATAGGCACAGAACTTGAACCAAATAAAAATAACGTAGGGGTAGCACAGGTAGAAATACCGGTACTTTATGATAATGTAAAAATCGATTCTATCCTCTCTGCTGACCTTAGAAGGAATAACCAATCAAGCAGCTTTTCAAGGATACTTTTAGGAAAAGTTCAGGACCCGAATGTGGGCACCACCACACTTGAAACATATGTGACTTTCGAAATCCGGGATGGTAACAGGAGGCTGTTCCCTGCGCGGGATTCAACCTCGACAAGCCTTGAACTCCGTCTGGCTATAACTGATGCTACCGGCAATTTGAGCCAGGACCAGTCCTTCGATATCTATGAGGTATTTAACGAAATAGAGATAAACAAAAACTACTATACTACTGAGAGGGAGGGATTTCTACCTGGTCAGGAGCCTATAGCTAGTTTTACTCTTTCGGAGCTGGATACGGTTGATTTTGAAGAAGGTGAAATTCAAGAGGCACTGTTAACTCTAAACAGGGACCTGGAAAGGCGTTTGTTTGACTTAGCTGCCGATACATCCAAAACGATATTTGTCTCTGATATAACGCTAAGAGATAACTTCAAAGGCATTGTAATTGTCCCTCGTGATGATAACTCAGCCATTGTCAGTTTAGACAGGGACCTTTTGTCTCTTACATTAAATTACTATTGGTTGTCTGATAATACAGATGAGGACGGAAATGTGGTCCAAACAGACACGGTAGAAGAGTTCACGCTGCTTGGACCTGAGAAGGCCTACTTCAACGCCGAGGTAGATCCTATTATGCCCTTTCAGGGATTATCAGGGAGCGGAAGGCAAGTAGTAGATACTCAGGATCAGTTTGCTTACCTGGCACCGCCCTTAGGGGCCTATCCCAGGCTTAATTTCGAAAATATTAAGTTATTTAAAGATACAGCAAGCACGGAAAATATTGCTGTGAATCTGGCGCAGCTAATATTAAGTGGAATAGAAAACGCCCCGACAACGCCAAAACCGAGGATTCTCTCTATAGGTGTTACTAATGATGATCTGACCTTTGTTAATTCTACTTCGTCTGTATTAGGCAATGAGAGTGTCAGCCCCCTGATGGTAGCCAATGAGTCCGCAGTGATCCTGTCAGGATCTTCGCCGCTCGCATACACCACAAGCTCAGCTATCAGAATGGAACTGTCCGAAGATGGGTCGGAGTATGTGGGTGATATAACCAGCCTGGTACAGCAGCTGATGAGACAGGACTCTTTAAAGGTTGCTTTCAGCAGGGTCGGAGAATCCACTAATGAAATTGACTCAGTTTATGTGGGTTATAATGATTATCTTCTTATTCCCCAATCAGGTATCACGGGTGGTTTAGAGATAGACCCAGGAACTGACTCTACTGCTTCCACAGCTAAGGTTACAGGCGTGTATCCGATATATAATACTGTGAGAACTGTGAAGTTTGACGGTAGCCGTTTCAAGCTTAAGATTTACTATACGACAATCGATTAAGGGGTTAACTCCCCCAGCGTTTAACATTCAATAGTTTCCTTATATGTGTGGAATCGTCGGATATGTAGGGCATAGAAAGGCCAGCGATGTTATCATTAAAGGCCTGAAAAGGCTGGAATACCGGGGCTATGACAGTGCTGGTATTGCCTTAATGAACAATGGTCTTCAGGTCTACAAGAAAAAGGGTAAGGTAGCTGACCTCGAAGAGGTACTTGAGGGCGCAAACCTAAACAGCACTATTGGCATTGGGCATACTCGCTGGGCAACCCATGGTGAGCCAAACGATGTTAATGCACACCCTCACTACTCTTCTACTAAAAACCTGGCCATTATTCATAATGGCATTATTGAGAACTATAGCTCTCTGAAGCAGGACCTTGAAAACCATGGTCACGAATTTCAGAGTGAGACGGACTCAGAGGTATTTATTCACTTCATTGAACATATTCAGAAGGCAAATGATTGTCCGCTGGAAGAAGCGGTAAGGCTGGCGCTGACCAAGGTAGTAGGAGCTTATGCCATCGTGATCATGTCCGCTGATAACCCTGACCTACTGATAGCGGCCCGTAAAGGCAGCCCACTTGTAATCGGACTGGGGAATAAGGAGTTTTTCCTTGCCTCTGACGCGACACCCATTATTGAATACACTAATGAGGTGGTTTATTTGAATGATTACGAGATAGCAATCATTGATAATGGCACCATGCGTATTAAAAATACGCAGGATGTGCCCATGCACCCTTATATTCAGACGCTTAATCTGGAGCTTGAGGCGATCGAAAAAGGTGGCTATGAGCACTTTATGCTCAAAGAGATTTTTGAGCAGCCTAAATCTACAGGTGACTGTATGAGAGGCCGCCTGAATGCTTCAAAGGGCCACCTGGTTCTTGGAGGAATCCGGGAGTATGCTAATAAGCTAATCTCTGCTGAACGTATTATAATGGTTGCATGTGGTACCAGCTGGCATGCATGCCTGGTGGCAGAATATATCTTTGAAGAGTTTTGCCGAATACCGGTAGAGGTTGAGTACGCCTCTGAGTTCAGGTATCGTAACCCAATCATCCGTGAAGGGGATGTGGTAGTAGCCGTAAGCCAATCCGGTGAAACAGCAGATACTCTTGCAGCCATTGAGCTGGCAAAGAGTAAAGGCGCAATTATTTTCGGCGTTTGTAATGTGGTAGGGTCCAGTATCGCCCGCACCTCACATGAGGGTGCTTATACACATGCTGGCCCTGAGATAGGTGTGGCAAGTACAAAGGCATTCACAGCGCAGCTTACTGTACTTACAATGATTGCCTTAAGGGTAGCTCACAAAAAGGGCTCTATTACAGAGCGAAAGTACCATGAATTACTGGTAGAGCTTGAAAATATACCTGGCAAAATTGAAAAGGCGCTAAGCCTGAATGATAAGATCAAGTATATGAGTGACCTGTTTAAGGACGCTCGTAACTTCCTGTATCTAGGTCGGGGGTATAATTTCCCGGTAGCCCTGGAAGGAGCCCTTAAGTTAAAAGAGATCAGCTACATTCATGCGGAGGGTTATCCTGCTGCTGAAATGAAGCACGGCCCGATAGCACTTATAGATGAGGAGATGCCAGTGGTATTTATTGCTACACGGGACAGCTCTTATGATAAGGTGGTGAGTAACATCCAGGAGGTGAAAGCACGGAAAGGAATCGTTATCGCTGTGGTGACGGAAGGTGATGCCCTTATTCCTAAAATGGCCGACCATGTGATAGAGGTGCCTGCGGTTAATGAGGCCCTGATGCCGATGGTTTCGGTGATTCCGTTACAGCTGCTTTCCTACCACATTGCCGTTATGCGCGGGTGTAATGTAGATCAACCCCGTAATTTGGCCAAGTCCGTCACGGTGGAGTAGCCAGACCCCTTATTTGAGTAAAGGATTTAGTAGTGGCTGCCCGGAGGTTTTCCGGCAGCCACTTTTTTTTATATCAGCCGATTAGGCAGGGGACTGCGGTATTGAGGTTACTCTCAACAGACTATTCCTGTTTCAGGAATCTGCCTTTGTAAGATTAACCACGAATCTTTTTGTAAACTCTGAGCGGGCCCCTCTCCATTGCATATTTTTCCCTTCCAGCGTTATAAGCCAGTAGCTGTCATCTCCGCTGCCTGCATCACTATCAAGGTAAAGCAGTAGACCTTCCGGGGTTTCCTCCAGCAGCCACTTACCTGAATTTTTTCCGTAAGGGTCCCCTCCGCTTTCAAAGGTGCCATCTTCATTAAAAACGGCATAGCGGTTTCCAGCCGGATTGTGCTCGTTGGTCACATCGTTTCCATTCTCGTAAAGTTCCCGCATATTCCATCGACCGACTAATTCCCTGGCTGGTTGTGGGGGGTCCTGAAAACCAGACATGAAACATATGATGGTAAGGGTAGCGATAATTAGGTTTACAGAGCAATTCATTAGTAGCTGAATTTTTATCTGGCTCGGGTTATTAACTAAGGAGCAGGTATTCCCGCTTTAAGAGAGGGCATATCTTATACCGTTCATCGTGGGTATCATTGTATAGAGCCTCAAGCAGCTCGTATACATTATCCAGGCCCATTTTGCTACACCATTCAAAAGGCCCCATGGGGTAATTGGTGCCTAGTTTCATTGCTGTATCAATATCCTGGCGGCTCGCAGTACCTTCCTGAATCGTATAAAAAGCTTCATTAATGATCATGCAGACCACCCGGGGTGTAACCATTCCTACCCGGTCCTCCACTACATAGGTTTCAATACCCAGGCTTTTGCAGGTGTCATTTAGCAATGTTCTGTGGCTTTCCTCAAGCATGCTCACCTCGAGCCGGTCCCGATCGAGCATGGTGGGGAGCCCATTGAACCCAAAAAAGGTACAGGCTGCTTCTCCGGTAAAATACTGCAGCTCTGCAAGACTGCTTTTAGGAATACTTAAAAATACAACCAGGCCATCTCTATGTAGGTATGCTTCAAGGTTTTCAGGGCTTTCTTCGGCCAGAAAATCAAACACTACCCCGGCCTTATCAAGCTCAGACGAAATACCGGCGTAACTATCTGCAAAAGCCCAACCCTCACTGTCTTTGAACATAGATTTAAATTCGGGGACAATTTCCTCCCGGGCCAGAACGAGTACATTCATATTTACTAACTTTGGTCCTAAAGTTACGATAATTCAATAAACAACCTGTATGGCTAAGTCAATCATCCGTACGCAGGACGCACCTGCCCCTATAGGCCCTTACAGCCAAGCTGTATTAGCTGGCAACACATTATATGTTTCCGGTCAGATAGCTCTTGACCCTGACTCCGGCGAGTTGATCAATGATAATATCACGGAAGAAACTCACGCGGTAATGAAAAATATGGAAGCTGTGCTGGCTGCGGCAGGCATGTCTTTCTCTAATGTGGTAAAGTGCTCAATCTTTGTAAAGGACATGGGGCAATTTACCACAATCAATGAGGCCTACGGGCAATACTTTGCAGATGCTCCGCCTGCTCGCGAAACGGTTGAAGTGGCAAGGCTGCCAAAGGATGTGAACGTGGAGATATCCTGTATAGCTGTACAGTAAAAGAATGGGATTGCTCCCCGGGCACACAGAAATGCTGATATTACCACTTTCTGAAAAAGAGGTGCGCGAGCGACTTTATCAGGTGGTCTATCCCCTGTCTCATAACCAGCCAATGGCTGCTTATAAGGAAAAAGATGAGTTTTTATTTAACGGACAGGTTAAAAAGGGACATTTTCGGATCAGTCGCAGGGTAAAGCATTCCAACTCTTTTCTTCCTCTGGTGGGGGGCTCTGTGGAAGAAACCAGGAAGGGGTGTATTATACACATCAGCTATTCCTTATTTCCGAGTACCAGAGCTTTTCTATGGTTTGCCCTGACAGTTTCGTTACTAACGGCGGTAATTTTTCTGGTCCAGGAACAACTCCTTTATGCGCTGATTGGCATAATAACGGGGGTTTCCTGCTATGCCGTTGCCAGGGTCTCATTCAGCAGAGCCCTGGAGGAATGTCGCCTTAGGCTGTTGCCTGTATTCGAGTAGCGACCTTCCTGCCGTTTTCTTAATTATTATTAATTTGCGCATTCAACAGCGATTTTTGAGAATATCATGCCCATGAATAAGGAAGTTAGAGTACGTTTTGCTCCCAGCCCAACGGGAGCCCTTCATATAGGTGGTGTCAGAACTGCCCTTTATAATTACCTGTTTGCCCGTAAAAGCGGAGGTAAGATGCTCCTTCGTATAGAGGACACGGACCAGACGAGATATGTGCCGGGAACGGAGGAGTATATCATGGAAGCGCTGGACTGGCTGGGCATTAAAATGGATGAGGGCATCAAAGAGGGGGGCGAGTATGGTCCATATCGCCAGAGTGAGCGGAAAGAGCATTACCGCCAGTATGCAGAAAAGCTTGTTGAAGAAGGAAATGCCTACTATGCATTTGATACACCTGAGGAGTTGGATGCAATGCGTGAGCGGCTAAAGGCGGCCCGTGTGGATCAGCCTCAGTATAACGCGATCACGCGTACGACAATGAAAAACTCTCTTACGCTGTCTGCTGAAGAGGTAAAGCAGCGTATCGATTCTGGTGAGCCTTATGTGATCAGACTGAAGGTGCCTAAGAAGGAGGAAGTCCGCCTGAATGATATGGTTAGAGGATGGGTGATGGTCCACTCTACTGCTATAGATGACAAGATCCTGATGAAGTCTGACGGAATGCCTACTTATCACCTGGCGAACGTGGTGGATGACCATATGATGGGCATCACGCATGTGATACGCGGTGAGGAGTGGCTCCCCAGTGCACCACTGCACGTACTACTGTACCGTTTTCTTGGCTGGGAGGATAGCATGCCACAGTTTGCTCATTTGCCTCTTATACTAAAGCCTGATGGTAACGGTAAGCTGAGCAAGCGTGATGCTGAAAAACATGGGTTCCCTATATTTCCTCTGGAATGGACGGAGCCTGAAACAGGTGAAAAGGTAGAGGGCTTCCGCGAGTTTGGGTTTTTACCAGAGGCATCTATCAACTTCCTGGCATTTTTGGGTTGGAACCCAGGTACGGAACAGGAAATATTCTCTATGGATGAGTTGATTGAAGCTTTTTCCATCGAGCGAATAGGCAAATCGGGTACAAAGTTTGACATTGATAAGGCTAAGTGGTATAACGAACAGTACATCAAAACCAAGTCTGGTGAGCAACTGGCGGGGTACCTTCGCGAAAGCCTGAACCAGGAAGGAATTGAGGCATCTGATGAGCGGATAATCAGGGTTTGTGAAATAATGAAGGAGCGTGTAACGTTCCCCGGCCAGTTCTGGACAGATGCCAAATTTTTATTCGTCACCCCTGATTCTTATGATGAGAAAGTGGTGAAGAAAAAGTGGACGGATGAAGCAGTCCTGGCTCTGACTGAATATAAGAAGGCCCTGGCAGATGTGGATAATCTCACTCCTGAGACGGCCAAAAGTGTGCTTACTGAGACACTGGAAAAAAACAATATAAAGATGGGCCGGGTTATGCAAGCAGTACGACTGGCCATTACCGGGAAGGGTGCGGGGCCTGACCTTATGGATATTATTTCTATCCTGGGTAAGGATGAAGTGATTCTGAGAATTGATAACGCACTGTCTAAACTGGAGGGCCAGGTCATCTCTAAATAAAAACAGAGAGCCATGGCAAAAAAAAAGTCAGAAGATAAAAGACCAAAGGTAGACCCGGAGCTTACGGGCTTCGATATAAAGATTGATAGCTTCGGGGAAATAAAAACCAACTTTGATATAGATAAAATCAACCAGTTCCTTAATCGGAAGGTGGACGACAAGAAGCTACGCGACCGCGACGATATTAATAAGGATACGGGTAGAGTGATGCGTGATGAAGAATCTGAGGACGAAAAAGAAGAGGGTAATTGATGCACGCACACGAAATAGACTATAAGATCCTGGGTGAATCAATCCAGGTAGCAGAAATTATACTTGACCCCGGTGAAGCTGTTATAGCAGAAGCCGGGGCCATGTTGTATATGGACGACGGTATCCGGTTTGAAACCAAAATGGGTGATGGATCGGAGCCAAACCAGGGGTTTCTGGGCAAACTGGTATCGGCTGGTGCACGGGTGATTAGCGGTGAATCGGTATTTGTAACCCGGTTTACAAATGACGGCGCCTCCCGGGCTAAAGTAGCTTTTGCCGCCCCTTTTCCCGGCTCAATCATCCCATTGGACCTGAGCCAATTATACAACAACCAGGTAGTGGTACAAAAGGACGCTTTTCTATGCGCGGCATTGGGCACCAAGATTTCCATATCCATGAGTAAAAAATTGGGTGCCGGCTTATTTGGGGAAGGCTTTGTATTTCAGAAACTAAGCGGCGACGGGATGGCCTTTATGCATGCAGGGGGTATGATCCTGGAGAAGCAACTGGATAACGAAACGCTCCGGGTAGATACCGGATGTCTTGTAGGGATGGAGTCTTCTGTAGACTATTCTATTGATCGTGCCGGCGGACTGAAGAGTATGCTTTTTGGCGGTGAGGGCCTGTTTCTTACCACTCTCAAAGGGTCAGGTAAAGTTTGGCTACAGTCTCTACCGCTTGGGCGTTTAGTAGAAACTATAGGCGGAGGAGGTAAAAACAAAGACAAAGGGGAAGGCTCGGCCATCTCTGACTTCCTGGAGTAATTACTATCACCTGCCCAGCCTGGGAATGAGGGCTGGGACTTTCTCTTTATATTCTTTGTACTCAATTCCAAAGCGGTCCATAAGCCGCTTTTCTTCTATTCTTATGCCTATAAAAATATAGACCACACTAATAAAGCAGATGATCCAATTGGTGATGGTGGGGGCAAACAGGGCATAACCTATTACGATGAGCAGCGCCCCTGCATAAATTGGGTGGCGTATTTTTGATAAGATACCTTCCTTTTTCAGTTCTTTTTCATCGTCTTCGGTATACGGGCTGAATCCGATAAACTGGCGGAAGTCGAAAACCTTAAAAGCGAGCCGGACTACTATTACGCCCCAGGTGGCAAAGAACATTGCCAGATAGCGTAAAAAGTCATTGGGGGGAAGGAGTCGGGGTCCCTGAATCACGGCACCAGCAAGCAAAACAGGGATGATGGTAAACAAGGCAATCAGGTTATAAATGAGCCGGTAGCGCCCTGCAAGAAAGGGCATTGCCCTAAGTAGGTATGCTTTGACATGACGGCTGGCAAGCAGGCTATGAAATGAAAAGTAAGCCACCCAGAGGCCTGCGATAAGCAGGTGTCCACTGTGCCAGCCTAATGAGGTAGTTTGCTCCATAATGCTTTATTACTATCAAATTTACTATAAATTGAGAACTGCCCCATCAATGACAGTACAATTGTGAAAGACTTGTTTTCCGGCCATGCAAAAGATTATGCGACGTACCGGCCTGGCTACCCGGAGGAGTTATACGCGTTTATTTTTTCTCAATGTCCAGGGTTAAACCGGGTGTGGGACTGTGGGACAGGTAACGGGCAGGCGGCTATCAAGCTAGCTAAAACATTCAGAGAGGTGGAAGCTACCGACATCAGCCGGCAGCAACTATCCAATGCTGTTGCTGCAGAAAATATTCACTACCATGTGAACCAGGCCGAGGAGACGAGTTTTGAAGATAAGTCGTTTGATCTGATTACAGTGGCTCAGGCCCTGCATTGGTTTGATTTCTCCGGGTTCTTCAGGGAAGTGTCCAGGGTTTGCAAAAAGGATGGGCTGCTGGCTTGCTGGGGTTATGAGCTACTGAATATAGATGAAGAAACTGATGCTGTCATTCACAGATTTTATGCATCACTTGAACCGTACTGGCAGCCTGAGAGGAAGCACATAGAATCTTGTTATGCATCTATCCCGTTTCCCTATGAAATGAATACCCGGCACTTTACTCAAAAAGAGGATTGGAACCTTAGCGGCTTATGCAACTACCTGAACACATGGTCTGCGGTAAAGAAGGCTGCAAAGGAAACAGGCAGGGAACTGGTGGAGGAAGTCAGAAAGGAACTCTCTGCTACCTGGCCGGAGGATGAGATACGCGGGGTTACCTTTCCGGTATTCCTGCTCTACGGACACCCAAATAGCTAGTCCGGCTTTTGCCTGGCTGGGCAGAAATAGGTACTACGGCCACCGACCTTTATGTTTTGCAAGGGCTTACCGCAGTGGGGACATTTTGCCTTTTTACTTCGATGATTGACGAGGTAATAATCAGGAAATTCACTGTAGTGGGCATCTTTCTCAATAGCGAGCTTTAGGATGTCCTGTAGCTTGTTGTAGACTTTTTCGACCTCATCTTTAGTGAGTTCATTGGCTGGCTTTTCGGGGTGCATGCCTATTTGGAACAGGACATCATCGGCAATCCAGTTGCCTACGCCCGCGGCTACTGACTGGTCCATCAGTACGGTTTTAACGGCTACTTTCCTACCTGAAAAAGCTTCCCCCAATTCTGAAGGGGTAAGTTCTGTCGCATCGGTACCCAGCTTCTTCTTTCTCCGATATTCTTCTATAGTATCTGCGAGCCCCAACCGGGCAAATTTTCTTTTGATGATGAATGACAGGTGAAAACCCTCCTGAAAAGAGAAGAGTATCTGGGTGTATTTGGGGGTATCTTCCTTATCCTTAAAATATCGGAGATGTCCGGTCATACCGAAGTGAAAAACAAGGACCTTACCTGAAGATAGGTGGGCAAAGAGGTACTTCCCTATTCTTTCTGTCTTTTCGAATGATTGGCCTACGGCAGCTTTTTTGATCTCATCGGCGGGGGCACTTAGTACCACAGGATCGTCAGTTTCTATTTTACTGATTTTCTGATGCAATGAGGTGGCATCGAAATACGTTTTGAAAGTCTCTACCTCGGGTAATTCGGGCATAGTAATTTTTTAGAAAAACCATGCCTGAACAGTAATGTTTGTGATCAGTTCATTCTTCCGCTTCGTCCAGAATATCTGTGATCTCTTCCATTTTTTTATCGGAATATCCACCTTCAGTGGCGTACACGACTTTACCATTCTCATCGAGAACAAAGAAGTAAGGACGGTCCTTACGGCCAAGGTCAAGCTGGTCTTTGTAGGATTTGATATCTCCCTTGTAAAACAGAATGTACTGATGCAGGCGCGAGTCGATATTCTCGATTGCTTTCTTTTTGGCTCTACCGGCAGCCACTTTTTTGACTCCGGTAAACATGGGGACAAAATATACATTCACATCATAGGTAAAGCTGGCAAAGAGACCTGCTTCTTCAGATGAGCGTAAAAACTTATCGTATACGGGCACGAGCCATGAGTTGAGCTCATCCTCAGACCTTTTTGAATAAGCCAGGCCTACCAGTGTGTATTTGCCTTTGGTGTCTTCTGGTAGTGATACTATGGCGTCTTCCAGTGTTTCCCCTTCAAGAAAGGGGAAATTACCCCCTACCTGGGCAGTGGCATCTGTAGTACACAGACTAATAAGGGCGAACAGAAAGATGGGTATAACTAAGTTTTTCATATTTTTGACTTTGCTATCAGCTAATGAACGGCAAAAAACATAAAAAATTTCTACCCAGGCAGTCTAAACCTTACAAGGGCAATTATGCAGGTCAGAAATAGGACTTTTTCCAATAGGCTTTAGTTTTAAGTCCTTTTTTATTGTATAAATCTTATACTATTAAAGTAGATCATCCCACCCTATGCGATCGGTGTTTTTTACCTTACTCGTCATATTTGGCGTACTCGTGATTTTATTTAATGTCTTTCAGCAATACCGGCTGGAACGACCTATAGCTGATGTGACTATAAGAGGAAATCAGATGTTGGAGCCTCGAGTGGTTACTATCAAGAAAGGTGAGGAAGTAAGCTGGATCAATAATACGGACAGTGTGCAGATAGTCACGTCTATTCCTGAGCAGAGTGCTCATGCTTACCTGCTTAAGCGTTCTTCCACCATGGCTTCATTTCACATAGGCCGAATAGAACCTGGCAAGAGCCGGAATATGTCTTTTTATGAGGCAGGCAGTTATTTGTATGTTTGCGAGGTGGCTAAGGGAAAGGCTGTGGCGACGGGAATCATTAATGTGGAGGAGAGGGAATAAAAAAGGGGCTGTCTCAAAAGTAGTAAGGCCTTTATTGATGCCAAGCAAGATTAGGATAATTACTTCACACTCTGCATAGCGAAGTCGGACGTGACCGGGTACTAACTTCGTGGAAATGGCAACCACGGTTCCTTCCGGACGAGGTCAACCCCACGGTAGTTTGCAAACTCAAAATTATATTTCAAATAAAAAGAAAGAGGCTGCCTTTTGAGACAGCCTCTTCTTCTAATACTATTGCTTAGCCGCTGTGCTTATCGCGTGGGCAGCGGGGAGAATCTGGTTTCTGGCATGACTGCAGCGCATTGGCATGGCATACAGGACATTCTCTTGGTTCAGTAGCGTTATATAAAGCTTCGTAGCGTATCATATCTATACCTAGTTTAAAAAATCAAACATTCAATTCAGTAATAAAACCCTGAAAAAAGGAGGTTTGTTTAGGGCATTCTTTATTTACAATGGTTTTAAATAATTGATATCCAATTGCTTGAAAATACATGAAAGCATGAGGTGGGGAAACAAATAAGGAGTATGCCAGCCCCTGACTGACAGCTATTTTATTCTGCGAAAGTGTCCCGTTTTTTAACCCAACTTTGTCGGGGTGGGTGAGTTCTACTTCTGAAAGGCGCTTTCTACTCCCGGGTAGTATGGATGTATTGATTACTCTATGCTGCTCCCTGAGGGATACCTTTCCTTTTTTATTTTCAATCTTGACTATTTTATTCCTCCCGTTATCCTAAGGGGATAAATGAAACAGTATATGGGCGATAACGGAATTTTCCTGGATCATAATGTAACAACCCCAACGGATAAGAGGGTGGTGGAAGCCATGCTTCCATACTTCACTGAGAAATTTGCCACTATACACAGCCAGCACTCTCTCGGCAAAGCTTCTGCTAAGGGCGTAAAGGAAGCGGGGGGACATATTGCAAAACTGATTGGCTGCGCTCACTTTGAGCTCACGTATACCTCGGGTGGCACAGAAGCTGCGAATATGGCTATGAAAGGGCTTGAGATGGAGTATGGTGACCAGGGTTTTGAAATCCTTACCACCCGTGGAGAACACCAGGTAATCCGCGACTTGTGTCATTATCTGCAGCAATTAGGGTGTGAAATCCGCTACCTGCCTACTGATAAAGGTGGTATGATACTAACGGAGGCCATAGACGATCACCTGAACAGTAATACACTGATGGTGGCGATAGGAATGGTAAACGGCGAAACGGGTGCCATACAGCCTATAGAGACCTTGGGTGAAAAGGTACGGGCAAAAAATGCCGTGGTGAGCCAGGGTATGCCTCATATAGCGGCACCGGTATTATTTGTGGACGGATCTCAGGCAGTGGGTCGCATACCTGTGGATGTGGTAGGCCAACGAATAGATATGATGTCATTCACTGCGCACAAGTTTTATGGTCCTATGGGTGTGGGTGCTCTGTATATGCGTACGCTGAAACCGAGGCGTGTAAAAATCACCCAGCAGACACACGGGGGCATGTTTCAGCGGGCTATGCGCAGCGGTAACCTGAATGTACCTGGTATAGTAGGCATGGGAGAGGGGGCCAGAATAGCACGGGCTGAAATGGATGAGGAAAACAGCCGATTACAAAAACTGCGTGATACGTTTGAGGATAAACTGACAAGGCTACCGGGTGTCTCTATAGCTGTAAAACCGGAGCACCGTGTTCCTCATTTGACCTCAATACGTTTTGAAGATGCGCCAACATCCACTCTGAATGGTCACTTAAAGCGTGTACAGGCCAGTATTTATTCATCATTTGCCAGCCGGACGGATGAGGGTAGTGTGGTGCTTCGCCGATTAGGGTTTACGATAAAGGAAGCCAGGGAGACGATGCGCTTTTCACTTGGCCGATTCACTACGGAGCAGGAGCTGGATGAGGCTGTGAAGGATATTGAGCAGGCCCTGCTTACTACGCGGCAGGCAGAAACAGCAGCACATTCCGGCGCCTAAGTCTGCCTGTTACCTGCTATCCATTCATTTGACCATGAGGGCTGAGCCAGCAACCGCCAGTTTAATTGGTTAAAATTGATTATATTAATAAGAATGTCCTGCAGGGCAGCAATTATTTAATTGATATAATCATTAATTATGAAGAAAGACAAACTAAGCCTCAAAACTATCGCAGTAGAAAGTTTCAGAACCTCTGCCCGTCCTAATCTGGAGACTATCAGAGGTGGGTACGAAAACAGTAATTGCCGTACAGAATGCTTTGATGGCTGTATATCGGCCGCTGAATCAGGTTGTAACAGTTGTGATGGCGGTGGTACCGGAGGAGGAGGTGGTACTGGCCTGGCATGTGGTACCGACCAAATTGTAAGCTGCTATGTGGCATGCTGATACAAGGTTTCCAACCTTTTAATTAATTACTCCTATGAAGAATGAAAAACTAAGCCTGGATGGTATAAAGGTGAAAAGCTTTCAAACCTCTCTTAACTACCAAAAATCGCAAACGATAAGGGGTGGGTATAATGGCGATAACAGTGAATGCCGCACTTTGTGCAGGCTGGGCTGCGAATCGGCTGCTGAGTCTGGTTGTACGAGCTGTGGCGATACGGGCGGAGGAGGAGGTGGTACGGCGTACTACGAATGTGGTACGCAGGAGAGAATTACCTGTCTGGTACCTTGTGACTAAAGACCGGCGGGCTTTAAAGCTTGCTCTTACCTACATCTCTAAAATAAAGTACTATGAAAAAAGACAAAATAAACCTGAAAGCCATTGAGATCAGAAGTTTTAAAACCACACTGGGTACCAAGGGGTCGCAGATGGTAAAAGGCGGAGTAGAAAACAGCGCATGCCGAACTATCTGTTACCTGGATTGCCAGTCGGGCCAGCATTCAGGCTGTACAAGCTGCGGTGACGGTGGAACCGGTGGCGGGGGTGGCACGGGAGCCACCTGCGATACGGTAGAGATATTCTCTTGCCAGTACGCTTGTTGAGCGAATAAGGACTGAATACTACTAACTTACCGGCAGTTATCTAACTGCCGGTTTTTTTATTCTTTTAGCAAGCGGAAGGTTCTTTGAAAGTGTTGTGATGTGATGGTGACCAGATAAAAGCCTTCAGTTACCCGGGGTGATACTTTCAGCTCTATGCCAGAGGCTGAAGCTGAGCGTACTGCAGATTTCACAGGATAGGACCTGCCGGCTGCATCGGTACAGCTTAGGTGAAGGTCTCCGGGCCTGATATTAGCGGTATTTACCTTAATAATCAGATACTCTGTAAAGGGATTAGGAAATACCTCCAGGTCAATATCAATAGCATCGTCGAGACCACTTACGACTCCTTCTACATGAATGGCTATCTCATCGCTATTCCGGTCGTTTTTGTCGTCAATAGCGGTTAGCTGAAATACATAATCGCCAGGTCTGAGGTTCTTAATGATTACCTCAGGACTATTATAGTTGGTGAGTGTGGGGCCGGCAGGGCCGCTAAGCTGTTTCCACAAATAGGAGGTAATGCTGCCATCTTCATCTGACACGCTTCCTGCAAGGACCAGGGAGTCCAGGGGCAGTTCCACATCTAAATCCTCACCGGCATAGACGTGAGGAGGCAGGTTACCCACTTCCACGCCATTATCTCCGCGTGTATACCTGAGAAACCAGCGATAAAGATTAGGCAGATCGGCGGAACTGTTAGCGGGATTAAAACTGATGGTGTCAGTGGCATCGTGATCTATGGGTGTGCCTTGCCTGTTCATATCCAGGCTGACGAGCTGGGGTGAGAAGGCCGGCTGGCAATTATTAATCTTTTCAATAAGGGTCTGGGCTGAGCTGTAGGTAACGGTAGCGGTATTGTCATGTATGGAATGATAATGAAGGAGGGGAAGGTCTGCAGAAGCAATGAGGCAGGCATCCTGCTCACTGTATGAGCCTGCGAGAACTGCGACTGCGGCCAGGGGGGGTGCTTGGTCACGCCTTTCTGTATCTGCCAGAAACTCGTATACGCCACGGCCTCCCATGCTGTAGCCTACGAGGTAAACTCTTGAAGGGTTGACCCGATAGGTTTCTACCGCATAGCTGATAAATGCGGCAATGTCCTGGCTGTTCCAGTTGGCATCTGACCGGTTCTTTTGTGGTGAAAGTGCCAGAAACTGCCACTCTTTCGCATTCACTGTAAAGGTAAGGTCGCTTCCCTTGTGGATGACCCTGGTCAGGCCGGTTTCGAGCATGATATCGAGGCCGGCACTGGTACCATTGCCTCTTCCGCTATTGCCATGGAGGTATACTATGAGGGGAAAGGTTTCTCCTGACTGATTGTATCCTTGCGGTAGGTAGCGCCAGTATCCGTTAATTTCACCGGCACTGTATTCGCTACCTGTCACTTTGCTATGTTGTTGCGCCAGTAGTACAGTGGTGGACAGGCATAGCAAGCCTGATACAGATAGTAAAAAATGGCAGACCTGTAAAAGGCCGTTTTGCAGAAAACGAGAATAAGTGTTTTTTCTCATGATAAAAAAATAACTGTGTAGCGAAAAAAATCGGGTTTATGCTACTTCAGTCAGGCGCCGGGAATAGACCCGGGTCAGTGCCTTGGCTCCTCCATGGGTGCCTACCCACAGGCCGTAAATACCAATTACGGTACCTATAGGGAAAATAATCAGATTCAGTACGCTTAATATGATGGCCAGATGCCTGGCCCAGTTCTTTAGTTTAATGAGGCCTATACCTGCTATCAGCCCCGGTACACCAAGTATGACGAAGTAGGAGCTCATAAAGAAGCCGGTGATTAAGGTAACGGTCTCGTTTATCTCTTGCAGGGGGCCGGAATTTACAGACACGCCTGCAATAAAATAGGTGGCGGTGCCTATATAGATGAGGCTGATGATAACGAACAGTATACCGAGTGCTTTTAAATGGCTTTTCATAATTATGGTCAGGTTATTAGCTCACTCCTTTACTACATAGTAGCTGAGGGGATTTTCTATGTCAAAAAATATTTTTTTGAGCCCCCGTTCATTAGGGCTCTCGAGGGTGTAGACAGCGAATCTGCCATCTACTACTTTTCGCTCCTTAGGCGAAAGGGAAAGATAATCCAGTAAGTAAGGCTCATCTTCCTGGTAGAGCAGAAAGAGGGCTTCACTGGCTGAGCTACCATCGCCTGTATTGCAGATGACGGTAAGCAGGTTCTGGAAATGCCTCTGGTATGAACGAGCCTTACTGTACTGTCCAAGTTCAGAGTAGCAGGTATACATGGTAAGCGCTACGCCGAGCATGAAGGGGGCTTCTTTGAAAAGGGCCTCCCCTATATTGGCGGCCTCGCTGAATTTTCTCTTCGTCAGAGCACTATCCAGTTCGGCAAGGCGGGCTTTCTGATGACCTGGTTTGTAGCCAGGATGTTTTACGTAGTTACGGTACAGGTTTTCGTAGTCGGCTAGCGTAAGACTGGAATCACGCGCCATGGCTCTGTCCAGCAGTCTGTGATACTTCAGGGAAGAATCATCCGACTGGCTAAAGGCAGGCCGTTGAATATCAAGGGACAAGAGGCCCATGATTATAATCGTATAGCGTATAAACCTGTTCAATTTCTTTGCTTTTCTTCATCGCCCTGGTTCAGAGCGGAGAACTCATTTTCCTGGAGGGCCCCATCTTCATCGATATCGTATATCTTGAATAAGAGGCTGCTAAGTTCTGACATATCCAGTTCACCGTCTCCGTCGGTATCCCACTCTTCAAAGTACTGCAGGCTATCATAAAAGGCTACGAACTCACTTTTCTGCATGATGCTATCGTGGTCTTTGTCCCAATAGGGAAACTTACCTCTCTTCCTGTATTCCTTCTCATTGAGGTAAAAGTTAGTGGCAGCTGCCCATTCGTTAACCTCGAGTACGCCATCATTGTCAGCATCCCAGATGTCGTAGCTGCTGGCAGAAAATTCATTTCTGTTTATCCTTCCATCAGCGTCATGGTCCCAGGCATTTAACAGACCGGACTCGGGGTATGTGGAACTAAACTCTTTATCGTCAATTACAAAATCACCATCCTCGTCCCACGATTCATATTCCTTGTAGTTCTTATTATCACATGAGCACCACGCGGGAATAATCAGTACTATAAGAAGTATGGTAAGTACTCCTCTTATCATGCCTATAAAAATTTATGGGTTTAAAAAAATATAAGAAAGCGATGGATAGCCGGTCACCTCTGGTCAAGATGTTCTTTTAAATAATTTATTGCCTGCTCATAGGCTTGTCTTGTAGCTTCTGAGTCATAGTCAGGATTACTTGGATTGGCAAACGCATGGTTAGCATCATAAAATAAAAGTTCTACGTCTGCGTCAACTTCTTTCATCTTCTCTTTAAAGGCTCTGGCTTTGTCAGGAGTGATCCAGGCGTCTTGCCGGGCAAATATGGCGAGCACATCTGTTTCCAGTTTTTCGAGCTTGTCGGTGTCCATTTCGGGCATGCCATAGTACATGACGCATGCCTCTGCCTTATCGCCGAGCATGATGGCTGCCTGCAGGGACCAGCCACCGCCGAAGCACCAGCCTATGGTACCGATAGCTGCGTCTTCGCCTGCGTACTTACTTGCTGCGCTTATGATAGCACGTGCTCTCTCATCGGATGTTGCCTGCATGTATTTTTGGGCTTCCTCCTGAGAGGAGGCCACTTTACCGTCGTACAAGTCAAGGGCTATGATATTGACCTTTCCACCGAGATCATCATAGAGTTTTTTGGATTCGTTCTTGACATACTCGTTCAGGCCCCACCATTCATGAAAAACAAAAAGGTAATGACCGGAATCATTGGTGGCAGGAATCATCCATGCACGAGCATCGGGGCCATCGGCTAGGTCCAGGTCTATAAATTCTCCTGCCTCTTCCTGGTAAATAAACTCTCCGGGTGGCCGGTGATCAGATGCAAAAGCCTTATCTCCTCCGAGTGAGGCAAACTTTTGGGTAGGGCTAGGGACGCAGCAACTGCTATGCTGTGCAGTTAGGGATAGCGGAAAAAAAAGTACCGCTAACAGGAAAGGAAAACTGAAGCGCATAAGCCTTTGTCATTGATAAAAAAATTCTGCCACAGGGCAGATGACATTTTTCGTCTACTGACTAACCGTGATTATGCGAAAATGTTAAAGGAAAATTTACCGTCAGCAAACCTAGCGGGCCCGAGCCTGAGAAAACGCTTTAAAAGCTAGTACGATGAAAACGGGAATCCACACAAGGTCATTTACGATGAGATGAAACAGAAACTTCTTGTTTACAGTGAGCTCCATGATGTCATAATAGAACCAGATAGCTCCGAAAAACTTAGATAGAATGCCAATGACAATAAGATAACGGAACCGTACGGGGTACAGTGCGGCTATGAAGTAAAGGATAGAAAAGATAAAAATGCCCACGGCTTGCCAGCTAATTATGAGGGGGGTGTCATCTGTACGCTGGGTGACCCACCGGTAAAAAGCATCGGGAAACCAATAGATGAAGGCAGCCCAGGAAAGGTTATAAAAAGAGGCCAAAAGCAGGACACCTCTCATCCAATAGGGTACGGTGGGTTTAGGCTGGGACGTATCGTTGTGCATGGCTATCAATTCTTAAGAAAAGAGGCTGGTTTGTTGGTTTTCATACCAGTGGGGCACAGGTATTTCTGCATCGCACTGTTTATTCAAGGACTCTATGAGGTATAGGGCCAGGTCTGCATTGAGGTGCTGCTCAGGCTCATGCACAAAAATATATACTTCTTTTAATCCTTCCTCTACCCATTGGCTTATTCTTTTTACCCAGGCATCTATTCGGCTGTAGTCGGTGGGGTGTAGATTATGGCCATTGAACCGGAGAAAAAGAAGGGGTGTGGTAAGGCGCTGGTGGAGGACATCGCGGCGGCCGGCGACATCGCTAATGACAGCAGAGATATGGCGCTCTGTAAGATAGCTGAACATGTCGTCCATTAGTGTGGTATCCTGAAACCACTGTGGGTGCCTGAACTCCAGGGCTAATTTAAAGTCCCGGGGGAGGTATTCGAGGAGTTGAATGAGATCATCTGCACGGTCTCCGCTGAAATAGGGGGGTAACTGCAGAAAGGAGGTGCCGAGCTTATCTCCGAGGGCAAGTATATGCCGGAGAAAGCGGTCTATTGCTTCGGGGTTACCAACCATCTGACGGCGATGGCTTATGAACTGGGGAAACTTAGGGCAGAACTTAAACCCATCCTGCACGCTGTCCCTCCACTTATGTATGGTATCGAGGGTGGGGATGTTATAGTGGGTTGAATTGGCTTCTACGGTATAGAACTGTTTGCCGTAGGCCTGGAGGTATTTACTGCCAGGGGTACGGGGTGGAAATACTTTACCTACATAGCCTTTGACGGACCACACGGAGCAGCCGATGTAGTAGGTGACGGGTGCTGCTCCCTGCTGCCTGAGGATGTCGGGGGTGGCGGGATGGGTTTCGGGCAGGTGCCAGTCTACTTCTTCAATATTTTCGAGTCTTCCAAACTTCATATGCTATCAACCAAAGTGATGTTTTTAGGTTATTGATTGTCGGTGGTTACATGTAAAAGGTAAACTTATGAATCTGAGGTTTGGTACTAAGGTAGATGCGGACTGGCAAAGCGTGAGGGAGGGGTTTGATGAAAAGCTATTCAAGGCGCTGAACCCGCCCTTTCCGCCGGTAAAGGTGGTACGCTTTGACGGCTGCCATAAGGATGACGTGGTGTCCCTGGAGCTGAACTTCCTGCTATTTAAACAGCGGTGGACGAGTCTCATCACGGAACACGGCTACTCTGACAATGGCTTTTATTTTATCGATGAGGGCAGGAAGCTGCCTTTTTTTCTGAAAAGATGGAAGCACCACCACGGGCTTATAGGCCTGAAGGATGGCACTGAGATCATCGATGATATATCATACGGCACGGGCACTCTTTTGACGGACTGGCTTATGTACCCTGTGCTTTATGTGCAGTTTGCGGTACGTAAGCCGGTGTATCAAAAGTATTTCGGCTGAAGGGGGTCTACCTTGAGAATGCGTTTTTCCGGTGGGAATCGAGCTTAAGCAGTATGAAGAGTAAGGTGGTAAAAGCGAGCAGGCTGGAACCTCCGTAGCTGAAAAAGGGCAGGGGAATACCGATAACGGGAAAAAGCCCGATGGTCATGCCTATGTTGATCATGAAGTGGAAAAAGAGGATGCAGGCGACGCCGTATCCGTAAATTCTGATGAAGCGGTCTTTTTGCCTTTCACTAATGAAGATGATGCGGTAAAGGAGGGTAATGAAGAGGGCAATGAGAAGGAAACTACCTGCCCAGCCGTGCTCCTCTCCTATGGTGCAGAAAATAAAGTCTGTATGCTGCTCGGGCACGTAGCTGAGCTTGGTTTGGCTCCCTTCGAGAAAGCCTTGTCCCCACATGCCTCCTGAGCCAATAGCGATCTTACTCTGGTTTACGTTATAGCCTGCTCCCTGGAGGTCTGATTCAGGATCGAACAGGACATTGATACGAGCGCTCTGGTGGGGCTGCAGGACATCGTTTACAAAGAAGTCTACGCCAAAAACTACTGTAAAGAAGACGATACCAGCGGCAAGTATGCCTACTATGCGCCAGAACTTCATCTTACTAAAGAGGCCAAGAGCGAGTAGTATGAGGAGGCCTATGGCCAGATACATGTACTCGGGGCCTACCCACAGGGTAAGAATAAAGAGTGCGAGCCCGATAAAGCCGGCAATAAGTACCCAGGGGGTAAGGCCTTCGCGGTATAGCACAAACACGAAGGAGCCAAACACGAGGGCGGTACCGGCATCTCCCTGTATGACGATAAGGGCCATGGGAAGGAGGATGATACCGCAGAGTACGAGGAAGTCCTTATCGAGGCGATCGAACTTCATGGAGCGCTGTGAAATAAATTTTGCCACAGCCAGGGCGGTGGCAAACTTAGCAAACTCTGAGGGCTGGAGGCCGAAGGGGCCAATGCGTATCCAGGATTTGGCTCCGGAAATAACGGGTCCTATGCCGAGTACAGCGACCAAAAGCAGAATAACAAGGGCATAGAAGCCGTAGGCAAAGTGATCGTAGAACTTGAAGTCAATGATAAATATGGCGATGCCGGCGATAAGGGCTACGGCCATAAAGAGTAGCTGCTTACCGGAGTTCATCTCCAGGCTGAATATCTTATGGACGTCTTCGGCATTATACTCGACGGCATAGATATTGAGCCAGCCGAATATGACGAGGCCGAAATAGATCATGACGGTGACCCAATCGACATTAGAAAATATATTACCCTCTCTCCTCAAGTCTGTCTGTATCTGATTTTATTAAAGAAAATCTCCTTTGAGTACGTAATCTTCTATGTAAGGCCGGTCGGTACCGCCTTTGATGTATTTCTCGATCATGAGTGATGCAATGGCGGCAGCGGAACGGGCTCCCTGTCCTGCATTTTCGACGTACACGGCAATGGCAATTTTGGGGTCATTGCGGGGGGCAAATGCCATAAAGCCGGAGTGGTCTTCGCCATGGGGGTTCTGTACGGTACTGGTTTTCCCACACACCTCAATATCTTTTAGTTTGGCCCTGTACTGTCCGGTACCATGGGTGATTACCTGTGCCATGCCCTGCACGACCATCTCGTAATGCTCGGGGTCTATACCGGCATAGTTCTTTTCTTTGTACTCATCGAGTACGTGATTGGTGGTGCCAATGCTCTTTACGAGGTGGGGGCTGTAGTAATAGCCTCTGTTTGCGATAAGGGCGGCGAGGTTGGCCATTTGCAAGGGGGTGATGAGCATCTCTCCCTGGCCTATACTGAGTGAGTAAATGTTGGAGAACTTCCAGCGGCCTTCGCCATAGATGTTGTTATAGTAGGAAGGACCGGGTATGTAGCCGGACTTGGCATTTGGTATGTCTACCTGTGGCTTAACGCCGAGGCCAAAGTTATGTACATACTCCTGCCACTTCTCCAGGCCTATTTCTGTGTCTTTGTAGGTGTTGTCACTGACGTTCTGATTGAGGACGCGGCGAAATACTTTTACAAAGTAGTTGTTACTGGAGTTCTGTATGGCCTTTGGCACATCGTAGTAGCCTGTGGGGGCGTGATCACCTATGAGGGAGCCGTCACAGTATATTTTTTCGGTAGCGGTAATTACGCCTTCCTGCAGGGCAATAAGTGACTGCACGCACTTGAACATGGAGCCGGGAGGGTAGGTAGCCATGAGGGCCCTGTTAAACAGGGGCGCGAGTGTATCGCGCTGCAGGGCTCCGAAGTTTTTACCATAATTTTTACCTGAGAGCAGGTTAGGATCGTAGGTAGGGGCTGAGATAATAGCGAGTATCTCACCGGTGGCAGGCTCGATGGCTACGATGCTGCCTACTTTACCGGCCATAAGTTTCTCGCCATATTTCTGCAGCTCGAGGTCTATGGTGGTAACGAGGTTTTCTCCGGGAATGGCGAGGGTGTCGAAGCGGCCTTCTTCGAGGCTGCCGACCTCACGGCCGAGTGCATTCTTAACCTTATACTTTACGCCTCTTTTACCCCTGAGAAAGGGCTCATAGGACTTCTCTATGCCGCTGTGGCCCAGGTAGTCTCCTGAGCGGTAATATTTAGATGAATCGGCTGCGAGCATGGGGCCGGATATCTCGGCAATGTAGCCGAGTGCATTGGCCATGACGGGGTGCTTATAGGCCCTGGCGGTCCGTGGTTCTATATAAAAGCCATTGAAGTCTACGAGGGCATCCTGTAGCCTGGCAAATTTTTCGTGTGAGATCTGCTTTTCGAAGAGATAAGGAAGCCTGTACCGTTTTGAAACGATGGCGTCTTCCATGCGCCTGACATACTCTTCTTTGGTTATTCCGAGGAGGTTGCAGAAGCGGGCGGTATCTATCCCCTTGGTCTTTATGGGTGTGGCATAAAGGTCATAGAGGGGGGTGTTGTAGGCAATGAGTTCACCGTTGCGATCGGTGATGAGACCACGATAGGGGTGCTGGGTAACCTTAAGCTTAAGGTTATTCTCGGCTTTTAGCTTTAGCTCATCGTTCAGTACCTGAAGGGCAAAGAGCCTTCCCAGGAAAATCAGCCCGATGAGCAGAAATACTGCCATGACCACTATGTGACGGTTCTCGTTCATATAACAGACCTACGTGATGAGTAGAACAAATACTGAAATACGACCAGCATAGTAAAGGTGAGGAGTGTACTTGCCACTACTTTGCTAAGCGTAAAAAAGAATAAGTGAAAACTCCCTACTTCCACGTAAAAGAGGATAAGATGGTGTACGAATGAAAGGGCAATGGCATAGGTTGCAAACCATTGGCTTCCCAGCAGCTTGAGCCGGGGTGTTGACACGTTCTCGTACCCTCCCCGTGGTGTGATCAGATTGATCCAGTAAGGCCTCAGATACATCATGAACACAGAGGCGGCGGCATGAATTCCCAAACTGTCGTAAAAAATATCTACGACCAGGCCGCAGATAAAGCCGAGCAGCATGGCGGGAAGGCGCCCTATGTCAAAAGGCAGCATGAGGAGGGCACCAATATAGATGAAGCAGAAGGCGGTGTCGAAGAGCACCACATTCCTGAATATGAGCACCTGCAGCAGCAGGTAGGCGGCAAAAGCCAGCAGATGTCCTATAAGGCGGGCTCCATTCATGGGGTAATGGCTACATTTTCTATACTGTCTCTTTCTTCTTTCATTTTATTCTCCACCACGTAGACGTATGACAGGTTGCCAAAGTCGGTGGAGAGCCTGAGTTTGATATCGTAAAAAGAGGCGTCTTCTCTGAGCTTTACTTCTTCGACAATTCCGACAAGTACGCCGCCGGGATAGACGGCATTATATCCGGAGGTAATGATGGTATCGCCTTGCATTACACTCTCTGAGCGTGGAATAAATTTCAGCTCTGCGGTAGAGGCGTCTTTGCCTGGCCATGAGGTGCTGCCAAAGTAGCCGGTACGGCGTACCTGGCTGCTTATGAGCATATCATTATGCAATACGCTAATTACGGTGGCGAAATTCTCAGATACGGCCTTTACGCGGCCAACTACGCCTCCGGGCCCTATGACGCCCATGCCGGCTTTGATGCTATCTTTTTCCCCCTTATTAAGGGTGAGGTAGTTATTATACCTCCGGGTGCTGTTATTAATGACCCTGGCAGGGATGTATTGGTAGTCTTCCAGAAGCACGGTTTTGCGGAAGATGTTGCCGGCGGTATCGGCGACATCTTCAAGTACATCGAGCTCTGCCCTAAGGCGGGCATTCTCTGCGGCGAGTTCCTTATTGGCCTCCTTGAGGGAGAGGTACCCGGTAATACCGGACTGTGTCTCGAGCAGATTGCCTACAAGGGCATTGGAGGAATTAAAAAAGGCGGCGCCCTGGTAGTTGTTATTCCGAACTATGAGGTAGGTGCATACCAATTCCAGCAATATGAAAATAAAGAACGCGCGATAACGGTATATTACCTTTAATAATGACCGCATTTACTCCTTAGGTCATCAGTACTGCCTTGTATGAATCGAGGTTCTTAAGTGCAAGGCCTGTGCCTCTCACTACGGCTCTCAAAGGATCCTCTGCTACGTGAATAGGTAGCTTAGTCTTAAGGGCGAGCCTCTTGTCCAGGCCTCTTAGCAAGGCACCTCCACCGGTAAGGTGAATACCGTTATCGTATATATCTGCAGAAAGCTCGGGAGGTGATATCTCGAGGGCTTTGAGCACGGCTTCTTCTATCTTGGAAATGGATTTGTCGATGGCGAAGGCGATCTCGCTGTAGCTGATCTTGATTACCTTGGGTATGCCTGTCATGAGGTCGCGCCCACGGATCTCGTAGTCTTCGGGGGCATCATCGAGTTCGGTAAGGGCTGAGCCTACTTCCATTTTGACCTTTTCGGCAGAGCGCTCACCGATAAGCAGGTTATGCTGGCGGCGCATGTAGTCGAGTATGTCTTTGTTAAAGGTATCTCCGGCGACGCGTATGGACTGGTCGCAGACAATACCACTGAGGGCAATCACGGCGATCTCGGTGGTACCCCCGCCTATGTCTACGATCATGGACCCTACGGGCCTTTCTATGTCAATGCCTATCCCTACAGCAGCGGCAAGGGGCTCATGGATCATGTATACTTCCTTAGCCCCGGCATGTTCGGCGGAGTCACGCACGGCACGTTTTTCCACTTCGGTAATACCGGAGGGAATGCATATGACCATGCGATGGCTGGAGGGGAACATTTTTTTCTTGCCGTTGTCGATCATCTTGATCATCCCTCTGATCATGTGCTCGGCCGCATGGAAATCTGCAATCACGCCGTCCTTAAGCGGGCGGATGGTTTTGATATTTTCATGCGTTTTTTCATGCATCTGCATGGCCTCTCTGCCTATGGCAAGGACCTTGGAAGTGGTACGGTCGATTGCAATGATCGACGGCTCGTCCACTACAATCTTATCTTTATGTATGATCAACGTATTCGCTGTTCCCAGGTCGATCGCTATATCACTGGAGAAAAAGTCAAACAATCCCATTTCGTATTTCCCTTAGCTTTAGGGCATAACAAATTTTATTTCCCCGAAAGTTACTAATTACAAATGTCTCTGAGCGTGTGGCGTGCCTTTTTTTCAATGTTTGAAATGGCGCACCCCGGTAAATACCATGGCCATGTTGTTTCTGTCACAAAAACCAATGGAATCTTCATCTCTTATGCTACCTCCGGGCTGTACTACCGCGGTGATGCCTGCCTCATGTGCGATCTGCACACAGTCGGAAAAAGGGAAGAAGGCATCGGAGGCCATAACGGCACCCTTAAGATCAAAACCAAAGTTTCTGGCCTTTTCTATGGCTTGCTTAAGGGCATCGACGCGTGAGGTCTGCCCTACGCCACTGGCGAGCAACTGGCCCTTTTTAGCCAGCACAATGGTATTGCTCTTAGTATGCTTTGCAATTTTTGCAGCGAACACGAGCGCCTGGGCTTCATTTTCGTCAACCTTACGTTCAGTCACTGCATTAAAATCATCGGTACTCTCACTACTAAGGTCACGATCCTGAACAATAGTTCCGTTAAGAATACTCTTATGCTGTTTCTTAGTTTCCAGCCCTTTATGTTGCTGCAAAAGAACGCGGTTCTTCTTGCCCCTGAGTATTTGGAGGGCGTCGTCGTCAAAGCCGGGGGCGATTAAAACCTCGAAAAATAACTTATGTAATTCCTCTGCGGAATCTTTATCAATTTTGGCATTGCTGACGAGGACTCCGCCGAAGGCTGAAACGGGATCAGCGGCGAGTGCATTGGTGTAGGCTTCCTTAACGGTGCTTCCGTGGGCCACTCCGCAGGCATTGGTATGCTTGAGTATGGCAAAGGTGGTGGTGTCAGGAAACTCCTCTATCAGGGAGACGGCTGCATCTATGTCTACGAGGTTGTTATAGCTAAGCTCTTTCCCGTTAAGCTGTGAGAACATGTCCTCCAGGCGGCCGTAAAATATGCCTTGCTGGTGGGGGTTTTCTCCGTAGCGGAGTACGCGGCTGGTGCGCTGGCTGTTCTTGAAGCGGGGGAGCTTATCTCCTTCGTTGAAGTAGTTGAAGATGGCGGTGTCGTAGTGACTGGAGATGTCAAATGCCCTGGCAGCGAGGTATTTTCTATCCTCAATGCTGGTGTGGCAGTTCTTTTCTTCAAGGATGGTCTGGAGCTCGGCATACTGCTCGCGTGAGCTTACTATGGTGACATCTTTGAAGTTTTTGGCGGCGGCGCGGATGAGTGATATGCCTCCGATATCTATTTTCTCGATGATGTCCTGTTCTGCGGCTCCGGACGATACTGTCTCCTCAAAGGGGTAGAGGTCTACGATGACGAGGTCTATCAGAGGTAGCTCATAGGTATTGATGTGCTGGGTGTCCTCCTGGTGGTCTCTTCTGGCAAGTATGCCGCCGAATACTTTGGGGTGCAGGGTCTTGACTCTGCCGCCGAGTATGGAGGGGTAGTCGGTGATGTCTTCGACAGCCGTAACCTTAATGCCCAGGTCCTCTATAAAGGAGCGGGTGCCACCGGTACTGAAAATTTGTACTCCGGCAGCATCGAGTAGCTTTACAATAGGCTCCAGATTGTCTTTATAATAGACAGAAATTAAGGCGGATTGTATTTTTTTTAGAGACATGGTCGGGGAGTTTTGTCAGGGCGTAAAACTAGAAATTTTTATAAATTATTCTCAATGTAAGTCTGTATGACTTGAGGATAATGGCGATGTTCCAGCGCCAGCACCTTAGCGGCGATGTCTTCGGGCGCATCGGCGGGCTCAAGGTCGGTAGTGGCCTGAAAGAGTACCTTGCCTTCATCATACTTTTCATTTACGAGGTGTATGGTCATGCCGGACACGGCCTCGGCGGCTTCTTTTACGGCGCGGTGTACATTCATGCCGTACATGCCTTTACCGCCGTACTTGGGCAGGAGGGCGGGGTGAATGTTGACAATCCTGTCGGGATAGGCGCTGGTGAGGGAGTGGGGTACCAGCCATAGAAAGCCTGCGAGGGCTATGAAGTCTATTTTAAACTCCCGGAGCAGGTCGAGCACCCGGCCGTTCTCGTAGAGGTCTTCCCTGGTGAAGGAGAGGGCGGGTATGCGCATGTCTTTAGCATGCTGCATAACGGGGGCGTTGGGCTTATTGCTCAGGAGCAGGGTGACACTAATTTCAGGATGGTCTTTGAAGTGTTCGAATATCTTCCGGGCATTGGAGCCTGAACCGGAGGCAAATACGGCGATCTTATGCATACAGCGGATCGGGTTTGGTCATCATTAATCAGCTATTAAAAAAATATCATGCTCAGTATACCGCTTAGCATCAATAGCTTGCAGTAGGTACTGAGTGTACCGAAGGCGCGCCTGGTATCGGCATACACGAGCTTGTATACGAATAGGGTAATGGGCACGATCAGTAATAGAAAGTATATATTGAGCACAGTGTTTTGCAGATAGGAGGCCATGTAAAAAAGAATGAATATAAAGAGGCCACAGAGGACATAGAGGAAGCTTTTGGTCTTTCTCATGCCCCAGACTATGGGGAGGGTCTTACAGCCGAAGCTTCTGTCGCCGCGTACGTCTTCAAGGTCTTTGATGATCTCTCTTACGAGGGTGATGGAAAAGGCGTATATGGCGTAGGTGGTGATGAGAAAGGGGTGATAGGGGTAGTGAACGGCTATGACGAGGAGGCTGGCTGCGGTGAGGAGTGCCACGGTGAAGTTGCCGACAAAGGCAATGCGCTTGAGCTGATTGCTGTATAGCCAGAGGAGGAAGCTGGAGGTAAGGTGTATGAGGCCTATCTGCCAGGAGACGAGTATGGCCATAGCGACTCCGGCAAAATTGAGTATGGTATGGGCGAGCATGGCTTTGCGCCTGGTGAGGCCTTTGCCTATGACTACCTTATCGGGCTTATTGATGTAATCGATCTTGACATC
Source organism: Roseivirga sp. BDSF3-8 (assembly GCF_041449215.1). Classification (NCBI taxonomy): domain Bacteria; kingdom Pseudomonadati; phylum Bacteroidota; class Cytophagia; order Cytophagales; family Roseivirgaceae; genus Roseivirga; species Roseivirga sp. BDSF3-8. The sequence goes on along the minus strand of NZ_JBGNFV010000001.1, from coordinate 2,360,182 downwards.
ATAGTAATCGTTTATGATGTAGCCTGCGGCTGCGATGCAAATGGTGCTGAGTGAGATAAGGAAGAGGTCGGGATCGAGGAGGTAGCGCTTCCACTGTGGGGGCTCGCCTGCGAGAAAGAGGGCGGCCATGTACTGGGTAAGGACTATGATGCCGAGGTTCTGCACGCGAATGAGGCGCGCGACCATGTGCCAGAAGCCCCGGAGCCCCGGGTCTGCAGGAGGCTCAGGGCCAAAGGATTTCCTCTGGTCGCTATGGGGGGCGGCCATAGGGGGGTGTGCCTTGGCGGTGGGGCTTTTTGTCACATTCAAAAATAGAGGTATGAAACGGACTACACCAACAAAAGCGGATGATTCTATTAAAAGTTTCTGGCTGGCTTACTCGTGGTGATGGGTATAGGTCTGCAGGATGTCTTCACTGATGAGCTTATACAGCCGGGCTTTATCGGGGCTTTGGTTAAGAAAGTCCATGTGTTTGGCAATAGTTTGCCGGTCACCGCGGCGGGCAGGGCCGGTCTGGGCCTTTTCGGGGGAGATCTCGAGGCTATTATTAAGCGTTTCCCGTATGAGGGGCTTAAGCATGTCGAGTTTGAGGTCCTGGCCCTGGAGTATCTCGGCACTGGCGCGTAGCATGTGGTTGGTGAAATTACAGGCAAAGACAGCGGCTACATGAAGACTGAGGCGGTCACGGCTCTCTACGCGGTAGACTTTCTTACTGATGGAGTGGGCCATATTGATAAGGTATTCCTCAGCCTCCTCATTAGTGGCCTCAATGCACACGGGTATGCCTTCGAAGTTCACATCCTTTTCCTTTGAGAATGTCTGTATGGGGTAAAATACTCCCCTGGCCCAGGCACCGGGATGGTCAAGGACATCTATACTAAGAGCGCCGGAAGTATGGGCAAGCAGGGCGCGCTCAGGTAATATGAGGCGGCTGACGAGCTCGGGGACGGCGTCGTCGCTGCTGGCAATGAGAAATATGCGGGCGGTGCTTTCGCTGAAGTCAAGGGACTCTACAGGGGTGGCGGATTCGAGCCTGGTGGCAAGCTTTTCTGCATTCCTGATATCTCTGCTATATACTTCACGGACTACATGGCCTAGCCGCTCAAATGCGGGGGCGACATGCCAGGCAAGGTTGCCTGCGCCGATAATGGTGAGTTCGTACTTTCCTGCCATAAGTGGTAGTTGTTTTAAAAAATGACACAGTGGACTCTAAAAAAAGAGGCCTCAATATAATGAATGAATTTTGAAGGAGGGAATGGGGGAATGATTGAGTAATAGAGTTACAGAGTAATTGAGTGGGGTGGGTAATGAATGAATTTTGAATGAGGGAATGATGGGATTGTTGAGTAATTGAGTTGGAGAGACGTAGATTGATGGGGATGAGGATGGCAGGGTAGTTAATGAGTGAATGATTGAGTAACAGAATAATAGAGTAATTGAGTGGGGGGTTTTGAGTTTTGAGTGTTGAGTGTTGAGTTGGGGGCGGTAGATGGATGGGTTGGTGGATGGCTGAGAAGTTAATGAGTGAATTTTGAATGAGGGAATGAGTGAATGATTGAGTAATAGAATAATAGAGTAATTGAGGGGGGTGGGTAATGATGGAATTGATGAGTAATAGAGTGGTGAGTATTTAGTGGTGATCAATAGTTATTGAATGAGGGGGGCGGCGTTGAAGTGGATGAGGATGGTGCCTTTTTTGTCGGGGTGCATGGTGAAGGAGATGCTGCCGCGCTGGAGGGACATGATGTGGCGGGCGGCGGCTGCGGCGGTCTCGGGGGACTCGGCACGTGGATTGGTGTGGCGCAGGAGGTCGGTGCTGTTGAGCAACTCGAAGTTATGGGGGGTAAGAAGACATGGCTGGCAGTCTATCTGTAAGGCAGGGCTTTCAGGGTGGCTGTCAGGTATGCTGAAGGCGATATGGCCCCCGGCCGCGGTGATGCGTATAAGCTGGAAAAGCAGGGAACGGATGAGGAGGCCGGTAAGGAAGGGGTCGGCCATGGGCCGGGGGACATCCCGGGGGGTGGCGGTTATGGTCACTTTATGCCGGGTGGTATAGCTGGCAAGGGCGTCCACGCTAGTATTTAGCAGGGCATAGAGGTCCAGAGGAGCGGGCTCTGCCTGAATGAGGATGCGCTGGGCGTATAGCCAGTCGAGGGACTGGAGTAGCTGGCTTTCATATTGCCTGAACTGTTGGGCAAGGCCGGTCAGGGTATCTCCTACCCTGCTGTCGTGGGTAAGCTTCTCGAGCTGATGGCAGGCGGCATCAAAGCTACGCCGGACGGGGCGAAACTGAAGATCCAATAGAATGGTCTCTATCCGGCTGATGTCTGTAAACCGCCTGACTTCTTTGTGCTCTTTATGATAGGAGGCGTATTTCTCTCTGACCTTTTGGCGCATGGTGATGAGGTCTGCGGCTATATCAAATACGAGGTCGTTCTTCCTGCCTTTGTTAAGCACTTTGCGTACGTAGCTGACATTGAACCCGGTGATGCGGGCGATCTCTTTAATGTCACCATGTCCGACAAGTCTTTCCTGGAGGCTGGTGGTATCACTCATTATTACTGTGCTCTGTTATTATTTATCTGCTGCGGGCCAAAGGTGCTTTAGGGGGACCGGCAGCCAAAAGGCCACATCTACGACCCACATAAAAGCAACAACTAATTGCCATATGTGAATTAATGAATATTAATGTTGCGTGAAAAATAAATGAGGCGCATATATACACGGGAATCAGATAAAAGGAGGAAGGGGGGCAGGACTGGCCTCTATTAGGCTCATGGATGCCTTTATAAGGGGCATAAAAAAGGCCACCCGGGGGCGGCCTTTTTGCATAGCAATGAATGTAACGCTTATCCGGGCATTCCAGACACAACCTCTACTTCATACTCGGTGACGTTACCGGCATGATCCTCGGCTATAGCGGTAGCATAGACGGGGGTACTGGTGACATCAGCGGTGAGGGTGTAGGCATAGAGGGCGCGATCATCGGCCAGGGTGGCATCGCCTTCCTGGAGGGTGTTACCCGCCCCATTATGAAGTCTGACTTTAAGGCTTTTAAGCTCAAAATCATCGTAGGCAAGAACGAATATGCGGCTACCGGTGGTACCGTCATACTCATCGAGGCTAATGGTCTCGATCTTAGGTGCCTTAAGGCTGTCACGTACCGCCATGTTATAGGCGGATAGCCTGGTGCCTGCTGCGGCGTCTTCGTAGCGTTCCCTCAACTGATCGTTCTGCAAGGCAAGCTTAGCATATACGGTAGCGCGGTTAAAGCGCTCCCGGTGGGCTATTTGCCGGTCTGTAGCGGGTACGCTACTACTGGAAGGGCGCCCGCTTACGAGGGTGCGGCCCATTCTTTGCCTGTACACGATAGATCCTTTGCGGGCTGCGCCACTAGCGCCTTCTACCCAAACGTTGTCTTTAATAATTGCCATTGTTTTTCATGTTTATTTATGTGTGAAACAATGATGCAATTATAGGCCAGGTGGCGCACAATGAGCGACTTGTGTAATAATATAGTGTTTTTTTACACTGGCATTCTGCGATAAATGGACCTAAAATTTACCTATTTAAAATTGGAAATACCTGTTTTACAGATACTTAAAAACAAGAATGGTATTGGAAAAATAAATTGAGAAATTACCGGACGGAAATTTTTTGTATAAGATAGGTACATGTAATGTTTTGCCCATATACGTAAATAAAATGAACTGGTTAAATGCAATAAATTGACATATAGATCATTATGGAGCGTTACAACCTGGACAAGGCGGTGAAAAGGTTACGTAATGTATAATAGGCTATAAGCACAAAAACCCGAACCATTACGGTCCGGGTTACATCACCAGCTATGAATAAAAGATATAATATTATAGACCTGTCATATTACACAGGCGGGGGTGTCAGGCTCAGGGTATGTACAGCAAAGGGTATAGGTCATGCGAAATAACTGGTTCATGGAAATGCAACTGAAGGGCTGATAAAGCAACTCAATCGCTATCTGATACAATAGTACGAACCTCCTGTTACTTTTCAAAATATTTACGCAACATTTTTATTGTTTAAACATCTTATTAGCACATGTGAGTTGCATTTGCTGTCGCCTGACTGTTGCGTTGTCTTATCAAAAAGGCTAAAAAAGCTATATTTGCCAGGAATGGAAAGGCTACAGGAAAACATCCGGATACTGCGAAAGCGCAACGCCCTGAAACAGGAGGACGTAGCCGGATACCTGGGCATTACGCGGGCGGCGTATGGTATGTACGAAACGGGCTCGCGGGATGTGCCGCATGAAAAGCAGGTGCTGATCGCGAAGTTCTATGACATACCTCTACATGAGCTACAGGCGGGTCGTATAGAAAAAAACGTACGAAGCGCAGGGGCTAATCCGGGAGTGGCCTCGCTGCAGAGTGACGAACTGATGCAGCTAAATAAGATGGACCTGGTGAGCCACTGCCTGGCGCTGCAAAAGGAACTGGATGTGGCCCGCAGCCGCAACCAAAGGCTGGAGCAGGACCGCGAGGAGATCAAGCGGGTGCTGAGGGGGCTGATGGAGAGGTAGGCAAATTATGGTATGATCAAAACTATATTTTTCACACCTTCCAAAAATGTGGGTTCATGTTAAGAAATTGATACCTTGCCACATAGAGATAAATTGACTGTTCGGGAACTTATCAAAGATGAAGCGAAGATCTGAAACGCGAGATGCCAAAAACCCTAAGATTCCTCATCTTTTGAAGTATATGGGTTCAAAACGGGAGATAATTGATTTTGTAAAATCTTCTGTCGATAGACTTAACGTCAATACAAATTGGTTTTGTGATCTTTTCTCAGGGACAGGTGTAGTAGCTGGATCTTTTAAGGGGATATACAATATTCATGCAAATGACATCCAAAGCTATTCTGCCATTCTCGCTCAAACCTATCTATTAAATTTAAAAAATACAGTAAGTCCACTAGCAGTTAAAGAGATACATAGCAAATTATTAGAGCGCCTTTCTCATTTTCATTCTAAATACCCTTTTAATTTTGACTACAGTGAAGCTACCAGTTTGAATGACTTTGTAGAGCTCGAACAAGCTCAGCAAAACCTGATACAAAAGACCTTCAAAGATGATTTTCATTTATTCACCAGATACTATTCAGGGACATATTGGTCTTTTGAACAATGTATGTGGATAGATGCAATGCGTGCCATAGCTGAAGAATATAAGGACAAACCACACTACTATGTAATCTTATCCTGTTTGATTTTTTCAATGTCTTATACTTCTCAAAGTACAGGACACTATGCGCAGTATAGAGATGCTAATACTGAAAGTTCCATGAATGATATTATCATCTATAGGAAGAAAGACTTATGGCCTTATTTCGAAAGAAAATTTATAGAATTAACTACCTCCATAAATGGAGGTGCCTCTGAGTTCAAGACCACCACATTAGATTACATCGACTGCCTCCGAATAATTGAAAAAGGATCTATTGTGTATGCAGACCCACCTTATCAGTCAGTGCATTATTCACGTTTCTATCATATATTAGAAACCCTTGTAAGGTATGATTATCCAAAGGTCCTTTTTAAAGGGCGTTATAGAGATGATCGCCATCAATCTCCCTTTTGCAAGAAAAAAACGGTAGAGGGTGCATTCACGCATCTATTTGAAGGTGTAAAATTTAGGGATGCTCATTTGGTGTTAAGTTACAGCGATACCGGCATGATATCACTAGAGGATATTCTGAACATTTCAGAAAAGACGCTAAATCAAGGTTATGAAAGGCAGGTCCTTGATATTGACCACATTCATAGTAAAATGGGGCGAAGTGACATTAGACATCATGATGTGAAAGAATACGCTATCCTTTTTAAACGTATTTAAATGGCAAAGCTTAGAGACATTTCCAGCTTAACAGCTTCTTGGACAAAATACAGCGCTGTCCAAGTGTTAAATAGTATTTCGAGTGAGGAAGAGCTTAATAAATACCTTAAGAAGGAAGTTGAACTGGATGAACCTATTCTTAGGAAATTCCTTGGAATAAAAAAGCTCTCAGACCCCATTCCACAATATTGGTTGGATCTGCAAAAATACCCTAACCAAAAACGCCTTTTTGGACTTCTAGCAGCAATTTTCACTCATTATCAGAACATCGAGGATTTTGCCGAAATTCATTCAACTGGTGATATGAAAGGGGTTCTAATAATGCAAAGAGGAAAGAATTATACCAACCTCAGGAGTGCGTTGGTCGAATCTGGCGCTGCTCCTAATAGTTCTAGGCGAAAAGATGAGGTTCCTTATGATCTGACCCCACTATATGAGAGAGGAGCGGTAGGGAAGTTATTTAAGCAATTACTCTTCGAAAGGCTGAGCAGGGTTGGCTACACAAAGAAAGAGTTAGAAAATGATTTTTATGCCATTTGCTATGGGCACAAATTTCATAATGCAATTAGCCTTACCAAAGAGGCATTTAAAGACTGGTTAGAAGGAAAAAGCTTAATAGATAGTAGCTTAAAATACAATCTTGAACAGTTAAAAAAGTATCAAAAAATACAAGCATTTAGGGTTAATCAGTGGCTCTCCGAATGGAATACTATAGAGTTTAACTCAGATGAACTAAGGGCCAAGCCAGAACCGAATTTCTACATGTTTAAGATGGATGCACGTTTATTGAAACGTTTGTCAGATGTTCATCGAAGAAAAGCAGAGAAATCGCGGTCAGAGGATCATAATACCCAAAGAGCACATAGTACCTCTCGATCAGAAGAGATTCATAATTATATACATGGAGGTTTTCCTTGGTCAACTATCTCGAGAAACCAACAGGAATCGTCTGAATACAGAGATTTGAAAATGCCAGGCATTCTTCCTACAGCCATAATTGCAAATATTCTTGGACCAGAAGCCGAAAGAGGTTCTAGTATCATGAAGCAGTCTGATTTAATCAAAGTACCAAATACAGATGCTGACATAATCGAGCTAACTCTTCCAGACGATGTTTTTAATGAAGAATGGGACCCTGATTTGAAACCCATGGAAATTATAGATGGGCAACATCGCTTATGGGCTTTTGATGAAAACGAAGAAGTTAATGGTAGTTATGAACTACCGGTAGTCGCATATTATAATCTAGATCGAGCTTGGCAGGCTTATTTGTTTTATACTATTAATATCAAGCCTGTAAAAATAAATACTAGTTTGGGGTATGACCTCTACCCACTATTGAGAACCCAAAAATGGCTAGAAAGCTCCAAGGAAGGTCTTATTTTCTACAGAGAAAATAGGGCACAGGAGCTAGTTGAAGCTCTTTGGTCATATAAAGAAAGCCCATGGAAAAACCGTATAAAGATGCTTGGCGAAGGAGATGGTAATATAAGCCAATCAGCATTTATTCGTGCATTAACAAATTCATTTTTCAAGAAAACCGTTGAACAAACCTCTCGGGGAATGGGTGGTCTATTTTCCGATATTATTAAGCATGGCCAAAAAATTCAAGTTATCACGTGGAACCGAACCCAACAAGCTGGATTTCTTATTCTTATATGGGACTTAATTGCCCATTCAGTTGATGAAGATAAATGCAAAGAAGAATGGGCTATTAGCATTCGAAAAAATGAAAAAAGGGAAGACTTTGTAGATGTTTTAGATCCTGCTTTTACCTCAAAAAACTCTCTCTTATCGAGAGATCAGGGCGTTAGAGGTATATCAATGTTTGCCAATGACTTTTTCTATTCTTTGGCGGATTCAGATGAATGGAATTTGAATGAAATTGAATGGGAAGATGATCTGGATGATAAAGCAATCGAAAGTGAAAGTATTGATAAAGCGATCAGTGAATTTAAATCACATTCTTTATATACGGTAATGCAAGCTTTTGCCAAAGAAATTCCAAAATTAGATTGGCGAACAGCTTCAGCAGACTTTGCTGACAATCCAGAACAGAAAGATAAACAAATGAAATACAAAGGAGGAAGTGGCTACAAAGAGGTTTGGAACTCCTTAGCCCAAATATTTATGAAATCTTCTAATAATGTTATTAGAAAGCAGGCAGAAAAGCTAGAACAATTCATTCGATGAAATAATGGCATTGCAAAGTTTTATTGACAGCGCCTCCAGCATCCCTGTAATTGATGGGGCGAAGGAATTGAAAAAGTCCCACATCGTTAATGGAAGATTGATTGATCCAAGTAATCCATTGTGCATTAATGCGATGGACGCTGTTAAAAACCACTTCAAACCTACTGGAACCAATCTTAAAATCAATGAAATAACAACCTACCTTTCAGCATCTTCATTACTCCACCTACTTGATGGATGGGTTTATTTGTCACATGCAATTGAAAGTATTTTAAAAGGTGATAATGGAATCCCTGTCCACCTTGGGTATTATGCAGAGTTGAGAGCCTCAATGTCATTCCTGGCCACTGAAGGGGTTGGAGTCTTTAATTTCGACCATTTGAATATAGGCTCAAATTTTACTGTCTCAAAGAACCCAAGTATTGCTAGACAAGACGGAACACACCAATTCGTCTGGAATGCAATTGAAAAATGGTCAAAATCATCGAATAAGCCAACTTTAGACATGCTTCAAGCATTTATGGTTAATGGTAAAACATTTGATGAATGGCTAAATGCATTCCCTCATGCTACACTAATTACGGGATCGGCTCTAGTGATGAGATGGTTAGCCCAGTGGAATTTTGATGTTAAATCCTACAGAGATGATCGGCAAAAACGTAATGAAGTAAGTTATCGGCCTAAAAGAATAACCAGTAATACTGGTGGATTAAACTTGCACAGCGTTATTAGCCATTTAAGTACTTTCTGGGAGCTTTTTGAACCTGAACAAACAAATAGGTTTCATCTACTGGATAAATTTCTTTTACGGATTTTGTTACAAAATTTATATAAATCACTTTCCCCTACTATCCGCAACAATAACTCACTTGAAGATTTAATTAAGGACACCTTCAATAATTTGGGCTTGAGTCATTCTAGTTCCCTCATTAAATTTCTATCTGATAATACCCCTATTTCCCATCCGTTATTTACCGAAGCAAATAATCATGCTGTTAATCCAACGACAGGATTGCTTAACCCACTCTCAGTCGTTGCGAGAGCAACACTAATGCTTAGAATCGCTACTGGAAATGTATCAATGATTTACTCCAAAGCTGGAATATCAAAAGCAGATTTGGACTTTTTGTGGGATAATTTCGGAATTGAAAATGGATTCTGGCAAAACGGAAATATACCGGAGGATTTTTGTGACATGTGGGAAGATTTAAAAGAATACATTGATGAGGTAGCGGAATGGGGAGCAAAGAAGGGCACAACACTTACTTTGGCAGAGTTATATGAGGATTATAAGATACCAGGTGCTATGAATTTTTACAAACAGTTTCATAGAGCTGGATTATGGGGCATAGCAATTTAGAAGATAATTCCAATTCCCCGATTTTTAATTATCTAAAAGATACCATGGCAGTATTACCCAGCTTCAATCCTATCAATATAAATAAAGAGGAATTTTTGTACTTCAAAAGAACCGAGATCCGGTATCAGCTTAAGCTTACTGGTGAAAATAGTAAATAACCTTTCTTGAACTGCCCTCCCCTACTCCAGCTCAAAGTGGTTTCCCATTCTTTTATGGTGCGCTAGTGTGGTTGGTCCCGGTTTTTAGTAAGGGGGAGTTTGTAAAGGCGGAAAATGACACCTTGAGGATGGGGGAGTAAACACCGGGTAGCAGCCGGCCAGCCAGGAACATTCTGCCGGAGCCCTGCATGGCTGCTCGCCGGAAGCCGGCCCGCCCCTGGTTGGTGAATTTCTTCGAAATTTCTCCAACCGGTCCCCGCCGGATTGCCGGACCACCAAAGGGCGGGGAATGGCTAACATTCTATTTTTTTTAGCCACTTACACTCTTACCTACGGGCTTAGGCTGCGTGCCTACGGCACTTATGGTTGGTTTGCATTATTGGCTACAAAGGCAGCGCCCCGAAGGGGCTGGCCTATGTTAGGCACAGGTGATTAAGGCGCCGAATAGGCCGCGCTGGCAAAATCTCATCACCTGGCTCAGGGTAGGATGATATAATGAGGTGAAAATAATAGGCCGAAGGGGCTACCCTGAGGGGCCGGGGATGCCGGACCACGAAAGTCGAACCTCCGGAATGCCGGCCCAGCGGGATGCCGCCCAGCGGGATGCCGCCCAGCGGAATGCATTAGAAGCTGCCGTAACTGACTGCTTTAAAAAGCATTCTGCCAGTACCTCCGAAAGTCGGACCACCGAAAGTCGGACCTCCCCGAAATAAAACCCGCCTTCGCGTTTTTTGATCCCCTCTCCTATTACCACAGGAGGGGAATTTTAGTGCTTAGCTTGAGGATATTCACCCCGGGAAGGGCAATTGCTGGCTGGGCTGACGGTTTTGGTGTAAGGGTGAGGGTTCAGGTTTGGGTGTGGTCGCTGTCGAGGTCGAGGAGGTAGCCGATGCGCTCGCGCATGTAGCGGACTTTGTTGCGGTAACGGATGGTGTAGAAGGCGAACTGCATGGCGGCGAGCAGGGCAATGCCTCCGAGTATGATGAAGGCGAGCTGGCGGTTATTGGCGGCGCGGCGCTCTTCGAGGTTTTGCAGGCGGGCCTCGGCGGCCTGGTAGCCTTTTTGGGCATGCACGCGGGTGACTTCGGCGCTCTTGTCGTGCTGGCTGAGGCGGTCCCTGAGGTAGGTGATGTCTGCACCGGCCATTTCGGCTTTGAGCAACTGGGCGAGGTCCTGCTCACGGATGGTAAGGTCTGGGTGGGCGAGTACTTCTTCTACGAGGGTGGCAGCCCGGGGGGCATCGCCATGGCGATAATAGGCTTCGGCGAGGTTGATTTTAGCCATGGTCATTTCCTCAGTGGCAAGGGCCTCTTCAAGTATTTGAATTGACTCCTGATAAGAGGCTACCTGTATCAATGCAAAGCCCAAATTAGTTTTGACCTCTGTAATGATGTGGCTATTATTATCCGTCTGCGCAATTGATTCTAATACATCAATGGCCTCTTGAATATTTCCCTTATCGATATAGCAATTGGCAATCCAGTTTTTAAGGTCTAATACCTGCTTTGAGTCTGCGGGTAACAGCGTGATGGCCTCATTAAAGGCTTGGATGGCTTCGTCGTATTGCTCATTGTATCTTAAGCATAGTCCTTTAAGCCAAAGCACGTCTAATTCACCGGGCAGATCATTTAATACAGATAAGGCCTGCTCATAGGAAGCGCTATAGTAATAGGCATAGGCCAGGTTATATCGTATATCTTCCTGAAAGTTTCCCTCTTCTGAAAAATTATCTGCAAGCTCTAAATTCTCAATCGCTCCGGGAATATCTTCTGCTTCAAGAGCTGTTTTTCCTCTTTGAAAGTGGGTCTTGGAAAGGTCTTCTTCAGTCTTATCAATATCGGTACAGGAAAACATTACCCATACAAATAGAAAAAAAATATAGCGTGGTCTCATTCTTATTTAGCTAGTTCAGTGGTCTATGGCAGGCGTATCTTAATTAGTCGACTCTTCCTCTTCAGTGCCTCCCTGTCTAATCGGCGGTTCGGTGCCGACGGTTCCCCCATCGGCTACAGAAGCAGTCCGGTATGGGTCTGTGGATTCATTTTTGGCCCCTCCGTATATGCGGGCGGGGTGAAAGGCATACTGTTTTAGTGCGGCTTTCATCAGGATGTCAGTATTCTATTTGGTGATGCAATTGGGGTCCTGTGCCATGCGGGCAAAAGGAACCGGTAGGCAAGATAAGCATTTTGAGTAATAGAATGATAGAGGAATAGCGTTACAGCGTAATGAGTGAATTATGGAATGATTGAGTAACAGAATAATTGATTAATAGAGTTGTGAGTTGGGGGTGTTGAGCTGGGGTGTTGCCGGTAGAGGCGCGATTGATCGCGGCTTGTGGCGGATGGCTGAGAAGTTAATGAGTGAATGATAGAGTAATTGAGTTACAGAGTAATTGAGTGGGGAGTGTTGAGTTTTTAGTGTTGAGTTGGGGGTGGTAGATGGATGGGGTGGCGGATGGCTGAGAAGTTAATGAGTGAATGATTGAGTAATTGAGTGGGGAGTGTTGAGTTTTTAGTGTTGAGTTGGGGGTGGTAGATGGATGGGGTGGCGGATGGCTGAGAAGTGAATGATTGAGTAATAGAGTTACAGAGTAATTGAGTGGGGAGTGTTGAGTTTTTAGTGTTGAGTTTTGAGTTTTGAGTTTTGAGTTTTGAGTTGGGGGGGGTAGATGGATGGGGTGGCGGATGGCTGAGAAGTTAATGAGTGAATGATTGAGTAATAGAGTTACAGAGTAATTGAATTATCTGTTTGGGGAGAGGGGTTACGGGATTAACGAATGACTCTGAGGTCAAACCGGCCATCGGTTACCCGTAGGGTATCGCAGGTCTCGTTCACGGCGGTGTATTCAAAGGTACCCGACACATATTTCTCAAAAGGATTGTACTCCACAATCTCCACCCAGCCCTCGATATTGTCCCAGGCGCGGTAGTCGCAGTAAAGGCTATCATACCTAATATTGAACTGCATGTCTGAGTCAGGATAATTAAATCTTACTTCTTCTTTATTATAAGGTTCAATAGCTAAACCTACACTAGCATTTTCATCCCTAAAATCTGCTCTAAGAGATATTTTATCAAATACACTAAAATCAGCCAATGCATTGGGATAATAACTCACAAAAGCCTCTCCATTTATGAGGCAGCCAAAGGTGCCTTTGCCTTCGGTGGTAAGCGGGGGCAGTTGCTCTATGGGGGGGATAGGTGCGGGCCTGGGGTTATCATCATCGCCTCCGAACAGGAAGCAGCCGGGGAGTATAAGCAAGGCGACAATGAAGCAGATGCTGGTCAATCGGTGCATGGCTATGCTGAATTAATCGTGGTAAATATACGGGTATTTTTCCAATAGGTAGGACAAGGGAAGGAGGCAACCCCCTGCACGCTGTGCCCGGGGCCACCTCCTTTTATCTGCCTGTTGTTAGTCTATAATAAGCTGCTCGGTCACGGAGCCGCCCTTCCACCATAGCTCGATGGTGTACAGGCCTGCAGGCAGGCCGCTCACATCCAGGGTGCTTGTGCGCTCGTGGTTCTGCTGCTTTAGTACCGTCTGCATGCGGTTATCGCGTATCCGCACGCGGTAGAGGTTACGGCCGGGCTGCTGCTGCGCCTCCGGCGGAAAGCGTACGGTAATCATATTCCCCGCCGGATTAGGATAAAACTCCGGCAGCACGCTGCGCTCGGTGGGGTTGCCCGGCCCTTCGCAGGGGTCTGTGACCGTACCGCAGGGCTCAGACGAACCTCCGCAGCTATAGCCATTGCCGCTGACGCATACATCGATGTAGTCGGTGGCGAAGTTGCAGCCGTTGCGCAGCTTGACCATCACCCGGGCGGGGCCGGTGGTGGTGGGGGTGATGTTGGCCTTCCAGCCCAGGTTTTGTACCTGCCAGCCTTCGGGCACCAGCCACTCGTAGCTTTCTACATTACTCACGGCAGAGACGTAAAAGGTGGTCTCGGAGTCCAGCGACAGGGTACTACTGCCCTGCAGCTCGCCGCTCAGGGCCTGCTGGTCCAGGTCGCCCACGGTGAGGTGGGCAACCGGGGTGCTGTAGATGCCGCAGTCGCCGGCATCCAGTTCTACGGTGACGGGGTAGCTGAGGCCGGTCATGCCTTCGGCGGTACGTACGGTGAGGGTATTGCCGCTTTCGGCGATGACCTCTAAGCGCTCATCGGTGATCCAGGTGAGGGGAAAGCCGAAGGGGTTATTGACGGACAGGGTGACCTCATCGCCGCTGCACACGGTGCCGGGCAGGCTTACCTCCGGCCGCCAGCCGCAGCGGCCTGCGCAGGGCTGGCCGAGGCTGAGGCCTTCCAGCTCGTCCGCCAGCCACCGGCCTTTTGTCTGGGACAGCAGCAGGTGGGGCTGGTTGGTGACGTTCTCGGTAATGTAGTTGACCATGGGAGTTTGCAGGCCGGTGGGCATGGCCGCCGTACCGCTGTAGCGCAGGTAGAGCGCCTCCTGCGGGGGCAGGCTGCCGTCCGGCTCCTGCACGTCCAGGGCGCTTACGGTAGGCACAAAGCTGAACTCGGTCACGGGCAGCAGCTTCAGCACCTCTTCGGGTACTTCCTCATCCACGGCGCTCATGCCCATGGTGCCGCCGGGGGCATTGTCCAGCGGCAGCATGCCGGCCTTACTGTCGATGTTCACGTCCGTTAGCGCCTGGCTCACGGGTATGGTCCACAGGATTTTTTTCTCCATCCATACCTTGTTGCGGTATATGCGCGCAGGGCCGTCATCGGGCAGGGCATTGAGTTTGATGTCCCACTTCAGGTCGTTTTGGGTGGTCACCGGCCCCAGTACAAACAGCCCAGGGCGGCTGGTGAGGGGCGTCAGGGCCGTACCGAGCAGGTTCCACAGGTAGGGCAGGCTGTAGGTGCCACTGAGTTGAAAAAGGGAGGTGCCGGCGGCAAAGGCCTGGCGGTCGCCGCACTCATGCCCGTTAGCCAGGGCGACCATGCGGGTGCGGGCGGGATCTACAAAGGGATACTGCCGGGTAAACTCAAGTCCCCGCAGGTCAATGGGGTCGGCATCGAGGGCCACGGTGTTGCCTTCGTTACGGGCCTGGTAGCGGAGCAGGGAGTTGGCGCCGTAGGAGTTCAGCACGTCCATGCCCATTTGTATGGCGGGGAGCATTTCGCGTACGACCAACTTTTTGCCGATGAGGCCGAGGGGCCCTACTTTCAGCTTGAGGCCGGCGACGTGCTTGAGGCCGAGCTGAAAGGCGACAGGTATGTTTGCTCCCTGGTAGGGCACGTCATTATTGATGAAGAGGCTTATCTGGTGGTCGTAGTCCTTCTCTTCGGCGAGGAGCATGGCATTGGCGCCCTGTATGCCGCCCATGCTCAGGCCCAGCATGACGTTGGGCTCGGTGCTGCCGGCAGCGGCTTTGTCGTCGTTGACGGCCTGTATCACCTGCAGCAGTATGTTCATATTGGGGCTGTAGATGTCGCTGCCGTCGACCCAGTCCACAAACACGATGTCGTAGCCGTTCTCTTCCAGAAAGTCGGAGAGGCGCTGACCGGGATAATCCAGATTAACAACTGCAGAAACCCCGCTAGGCTGCTCAAGAAAATTGTCCACGTCATAATTCTGGGTGGGGTCGTCCGGCGCGATCAGGTGCCAGGGGTCGAAGCCTTCCACCACAATAAAGGGCTTGCGCAGCACGCCGTCATTATTGGCGTATACGCGGGTGACGACGGCCTCGGGCTCCAGGAAGCTGAAGACCTCCACGTCGCGGGGGTTGCCGGCGTATCGGGTGGCGGGGGCGCTCTTGGCCAGGGCGGGTACCCCGCTTATCTGCACCTGGGTATAGGCCTCGCGCAGGGTGCCGTCGGCATGGCTCATGCGCAGGCGGATGTCCTTGCGGCCGTCGGCCCCGTACCAGGCAGCCACGGGGCTGTTCCAGCTAACGGACCGGTAGCCGCTGCCGTCGCCCAGGTCTACGCTGAGGGCGGGAAGGGGCGCGCCGGTGTTAGTAAAGTAAAGGCTGTCCACAAACACAAAGGTCTGGGAGGGGCCGCGGAGTTGGTTGCGGCGGGGGACCATGGCCACGGCGTGGGCGGTGGTAAACGGATTGCCCTGCTTATGGACTACCTGCTCATTGACAATCTCCACATAGCCTCCCGGCAGGCCATCGGTGCGGAAGCGCTGGTAGGCATAGTCCATCACGGGCATGGTGACCGGGCTGCTCACGCCGTTATCGCCCAGGGTTTCGGTGACGGCTATGGCACTCTGCATGATGCGCTGGTGCACCACGGCGGGCTCTTCCATGGTATAGCTGCTGAACTGCATGCTGTACAGGGAGGCATAGAGGGCCTGCCAGCCGAGGTAGTCGGTGGCGGCGGTAGTGCCGGGCTGGCCCTGGTAGGGGGCCACATCGGCGAGGTTATAACCATAGTCATAGAGCAGGTTACTGGGCACATAGGCCGGGTCTACCTGCGCAAAGATGTGGCGCATGCGGTCGTGCACCTCATCTTCTGCCTGGGCCAGGGCGCTGAGGCTAAAGCACAGCCCGGCCACCATAGCCAGCAGGCTACGCGTTACGTTTTTCATAGATATTATTGTTTGTTGATTGCTGGTTTTAGAAAGGGGCTAAAAGCGAGGCACGTAATCAGCCAACTACTCAGAGAGAAACAGCGAGGTGAAAATTGTCCCTGTTAATGCGTGGTAAGGTTGGACACCTCTATTATTAACGAATGACCCTAAGGTCAAAACGGCCATCGGTTATACGCAACGTATCACACTGATCATTGACAGAGGTAAACGCAAACGTACCCGAGACATATTTTTTAAAAGGGTTATACTCTTTAATATCTATCCACCCTTCCACAAAATCTTCAATTTCGTAATAACACCGTGGATGATTTAAATCAAACCTAGAAAAGGTGGCTGATGAATCTGGCAAATGAATTAGTCCTTCTTCTCTATTATAATTTCCTAACCCAATAGTTAAAGCACTTTCTGGCCTCTCATTATAGGCATGAAATGCAATAAAATCTATCGTACTATAATCCGCCAGAGCATCCGGATAATAACTCACAAAAGGCTCTCCGTTTACGAGGCAGCCAAAGGTGCCTTTGCCTTCGGTGGTGAGGGGGGGCAGTTGCTCTATGGGGGGGATAGGTACGGGCTTGGGGTCATCGTCATTGCCTCCGAACAGGAAACAACTGCTTAGCATACTGCCTGCCAGGCAGATAAGGAGGTACAGGCTGGTCTTCTTTATCATAGCTTATTGGTTCTGAGGTAAATTTACTCATTTTTTTTTCAATAGAGTTGGGGAGTGGTTAATGAGTGAATGATAGAGTAACAGAATAATAGAGTAATTGAGTGGGGGGTGTTGAGTGTTGAGTTTTTAGTGTTGAGTTATGAGTTGGGGGGTGGTAGATGGATGGGGTGGCGGATGGCTGAGAAGTTAATGAGTGAATTTTGAATGAGTGAATGATGGAATTGATGAGTAATAGAATTATTGATTAATAGAGTTTGAGTTGGAGAATGGTAGACTGACGGAGATGAGGTTCAATAGAGTTGGGGAGTGGTTAATGAGTGAATGATAGAGTAACAGAATAATAGAGTAATTGAGTGGGGGGTGTTGAGTGTTGAGTTTTTAGTGTTGAGTTATGAGTTGGGGGGTGGTAGATGGATGGGGTGGCGGATGGCTGAGAAGTTAATGAGTGAATTTTGAATGAGTGAATGATGGAATTGATGAGTAATAGAATTATTGATTAATAGAGTTTGAGTTGGAGAATGGTAGACTGACGGAGATGAGGATGGCAGGGGTTGGGTAATGAGTGAATGATTGAGTAATAGAGTAATAGAGTAATTGAGTGGGGAGTGGGGAGTTGGGGGTGGTAGGTAGTTGATGAGGGAATGATAGCGTTGTTGAGTAGCCAAATAGTTGAGGCTATTAAAGGGTTTTTCAGGTATGATGTTCTCCTAAAATACCCAGCCATACTGCCCGCTTAACACGCTAAAGCGTTTATAGGGGGCCTAAAAGGCGGACGAGACCACGTCCGCCTTATGTGTAAGATAGTAATTTTTTCTATCTGTAATTAAAACTGAGGCTGTAAGCGACCTAAAACCCAGCAGGTTGCTTTGAAAGCCAGGCTATTGGGACCTGGAAAATGAGTAGCCTATGGCAAAGGAGTACCAGAGTCTACCCTGGTAAATCCAGTCATTTCCGACATCGCTTGCGTAGTCCTGCCCGGTGACAAATCCAACATCGAACTTATTTAACTGGAAGATGAGTCCTGTGCTCCAACTAAACCCTGGAACGGTGTTGATGCCATTGCCGGGCTCTGTAGTAGTGGTGGTGTTGTTATTAATATTGATAAAGGACAAGCCGAAGGTGGCTGGAAAGGTGAGGTAATAGGGATGCCTTTTTGATATTCTTTTTGTGACACCGAGATAGGGACCAATGGTGACATCGGTACTCATGGTGAAGTTTTCCTCTTTTACCTCGGGACGTAATTTGAAGGGTACTGTGAGCAGACCCGTGGTGACTCTATAATTACGGAGCTCCCACCAGCTTATGTCATAGAGGGTATCTTTCTTAACGGCCATAAAGTCGGAATATGAAGTGGCAATAAACTTACGCTCTCCTTTTACAATAGAAACCCTGACAGGGCTATTGGGGAGAATTGCGCGAGGGCTTGGGTCGGGTATCTGCTTATTGCCCTTAAAGCTGGGGTACTCGAGTATGGCGTACTTTTGATTTTGAATGGTAGCGGTATCAAAATTGGATGAAACGATAAAGCCGGGAAAGGAATAGAGGATGGTATCATCTTCTAATTGGTACCTATCACTTATGGGCTTGAAATTGAGCCGGTCGCTCAGTTCGAAATATGTGCTGTATTCGGAGGTTGATTGGTTTTGGGCCATTGATGGGCTTATGGCTGCTATCAAGATGAATATGGCCATAATGGTAATAGCGGTTCTCATTTAGTTTTTCAGTATTTACAGGTTTTTAAAATAATTATGGCGGAATACTATAAATATTTATGCGGATAATTAAACCTGGAGAACTATGCCCTGAGTGCGGGCATGTAAGTTTCTGGCACAGAATAGAAGGGGTTGTATAAGCGAGGGGTAAGGGTCGACTGGCAGAAAAAGAGGCTATGAAAAAAAAGTTATGCAGGAAAAATACAAATAGTCTCTGAAGTAAAGGGGAAGAGGCACGTTATAGGCTGCCTATAGGATAGGTATAGGATAGGCGAATTAGTTACGGGGCAGAGAGGGAGCAGAGACGAAGGAGCTCGTGGGGTGAAAGGGAAAAAAAAGGTCTTTGAAAAAGGGCCTGATATTGGAAAAGTCAAATTTACACAAGCAGCAGGAAATAAAAAAGCAGGCGAGGTAATGAGGGCTGAATGATTGCATGGAAGGGCGAGGTGGCATGACATACTTTTGCCTTACACGAATGAAACCTGAAAAAACATGGCAAAAGTAACTGAAGACAGCCCCTTTTACGGAATAACGGGTAAAGTGGGGGACTATGTGGTGAAGAAACGTAAAAATGGGACGACGTACCTGGCAAGCAGGCCAAAAAATGGCGGAGGAACGCGCTCGGAAAATCAGAAGGTGAATGAAGAGCGGTTTGCCCTGGCGGTGGATTATGCGATTAATGAACTGCGCAGACCAATGGGTCAACTACACTATGAGGCGTATAAGAAGGATGCGCAAAGTGCCTACCATGCGGCAATACGTGACTTTATGTGCGGTCCGACGGTGGAGCATGTGGAGGTGGCGCGCGAAGGAAACCGCCTGAGGGTGATAGCGGAGGTGACGGACGATACGCAGGTGGTGGGCTGCTGTATCTCTTATGAATGGGAGGGTGAGACGGTGTACGCTGACCCGGAAATAATGGAGGGCTGGGATATGTACTTCTGGGAAATAGTGGACAGGGATATAGATGAGCTTACGATCCACGCGATAGACCAACCGGTGAATGTAGGGGATGTGCTGGTGAAGGTGAAGGAGGAACGGATAGAGGTGGTGAGGTATGAGTAATGAGGGAATGATTGAGTAACAGAGTTACAGAGTAATTGAGTGGGGGGTTTTGAGTGGTGAGTGTTGAGTTATGAGTTGGGTGGTGGTAGATGGATGGGGTGGCGGATGGCAGGGTAGTTAATGAATGAATTTTGAATGAGAGAATGAGTGAATGATTGAGTAACAGAATTATTGGTTAATAGAGTTTAAGTTGGAGAGGAGTAGACTGACGGAGATGAGAATGGCAGGGTAGTTAATGAGTGAATTTTGAATGAGTGAATGATGGAGTAACAGAATAATAGCGTTACAGAGTAATTGAGTGGGGTGGGTAATGAGTGAATTTTGAATGAGTGAATGATTGAGTAACAGAATTATTGATTAATAGAGTTTAAGTTGGAGAGGAGTAGACTGACGGAGATGAGAATGGCAGGGTAGTTAATGAGTGAATTTTGAATGAGTGAATGATGGAGTAACAGAATAATAGCGTTACAGGGTAATTGAGTGGGGGTTTGGGGGGATGGGAAAGGTAGGTGATTGGATTTGAGGTAGGTACAAAAAAATAGGTGCCAGATCTCTCTGACACCCTGAACCTAAATAAACATGAAAAACTAAATTTAGGAATTTTTTTCGAAAAAAGCATCACTCGAGGCCTTTATCTCGCATTTTTTTGAACTCCGTATAGCGGCGGTATACGGCGATGCCAAAACCGAACATGAGGACGATGGTACCTACCCAGAGGATGTTGATAAGGGGCTTCTCCACGACCTTGAGGATGATGTAGTCCTTTTGGGCGGTGTTGATGCCTACGGTGAAGGTCTCTGTCTCGGGCTCGATGTTCATGAGGGAGAGCCTGACACCAAGTTCGGGCGCCTCGGCAGAGATGAGGCCGGCGCGCTTCTCGTTTACCCGCAGGACGTACATGGGCTCGAGGGTAAGGTCTTCCTCACCGGTCTGTACGGCTATCTGTGCTTTGATGGCGATATCGTCGGGCCGGAGGTCTACGCCTTCTACTTCCTGTACGCGGTCTATGCGGTTGATGGAGGCTACATAATCATTGACAAAGAAGTTCTCGCCTACTCTTACGCGGTTCTCTTCGGTTTCGCTCCACTCTTTTTCGTCTTCGGGGTCTGAGACTACGGTGACGTGTGTGTAGAGGTCTTTATCGAAGGCGCGGTGGATGTCGGGAGAGACGACGAAGCCCATGCTGGGATTGTCCTGCACACGGGGGTAGAGGTCAAACGAGCGTCCGCTGGCGGTGGCGTAGTTGACGCGGTAGTAGGTGTTCTCGCTATTGTATGAGATGCTGTCGCCTTTGCTGAAGTATTGCTTACCGTCCCGGCTGTAGGCTTCTTTGGCTATCGCTACCATGGGGTCGCGGGTGGGTATGAGCTTTTCATTGGGCACATAGCCTGGTACGCCGTCGACGTCGCGGTACTGGCCGCGGTATGAGAGGGTATCCTGCCCCATGATGGCGCTCTGATTGAGCCAGAGGAGGAGGTTTTCCTTATTGATCTCATCGGGGAACTCGCGGTCATACAGTAGCCCGGTATTATTGAGGCTGATGACATTGGAGTAGCCACTGCTGAAGAGGATACCGAGGAGCATGAGGCCTACGCCTATGTGGGCGATGGAGCCTCCGCTGAGCCGGAGTCCGCTGGTCTTGAGGACGCGGAAGAGAATGGTGGCATTGGAGACGATGGAGTAGACGCCTGCGGTAACGAGTATGATGTAGGCAGGGTCCTGCATCTTCTGCACAATGAGGATGATGCTGGCTACAAGCAAACTGATGATAGCGGGAGGTATGATGGCCTCGCGCAGTTCTTTGCCCCCGATCTTTTTCCACCAGAAGAACTGGCCGGTGCCGGATAGGAGGAGGAGGAATATGGCGAGCCACATTTGCCACTGGGTATAGAATATCTCGGGATCGGAAGGGGGGGCAAGGTTGCCGTTGCCTCCGAACATCTCGGCGATGGCATTAAATACGGGTATGGAGGTGAATACGAATACCTGGAAGCTCATGAGGCATAGCACGGCGGCGCCTATAAATATCCAGAACTCGCGGCTGTAGGTGCTTACTTCTTCGGCGGTGGTGGGGAGGCCTTTCCAGCGTACGATGCTGAGGGCCACGGTGCCAATGAAGAAGGTGAGCAGGTAAATGAGCAACTGCCCGCTGAGGCCAAGGTCGGTAAAGGAGTGGACGGAGGACTCGCCGAGTATGCCGCTGCGGGTAAGGAAGGTGCTGTAAAGAATGAGGATGAAGGTACCGGTGACGAAGATAACGGAGGCCTTGAGGGCGCTGCCGCTCTTGCGGAAGGTGATCATGGTATGGATGCCGGCTACCTGAATGAGCCAGGGGATATAAACGGCATTCTCGACGGGGTCCCAGCTCCAGTAGCCACCGAAGTTGAGAGTCTCATAGGCCCAGTAGGCGCCCATAAGGATACCAAGGCCGAGTACGGCGCTGGAAAAGATGGACCAGGGAAGGGCGGGGCGCACCCACTCGCGGAAGCGCTTCTTCCAGAGGCCTGCAATGGCAAAAGCAAAGGGGACAAGAGTGGTGGCGAAGCCGAGGAAAAGTACGGGAGGGTGTATGACCATCCAGTAGTTTTGCAGCAGGGGATTAAGCCCTGTGCCGTCCTCGGGTACAAAGTCTGGATTAGTGGCAAAGATGGGTGCGTCCATGACGTCACGCAGGAGCATGAAGGGGGAGCTGCCTATCTTAAGGTCTATACCGGGGATGACGACGCCCATGATCATGGAGGTAAGGAAGGCCTGCACAAGGCAGAAAACGGCCATGACGGGGGCCTGCCACTGGCGGTTGGTACGGATGATGATGAGGCCAAGGATGACGTTCCAGAACATCCAGAGGAGGAAGCTTCCCTCCTGCCCTTCCCAGAAGCTGCTGACCATGTAGTAGACGGGCAGGGTGCTGCTGGCATGTGACCAGGCGTAGTGGTACTCGAAGTAGTTATTATAGATAATGCCAAAAAGGCTGCCTACGACCAGGAAGACGGCGGCGCTGTGTATATAGAAGATGACGCGGCCTGTCTTATTAAATCCCTGCTGCAGCTCGGGGTGGTCTGAAGAGGCACCCCTGAAGAAACTAAAGAAGGAAAACAGACCGGCGACGAAGGCAATAATGACCGCAAGATGCCCTAGCTGGCCAATGAGCAGATGTACCATAGGCTATGAAACAAGGCCCGCCCGGCGTGGGCGGGGGGATTGTCTTAGTTGTTAGATGAAGTGATAACGACGTCTTCCTGGTATTTGGAAGGACACTTGAGGAGGATCTTATCGGCCACGAAGGCTTCGTTCTTATAAGACCCTACGACGACTACTTTTTCGGATTTGGTGAAATCGGGCGGCACGGGCTCACCGAAGTAGACCTTTTGCTCGTCCTGGTTTTCATCGATCATGACAAAAGAGAAACTGAGCTTGGAAGGGCTCTCCTGTATGCCTACGATCTGTCCGGTGGCGTCCTTTTTGAGTTCGCCTACGATGTGGATGGAGTTGTCGCTGCCTGTGTCGGAGAGGGAACGTGCCTCTTTGAATGTGACATAGCTACTGGCATTACCGGAAACGGAGATGATGACCATGATGGCCACTGCTATGACTGCGATACCGATTATATGCGTGACTTTCATATGAGCCTGTGAATTTTTTTGCAAGGTAATAACAAGGGAAACAGAATTAAAATTTCCCGGAATCAGGCATTTTCCGCGACTTTACGGGATGTGCCTATTTCCTTTTCCAGCCGGCTTACTTTCCGGTCAATATTTACGGCATAGGCTATGATACCGGCAAAGATGACGGCAATGATGGCTACGACGACATATATTTTACCATCTTCCCGCATGCGGTCTGCCATGGGTACCCCGGTGTTGGTATAATCACCGGCGGTGATCTCCTGCTTTTCTGCCTGTCGGGCCTGGGCAGGAGAGGCGGCAAATGCGGCGAAAGCGAGCAACAGAATGAACAGTACTCTTTTCATCAGTATTCTTCTTGAGTAGTTAATATGAGGTTACGGGTACGTATGCGCAGGGTGCTGAACCAGACGCCGAGCAGGGTCCAGCCGATGACGGCGGGATAAAAGACCATGCGGAGCTTGCTGTCCATGTCATAGGCATTGAAGCCGGGGTTGCCGCCGTTACCTGGGTGGAGGCTGTCCTGCATACGGGGCAGTATAAAGAGCAATGCGATAAGGGCAAAGAAGGCAAAGATGCTATAGATGCTGCTTACGCGGGCTTTTTGCTGCTCGTCTGTAAAGGAGGAACGGAGTACGAAATAGGCAAAGTAAATGAGGAGGCCAATGGCGGCTGAGTTTTGCTTGGGGTCTCCGCTCCACCACTCGCCCCAGGTGTACTGGGCCCATACCATGCCGGTAATGATGCCGAGGACGCCGAAGGTAACGCCTATGTTGGCAAACTCGACGCTCTTAAGGTCATGGGCGGGGTCTCCGCTACGCAGGTACTTAATGGCGTAGACGACTGATGCGAGCAGCAGGAAGATCATGCCGAACCACATGGGTACGTGAAAGTAGAGGCCGCGTATGGTCTCATTGAGAATAACGAGCCGGGGCACTTCCATAAGGAGGCCGCCTATAAGGGTGTAGGCCAGCAGGGCGACGGCGAGAATTTTCCACCAGTGTTTTTTCATGTCAACTCCTCCACAAATAAGGAAACAGTAATAAAGACAGCACCACCACGATGGCATCGACGGCGGCAAGGGTAATCATATCGTCATAGCTGGAGGAGAGATGGAGGCCATCCATTGCATTTTTGGATATGCTGATGATGAGTATGAGCATGGGTAAAATTACGGGAAAGCTCAATACGGCCATCAGGGTGGCGTTGTTCTCTGCCTTGGCGGCGATACCTGCCACCATGGTGAGGGTGCAGCTAAAGCCTATGGCGCCGAGCAGGATGTTTACCAAAAAGAGGGTATGGTCCTGCACGGGATTGCCTAACACGACTGAGTACACGAGGTAGCCCAGGAGTGATATGACAGCTAATAACAGTGAGTTATACAATATCTTCGCAATAATAATTCCTTGCGGACTTGCGAGTGTGTAGTAGTAAAGCTGGCGCCCCTCTCTCTCTTGTGAAAAGCTCTTGCTGACGGCATTGACGGCGGTGAAGAGGATGATGATCCAGAAGAGGGTATTCCAGGTGATGGGGCTGGTACTGCCAAGGGTAACGTTGAAGCTGAGGTAGCAGACGAGTACGGTGCTGACAATGTACAGCAGGAGGCCATTGAGGGCGTACTTCTGCCGCCACTCAAGCAGGAGCTCTTTCCGTATGAGGGCGGAGACTTCGGATGTGAGTGTATTTGCCTTAAGGTGGCTCATGCAGGGTTATTTCGCTTCTGGTCGTAGCGGATGAGGTAGCGGTTAAGCCCCTTCAACAGTAATAGCAGATAGCCGATGGCGAGGAAGATGATTCCCCCGAGCAGGGCATATACAGGTTTGGATACGCTGAAGAGGGGGGCGTAGTTACCAAAAGGCTGAATAACTTCTATGGCGGGGACTTCTGCGGCGAGGTCTGCCTGGAGTTTTTTCCGGTAGAGGTAGTCGGCATCCTGAAAGAGGGTGGAGTAGCGCGTTTCATCTATCCTATTATCGGTAAGGACGAAGCCTGCTCCCTGCCCTGCGGGGGTGTTGCGGATACTGGCGATAATGGCACTCTTGAGGCTGTCGAGGCTGGCAAGGTCTTTTTCGAGCCGCTGGGCGAGCTGCTGCTCCTGGCGCTTGAGGAGGGCCATGCGCTTGCTGAAGTAGGGTGAGCGCTGGAAAAAGGCGGGCAGTTGCTGATCGAGGCTACGGATGACCTCGACATTGGTAGCTGTGACGTAAATAAGGTATGTGTCGCCGGTAGTCATGGCCTCGATATTGTCTGTAAGGGAGGGGTCTTCTTCTATATCAGACCTGAGTCTTTTCTTAACGAGGTTCTGAAACTCCAGTGAAACGGGCTCGAATACGGCCTGTACGGAAAAGCCTCGGATAGTGGCGGCTTCTTCGGGTGAGATGTTGAGCTCGGCGGCGAGTTGACGGGGCCGGTCGGCCATTTCATCAAGCCGGCTTACGAGGCTGGTGATTACCCTTGGGGTAAAGAGGGAGGAGCGCAGCATGATGGAAGAGGAGTAGGTGTCTTTCTTAATAAAGGAAAACCCTACACCGATGGCGATGCCTATAAGGAAGAGGGTGATAAGCATGCCCTTGTGCCTGACGGAAGTGCGGCGGATAAGGGCAAGCAGGGCGACAAACCGGCGGCCGAGGCTTGCAAGGCCTCTTCGTATGCTTCTGAAGAAGCTGCGGATGTCTATCTCATCGGAATGAGGAGGCTGCGTTGGACGTTGAAAATCAGACATTCTCTAGCGATTTTGCGGTGCAAAAATAGGAATTTATCTCTAGTACACCGCCCTAGATTCCATCATTATATTACAGTATGGCGGTGATTCAGCGGCATTTACCAAATTGTTTTTAATTTTGCAGGCGAGAAAAACCTCTGCCGCTCATTATTTATGCAAATAATTAAGACGGAATTCCCCGGTCTATTCTTAGTAAAACCCCGTATCCTGGAGGATCACAGGGGGTATTTTTATGAGGCGTTCAATTACCGGACGTTCAGGGACCTGACAGGTATAGACATCACGTTTGTGCAAGATAACCAGAGCACGAGCCACTTTGGGGTGATGCGCGGCCTGCACTACCAGCTGGAGCCGTACGGACAGGCCAAGCTGGTGCGTGTGCTGCATGGCCGGATCGTGGATGTGGTGGTGGACCTGCGCCGTGACTCGCCTACCTTTGGCAAGTCTTACACGCTGGAGATGAGCCACGAAGACCATACGCAGATATTCGTACCAAAGGGCTTTGCGCACGGATTTGTGGTGCTGAGCGAAAAGGCGGAGGTGATCTATAAATGTGATGCGTTTTACACACCAGCAGAAGAACGGGGCCTGTACTATAACGATCCTGTACTTAATATAGACTGGCGGGTGGCGGAAGAGGACATCATCATTTCGGAGAAAGACAAAAAGCTGCCTCTGCTAAAGGATGCGGAGTATAACTTCAGCTATTCGGGACATTCAACCATAATCCCATGAAAGGAATCATACTGGCCGGCGGATCCGGCACCCGGCTACGCCCCATCACGCTGGCGATAAGCAAGCAACTGATGCCGATATACGACAAGCCGATGATCTACTATCCGCTGTCGGTGCTGATGCTGAGCAATATCCGCGAGATACTGATCATATCGACGCCGGAAGACCAGCCGCTTTTTCAAAAGCTGCTGGGCGACGGCAGCCACCTGGGCTGTAGCTTCAGCTACGCGATACAGGATGAACCCCGTGGCCTGGCAGATGCTTTTATCGTGGGCAGGGAGTTCATTGGCCATGACAAGGTAGCGCTGATACTGGGGGATAACATCTTTTATGGCGCAGGAATGCGTACGCTGCTTCAGGGCCATAACGACCCGGACGGGGGGGTGATATTTGCCTACCACGTACACGATCCGCACCGCTACGGCGTTGTGGAGTTTGACGACAACCAGAAGGTGATCTCGATAGAGGAGAAACCTGAGGAGCCGAAAAGCAACTTTGCGGTACCGGGGCTGTACTTTTACGATAATGAGGTGGTGAATATAGCGGCGAACCTGAAGCCGAGTAAGCGGGGTGAGATAGAGATCACGGACGTAAACAAGGCTTACCTGGAAAAGGACAAACTGCATGTGGGCATCTTTACCCGGGGCACGGCCTGGCTGGATACGGGGACTTTTGCCTCTATGATGCAGGCAGGCTCCTTTGTACAGGCTATAGAGGAGCGGCAGGACCTGAAGATTGGCTGCATAGAAGAGGTGGCTTATAAAATGAAGTTCATAGACGCTGAGCAGCTTACGAGGCTGGCGCAGCCTCTGCTGAAAAGCGGCTACGGTGAGTACCTGCTCAAGGTGATTGAACAGAAATGGTAATGGCAGATAGGATGAAGCATATACTGATCACGGGGGGAGCAGGATTTATCGGCTCTAACTTTGTACCTTATTTTCTGGAAAAATACCCGGAATATACGGTGCTGAACCTGGATAAGCTGACTTATGCAGGCAACCCGGAGAACTTATCGGAGGTAGCGAAGCACCCAAGGTATACCTTTATACAGGGGGACATCTGTGACGGGGCCATGCTGGGCCACGTGTTTGGGCAGTATGACATACGTGGGGTGATCCACTTTGCGGCGGAGTCACACGTGGATAACTCGATACTGGGTCCTGAGCCATTTATCACTACGAATATTAATGGGACGTTTTACTTGCTGGAAGCGGCGCGGGCTTACTGGATGGAGAGGCCATTTACCTATAAACCTGGTTATGAGGGCTGCCGCTTTCACCATATAAGTACGGATGAGGTATATGGCTCGCTGGGGGCTGAGGGGCTCTTTACAGAGGAGACTCCGTATTCGCCTAACAGCCCGTACAGTGCCAGCAAGGCTTCGAGTGATATGCTGGTGAGGAGCTACTACCATACGTATGGTTTGAGTGTGGTAACGACGAACTGCTCTAACAACTATGGCCCAAAGCAGCATACGGAAAAGCTGATACCGGTGGTGATACGTAAGGCGGTGAACCTGGAGCCGATCCCTATTTATGGTGATGGTAAAAATGTGCGCGACTGGCTGTATGTGCTGGACCACTGCAAGGGAATAGATGAGGTGTACCACGGGGGCCGCAACGGGGAGACGTACAATATAGGGGCTGAGAACGAGCAGCAGAACATTGTGCTTTGCCGTACCATTTGCAGGCTGCTGGACGAGATGAAGCCTCGCGGGGATGGTAAAAGCTATGAGGAGCTGATACGTTTTGTGACGGACCGCCCGGGGCATGACAGGCGCTATGCGATAGATGCCTCTAAGATACGTAATGAACTGGGCTGGGAACCGGAGGAGGATTTTGAGAGCGGCCTGAGAAAAACGATTGCTTTTTACCTGCCGTAGGGGGTAAAAATGGCCCGTAATAAAGGATAGGCTATTTGCGCGTTTTTTTCGCGTAATAATGACTAGTTTTGCCCAAAAATTTTTTAAGGATACTTATCCTATTGAGAATCAGTAGATATTATGAAAAAAATCGGTGTCATAGGACTCGGTTATGTGGGACTACCACTGGCAGTTGAGTTTGGTAAAACTTACGAGACCACAGGTTTTGATATAAACCAGGACCGCATAAAAGAGCTGGAAGGCGCATACGACAGGACTAATGAAACGACTGCAGAGGAGCTAAAGAGCAGCACTAAGCTGAGGTATAGCTCGAGCATTGCGGACCTGAAGGAATGCGACATCTACATAGTGACGGTGCCTACACCGATAGATGAGTATAAGCAGCCTGACCTGACGCCGCTACGCAAGGCTTCGGAAACGGTAGGCAGTGTACTTGGCAAAGGGGACATCGTGATCTATGAGTCTACGGTGTACCCTGGCTGCACGGAAGAGGACTGTGTGCCGATACTGGAGGCTAAAAGTGGCCTCAGGTATAATGAGGACTTCTACTGCGGCTACTCGCCCGAGCGTATAAACCCGGGAGATAAGGAGCACAAGGTGACGACTATTAAAAAAGTGACGAGTGGCAGCACGCCGGAGATTGCTAAGGAGGTGGACGCGCTCTACAAAAGCATCATACAGGCGGGTACTCACCTGGCGTCGAGCATAAAGGTGGCGGAAGCGGCGAAGGTGATCGAAAATGCTCAGCGTGATATAAATATCGCCTTTGTAAATGAGCTCTCTCTGATCTTTGACCGCCTGGACATAGATACTACTGAGGTACTGGAAGCTGCAGGTACAAAATGGAACTTCCTGCCTTTCCGCCCGGGTTTGGTAGGTGGCCACTGTATAGGGGTGGACCCGTATTACCTGACTTATAAGGCGGGAGGGGTGGGCTACCACCCTGAGGTGATACTGGCGGGCCGCCGTATCAATGATAATATGGGGGTGCATGTATCCAGCAAAATGGTGAAGCTGATGGCACATGCAGGCAAGGGTATCAAGGGCTCCAGGGTGCTGGTACTGGGCATTACGTTTAAGGAGAACTGCCCGGACATACGCAACAGCCGGGTGATAGACATCATCCGGGAGCTGGAGAGCTTCGGTGTGGAGGTATCTGTGTATGATCCGCTGGCCGATGCCAAAGAGGTGAAGGACGAATATGGCCTGACGCTGGTAGATAAGCCGGGTGATACGGACACCTACGACGGGGTGGTGCTGGCAGTGGCCCATAAGGAGTTTGGCGAACTGGACTTTGAGAAGCTGAAGAACAACGACGCCATTATTTACGACATAAAATCATTCCTGCCGCGTGAAGTAGCACATGCGCGCCTGTAACAGATAAGAGTAATGAGCAATTACACCATCAAGGCAGACGAAAAAATACTGGTAACAGGAGCCGCGGGCTTCATAGGTTACCACCTTTCTAAAAAACTACTGGAAAACGGCTTTACGGTGATCGGGCTGGACAACATCAATGATTACTATGATGTGAACCTGAAACACGCCCGGCTGGACAAGCTTAAAGCCTACGACTCCTTTCATTTTCATAAGGTAGACCTGAAGGACAAACAGGGGATTGACGCCGTATTTGCGGAGCGCCAACCTGACTATGTGGTGAACCTGGCCGCGCAGGCGGGAGTACGCTACAGCCTGGAGAACCCTTATGTATATGTGGACAGTAACATCACGGGCTTTCTGAACATACTGGAGGCTTGCCGCCATAACCCTGTGAAGCACCTGGTGTATGCGAGCAGCAGCTCGGTATACGGGGCGAATACGAGCATGCCGTTTAGCGTGCATGACTCGGTGGACCACCCGGTGTCTCTGTATGCGGCGACGAAGAAATCTAACGAACTGATGGCGCATACGTACTCGCACCTGTTTGGCGTACCTACGACGGGGCTTCGCTTCTTTACGGTGTATGGCCCGTGGGGGCGTCCGGATATGGCGCTGTTCCTGTTTACGAAGGCGATACTGGAAGACCGCGCGATCGATGTGTATAACCACGGTAAGATGCGCCGTGACTTTACGTATGTGGATGATATAGTGGAGGGTGTGTACCGCCTGATACCTGCGATAGCGGAGCCAAATAATGACTGGGACGGCGATAAGCCTGACACGGCGACGAGCTTTGCCCCATACCGGGTATTTAATATCGGTAATAACCAGCCGGTGGAACTTATGGAGTTTATCGGAGCGATAGAAAAAGCGCTGGGTAAAGAAGCGAAAAAGAACATGATGCCCCTGCAGGACGGAGACGTGCCGGCTACTTTTGCGGACGTGGAGGACCTGATGAACACGGTAAACTTTAAGCCGAATACGTCGATAGATACGGGTATTCAGAATTTTGTGGACTGGTACAGGGAGTACTTTAAGGTATGAGCCCTGCCGGATTACCGGACGCTGTGACACGGCGGATAATCTTTATACACAGGTTATCCGCTGTTTTATTTCCTGCACTGCTGGTTTTTTCGCCGGCACTCCCTAATATCCTGCTGGCCATACTGGGGGTAAGCGGGCTGCTTACGGCCCGCTACACGCGGCCCTTACACATCACAGGCGGCTCCTTCATAGCCGCCTTACTCCTGTTTATACTTTGGAAGCTGGCGGGCATAGCTTATTCAGACGATACGGCGGAAGCCTGGTCACTGATGAGGCGGCAGATGACGCTGCTGGCTATACCTTTTTTCTACCTGTTTCCGGGGAAAATAAGGCGGGTGGACGCTATACGGGCTTTTTATGTGTTTTCCCTGGCTTGTGTGCTGATGGCGGTGTATAGCCTGGGGATGTCTTTGTACACGTACCGGGATACGCTGCAGTATGTGGGGGGGACTAACATCTACCGCTTTGTGCGGCTGCACCCGGCGTACTTTTCTATGTACCTGGTGCTGGTCTTTTTCTTTTTGATGAGGGAGGGGCTGGGCTGCATGCGAAGGAACCAAATGGGGCGTGCCTCGGGGTATGTGGTGGTGACGGGCTTCCTGTTCATTTATATTCTGATGATGAATGCGCGCACGACTACGCTGGTATTCGGGGGGCTGATGGTGCTCTCTGCCATTTTTTACTTTTTCAAAAGCAAACCGCGCTTCCGTTACGTGACTGTGGGGCTGTCGCTGCTGCTGGGGGCGGGCACGTACTTTATCATTCAGGGCTCGTACATGGTGCAAAATGATCTGGTGAACCGCTTTGAGACGGCACTGGATACGCGCATGGAGATATGGATGGCGGGTTTTGATACGGCGCTGCAGCACCCGCTGGCAGGGAGCGGCACGGGTGACAGCCGGATGGACCTGTTTGCCACGTATGAGGAAAAGGGG
The DNA here is from genome assembly GCF_041449215.1 of Roseivirga sp. BDSF3-8. Classification (NCBI taxonomy): domain Bacteria; kingdom Pseudomonadati; phylum Bacteroidota; class Cytophagia; order Cytophagales; family Roseivirgaceae; genus Roseivirga; species Roseivirga sp. BDSF3-8. The sequence continues at coordinate 2,328,278 of NZ_JBGNFV010000001.1, read as the reverse complement.
ATGGAAGAGGCGCTGGCGCATCGCTACAATACGCACAGCCAGTACCTGGAGACGATGATACGCCATGGGGTACCGGGCGTGCTGATGCTAGTGGGAATATGGGGGGTGCTGCTGGCAGGGGCTTACCGCCACAGGAGCTGGCTCTGGATTCTTTTTGTGCTGCTGGTGGCAGGGGAGTGCCTTACGGAGGTCATGCTGGACCGCCAGATGGGGCTGTATTTTATCGGGAGTTTTGCGGCGCTGTTTTATCTGATGAACGAAGGACCACGGCCGGATGAAGGTAACGCCTAACAGCCTCATGCTATTTGCGATGCTGCTGGTAGCGGTGGCAGGGGCCTGCGTGGCAGCGACTGCTATGCTGCCTCTGCCTGCGCTGTTGCTGGCGGTAGTGGCCTATGCCCTTGCCTTTCTCCTGATCAAGCATTCGGTGAAAGGCTACAATACGCTGGCTGTTCTCTTTCTGGTCTTTTTCTTCCTGTATAACTACACGGCGCCGATAACGGTGGTGCAGGGGGTGGAGCCTGAGGGCTACTTCGGCGAGGCAACACTTCCTGTAACGGCGGAATTTATCTACCAGGTATCGCTGGCCCTGCTGGCGTTTTCCCTACCCTTTGTGGTAATCGCCAACCGGCATGGAGGCCACAGCCCTCTGCCGGCAGGGCGTTATACGCGACGTATGCTGATATTGGCCATACTGCTGGCAGCAGGGGCAAGTGCGGGGGAGGTGGTGAACCTGCTGCGTGCAGGAGGCACCTCCGTACTGCTGCAGGGCAAGGCGGTGTACCAGGAGGCTACCTCAGACCTCTTTATTACGATTCCCTCGGCCTTTATGGCGCACCTGGCATTTGCGTGCCTGGGCTTCGGGCTGGTGGGCTATTATGATGGTAAGCTGTGGCGCATGGTGCTGAATAAAAAATTTCTGGCCTTTGTGGTGAGTATTCTGCCGGTGATGCTGATCTACGTGGTGCTGGGCCGGCGAGGGCCATTGCTTGGGTGGGCGCTGTCATTTATCATCGGCTTTACCTTTCTCAGATACAAGCGGAGTGTGGGGCTGCCTGTGATCTCGCTGGCGCTGGTGGGGTACTTTCTGCTGGCTTTTCTCTTTGTGGCGAGGGCGCAGATAGCGATAGCGATAAAAACGGGTGATACGGAGCGGATGATGCGTGAACTGAGCAGGCCGGAGCGCTACGAGAAGCTGAACCCGGCGTACAATGAATTTGGCGCGGCTTTTCTGAACTTCACGCGGTTCAGGCTGCGGGAAAAAGAGGTGGGCGAGCAGCGCCTTTACGGGGAAAGCTACCTGGGGGCGGTACTGGTGCCTGTGCCGCGGTTCCTGCTACCCTTTGAAAAGCCGCCTACTATCACGTACCGCTTCCGGGACATGTTTTATGAATCGGAGGCGAAACGGTCGCGCATAGCGGGTACGGGCTTTTCGAGCGTGCTGGAGGCCTACTGGAACTTTGGCTTTTTAGGGGTATTGCCTGTATACTTTCTGGTGGGGTGCCTCCTGTTTTGGGCGGAGCGCAGGCGGGCAAGCCTTAAGGGGTACTCAATTTTGTTTGTGGGGGCTTACCTTATCTTTGTGCCTCTTATGCAATCGTTTCATCGTTCGGCCTTCGGACTACCCTTCGGCATCGTACTGGTGACCCTGGTGCTATATAATGTGGCGGGGGTGCTATTTGTGGGTGACCGCAGCTTTTATAAGCGGGTGGTGGGGCGCTACAGGGGCTCTGCCGGGGAGGAAAATGCGGGATGAGAAAGGATACTGATGTACATGAAAAGACCCCTTCAGGGAAAAAGCCCGGAGGAAGAAAAAAGCTGATCGAGAATTTTTTGTCTTTCTCAGGTATCAATATTCTCAATACGCTGATCCCTCTGCTGATATACCCTTACCTGGTACGGGTGCTGGGGGTAGAGATGGCGGGCCTTATTGCCTTTAGCGGTAGCCTGGTGGCTTACTTCCGGATAGTGGTGGAGTATGGCCTGAGCCTGGTGGGGGCGCGTGACCTGGTGCAGTTCCAGGCCAATAAGCCACGCAGCCTGTCGGTATTCAGCCACATTATGTGGATACGGCTGCTGCTGCTGGCGGCGTCACTGGCGGTGGGGACGGTGGTGATCTTTGCGGTGCCTGTGTTCCAGAAGGAGTGGCTCTTTCACGTGCTGTTCCTTAGCGCCCTGATCGGGGAAACGCTGTATGTGCCCTGGGTCTTTCAGGCCTATGAGCAGATGAAGTATGCGACGCTGAGCATGGTTGTGAGTAAGGTGCTGTTTGCTGCAGGGGTGTTCTGGCTGATTCAGACGAAGGCTGATTACCTGTGGTACCCTATTCTTTTCTCGGGCTCAGCCTTTATCTCAGGGGTGGCGGCACTGTATTTTATTTTCAGAAAATTCAGCCTGCGCATTACAGGACTGCGCCCGGTAATGCTGAAGTATTACCTGGTGGAGGGCTGGTACCTCTTCCTGTCGCGCTTGTTTGTGAACTTGTACAACTCAACGAATATCCTGATCCTGGGCTTCTTTACGAATGAACTGATTGTAGGGTACTATGCCATTGCGGGCAAGGTGATATCGGCGGCTATCTCGTTTGTGGACATCCTTAACCAGGTGCTCTACCCACGCCTGTCTCAGGCGTACCGCAAAAGCAAGGGAGCCTATGAACGCATGCTGAAGCAGTCGGCCATTATCGTGCTGGGGGCCGGGCTGGCGGGTTCACTCTTCTGCCTGGTGCTGAGCGAGTGGATTGTGCTGGTAGTGGCCGGTGAGGTGGTGCCTCAGTCGGTGACAGTGCTGCAGATCATCAGCGCGCTTATCTTCCTGGCCTCCATCGGGTCATTTTCTACCAAGCAGTTTATCATTGCCCGCAAGAATAAGCTGGTGACGCGCATCGTGCTGATCACCTCGGTGGTGAACCTGGTGCTGGTATTTATAGTGGTGCCCTTTTACGGACTGGTGGGGCTGGCGGTAGTATCAGTAGTGGTGCGCCTGACGCAGGCGGGGCAGAACCTTTACGAACTGAAGGTACTTACTAATGAACTGAAATAGACATGGTAGGGATTCACAGAAACAGACCGGTATTATTCGTAATGCCGAGCGACAGGCTGGGGGGGGCGGAGACTATTCTGAAGATCGTGATGCGAACGCTGGCCACCCGGGTGCAGCGGATAGAGGTGGTGTTTATCTCTCATAAAGCGGAAGGCAACTGGGAGGACCTGCCGGAAAATATCCATACGCACACGATCCCCTCTGCTACTGAAAAGGGGGGGCTGATTCCCGCGGCAAGGCTGATCAAAAAGCTGTGCCGTATGGCGCCCTTTCAGGCTACTTTCAGCTCCCACAGCCATGTGAATGCGTACCTGGGACTGCTGAGAAAGGCTGGGACACTAAAAACGGACCGCCTGATCGTGCGTGAGAGCAGCGTGACCTTTGACCGCTATAAGGGTGGATTCGGGAGATTTATGGAGCTGTTGTACCGTACGGGCTACCCGGCGGCGGACCTGGTGATCGCACAGACGGACTATATGCGGGAGCGGCTGCTGGATTACCTGCCGCCGGCCCGCGGATGGAACCTGCGTACGATTCATAGCCCCTTTGATGTGGAGAGGGTAAGGGAACTGGAGCAGGCGGAGGTACCGCCACTGACGGACAGGCCTTATGTGGTATCGGCGGGCAGGCTGGAGCGTGTAAAGGCTTTTGACCAATTGATAAGGGCTTTTGCTCAATTACCTGCGGAGGAGGATCTGGCACTTGTGATACTGGGCGAGGGTAGTGAGCGTAAGATGCTGGAAGAGCTGGCCAAAGAACTGGGATTGAGGGACCGGGTAATCCTGCCGGGGTTTGTCTCAAACCCTATCCCCTACTTTCGTGAAGCGCGCCTGTGTGCGGCAAGCAGCCGGATAGAGGGCTTTTCGAATGTGATCCTGCAGATGATGTCGCAGCACGCGGCGATAGCGACGACACTGGCGACGCCGGACTATGGGCGCCTGCCAGGGGTATTTACCTGCCCGCCGGGGAACCCTGAAGCGCTGGCGGGCATTATGTCACAGGCGCTGCGCCTGAGTGCTGAAGAGCAGGCGCAAAATCGCAGGCAGTTTGCGGCGTATCTGGCAGAAAGAAGCCCTGAAAAGTTCATAGAAGCAGCCTGGAAGGCATCTGAATAAGCATGAGTAAAAAAAAGCTGGCGATACTGATCATCTCCCTCCGCGGGGGAGGCGCGGAGCGGGTAGCCTCTATCCTGCTGCAGGAGCTACACGAGGTATATGATGTGCACCTGGTGCTGATGAGCCGGGATATTGTCTATGACATACCGGATAACATTAGGATACACTACCTGACTGACCAGCCTGCGGATGAAAGTACGCTGAGCCGCATGATGAACCTCCCCCGGCTGGCGTGGGCCTATCATAAGCTGGCGCGCAGGGAGGGCTTTGATGTGTCGCTGTCTTTTATGTACCGCCCTAACTTTATTAATGTGCTGGCCCGCAAGCTGGGTATGAAGGCGCGTGTACTGATCAGTGAACGCAATAACCCGAGTGAGCAGCATCCGCTATTCAGGTTTCTGGTGAGAAGGCTGTATGGTGATGCGGACGTGGTGGTGCCTAATGCGGCAGGTATGGGCCGTGAGCTTATCAATAACTTCGGTGTGCCGGAAGCGAAAGTAGCGGTGATCCATAATCCGGTGGACTTCTCTCTGATCCGTGGGGAAGGTGATATACCTGCCAACGCTAATGCGGGTACTGAAGGGCCCTTCCGCTTTGTGACGCTGGGCCGGCTAAACCGCACGAAAAACCAGGTGATGCTGGTGGAGGCCATGCACGTGCTAGAAGATAAAGACTGTGTGCTGGATATAATCGGGGAGGGGGATCAGCGCCCGGTGATTGAAGATGCGATAAAAAAATATGGCCTGGAAAAGCGCGTAAACCTGCTTGGATTCAGAAAAAACCCCCACCAGTACATGGCCGATGCAAATTCTTTTGTATACGGTTCCAACTTTGAAGGCTTTCCTAATGTCTTGATAGAGGCCATGGCCCTGGGGCTGCCGGTAATCAGTACTGACTGCCGCTTTGGACCGAGGGAGATACTGCATCCGACGGATACGGATTATAGCCGCTCTGTAAGTGCCCCGCTAAGGGCTGAGTATGGCTACCTGCAGCCTCTGAATGATGCGAAGGCTATGGCTGACACTATGAGGCTGATAATGGAGAACAGTGACCTGAGAGAGCAAATGTCGAAGAAGAGCCTGGAAAGGGCGGGTGAGTACGAAAAGGATAAGATCATCACCCGATTTCGTCAAATCATCGGCTAGGAAATGCCCAAACTCATACGGATCACTACTGTACCTATCAGCCTTAAGCTGTTGATAACGGGCCAGATGAAATACATGGCCAGACAGGGGTATGATGTGTATATGGTAAGCGCAAAGGGCCCGGAGATACCGGAGGTGACGGCCCGCGAGGGGGTGCCACACAAGGTAATCGGGATGACGAGGCGCATCACGCCATTGGCAGACCTGCTGTCGTTATTCAGGATGATTCTGTATATGCGTGATATAAAGCCTGACATAGTCCATACACATACGCCAAAGGCGGGCTTGCTGGGAATGCTGGCTGCCTGGGCTTGTGGTGTGCCTGTAAGGGTACATACGGTGGCGGGCTTGCCGCTCCAAACGGCAAGGGGCATGAAATTCAGGTTGCTTACACTTATAGAAAGAATCACGTATGCCTGCGCTACGGAAGTATGGCCTAACAGCGGGGGGCTTTATTCTTACATAGAGCAAGGGAATCTCACTTGCTCTTCAAAGCTGCATATGATAGGCCGCGGCTCCTCTAACGGCATTGATCTGAGCGTCTACTCAAGGGAAGCCCTGGACTCTGGCACTCTCCGGAATATAAAGAGGGCGATAAGCTATGACGCTGAAAAGCGCTACTTGCTGACAGTGGGGCGCATGGTAAAGGATAAGGGCATAGTGGAGCTGGTGGAGGCATTTGACGAGGTGGCTGCCACCCGCCCGGATCTGCATCTTGTGCTGACAGGACCCTTTGAGGAAGAGGGCAATGCCCTGCCTGAAGCTGTCCGGGAGTATATCCTTCACCATCCGCGCATAACCCATATAGCCTGGACGGACGATATCCCTTACTACATGGCTATAGCTCACCTGCTTGTACACCCATCGCACCGGGAAGGGTTTCCTAATGTCCTTCTCCAGGCCGGCGCCATGGACTGCCCTATCGTATGTTCGGACATTTCGGGCAATAACGATATAGTTCAAAATGGAAGGACGGGCCTATTATTTGAGGCAGGCAAAAAAGACGCAATTGCTGAAAACCTTTCATGGGCATTGGATAGACCTGAGCAAATGAATAGTTTTGCACTAACTTTAAAAAGTGAAATTATCACTCACTTCAGGCGTGAAAATATACACGGTGAAATAGCGGGGCACTATCAGCGACTATTAGAAAAGGTAAAAAATTGAAGCCTGTAGTCATCATAGGATATTCAGGCCACGCCTATGTGGTTTGTGACCTGCTGGAACAGCTTGGGAGGCAAATTATGGGCTATTGTGATAAGGAGGCGAAAGCTGTAAATCCTTTTGGCCTGCGCTACCTGGGCAGTGAAACGGAAGGCAGTACATTAAGGGAGATTAAAAACTCAGACATCTTTGTCAGTGTAGGCGACAACTCTATTAGATTGAAAATCAGCAAGTTTCTTACAGGCCACCATTGCACTTTCTCTACTTTACTTCACCCTGCGGCGGTGATATCTGCCCATGCGCGCATACAAGCGGGCACCATGGCGGCGGCCGGTGCCGTGGTAAATGCGCTGGCGGAAGTGGGAGAAGGGGTGATACTGAACTCTGGCAGCATAGTGGAGCATGAGTGCCGGGTAGGTGCCTATGCACACATAGCGCCGGGTGCGGTGCTTGCCGGTAATGTGCAGGTAGGCGAAGGTGCCTTTGTGGGGGCTAATGCGGTAGTAAAACAGGGCATACGAATAGGCTCAGAAGCGGTGATAGGCGCAGGTGCGGTAGTAATAAAAGATGTGCCCGAAGGGGCTGTTGTAGCCGGTAATCCACAAAGAAAGATCAGAGGATGATACCATTGACGATACCGGAAATAAAAGGCAATGAGTGGAAGTACGTGAAGGACTGCCTGGATACGGGATGGGTATCTTCTGTAGGCGCCTACGTAAGCCGCTTTGAGCAGTCCGTGGCAGATTATAGCCACTCCTCTTATGGTGTGGCCACCATGAACGGGACAGCGGCTCTCCACATTTCCCTGCTGCTTAGCGGGGTGAAGCCAGGTGATTATGTAATTGTGCCCAATCTCACCTTTGTGGCGAGCATAAATGCGATCCGGTACACGGGGGCGAGCCCTCTGCTTATGGACATAGATGAGGCGAGCTGGCAAATGGACCTGGACTTGCTGGAACACTACCTGAAAGCAGAAACGACTGTAACTGAAGGTGTCTGCCGGTTAGATAAGGACAACCGGCCGGTAAGGTGTATTATGCCGGTGCATGTGCTGGGGGGCATAGGAGATATGGACCGGCTGTGCAAGCTGGCAGAGAGGTACAGCCTTACTATGGTGGAAGATGCCACGGAATCACTGGGTAGTACCTTCCGGGGCAAACCGGCAGGAAGCTTCGGTGCCTTTGGCTGCTTCAGCTTTAATGGTAACAAGATCATTACTACCGGAGGGGGTGGTGTACTGGTAACGGCAGATAAGGGGCTGGCCGAAAAGGCAAAACACCTGACGACACAGGCTAAGGCGGACCCGGAGGAGTACTACCATGACGAAACGGGCTATAACTATCGCCTGGTGAATGTGCTGGCTGCCATGGGGGTGGCCCAGATGGAGCAACTACCGGGCTTTATAAAGCGGAAGAAGGAAATTGCGGCTTACTACCGCGAGCAGCTTGGGGGTGTAGGTGATATACGCTTTCAGGAGCATGATAAGGACTGTGACAGCAATGAGTGGCTGTTTACGATCCGTACCGAGAGACAAAAAGGGCTGCTGAAGCGCCTGGCGGAAGAGGAGATCATAGCCAGGCCCTTTTGGGTGCCCATGAACAGGCTGCCTATGAGTAGGACTGATCTGTATGTGCAGGAGAAGGATGTGGCGGGTAAGGTGTATTCGGAGTGCCTTAGTATCCCCTGCTCCTCGGGCATTAGTGACGGAGAGCTTGAGACTGTCACGAAGACGATAAAAGAATTTTTCAGGAAATAAGAAATGGTGTTTCTGAATCTGTCAGCATTTATAAAGCGCATTACGGGCCGCAGCGAAAGCCTGCTGGCTCCTGATCTGGAGGCTTATCATGATGAACTAAGCAGCCGGATAGACGGGGCTTCGGTATTGGTCATAGGCGGAGCGGGCACCATAGGGTCAAATTTTATCAAGGCGCTGCTGGCCTATAAGCCAGCTAAACTATATGTAGCCGACACGAATGAGAACGGTCTGACGGAACTGGTGCGTGATCTGCGCAGCAACCCGGACCTGAATATACCGGAAGACTTTAAGACGTACCCGCTGGACTTCTCGGGGCCGGTCTTTGAAAAAATATACCGTGCCGAGGGCCCTTTTGATATGGTGGCCAACTTTGCGGCTCATAAGCATGTGCGCAGCGAAAAGGACCACTACTCTGTGGAGGCGATGGTGCGCAATAATGTGCTTAATGCGGTGGGTCTGCTGGAGCTGATGGCCGAACAGCCTCCGGGCCGCTTCTTCTGCGTATCGACGGACAAGGCGGCTAACCCGGTAAATGTGATGGGGGCGAGTAAGAAGCTGATGGAGGATGTGGTGCTGAACTATGCGGACCGCCTGCATGTGTCGACGGCGCGTTTTGCCAATGTGGCCTTCTCCAATGGCAGCCTGCCTGCAGGGTTTATTGAGCGCCTGCATAAGCAGCAGCCGCTGGCAGCTCCCAGGGACATCAGGCGCTACTTTGTCTCGCCGGAAGAGTCGGGACAGCTTTGCATGCTGGCTTGTGTGCTGGGGAATAACGGAGATATTTTCTACCCTCGCCTGGATGCGGATAAGGATATGGTATCCTTCACGAGAATAGCAGAGGACCTGCTGGCCGAGTATGGGTTAAGGCCTGATTATTGCAGTGATGAGAAGGAAGCTATACAAAAGGCGAAGAACCTTGACCCTGAGGCGAAAACGTATCCGGTTTTATTCTTTCCCAGCAATACAACGGGTGAAAAACCGTTTGAAGAATTTTATACGTCCCTGGAAACGAGGGATGAAGAGCGATTCACAAGCCTTGGTGTGATCACGGAAAGTGCCTGTGCGGCACCTGATGCGGCAGCGCTCAAATCAGACCTCGAAAAACTTTTTCAGAGGAATGATTACAGTAAAAAAGACGTTGTTCAACTCTTGGGCAAATATGTCCCGGGTTTTGCACATGAAGAGAAAGACAGACATTTAGACCAAAGTATCTGATACTATGTACCAGTATGTAAAAAGAGGTTTTGACCTTATCATCTCTCTGACCGTGTTTATCATGGTTAGCCCCCTGTTTCTGGCGATCATGCTGATCCTCAGTGTTACGGGTGAGCGGGAGGTGTTTTACCGCCAGAAGCGCGTAGGTTATAGAAATGAGCCGTTCTATATACTCAAATTTGCCACGATGGTAAAGAACAGCAGTAAGATCGGCACCGGAGATATTACCCTGCGCAATGACCCCCGGGTAACTAAAGTGGGGCGTATACTTCGCATTACCAAGCTTAATGAGCTCCCCCAGATCCTGAATGTGATCAACGGAGATATGAGCCTGGTAGGCCCGCGCCCTCTGATGCCTGTAAGCTTTGAGAATTATTCTCCTGAAGTACAGGCCAGTATTTATAATGCGAAGCCGGGGATCACAGGGATAGGCTCGATCATATTCAGAGACGAGGAAAAAATGGTTTCTGAGAGCGGAATGGAGCCGCGGATGTTTTACTCGCAGTTCATTTTCCCCTACAAAGGGGCGGTGGAAATGTGGTATCAGCGTAACTCCTGCTTTTTCACAGACTTAAACCTGCTGTTGCTTACTGTTTGGGTGGTGCTCAACTCAGACTCGAGAATATACTATAAGGTGTTCCCGGATCTGCCCAAAGAAACGGCCCAGTTCGCATAAAATCCTGAAAACAGGGGTTATTGATCGGCCAATTGCTTAATTTTGAGAGCGCAATGCTGAAGGTATGTCTTTATTGATCTACAGTTTTATCACTTCTTTTCTGGTGGCTTTTTTTACCATCCCGCTGGTAATAAAGTTTTTCACCAAAAAGAAGATATTTGATATACCTGGCGGCCGAAAGATCCATAAGAATTTTACTCCCTCCATGGGTGGTATTGGTATATTCGGGGGGCTAATGCTCTCGTCAGTCTTCTGGATGACTTCGGGTGAGCTGGCGGTTTTCAAGTATGTCTTCGGCGGGCTGGTGATCGTATTTATCACGGGCATGCGTGATGACCTCATTCCCCTTCGCCCTTCCTACAAGCTTATTGCTCAGATAGTGGCTGCTTCCATGGTAGTGGGACTCAGCGATATCCGCCTGAACTCCCTCCACGGCCTCTTTGGTGTATATGAAATCCCTTTTTGGCTTGGTACTTCCCTATCTGTTTTCACGATCATTGTCATCACTAACAGCTTTAACCTGATAGATGGGGTGGATGGTCTGGCAGGTACTATTTCCGTCATCGTGCTATCGTCCTTCGGGATCTGGTTTTACCTATTGGGTAATTACCCTATCAGTATCATGATCTTTGGCATGATCGGGGCCATAGTGGCTTTCCTAAACTTTAACTGGGAGCCGAGCCGGATCTTTATGGGGGACACGGGGGCGCTGGTCATCGGCTACTTTATGTCTATACTGGCTATTTATTTTATTGAGCAAAATGATAGCCTCTCGCAGGGGCATGCCTATAAATTTACGCCTACCATATCGACAGCGGTAGCGGTACTCATTATCCCTCTTTTCGACACGCTGCGCGTGTTTATTTCCCGTGCTATCCGGGGTAAGAGTCCTTTTTCGCCTGACATGACGCACCTTCATCACTTGCTTCTGCGCCTTGGCCTGAGCCATAGCGGGGCTGTCATGGTACTGGGGGGTGCTAATTTACTTTTTATCGTTATGGCCATTGCCATGAGCAGCCTGTCTGACGTTATCGCGCTGCCTGTAATAGTAGGGACGGCTCTCTTACTGAGCCTCTTTCTGGAAGGATTGGCCAGGAGACAGGATAAAAAAAGACAGAACGCTCTAAGTCGCCCTGCCTGATCATTTCATTTATTTTCCGGACAGCCTTACCAGCCTGTACACAGAAATGATGTGTTAAGCAGTGATTCCTTGTTATAGCGGAAAGGCTCCGGGCCGGTTTCGATCATTACCCTGCCGCCGGCAGCTTCGAGTACGGCATGGCCTGCGGCGGTATCCCATTCCATAGTGGGCCCGTGGCGATAATAAATATCTGCCTTGCCCTCTGCCACCATGCAAAACTTTAGGCTGCTGCCTACTGAAATACTGTCTGTAACACCATATTCGTTCAGGACCTTTTCTTCCTCAGGGTTAGCATGGGACTTGCTTCTTACTGCCACCAGGCCACTCTCCTTTTTACCGTTGACTGTAAGCTTCTGCTGCCAGTCTCCTTCTACCTTAAAGGCTCCGTCCTCTTTAGCTCCGTAGTACAGAATATCCTTGGCGGGCACGTACACCACACCGGCGACGGCTTCATTATTACGGATAAGCGCGATATTTACAGTAAACTCACCATTACGCTTGATAAATTCTTTAGTGCCGTCCAGGGGATCCACTAACCAGTACTCTTTCCACTGACTACGATCCTGATAAGTGATCTCTTTGCCTTCTTCACTAATGACGGGCATGTCCGGGAAACTTTTTTTCAGCCCTTCCATAATGACTTCATGAGAGGCCTTATCAGCAAGAGTAAGAGGCGAATTATCTTCCTTAAAGTCCACTACGGACGAAAAATCCTCGTTCTGATAAATGCCCATGATGGCAGCCCCGGCATTTCTTGCTATTTCAATAATGGTATTAAGTTCCATCTTTCAATTCTAAATGGCTAAATTTACGATTCAAAGCTACGTAAAATTCGAACTACGGTCCGAATACTATATTTTTTTATTATAGTTTTGTAAAAAACTTAGGTGATTTTGGAAAACATTCATCCAATTTTTGACACCATCCTGACTAAACAAGATAAGGAATCGCTTTTAAAACAGCGAGCCAAGGTTATCTGGATGGTGGGTCTGTCAGGATCCGGCAAGAGCACACTGGCCCGGGCGCTGGAAAATGACCTTCATAATAAAGGCTATTTAACCAAACTGCTCGACGGCGACAACCTGCGCACCGGGGTAAATAACAATCTTGGGTTCAGTACGGAGGAGCGCCGCGAAAACATTCGCCGTGCAGCAGAGGTTTCTAAACTTTTTGCCGATTGTGGCATCATTACCATTTGTTCGCTCATCAGCCCTACCCATGATATTCGCAGCATGGCGCGCGACATCATAGGCAGGGATTCGTACCTGGAGGTATTTATCAATTGCCCGCTGGAGGTATGTGAAGAGCGTGATGTAAAGGGACTGTATGCCAAGGCACGCAAGGGTGAAATAAAAGCATTTACCGGAATCAGCAGCCCCTTTGAGGCCCCTGCAACACCCGATATTGAATTACGGACGGATATACATAACTTAGCCGATAGTAGCCGGCAGCTTGTAGAGGCCGTTCTTCCGGTAATCGATTACAAAGACGAGAAATAACATCATTAATGACTTCTTATAATCTGACGCACCTCGAGCAGTTAGAATCGGAAGCGATTTTCGTGATACGCGAGGTAGCTTCGCAGTTCGAGAACCCTGTTCTGCTGTTCTCCGGTGGTAAAGACTCTATCACCGTTCTCAGGCTGGCTCAGAAAGCCTTTTGGCCTGCCAAGATTCCTTTTTCGCTCATGCACATCGACACGGGTCACAACTTCCCCGAGACTATCCAGTTTCGTGACAAGCTTGTGAAGGAGCTTGGTGTAAACCTGATCGTTCGCACGGTGCAGGACTCTATAGATAAGGGCCGGGCCCGTGAGGAGAAAGGACCTAACCCCAGCCGTAACTCTCTGCAGACCATTACGCTGCTGGATGCCATCGAAGAATTTAAATTTGACGCAGCTTTTGGCGGTGCCAGACGGGATGAGGAAAAGGCGCGCGCCAAGGAGCGATTCTTCTCTCACCGGGACGAATTCGGCCAGTGGGACCCTAAAAACCAACGCCCCGAACTGTGGAACCTGTTTAACGGCCGGAAGCACGTAGGAGAGCACTTCCGGGTGTTCCCGATCAGTAACTGGACTGAAATGGATGTGTGGCAGTACATCAAGCGTGAGGAGCTGGAAATACCCGAGATTTACTTCTCTCACGAGCGGGATGTGGTTACGCGCAGCGGGGTATTGCTTGCCAGGAGTGAGTTCATTACCCTGATGAATGATGAGGCATACGAAAAACGGGTGGTTCGTTTCCGTACCGTTGGCGATATGACTTGTACGGGTGCTGTTGAATCCCCTGCCGCTGATCTGGATCAGATCATACAGGAGGTAGCCGCGGCCCGTGTTACAGAACGCGGAGGCCGTGCAGATGACAAACGCTCTGAAGCTGCCATGGAAGACAGGAAGAAGCAGGGTTATTTCTAGAATATTTTTTAAAGAAGAGATTTCGAGATGATCGAACAATCCATAAATACAGAAGACTACCTGAAAATGGATCTTCTGAGGTTCACCACTGCCGGAAGTGTGGACGACGGTAAAAGTACGCTAATCGGCAGACTGCTGTTTGACTCAAAGGCTATTTTTGAGGACCAGATGGATGCCATAGAGCAGTCCAGCCAGAAGGCAGGCGACAGCTACGTAAACCTGGCGCTTCTTACTGACGGTCTGCGGGCAGAACGTGAGCAGGGCATTACCATTGATGTGGCCTATCGTTACTTTGCCACACCTAAGAGAAAATTTATCATTGCGGACACTCCCGGTCATATCCAGTACACGCGTAACATGGTTACCGGTGCTTCTAATGCCAACCTGGCTATTGTACTGGTAGATGCGCGTAATGGGGTGGTAGAGCAAACCTGCCGGCATGCATTTATCGCCTCTCTCCTACAGATCAAGCACCTGGTACTGTGCATCAATAAGATGGACCTGGTGGACTACAGTGAAGAGGCTTATGAGAAGATCAAAGATGACTTCGAGGATTTCAGCGCCAAGCTGGAAATACCTGACATACACTTCATTCCTATCAGTGCCCTGAAGGGGGACAATGTGGTGAAGAAAAGCGAAAACATGCCCTGGTATGACGGCGGCACGCTACTCTACACGCTGGAAAATGTGCACATAGGCAGTGACCTGAATTATGTGGACAGCCGCATGTCTGTACAGCGCGTGATACGCCCGCAGAGTGATGAGTACCATGACTTCAGAGGCTACGCGGGCCGTATAGAAGGGGGTATTTTCAAGCCAGGTGACGAGATACTCGCCATGCCCTCAGGCTTTACCAGTAAGATCGCCAACATCCACCTGATGGATAAAAAACTGGGTGAGGCCTTCCCTCCTATGTCGGTGGTGATGACGCTTGAGGATGACATCGACATTAGCCGCGGCGACATGATCGTAAAACCTCATAACCAGCCTACTGCCAGCCAGGATATTGAGCTGATGATTTGTTGGCTAAATGAGAAAAAGCTGCAGCCTAATGGTAAGTATGCTCTTCGCCATACCTCACAGGAAGTACGCTGCATTATTAAGGACGTGCGGTATAAGGTGAACATCAACACGCTGCACCGCATTGAAGACGATCTTGAAATTGGTCTTAACGATATCGGACGTATTCGTATTCGTACTACTAAGCCGCTCTTCTTTGACAGCTACAAGAAGAACCGTAATACGGGTAGCGTAATATTGGTAGATGAGTTTACGAACGAAACGGTAGGTGCTGGCATGATCATCTGATCGGCCTGCCGGGAAATAAAGAAGAAAGAGGAAATGCAGGATAAGATCCGGGAATTAACGAATGAGATAGAGGGCTATCAGGTTTCCAACAATGATGAACTGGAGGCCTATCGTCTGAAATTTATCAGCCGTAAGGGGGTGATGGGCGAGCTTTTTGCCGGGCTGAAGGACGTGCCCAACGAAGATAAAAAAGCAATGGGTCAGGCCCTGAACGTGTTGAAAAATGAGGCGCAGGATAAGTTTAAAGAACTTATTACCAGCCTGGAGGAAAGCACAGCAGGCGCTAAGTCTCATGACCATCCAGATCTTACCCTGCCGCCTGTGCCTGACCAGTTGGGCACTATTCATCCGCTGTCTAAAACGCAGCAGCGTATCATTGAAATATTTGAGCAGATCGGGTTCAGTGTGGCAGAAGGCCCGGAAATAGAGGATGATTTTCATAATTTCAGTGCACTGAACTTCCCGGAGAACCACCCGGCCCGCGAAATGCAGGACACATTCTTCATTGAGAAGAATCCGGATATGGTACTGCGTACGCACACTTCATCCGTTCAGGTACGGGTAATGGAAACGACGAAGCCGCCGCTGCGTAAGATCATGCCGGGCAGGGTATACCGTAATGAGGCGATTTCAGCGAGGGCCCACTGCTTCTTTCACCAGGTGGAAGGTATCTACATCGCTGAGAACGTGAGCTTTGTGGATCTTAAGCAAACGCTCTATCACTTTGCCAAGGAGATGTTCGGGCAGCAGAGTAAGGTACGCTTCCGTCCCAGCTACTTTCCGTTTACAGAGGTAAGCGCAGAAATGGACGTTAGCTGCGGCCTGAATGAGCCGGGCACCTGCGAAATTTGCGGAGGCCGTAAGAATGTATGTAAAGGTACCGGCTGGGTAGAGATATGCGGTGCAGGTATGATAGACCCCCAGGTGCTGGAGAACTGTGGTATAGACCCGGAAAAATACACTGGTTTTGCCTTTGGAATGGGGGTGGAACGTATCGCTATGCTGAAGTACAATATCGAGGATTTACGCCTTTTCTCTGAAAACGATATACGCTTCCTGCGTCAGTTTACCCCCATGGGATAATATAGAAGAACAAAGATTCTATGAATATAAGTAAAGTTGCCGTAGCCGGATCAGGTGTAATGGGCGCAGGTATCGCGCAGGTAGCTGCCATGGCTGGCTACGAGGTGATGATGTATGACCTGAAACCTGAAATGCTGGAAAAAGGTCTTGCCACTATCACTAAAAACCTGAATAAGGGAATAGAGAAGGGTAAGGTGACTAATGAACAGAAAGAGTCTGCCCTCTCCCTCATAGCGACTACGGATCGCCTGGAAGAGGTAAAGGCAGACCTTATCATAGAGGCGGTAGTGGAGCGGCTTGATGTAAAGCAAGGGTTATTTAAAAAGCTGGAGGAGATCAACGGACCCGATACGATTCTGGCGACAAACACCTCTTCTATTCCGGTAACACGTATTGGAGCGGCCCTCAAAAGGCCTGAAAACTTTCTTGGCCTGCACTTCTTCAATCCGGCGCATATTATGAAGCTGGTAGAAGTAATCAGCGGCGCTGCCACCAGCAGCGAGGTAGCCCAGGCCGGATACGACTTTGCGGAACGTATCGGAAAAACCCCGGCCGTGGCAAAAGATTCTTCCGGCTTTATCGTTAACCGTGTGGCGAGACACTTTTATGTAGAGAGCCTGAAAATTGCGGAGGAGGGTGTAGCGGATGTGGAAACGATAGACGGCCTGCTGCAAGGGGCCGGATTCCGTATGGGACCTTTCCGCCTGATGGACCTGATAGGAGTGGAAACGAACTTCAGTGTGACCAAAAGTATGTTTGAAGCCTTTCACTACGACGTTAAATTCAGACCCAGCCGCATACAGGAGCAAAAAGTGGATGCCGGTCACTTCGGCCGCAAGTCGGGCCGCGGCTTCTATAATTATGAGAAATAAGGCACATTATTTTCTAGTTCTCTTACTCAACCTCACTGGCTTATACCTGAGCGCCTGCTCATCTGATGAAGAGCCTTACCCCCGCTTTCCGGTGGTTACGGTATATGAGGAAGTATATCTGGACAACCCAATCCTGCAGGCAGACCTGGACAATCCGTCTAAGCGCTTTGTGTACCTTAACGCCGGCATTAATGGTATCATCCTCCACAAAACAATAGATGAGCGCTACATCGCGCTGGAAAGACTGTCTCCGGTAGATGTGGATGCTGACTGTACGGTGAATGTGGATGTGTCAGGCTTTTTCATTGACGACCCTTGCTCTGATGCCACGTGGGACCTTGAAGGAAACCCTTCCGGAGGTGGTAATGCATGGCCACTTTACCAATACCAGACCAGCCGCACAGGACAGGGCGGTAATTACCTGATCATTACAAACTAACGGAAGCCGGAGACTACAGCAGCTCTCCGATGATCTTCTCAATACTTATGCCTTCCGCCTCAGCCTTGAAGTTACGCACGATACGGTGACGAAGGGCGGGCACAGCAACAGCTTTTACATCTTCGATATCGGGAGAGTATTTAGCATTTAGCAGGGCATTACATTTGGCTCCCAGCACAAGGAACTGTGAGGCCCTGGGGCCTGCCCCCCACTCCAAGTATTCATTGGTAAGGGTATGCGCGCGCTCAGTCCCGGGTCTGGTCTTGCTTACAAGGTCCACAGCATACTCCACTACATTATCAGCCACAGGTACTTTTCGGACCAGCTCCTGGTAAGCCATGATTTCCTCAGCGGTCAGCACAGTATTCACCTGGTTTTTTACGGCGGTGGTGGTATTCTTCACCACTGTTACTTCATCTTCGTAACTGGGATAGTCCAGATTAATATTGAACATGAATCTGTCAAGCTGGGCCTCGGGCAGGGGATAGGTACCTTCCTGCTCTATGGGGTTCTGGGTAGCCAGCACGAAAAAGGGCCTGTCCAGCGGAAAGTATTGCCCGGCTATGGTAACGGCATACTCCTGCATGCTTTCGAGCAGGGCAGCCTGGGTTTTGGGCGGGGTACGGTTTATCTCATCAGCAAGGATGATATTAGCAAATATCGGCCCTTTGATAAACTTAAAGTTTCTGTCCTTATCCAATGTCTCAGCTCCGAGTATATCGGAAGGCATTAGGTCGGGCGTAAACTGAATACGGTTAAAACTCAGGTGAAGCGCTTCGGATATGGTTTTAATAAGGAGTGTCTTGGCCAATCCGGGCACGCCTACCAGCAGGCTATGGCCCTGGCAGAAAATGGAAGTAAGCAGCAGGCGGACTACCTTGTCCTGTCCTACGATTACTTTTGAAATTTCGGCAGTGAGCCGGGTATATGCTTCGTGAAAACTATCCGCTGCTTCAACATCGGTTTTAAACTGCACCATATATTCGAGCTAATTAAAAAAATTGGCCCCTGCTGTCAGGGGCTGTCCATTATTCCGCACTGATCGTAGTCCGGATCGATATAAATATACACTTCTTTTTTGGCCTGTTCGAACCAGTCGTCCAGTGCACTGGTCTTTTTCTCATTTTTTGTGGCCAGAAATATCTTCTGATAATCCTGCTTCAGGTTGGCCTGGTGAGGCGCTATCTTATCTTTATAATAGATAATGCGCATTCCTGTTTGCCCGTCTGCCGATGTGAATTCGATAGGCTCTGAAATATCCCCTACCTGCATGGTATCAATCGTAAAGAAAAGGGTGGGGTCGAGGTTTTCAGTACTCACCCGGGGTGTGCCTGTGTTATCCAGAAAGAAGCCGCCACTGTTGCCGGTCTGCTGATCATCGGAGTATTCCTTGGCTGTCTCTTCAAACTCTATACTATCATTAACGATAAGGGTACGAAGGCTATCAAGGTATTCAGAACTGCGCTTCAGGTCAGATGGCCTGGTCTTAGGCTTGATAAGTATGTGACGGGTATTGAATTCGTTACCCCTTCTTTCTATTAGCTGAATGACATGAAAGCCAAACTGTGTCTCTACTGGCATGCTTATCTCTCCAGGCTTCATTTTAAGGGAAGCCGCCTCATATTCAGGAGCAAGCTGCCCGCGTGCGAAGAAACCAATGTTACCACCGCTTCTCTCAGCACCAGGCTCTTCGGAGTACATTCTGGCCATTACGCCGAAATCAGCCTCGCCATTAACGATATCGCTCCGGATTTCTGTAAGCTGACGTTTCACCTTTTCCTTTTCTTCATCCGTAGGTTCGGGAAATTTCACTATCTGACCTACGGTTACTTCGGTAGAAAAGAACGGAAGGCTGTCCTGAGGTATCCTGTTGAAGAACTTTTTTACTTCTGCAGGTGATACAGTGACCGAGTTAGTAACTTCACTCTCCATGCGGTCAGCCGTAAGCTGCTCTCGCAAATCTCCGCGCAAATCGTTTCTGATTTCCTCTACGGATTTATTGTATATCTCCTGAACCTTCTCCTCACCACCAATCTGGGAAAGGATGATGTTCATACGCCGGGCCAGGTTAGCTTCAACTTCAGGCTCTGTCACTATGACGGAGTCTATCTCAGCCTTGGCAACTAACACCTTGGTGAGCACCAGGTCTGACAGCATCTGACACCTCACTCTGTCGCCTCCGCGCTGCCCTCTGGACATCAGGTCGAGGTAAGCTTTATCGAGGTCAGACTTGAGAATGATGTAATCATCTACCTTAGCTATGATCTTATCCACAACCATTCGCTCGCCTTCCCCACTCTGTCCGTATGCAAGGGGACTGATGGCCAGTAATACCCCCAGGCAACAGGTGACCAAAGCCACTATCCTCTTACTCAATCGAATAGATCTCAAACTCATTGTTATCTTTTGCTTCTTCGTATATATTCCTTTCTAGCTGGTCTGCTAGAGCTACTTTGCGTTTGTTAATGATGATGTTTCTGATATCATCTTTCACAAACTCTAACGGTGAGGTCTGGTCTGAAATTTTATAGTCCTGAATATGAAGTAGGTATTCGAACTTTTCATCGTCAGTTTCCGCAAAGGTATTACTTTCCAGAAACTGTACCTTATTGGGAATGCTCATAAAGGGCGTGTTGGCAATCACCTCATCAAAATTAAGCCATAGAGAATCCTCCATGGAATAGTTCATTGCAAACCGGAAGGCGTAGCTTTTAAGCTCTTTTTTATTTTCAGCATCGGGCTTCCTCATCATTTGTTTTATCTGAGCAAGCTTAGGAGCGTCTTTGGGTACTTTTAAAAACCACCCGCGAATGATGTTCTGCTTAAGCTGAAAATTGTCCTGATTGATATCATAGTAGGCCTTAACCTCCTCATTACTCACAGCCGTGTCCAGGTTCTCATTGATGTATTGTTTCTGAAATTCATAGACCATCAATGCATAGCGGTAGTCTAATATTTTTCTTTCAAGTTCGGCTTTATCATAATCCACCTCTTCCGAAGCTTGCGAGATAAGCAGTTGCTTCCTGACCCAGCTGCGGATGTAGCGGTCAACAAGGCTGGCGCTATCGGTAGCATTCATGCCTCTGGGGACTATCCCCGCCAGGTCTGTCATCCTTAGCTGAGCGTCACCTGCCTCGGCCACCAAGGGGTCCTCCGAATCGTCTTCTCTGCTACGTATACCCAACTTATCACATGATTGAAAAGCGAGCATCATCAGTAGGCAGACTAACCACCCTTTACTCATTCTCAAACTTCCTGTATATTTCGTTCAGTGCCCTCCGGTTTATCTCCACAGGGTATTTCTCCCGAAGTTCAGCTACCCACTCCTTTTCCAGATGCTCCTGGTAATCACTGATGACCTGACCTCTTATTTCAGACAGTTGCTTAGCCTGAGGCTCAAGCACCTCATATATCCGGATGAGGGCATTTTCATCATCTGTTACTTCATAAACTCCTTTTTCGGCAGGCAGGTCCTGTAGCATTTCGTTACCTGACACTTCAAACCGCCCATAATCTACACGGAATGACAATGGACGCCCCTCATTCAGGAAAGCCTCCATGTCTTTAGGAGACGTGCTCATAATGGCTAACGCCGCCGTGCTACTTTCCGTACCTTGTGTTCTCAGCTTTTCGCCATTTATGCCAAAACGGCTCAGGGTCTGGCGAACTGAGTCTGCAAACGCCTCATCTTCCTCAGGCAGTGAAGCCGTAAGGATCAATGATGATTTGGCATTTACCCGTCTGGCAAGGCTATCCAGCTTAAAACGGTGCAGGTTGTTGAACAGCATGTCACCATCTCCGGGTTCCAATACTGTGGTACTACCGGATACAGGGTAGAGGTCAGCTTTCAGCAGGGGCTTTACTTCATCTGCCAGGCTGGCATCTGAAAGTTTAATTATTGCTGCATTAAAACGTTTGCCCCATTGGTATTTTTCAATGTTTTCCTGGTAATAGTTCCGAAGCCCGCTAGTGTCACGGGTGGCTTTTGACCATACTTTTCGATCCATTAGTTCGAATAGTAATATACCTTCACGGTACTCCTGATACAGAAGGCGATAGTCATCGTACTTATCTGCCAGGTGCTCTTCTTCATACTCTACCAGTTTCATTTCTGTCCAGCGGTCATACAGGTTTCTTACGGAAGGCTCGGCAGTCCCTCCCCTGTTGAGCCCTTCAGCAGACCGTTCCGCGAGGGAAATGAAGTCGCTGACATAGTAAGGTTTTAAATTGATGGTAAATACCGCCTTGGACCCAAGTGAGTCTGACTGTGCTTTCTCCCAATTACCGGAAACAGCAGCTGTTGACACCAGAGCGACCATCTGCTCCAGGACCTCAGTATTCTCTTGGAATGAGTTTTCTTCTTTGAGGCGCTTAATGAGTGCTTTCTTGTTCACTTCGGCCCGGCTATCCCGGTTAATTTGCCGGGCAATATTTTCCCGGACATCCTCCAGAGCAGGAACTGACTGTCGCTCAAGAAGTCTAATAATATGCCAGCCATACGGGGTTTTAACAGGCTCGCTTATGTCTTTTGGGTTTTCTAGGGCGAAGGCAGCATTCTCAAAAGAGGGTACCATGTTACCAGTTCCAAACCAGGGAAGCTCACCTCCTCGATCTTTTGTATTCAAATCTTCTGAGTACTCACTGGCTGTCTCGAACCAGTCCGCTCCCTGGTCAAGCATACGGTAAATCTCTTCAGCTTTTTTACGGGCCGCCACGCTGTCTTCAACGCTCATACCCTGAGCGGCGCGAATCATAATATGAGCCACTTTTATTTTTCCGCGGCTTTCGCGCTTATCGTGTACTTTTACAATATGATAGCCATAGCGTGTACGGAAAGGCTCACTAACCTCCCCTTCCGCGGTGGCATATGCAGCCTCCTCAAATGGATATACCATTTGCATGGACGTGAAATAGCCGAGATTGCCGCCGTTTTGAACCGCAGAGGGGTCTTGGCTATTGGACCGGGCAAGTGCATTGAAATCCTCCCCATTTATGGCCCTGTCCCTTAGTGCGGTTATCTTTTGGTAGGCTGCCAGGGTGTCCTGCGGTGAAGCGCCGGGATCTACCGTGATAAGGATATGGCTTGCGTTCACCTCCTGCTTGCTTCGCTCGTATGCTTCTTCAATCAGGGCGTTGGTAATAGTTGTTTCGGTAAGATAGGGTTTGGCCAGTTGCTTACGGTAGGTCTCGAGCTCCTGTATAAAAGCTTCCTCATTTTGCAGCCCCAGTGATTCTGCCTCTTTTACCTTCAGCTTAAAATTTACGAATAGCTCCAGGTACTCGTCTATCTCCTGCCGGGTGATGACGGAGTCATTATTGAAGTTGTTCTTATTAAAAACATAAATGAACTCTTCGTTTGTTACCTCTTTGTCACCGACCTTAAACAGGTAATCGCTGTCATGACTTCCCTTTTTGGGTGCAGAACAAGCGGTAACTAAAAGGGCTAGTCCTAGGATGATACTTGCAGTCTTTTTCATTTACCTGGTTGTCAGATATATTTTTTACGCAAATCGATGACAATTTTAGCGATTTTTTCTGACAGAACATATGGAAAAGCTAAGGGGAGGGATACAGAGAGGGTAAAATCAGAGCTTTTTGAAGAGACGGCAGGTGTTTTGGTTGCGTTTGCTCTCGAACTGGATGTCGTCCATAATACGCCTTACCAGCATCAGGCCAATGCCTCCTTTCTTCTTTTTCCGAACCACTTCCTGAAGGCTGGGCTCCTTATATTCTGCAAGATTAAAGCCTATTCCCTTATCGGTGATTTCAAAAATAAAGTCATTGTCCTTGTTCACGCGGATGAACAGTTCAAGATGTTCGTTGGGATTACATTGGTGTGAATGGATCATCAGGTTGGCGCATACCTCATCCACCGCCAGCACAAGTTTGTTTACTTCCACTTCGCTGACGTTGTATTTAGCCAGTACTTCCGATACAAAAGACCGGATTTCGCACAGCTTATCCTTGCGGCAGGGTACTTTATATTTAAACTTAGCCGACAACCTCTATTGCTTTCTCTTTGGTATCTACTAACGTAAGTAATTGATCCAGGCCCAGAATTTGAAAAACATTTTTAACCTTTTCGTTTACGCCATAGATCACCATTGTTTTGCCTTCTTTTTTCATATCCTCAATGTAGGACATGAATACCCCCAATCCTGCTGAGGAAATATACTCCAGCCCGGAGCATCCTATGGCTATTTTTTTATAGCCACTTTCAAGAGCCTCAGCAATGGCTGTATCAAGGTGAATAGAAGAACTGGCATCCAGTTCGCCCTGAACGGTAATAAAAAATATTTCTCCTTCTGCCTGAGTATCAATATCCACCATAAATTGGTACGAATAATCCCCTTAAGGGTTTGTTTTCTTTATAAAAATTTTATAACCAGTGCGGTGTAATCATCGTCAAGTCTGGCCTCTCCGCTAAATAAATAGAGGTCTTCTAACACTTTATCGGAGATATCTTTAGGTTTTCCGGTAGCCTCTTTCTGAATCAAATTTTTCAGCCTCTCATATCCGTATTCCTCACCCTCCTTATTTCTGGCCTCCACAATACCATCGGTATACAGAAACATAACATCGCCAGGCTGATAGGTTACCGTGTTGGTTTGTACGTAGCGGCTGTACTCAGAGTTTCTTAAAATTCCGAGCCCCAGCCCACTATCGGCATAATAGCATGCTGATTGCGTTTCTTTGCTATAGTAAAGTGTAGGACAATGACCTGCCCTGACAAACTCAACAGTACGGGTATTAGTATTAATCAGGAAATAGGAAGCAGTAATGAAGCTGCTCTTATCAAGGCAGCGGCTGAGGGCGGCATTTGCCTGGATGATAAAGTCAGCAGGTGAGTCTTCCACATCTACGAGGCTATGGAAGACCCCCTTCATCTGAGACATATGAAATGCCGCAGAGGTACCCTTACCGCTAACGTCACCGATAATGACCGCTAGCTTATGATCATTTATTCTGAAAAAGTCATAATAGTCACCTCCTACCTCATCTGCTGCCTCGGAAAAGGAAACCATACTAAGGCTTTCTTCCTCTAATACGGAATGAGGCAGAAGGCTTCTCTGGACTTTTTTAGCAATTTTAAGGGCCTCCCGGTATCGTTCGTTCTCCAGGGCCTCACCGAGCAGACGGAAGTTTTCAAGGGATATACTGGCCTGATTACAAAAGGCATTGATGATATCAATCATCTCCTTGTTAAATCCATCTTTCACATCCTGCAGGAGGACGAGGGTGCCTACCTGCTCACTTTGCACAAAGAGGGGATATACCAGTATGGACTTATAATCCGGGTGGCGTAGGTTAGCAGACAGGCGTACATTTTCAGGATCGTCAGAGGACTCCCTATCGAGCACCTTCTTCACGCTGGCCTTATTTATATACCCTATAATCTCAGGGATTTCATTCTTACTCAGGTCGCGGGTATAGTAGGTGTTATTTTTTCGACCTTCAGCGCCGTATACTTCAAGCCAGGCTGCATTTGCAAGCACGGAGCTGGCGGCACTGTCAAGCAATATCTCGTATACACTTTCTTCCTGTTGCTCACGGGTTACTGTTTTACTAAGCCGCTGGAAGTTGATGACTTCCTCAAGTTTTTTCTCAAATACAGAAGATGTGGGCAGGTTAAAGAGTATAACCAAGAGTGAAAAAATAGCATAAGCCAGTATAAAAATGACCAGCGAAAGCATGAATACACTGGTGGTAGGCTCTATAGTAAAGTGATAACTGGTGCTGTACTCAAGCAGATTTTTAAGGAAGTACCATAAATAGAGGATGACCAATAAGATGAGTAATATGGCTTTCCACTTCTGCTTAAAATTCAAATAGGCTATCCACTTAAGATTTACACTGAGTACAAAACCCAGAATAAGCAGAGGGACTATAATAAATAATGAGACCGACTCGAATAGCTGCAGGTTAAAAAAATCGACAACTAAGCTACCTAAAAGCAGGTATTCGAAGGCATTCCAGGCAGTAAGTAGCCACCGGTTCTTCTGATATAGAATAAGGCGCTTCCATACCACAAAGGTGGAAAGCAGGAAGGCGAGAGTAAGACCAAGATTTATATGGTAGAAAAAATCTATGAGCAGGGCATTACTGGCAAGCTTACTGTTGCCCATCATAAAGAAAAAGAACTGTATGAAGAGGGAGACCACAGTGGCCACAAGGCCGGTAACAAATACCCGCCAAAGCAGATCGATGAAATTAACACTTTCCGCCTTACCAATCCTGAACCGGTAATAAATGAAAAGCAGTACAATGAAGAGATCGAGAAGAATGATTGGCAGGCTCTTATTAATGCCGGAATCAATGTTATTGATAGCACTGAACTGGGAAAAGAGGCCGGTTATGAGTAGCCCCAGCCAGGAGGTTACGGCAAGAAGCAGACTGATTCTTCTGATATGTCTGGCTGACAGCATTCGTGTTATTCTAATTCTGTTCCTCTTTGAGGCCTAAATTTAGTAAATACTTGAAATGAAGAAAGAGGACCACCCACTGATGGTCCTCTTTTTATGTCAAATACGCATAATCTTAAGTAGAAAGGTATTAGCGGCTATAGTTAGGCGCCTCACGGGTAATGGTAATATCGTGAGGGTGGCTCTCTGCCACACCTGCAGCGGTGATCTTGACAAACTTTGCCTGCTTAAGGTCATCAACCGTAGCAGCACCACAATATCCCATACCGGCGCGCAGGCCTCCGGTAAGCTGGTAAAGCACTTCTGAGACGAGCCCTTTATACGGAACACGTCCTACGATGCCCTCTGGTACAAGCTTCTTAATATCGTCTTCGGCGTCCTGGAAATAGCGGTCCTTACTGCCATCATCCATAGCCTCCAGAGAACCCATACCACGGTATGATTTATATTTACGTCCCTCCAGCAGAATAATGTCTCCGGGGGCCTCTTCTGTACCTGCAAGGAGTGAGCCGATCATTACTGAGCTGGCACCACCGGCCAGGGCTTTTACCACATCACCACTAAAGCGAATACCCCCATCGGCAATTATAGGCACATCGGTATCTTTAAGTGCAAGGTAACAGTCGATGACGGCAGAGAGCTGGGGTACGCCTACACCGGCTATAATACGGGTGGTACAAATACTTCCCGGCCCTACTCCTACCTTAACGGCATCGGCACCCGCATCAGCCAGGGCTTTGGCGGCATCACCCGTAGCCACGTTACCTACTATAAGTTCAAGGTCGGGAAATTTTGCTTTCACACGTTTGGCTGCCTCTATTACCCCTTTGCTATGTCCATGTGCTGTGTCAATGCTTACCACATCAACACCTGCGTTTTTCAGGGCTTCAATTCTTTCTATGAGATCAGGGGTCACACCTACTGCAGCCCCCACGCGCAGGCGCCCGTACTTGTCCTTGCAGGCGTTGGGCCTGTCTATGTTTTTGAGAATATCCTTGTAAGTAATAAGCCCGGAAAGCCTGCCCTCTTTATCTACAATAGGCAGTTTCTCTATTTTATATTGCTTAAGAATGTCCTCTGCTTCCTCCAGGGTTATGCCAGGCTTGGCCGTAATGAGGTTATTACTGGTCATAACGGAAGAGACGCGTGCCCCAAGATCCTTCTGGAACCGGAGATCTCGGTTGGTCACGATACCTACCAGTTTACCCTCAGCATCAGTAACAGGGATTCCCCCGATCTTATGCTCTTTCATGATTTTGACTGCATCAGAAACAGCCGCATTTTCATTGAGCGTAATGGGATCCAATATCATCCCACTCTGCGAGCGCTTAACCTTACGAACCTGATCGGCCTGACGCTCGGTGCTCATGTTCTTATGAATAAAGCCCAACCCACCCTCAAGGGCCATGGCTATTGCAAGATCTGCCTCAGTCACTGTATCCATAGCAGCAGATACCAGTGGAATATTGAGATTGATATTGCGAGTTAGCCGCGTGGGGGTGGTGGTATCGCGGGGTAGAACTTCGGAATAACCGGGAATTAAGAGGACATCATCGTAAGTGAGCGCCTCTTTAATGAAAAAGGAAGTGTCGTGGTTCATAGCAAATAACCCTGTAATTATTTGCCAGTCAAAATTACGCAGCATTTACCAGATTTAAAACCTGATGCCTCACATAAATTTTCAGAAATCTCCCTAATCTTCAGGAATGTACCTTAGCAGGACTAGTGGAGCCGCCTGACCCGCACCCGCAGGCTGGGATATTTCCAGCTTCTCTTTATCCCACTTTGCCAAGGTCTTTTCACCTGTGAATTTGTGCCAGATCATATTATACACACCGCTGATGTCTGCTTTCTTAAGTATGCCCAGTACTTCGCCTTCTTCAGCACGGTAGTTACCAGCTTCGTAAACGACTACCTGCCACACATCTTCCATAGGGATAACGGCTACGGTAAAGTCCCCCTCTCCTTCTTCTACACGATACAGTCCGATGATAGAGGGATTTACGGCGGCATTGATCATGGTATCGAGCTCTTCCTTTTCATATTGAAGACGTTTGCTCTTTTTAGACTTTTTGGCTTTATCTTCCTGAAAATCCAGTTGGAAATCTTTTAGCTTCCTTAGCGCCCAGGAACCTCCGTCCTGAAAGGCATCTGCAGGGGAGTTTCCGGAACCACCGCCTTTAGCGCGGTACATAAGCACTCCGTTACAGTCTTCGAAATCAAATATTACCTGGTACTTACCTATCATACGAGGCACTGTTTCTATGGTAGCGTAGGTGGCCAGGCAGGGGTTTTTCTTTAGCTCTGCAGGCCAGTTAGACTGGTCACCCATCAGGACTTTGTATCCGCTACTCAACATGGTAGCAGACACCTGGGATACCAGCCCATATGGATCGAGTGTGTCTTCCTCTCCGTATGATGGGTCTATGACCACGTATTTTACGGAGTTCATAACATCAGGCACCTGCGCCAGCAGGGGCGCGCATGTAAGTAGTGACAGGGTAAGAAGCAGGTATTGTTTCATATGATTAAATAAGACCTCTCGCCTTTAACTCCAGATACTTGTTTACAGTTTGAACAGTCAGGTTTTCCGGAGGTGTTAATACGGCATGAACGCCTATTTTATTTAGTTCTTTTACTATTTGCTTCTTTTCCAGTACAAATTTCTCGCCAATTGTCTTGATGTACACTTGCTCCAGATTCTTGGGGGTACTATTGAGCAAGCCGGTCAGTTCTGTGTTTTCAAAAAAGATGCAAACCACAAGATGGGAGTGGGCTAGCCGCCGAAGGTGAGACAGCTGCCTCTCCATGGAAACAATGCTCTCAAAGTTGGTAAAGAATAGCAACAGGCTTCTCTGGTTAAGTTTTCGTAGAAGCTGAACAGTTACTCTTCCCAGATCCGATTCCATAAAGCTGGTTTCCTGATGATACAAGGCTTCGTTAATAAGCTTCATCTGGACATTACGCTTACTGGCGGGAATGATCTGGTCTACCGTTGATTCATAAGTCACCAGGCCTGCCTTATCATCTTTTTTGATGGCAATATTTGTGATGGCCAGGCTGGCATTAATAGCGTAGTCCAGGAGGGTCATGCCTTTGAAGGGGCTTTTCATTAACCTCCCCTTATCTATTACAGCATAAATATGCTGTGATCGCTCATCGGTATAGTTATTAACCATGAGCTGACTACGCCTCGCGGTGGCCTTCCAGTTAATAGTGCGGAAATCATCACCAGGGACATAGTCTTTGATCTGCTCAAATTCCATGTTATGGCCAATCCGGCGGATTTTTTTTATGCCTGAATCCACCAGTTGATTGGATATAGCCAGCAACTCATACTTCCGCATTTGTATATAGGAGGGATATACGGCTACTTCTTTGCCATAATCGTAGCGGTACCTGCGCCGGAAAAAACCAACCGGGCCGGAGGCAAAAACGTTAACAGCTCCGAAGCTATACACGCCTCTTTTCACGGGATGCAGGGTATACCGAATTTCTTTTTCTTCACCCGCCTTGATACTGTAGCTAAAGTTTACATCCCGCTTCTGAAACTGGTGGGGGATCTCATCGACAATACCTCCTGTAACCCTGAATGAATAATAGTTATGAAGCTCTATGCGGATAGAATTATCATCACCGTTACTGAGCTTATCGGGGGCTACTCGCACTGCTTCGACACCATTCTTCAAGGAATAAATCATAAGCAAATCCAGTACTATAAGCACGAGATAAACAAGCAGCAACACCCTGCCTATGTAGAGCAAGGGCGCAAAGAAATGGCCCAGCAGGAACAGTCCGGCAAGGGCTCCTCCTACAAGGTAAAAGCGGTTAGAAGTGTACGATGTCCTTAAAAAACTGATCACCTTGGCACTTCCAGTTTATCGATAATACGACCGATAATTTTATCTACAGAGTCCCCTTCCATTTCCTTTTCAGGAGTTAGGATAAGACGGTGCCGTAATACGGGTGCGGCTATGAATTGCACATCTTCGGGCGTGACAAAATCACGGCCACTGATAGCGGCATACGCTTTGGCACCGGCAAGTATAGCCAGGGAGGCTCTGGGCGAAGCGCCCAGGTAAAGATCATGATGTCCTCTGGTATCGGAAACAAGGCTGGCAATGTATTTAAAAACCTCGTCGCTTACGTGGATCTCCCTGGTGATCTGGCGGTACTTTACTATTTCCTCACCGCTCAATACCTTACTGAGCGTATCCAGCTTTACCCCGGTGGTATCGGTGTGGAATTTCTTAAGAATGCTTACCTCATCATCTACATCCGGGTAACCTACCTCTATTTTAAAGAGGAAACGATCCAGTTGGGCTTCCGGCAGTCTGTAGGTGCCTTCCTGTTCGATGGGGTTCTGGGTAGCTACTACCATAAATGGTTCCTGGAATGGGAGTGTTTCCCCATCAGCTGTTACCTGACGCTCTTCCATTACCTCAAATAGGGCAGCTTGGGTTTTAGCAGGAGAGCGGTTTATCTCATCAATGAGAAGGATATTGGTAAATACCGGCCCCTTGCGATAGCTGAAAGTGCCCTCTTTCATATTGAACACGCTGGTACCAAGAATATCGGAAGGCATGAGATCAGGAGTGAACTGAATACGGCTAAAGTCCACATTAAGAATACGTGCAAGCACTTTACTGGTGAGGGTTTTGGCTACTCCGGGAACCCCCTCGATAAGTACATGTCCATCAGCCAGCAGGGCGGTAAGTAATAAATCTACCATCTGGTCCTGGCCTACTATGACCTTGCCTACTTCCAGACGTATTCTACTGACAGCTTCACTGAGACCGGAAAGGTCTAACCGGCTATCGAATATCTCATTTTCCATGTTTTCTCTAGTTATAGAATCTTTCGATCTTGTTGTTAAGAGAGAGCAAGCCCCCCTGATCTATCACTAAGGTATTTCTGAATCTGTTTACTTCGGCAACCAGCGCTTTGATCTCACTCTTAGGCTTACCACTTTTCTTCTGAAGCCTGTCCTCAAAAGCAGCATCCAGCCTGGAGGTATCCAAGTAGTACTTTGTCCGAATGTAGTCCAATAGAAACTCGGTCTTTTTTAATGCCAGGTTGGCGTGGTCTCTTCGCTGGTAATAGAGCCTCCCTATGGTCTCTGTAAATTCAAGACTGGTGTTTTTGGGTGGCTCCATAACCGGAATTATCCTCTGCCTGCGTTTGGAATTAAAGAATGCGAAGAGAATAAGCAGGATCAATGCCAGATACCATGTGTACCGGAGGGAAACCCGATCTTTAACATAGCGCAGCATACTCGTATTTGCCTGTGAGCCTCCCATGAGGTAGTGCGTATTGTACACTACCGTGGCTGATGAGGGTAATCCTGCCAGAGCAAGTGAGGCAAACTTATGGTTGTCCTCCTTTAGAATATTGTAGTTAGTAAGGGCCAATGGGCTGGCTGAAAGGGTAATTGATCCTTTACCCACAGGGCAATTTACCAGAACTGCGTATTCATCGAGATTAGAAGTGGCCCATACATTTACATTAGCAGTGCTATCCAGGCGGAATAAGGTAGGGGTTTGCTGCTCCCTGAAGGAGAACTCTCCTTGCATACCCGGATGGGTAGAAATAACATCCAGGCGACCATTTCGCATAACACTGGCCGGTGTTGGGTTATCACTCTCCTCCCCTTCCCAAATATCAATGTTCATAAAGATATTTTCAGAAATGCCAAGGCTATCTAAAAGACCACCCCGGAACAATTCGGCTGAAATAAAAAAGTGATTCCCCTTCCTGGCACGCCTTAGGATTTCCTCATTTTCCAGCCCGGTAGTAACGAACTCTTTAGAAATTAAAATCATTGCCACAGGGTCATCCTGAGTCATTTCGTTAAATACCTGACTTATAGATCCCCGGGTGTGTATGAGCGTGTCGGGCTCGAGAATATCATCGACCAGATCATAAAAAACATAGGTACCAAAGGGTATCTTATGATCAGTTTTGAAGGTCTTACGCCAGTCCTGTTTTTGCGGCAGAGCATAGGTAAATGCTATAAACCCGCCGATGATAAGGCCCATCCATATGAGATAACGGTGGTTTTTCATCTTTATGCGAGCGATTTTTTCATATGATCAAACACAGACCGTACCCTTTCCACCTGGGCCAGGTTAACATCGAAGTCACCGTACCAGCTATAGACAAAGTAATAGTTGAGGGTTTCAAAATCGGATGCCAGTGGATCTACCCTCATTTCTCTCAAATAATCGGCATTGGTTTTATGTGGCTTCCAGTTTATACGCTCTTTATCGCTGAGTTCTTTTAGCATATGCAGATAAATGAGCCTTATCACTTTCCTGTAATGGCCATTTTTCATGGCAGCCTCTATCTCAGAAGCAAAATCGATCTCGTGAATATTCTCATCTTCCACCTTGTAGGTAATGGCAGAAGATTT
This sequence comes from Roseivirga sp. BDSF3-8, assembly GCF_041449215.1. Taxonomy (NCBI): domain Bacteria; kingdom Pseudomonadati; phylum Bacteroidota; class Cytophagia; order Cytophagales; family Roseivirgaceae; genus Roseivirga; species Roseivirga sp. BDSF3-8. The sequence goes on along the minus strand of NZ_JBGNFV010000001.1, from coordinate 2,296,074 downwards.
TTTACCACCCCGGTAGAAGAACCCAAGGTCGAATCCAAACATTTTGGAAATGATGAAAACAATGAGCGCGACAATTATCAGGGTGAAAATAATAGTCCCGATACCACCGCCAAAGGCAATCTCAGCGGCACCCGCAAACCACTCTGCAATCTTTAGCAGAATAATATCCATCAGCGAGAGGCCTTCTACGCTTGCGTTTTCTTCATAGATGAAGTCCGGATCATTTCGGTAGGTCTCGAGAGCTTCATCAGGCAGGGTTTGAATAGCAGAAACCTCAGTGGCTGTGGCTCCAGCAGTTTGTCCGGAGGCAAAAGAGGCAACCATAGGGATTATCAGCATAGCCAGCCATAGTATCCGATGGAGTCTCAAAGTGAGTGTCTTAATAAGATTAATAGGAAACAATGTTCTCGTTATTGTCCTCTTCTCTTTTCCCAAAATTATTTACAGCGTCCATAATGCCTGGGGCTTCGGATGCTTCTCTGAGGCTTCCATACAAAAACAGATTTCCCAGGTAAACTAACACATAAGAGAGGTAAGCCAGGGCGGTGGGTATAGCCACTATAAGTGTTGTGACCCATATGGGCACATCAATACCAGATTCTCCTATTGCGGATGACATCCCGACAAATGCCGTAAGAATATAGACAGGCACTTGTATAACTGAGCCAATTATACCAGCCAGTAGGGCCATGATGAAAATAAAACCAAGGCTTGGGAAGAATTCCTGGTTAACAAGTTTTACAGAACGCCCGAGAGAGGAAAATATATCGGTGTCCTCCATGATGTAAATAACATGGCACAATGACATGGCTACAGCAAGGTAAATACCAGGTAAAATCAGGAAAATGAAACCTACTATAACGATTAGAAAATAGACAATATTAAGGAAAAAGACAGGGATCAGTTTTCCTTTAATCACGTGCCATACTGCCTTTCCTGACACCTTTTCGCCAGGTTCACTCAGTGATGAGTAGACCTTCATATATCCGGCCACTACGCATACCATTATGGTGAATACGACCAGTGATAAAAAGTATATCACAAATATCATTGGCCCCATGCCATAATCATTTGGATAGGATGCTATTACCTCCAACTGAAAGGCTGTATTGAGACCTCCTAGTAAAGCAAGGAGCAACAGAGGAACACCTACAAACCGGGCGAGGACATGTAGCAATGGTTTTGCTTCACGGCCTATAAATGAGAAAGCCGCACTGAACTTCTGTCCAAAGTCTCTCTCTTCGAAGAGTTTAATCCTGGGTCTCTCCTGCATCTTTTCTGTTCTTTAGGTTATAAGGGAGAACAAAGAAATAATAAATGAGAATAAATAGCGAGATAATTATGATGGATAGCTTACCTGCCCAATGCCAGTGGGTATAACGGGTGATAAAGGACTCTATAAACCCTGCTATGATGAAGAAGGGAATTAATCCTACAATCATTTTCAGGCCCTTTTTAGCCCCTTTTTTTAGAGAAACCACCCGGGAGTAAGTTCCGGGAAATAGTAGGCTGTTACCCAAAACGATACCTGCACCACCCGCCAGTACAATTGCTGAAAGCTCTATAGTACCATGTAAAAGCACGACTAAGAGGCTATCGCTCAGCAAACCATGCTGAAAAAACATAGTAAAAAAGGCTCCAAGCATTATGCCATTACTGAAAATTATGTAAACGGCTCCTACTGTGAAAATAATCCCCCGTACAAAGGCATTAAAACTGACGGCTATATTATTGATGGTAATTGAGAAAAACATGCTGACCTGGCCGCTTTCACCATAAATTCCCAGAGGGTCGCCGTTACTGATATTCTCCAGGGTATGATCTACGTATACGTCTCCTAGTATAACCCTGATAAAGGACTCATCTCCTAGTGTACTGAGCACCCCGATTAATGTGCCTGCTGCAAAAAACAGGAAGCTGTACAATACTTCTTTATACGATTCGGCAAAAGCGAGAGGAACTTCATACTTCCAAAAAGTGATAAACCTACTCCCCTTTTCTTTTTTATTACGATAGATATTATGATGGAACCTGGAGGTAAGTTCGTTAAGGTAGGAGGTAGTCTTAGCCTTAGGAAAGTGAGATTTTGCAAAGGCAAGATCGTCAGTTAGTTTGATATAGAGTTCGGCCACCTTATCAGGGTGTATGGCCTGCTTATCTTCTATCAACTTTTCAGAGGCCTGCCATCGATCGAGATTTTGCTTTACAAATGCCGATTCTCGCATTTTTTTTAGAAAAAATTTTGTGAAATTTAGCACAAATTAATCGACATGCAAAGAGTAAGTATTGAAACCACGCAGAACGTCGACATTGAATATGATCTGGCGAGCATAGGAGATAGGATCGGGGCGACGCTGATAGACTATGCGGTATTAGTAGTGTATGTGTTATCCATTATATTATTGGCGGTCATATTTGCCCCTTCAGGGTTTGATATAGATAGGATGGACGAAGGGCTGCTTGTTGTCATTTTGGCATTAATCGCTGTTCCCTATGTTTTTTATTTTCTCGTTCTGGAGCTGGCCCTTAACGGACAGACTGTCGGAAAGCGTTTTATGAAAATAAAGGTGTCCCGTATGGATGGCCGCTCTCCAAGATTTAGCCAATACCTTATACGCTGGTTATTTCGTCCAATTGATGTAGGTATATTTTACGGAATAGTGGGTCTCCTATGCATAGGTATCGGTGAGAAAGGCCAGCGGCTGGGTGATATACTGGCAGGCACTACGGTGATTAAACTTAACAGGCGTACACGTATTGATAATACAGCTCTGGCGCAAATTGCCAAACAGGACGATTATCAGCCTACCTATATGGAAGCTGACAAGCTCACCGATCAGGAAGCAGCCCTGATAGAAGAGGTACTTTCGATTTCTACCAAAACGGGTGACAGAGAACCTGTGCTACGACTTTACACCAAGGTCAAGCAACTTCTCGATATTCAGACCAATGAAACTCCGGAAATCTTTCTCCGCACCGTGGTTCGTGACCATGCTCACCTCTCCGCTAAATAAACAGCATGGCAGTAAAGCCTATCACACATATGCAACTGGCCTTGCGAAACGGCCATGACAAGGAAGAAATATGGGTGGCCTATGAGGGCAAAGTGTATGATGTGACCCGTAGCCGGCTATGGCGTGACGGCAAGCACTATGAACACTGGGCCGGGCAGGACCTGACGGAGGAGTTGACAGATGCGCCACATACGGAAAAGGTTTTCGAGCGTTTCCCTGTTATCGGTATATTAGCACCCCAGCCGGGCACCTGATCCCGGTCTTTATATTTTTAACCTTTATTCTGCCCGGTGCGCATGATTTTAATAGCAGACAGTGGCTCCACGAAAACTGATTGGCGTCTTTTAGGTAAAGATGGCCAGATAACACAGGCCAAAACACAGGGCTTCAACCCCTTTTACCAGGATCAGGAGACAATAGAAAAAGAGCTTAGCGAGGTATTGCTTCCTCAGCTTTTGGGAAAGCCAGATGAGATCCATTACTATGGAGCAGGTATATCGGGCGAACGAAACCAACAAATTCTTCATTCTGCACTACTTACTACATTTCCGGAAGCGGCGCTTATAGAAGTGCAAAATGATTTGCTTGCATCAGCAAGGGCTCTATGTGGCTCGGAGGAAGGCATTGCCTGCATATTGGGTACGGGAGCTAACTGCTGTGTATACAATGGCGAGGAGATCGTCTCTACTGTGGGGGGGCTGGGGTATGTTTTTGGCGATGAGGGGTCGGGCGCGAGCCTGGGTCGTCAGCTACTGAGCGAGTACCTGCATCACACGCTACCCAAACACTTACATGAGGCATTTGATAAGCGATATAGTACCAGCAGAAATGAGATTCTGGAGAATGTGTACAAGCGACCAATGCCTAACCGCTATCTTGCCGGTTTTAGTAAGTTCTTGTTTCATCACAAAAATGACCCACACATCTATCGCATGATCTACCTGAGCTTTACGGAGTTTATGGAGAAAAATGTATTGAAATGCACAAATCATCAGCATTACAAAGTGCATTTTGTGGGCTCTATAGCGTTTTACTATAGTGATATTTTGCGCCAGGTGGCAAATGACTGCCATGTGGCACTCCGCAATGTACTTGAAACCCCAATAGCCGGTCTGAGCTTATATCACCAGGAACAGGCGGGTATTTCTGGCCGTTACCTATGAGCATGGAAAACACAACAGAAAGCACCTCTAAGCACGACAACCTACATACAATGTCCACAGGACAGCTCCTGCAGGGAATTAACCAGGAGGACCATACGGTTCCCATAGCTGTAGGTAAGGCCATTCCGCAAATTGAAAAACTGGTGGAGGAGATCGTTCCGCGAATGCAAAAAGGAGGAAGGCTTTTTTATATCGGTGCCGGCACCAGTGGCAGGTTGGGCATTGTGGATGCATCCGAGTGCCCCCCTACCTTTGGCGTACCTCATGATATGGTGATTGGCCTGATCGCAGGAGGTGATAGTGCCATCCGGAAAGCCGTGGAGTTTGCAGAAGATGACCGTGAGCAGGCATGGAAGGACCTTAGCAGCTATGATGTTACCCAAAATGACACGGTAGTTGGCATAGCGGCCAGCGGCCGTACTCCCTATGTACTTGGCGGAGTAGAGCAGGCCAGGCAGGCGGGGCTACTGACTGGGTGCATTACCTGTAATACTGACTCAGAACTGGCCCGACTGGCTGAGTATCCCGTTGAAGTGATTACAGGACCTGAGTTCGTGACAGGCAGTACACGGATGAAAGCGGGAACGGCTCAGAAACTGGCCCTGAATATGATTTCTACCGCAGTAATGATTAAGCTAGGCAGGGTTAAAGGGAATAAAATGGTGAATATGCAGCTTAGTAATAATAAGCTGGTGGACCGCGGAACGCGGATGCTTATGGAAGAGTTATCTATCGAAAGAGAGGAGGCCCGTGCTCTTTTAGATCGTTACGGCAGTGTGCAGCGGGCCCTGGACGATTATAATTCATAATGCATACCCTTCAGCCTTATCATCGCTGGCTTCAGTACTATGACGTTGCTGATGATGTACAGTCACCGTTTTATGGCAAACAGTATAACTATGATCTGTACTCGGATACAATCTACGGCTACTATATAGATCCGGCATGGGATTTTATGGGTAGTGAGACCCTGTATATTAAGATTCTGTATGCTGATTACGATAGGGGCTTTGCGGTGATAGAAATGATAGGTGAGTGGAATGATGCTCTTTATAATGACATCATGCACCTGAAGCGCAACATTATCGACCACCTACTTAGGGAGGGCATCAATCAATATATTCTTATTGGGGAAAATGTAATGAACTTTCACGGTAGCGATGACTGCTACTATGAGGAGTGGTTTGAGGAAGTGGAAGAGACAATGGATTTTGGACGTCCCGGCTGGATTGCAGCCATTAATTTTCGTGACTTTATTTGCGAGGAGTGGGACCGGTTCAATATTGGTTCTTATATAAACTTTGGTGGCAGCCTGGATATAGACAACTGGCGCACTATGCAGCCATTACCTTTCTACACCTTAGTCAACAACCTTATTACTCGCCGAATAGAGCTCATTTAAGCACACCGTTCTACTAAAGCACTTAGGCTTACGAGGTAATTCCGTCCGGTTTTAACTTCAATACACATAACACGGGTGCGTCTCTTAAGGCCCTTTTCAAAAACCCGCCCGTTTAGTTTGAACCTGGTACCTCTGGGTAGCCCCGCCAAACTATCTTTACCCTCAGGCATCCGGTCATGTGCCTGTAGCGCTAAAGCAAGTTTTGGGTCAGAGTAGGAGGAGGCCTTCGGGTTAATAAAATAATGCTTGAGAGCCACCAGAACATCCCCTGGAAAAATAAGATCAGAAAGAAGGGGCTGAAACAACCTGCGAAAGGTGATTTTCCACTCCTTTCCATGGGGCTTTATATGGTGGCCATGAGTGTCAAAAGCCACCAGGTGAGCCACTTCATGCACAAAGGTTATCAGAAACGCATACGGATTAAGAGAGCTATTCACCGTAATGATATGAATACCCGTAGCCCGCTCGAACCTGTAGTCCCCGAATTTTGTACGCCGGTTACCCGCAAGCCTGAACCGAAAGGGATATTTCTGCCACAAATCGACACAATAGTGCACCGCATTCTGGGGTACATGATTTTTCAACAAATTATATAAAGAGGCCTGTTCCATTCACGTCAGGGCATAAAAAAAGGCTTTAGCAAGCTAAAGCCTTAATAATGAAGTATATAAAATTATCCTTCAACTTCTTCTTCAGCTACTTCCTCAGTAGAAGCAGATTCTTCAGTAGCTTCTTCAGCTTCCATAGAAGTTCCGTCTTCCATGTCTTCGCCTACTTCCTCTACCTCGTCACCTACATCTTCAGCGGCATCTTCCATGTCCTCGCCTACTTCTTCCATAGTTTCTTCTACTTCAGACTCATTAGACTCAGGCTCACAAGAATAGAAAGATACGGCAAAACCGCATACCAAAAGGAGTGCAAATAATTTTTTCATCGTAAACAGAATTTTTGATTGCAAAGGAACAATTTTAATATTTCTAGATATACAGAACAAGTACTTGTTACTTTTTTCTGAATATTAATTTGATCGGAACGCCCGTATAGTCAAATCTAGCGCGTAATTTATTTTCCAAAAATCGTTCGTAAGGGGGTTTTATGTATTGAGGTAGATTGCAAAAAAACGCGAAAGTTGGATTTTTCGTAGGTAGTTGCGTTACGTATTTTATCCTGATATACTTTCCTTTAAGTGCAGGAGGCGGATACCGCTCAATCTCAGGCAACAGGGCCTCGTTCAATGCTGAGGTAGGTATACGCGTGTGCTTATTCTCATAAATCTGCACTGCAAGTTCGATTGCCTGAAAGATCCGTTGCTTCTTGAGTACGGAAGCAAAAATGACGGGGATATAGGAGAGTGGGCCAAGTCGATCTTTTATCTCCTTTTCTATCTTTTTATGGGTATTAGAGTCTTTGCTGATCAGATCCCACTTATTGATCATGATCATCAATCCTTTTTTATATTTGTGTCCAAGGTTTATCAGGTGCAAATCTTGAGCTTCAAGGCCTCTCTCAGCGTCTACCATCACGATACACACATCGCTATCCTGCAAGGCCTGAATACTGCGGAGCACGCTATAAAACTCAACATCCTCCTTTACTTTGGCCTTTTTGCGCACACCTGCCGTATCCGTAAGGATAAAATCCTTACCGAACATAGTGTAACGGGTGTCGATCGCGTCACGGGTGGTACCTGCTATATCTGTTACTATGGAACGCTCTTCTCCCAAAAGAGAGTTGAGAAAGGAAGACTTGCCAACATTAGGCCTGCCAAGAATTGCGATGCGGGGGATACCAGCTTCGGGATCTTCGTCACCCTCATCCGGGAAGTGGGCAACTACCTCATCGAGTAAGTCGCCTGTACCATGGCCATTAGCAGCACTAACGGTGAATACATCACCTATGCCCAGTGCGTAAAATTCCCCGGCCATCATTGTTCTCTCAGTATTATCAGCCTTATTAGCAACGATATACAGGGGTTTTTTCAGCCCTCTAATGATGTTGGCAAAATCCTTGTCCAGGCCAGTTAGACCGGACATAACATCTACCATAAAAAGCACTACTGAGGCTTCCTCAAGCGCCAACTTGACCTGTGAGCGAATAGCCTCTTCGAAGGCATCCTCCGAGCCTTCTACATACCCCCCGGTATCGATTACTGTAAAATGTTTGCCATTCCATTCGCCATAGCCATAGTGCCGGTCGCGGGTAATACCCGGTTCGTCATCCATGATGGCCTTGCGTTTTTCAACCAGTCGGTTGAAAAGAGTGGACTTGCCTACGTTGGGTCTGCCAACGATCGCGACTATGTTTGCCATGAAACTTCTGGAATTTTTTTTGCAAAAATAGGGAAGAAAGGCGGAATATCAGCCTCTATATCCAAAACGATTGAGCTGACTGGTTCTTTTTCGCCAATCTGACTCCACTTTTACATGTTGCTCAAGGAAAACCTGCTTTCCGAAGAAGTCTTCCATGTCCTTTCTGGCCTGGGTACCGACCTTTTTGAGCATTTCCCCTCCCTTACCTATGATGATACCTTTTTGAGTATGCCGTTCTACAAAAATTTCGGCGCGGATACGGATGATGCTCTCATCTTCCTTGAACTCAATCACGGCCACCTCAGTACTGTAGGGGACTTCTTTCTTATAGTTCATGAATATCTTTTCCCGAATAATCTCGGCAGCAAAGAACCTCTCAGGCCGATCAGTCATTTCCGTTTTTGGGTAATAGGCCGGATGCTCTGGCATGTTCTCAAGGATAGCCTCAAATACCCTGGGTGTATTCAGTCCCTGGAGAGCAGATATGGGAATTATTTCCTGCGGATTTACATGCTGCTTCCAATAGGTGATTTTTTCCTGCAGCACGGTGTCATTCTTGGCAAGGTCAATTTTATTGATAATTAGCAGGATGGGTACTTCCACATCCTTCAGTCTTTTAATGACGTCTTCCTCATCAAACTGCTCATAGAGGTCCGTTACAAAAAGAATGACATCAGCATCCTCAAGACTGGTATTGACGAAGTGCATCATCGAGCTTTGCAGCTCATATTTGGGTTTAATAATGCCGGGTGTGTCCGAATAGACTATCTGGAAATCATCTGAGCTGATAATCCCCATGATACGGTGGCGGGTGGTCTGTGCTTTGCTGGTAATAATAGACAGGCGCTCACCTACGAGTACATTCATAAGCGTGCTTTTACCAACGTTCGGTTTGCCTATAATACTGACAAACCCGGCTTTATGTGGATTTTTATCTGGCATGGCAGAAGGGTTTACTCTTACGGGTAAACCAACCTTAATGAAAAATGATTATCCGGCAAATATCTTTGCAATACTTGTACGCTCTTCTTCCTTTCGGCTGCCGTAGCGATGGTCTATTTCCTGGTGCATCGGCAGGTAGTGAGTACACTCATTTATGAGCACTTGGCTGGTGGTGGTAGAAGTCTCCTGAATGTCCCAGCTTACCAGCGCTACGCGTGTACCAAGACCATTAAGCTTTCTGATAAGAGGAATATAATCAGTGTCACTGGCAACCAGAGCCAGCACGTCGAATTTCTTCAACAAGGCAAGCTCAAATGCCTCCAGTGCAAACCATACATCAATGCCCTTTTCTTCTGCATTACCATAACGATCCACCCGCATAGGAAATACATGCTGAATTATATTAGCATACATGAGTGAATCATCGATATACTTTTCTGAAGTAAGCGCTTTTAGCAGCTTATCCTCGTCCTCGTGGTAGTCTTTCATCTGACTCATGGTAAATTTACCCCTGAACCAGTGCGACTCTATCACCTGAGTAAACTCCGGGTCTACATTTTCTTTGGCGGCTACGCGCTCCTTCACATATTCTGCAAAGCCCTGGAAATTGAAATTCCGCTTGACTGGATGCGAAAACCTGTAGTAATTGTTAACGGTTGAGAAAAAATTCCCATCATAGAAGATGGCAATCTTGGTCAATCGGCTCGAAATGTCGGCAATCATGTAAAATTTATTTATCTAATATTTCTGTGTGTTGTAAGTATGTGATATGGAATACGTCATCATCGGGATAGCAGCCTTACTGACCTCGCTGCTAACCTTTATATCCGGCTTTGGACTGGGCACATTACTTATGCCTGTATTTGCTGTGTTTTTCCCCATCCAAACTGCCATATCACTTACCGCGGTCGTTCACTTTCTGAACAACCTTTTTAAGCTTTTGCTTATCGGCAGAGCCGCCAATCGGGATATCGTCATCCGCTTCGGAGTACCGGCTATTGCCGGCGCCGCAATAGGCGCTTATCTGCTTTCATGCCTGTCAGATGCAGGCACTCTATATTCTTATACGCTGGGAAGCATCAAAAAGGACGTTTCCTTTTTAAAATTTCTCATTGGCGCTTTAATAATTCTTTTCGCCTTTCTTGAATTAAAGCCATTGGGCTTCAGACGTTCAGGAAAGGTAGCCGGCCCACTCACAGTCGGAGGACTACTCTCCGGGTTCTTTGGTGGGTTATCGGGACATCAGGGTGCTTTACGAAGCGCTTTTTTAATTAAACTTGGCCTTTCAAAAGAAGCCTTTATAGCCTGCGGTATCATCATTGCGACTTTTATAGATGTTACACGCCTAAGCATATATTTCAGTAACTTCGACTTGGCTTTACTTAGCCAAAACACGACATATCTGGTTGTAGGAACACTTTCTGCATTTGCCGGTGCCTTTGCAGGAAAACTGCTTCTCAAGAAGGTCACATTGGCTTTTGTTCATGTATTTGTTGCCGCTGCCTTATTTCTGCTGGGCTTCGCAATGATGGCTGGATTAGTATAGGTTAGTGTGAATTAAAACACTAAAAAATATACTTTTTGCAAGAATCATTAACGTAAGTATCAAGCCTTTCTGCAAAAATAGCCTCAAAAAAAGAAAATTATTGCCGTTTCTCCAAAAGTACACTGAAGTGTGCCACAACCTGCACTCAATTTAAACTTGTCTTAAGTCGATTAATATCCACAAAACGAGCAAGTATAAATTGAAAAGTCGTTCTTTTTCAGCTAGATATTACACGAGTCTACTATATCATGGGCTGAGCGGGCAAATGGCACCAGGTATAGTTAGCTTTGTCTGAAGTGGACATGAGCCTATCCATAAAATATTGCCTGGTTGTAACAGTAATGCTGTATGTTATGTGTGGGAGCGGACCGCTTTCTCGGGAGGCCTACGCCCAGCACAATGCGTTCGGGATCTTGAAAAGCCCTCAGAAGCAATGTAAGAAATTACGAAAAAACAGATCAGGTAAAAAACCCTTCATCTCATTTCGCTTTCTATTTGGCAAAAAACCTGACCCTTCTGTAGTAAAGGTACCATACAGACATACTAAGCCAAGGGAAATCCTCGCAGAACACAAGGAGGAGAAAAGGGAAGAAGAAAAACAAAAGGCTCTTGCTAAAAAGGAAGAGATAGAAGAAAAGAAAAAAAATGACCTTATTCCACTGGATAGCCTCCCCCCTACTATTTCAGAAAAGCACGCACGTATCCGGAAAGAAGTCCGAAAAAGGCTGGAAGAACACGAAGAGGGGGAGCCTCTTATTATTGAGCCTTTATATTTTATTACCGCACAGGATGAGTTTGCCTTTGTGGACATGGACCCCTTTTTGCTAGCAGTAGAATTTGCTATGCAGGGACGAATCGTGTTGGTAGAAGGCCATACTGATGATCGCGGGGATGAGAATTACAACCTTCAACTAAGTATGAAAAGGGTAGGCCGGATACAGCAGTTAATGCACGATATTGGTGTGCCCGATGAACGTATCTCCGTAATTGGTTATGGTGAAAGCCAACCCTCCTACGATAATTCTACTGAAGAGGGCAGGCAAAAAAACCGGCGTGTTGATTTTACAGTCTTTTAACCTGTGCCGTATCAGGCATATTTACGCTGTAGCATAAGATAAAACTCTTCAACTTCCTCTGAGTCATCATCCCATCCGTACCTACCTGCCACCTGGGAATTCAGGTATTGACGGGCCTCGCTAATTGAAGTAAACCCATCGAGCTGTTGTAGTGTCTCATTAAAAACCTGTTCATCACCACTAAACAGGCTGCGGGTAAACATGAACTTTTGATTAATTGTCAAAGTCTTTCGTAAACTATCAACCTTTGCCCCCTGATGAATAGCCGGTCTTCCTGTTTCGTCCTCATTACTTTTAAGCCGGTCGTGAACAGTGGTCATTTCTCTTTCATACCGCTGATAGATACTCTGTTCTTCTTCCTCAATCTTGCGTCTGTTCTCAGCCTCCTGTTCATCCTCTCGACTCAAAGCCGGAGCCTGCTGATCTCCGGAACCTGTAGCAGAAAACGATTGCTCCCCTGTGTATAATTGGTCCTCACGTATTGGGGCAAAACGGTTCAATTGTTCCAGATAGACCTCAGTTTCTTCCGGGTGATCACTTGCTTCACTCACCACCTCATCCAACATGTGAATGACACGCTCTACGCTAACGGAGGAGGCCCCTTCCTCTTTTGCCTTCATTAGCACACCATCTGCCAAAAACTTATTAATACGGTAGTATTTAAAAAATGATGCCAGCTCAGGCACTGTCCAGTTCCCTCTGTGATTTTCCAGCTCCCTTCGGTAAAAGTCGTAGGGACTGAATATAAGAAACAAAGTATCCTCGGCGGCACGTCTGAGAAGGGGCTCAAAATGATTCCTTCCTATCCTGATATGGCGGCTCAGTGTATTCATGAGATCTTCCATAGCGTGCTTTACTTCTGGAGCCTCATAATCGAAGAATGGACTCCGCAGCCTTGCAGACTCCTCTTGCCACCTTGCAAAAAGGTGCTTTACAACAAATAAATTGATCTGCCGGATGGGGGTCAGTTCCAGAATTTCGCTGCCGGTAATAAAGTCATTTCGCCTGAAATGGTCATCTGCTATTTCTGTAGCTGCCAGCCTGCTGTAGCTCTCTCCGGCCTTCTCATTAAATTTGCTCACCATCCTATATTTTACTTCTTTTGTAACTTTTATTTAAAATATGCCTACGCTGGAAATTGTTAATCTGAACGGTAAACTAGTGCATTTTCGTGAGGGATCGAAGACTGTCCTCTCCATCTTACACGAAAACTTTATCGATTGGATGCATGCCTGTGGAGGCAAGGGCAGGTGTACTACCTGCAAAATGATTGTGACGGATGGGAATAGCAGCCTTCCGCCACTCACCCCCCTCGAGCAAAAGTTTGCCGACAAAGGTCGTCTATCTGATAACGAAAGAATGGCCTGCCAGTGTGTTCCGAAAGACAACTTATCTATACGTGTGCCAGAGCAGAATAAACTGCCGCATATGGAGTATACCGACTGATCGCTAGTAGCCATGTTTATCGAACCTAATTTAGGCAACAGAAAACAAAAAGACGGGCAGCCAATAGGCTGGATAGAGGTAATATGTGGCAGCATGTTCTCTGGGAAGACAGAGGAGCTGATCCGCAGGCTTAATCGCGCGCTAATAGCCCGCCAGAAAACGGAGATTTTTAAGCCAATTATCGATACGCGTTACCATGTGGAGAACATTGTCTCCCACAATGAAAATCATATCCGTAGCACCCCGGTTAATTTTGCAAATGACATACTCCTGCTCTCAGGAAATTCATCGGTGGTGGGGATAGATGAAGCACAGTTTTTTGATGATGAACTGGTGGATGTATGCGTGCAACTGGCCAACAATGGCAAGCGGGTAATACTGGCAGGGCTGGATATGGACTTTGCCGGAAAGCCTTTTGGCCCTATGCCAGAGCTAATGGGCATCGCCGAATATGTGACTAAACTTCACGCCATATGTGCACGATGTGGCAGCCTGGCATCGTTCTCTTTTCGCCTCACAGCCAGTAAGAATAAAGTGGAACTCGGAGAAACCGATATCTACGAAGCACGGTGCAGGCCCTGTTTTGTGCAAGGGATGAAAGAACAGCAACATTTGGATAGTTGAACAAAAGCCTGATCATATGCCTCATCAGCTGGCTGATAATCCATGCCATGCCGGTTTCAGCCCAGGATATACCTATAGGCACCTGGAGAACTCATGCCAGTTATACACGCATTACGTACCTGGCCGCAACCGATGATGGCGTATTTGCAGCAAGCCAGAATGGGCTCTTTTATTTCAATAATAATGATGGCTCAATTACCAGGCTATCTAAACTAAATGGCCTTTCCGGAGGCCGATATACAGCCTTGGCATTTGACTATACCAGAAACACCTTGGTAATAGGCTATGAAAATGGCTTTGTTGACCTGCTTTCAGGAAATGGTGAGGTCGTTACGCTAACCGATATAGCGGATGCCTCTTTACTTACTTCACCTGCCATCAGGCACATAGAAATATCATCAGGCCGTTATTACCTATCTCTCTCTATTGGGGTTTTGGTAATATCTGCTGAGGAGAAAGATATAATCGCCACCTACCAAAACCTGGGAGAAAATGGCTCATCACTTCCTGTGTATGGTTCCGCCATCTACAATGATTCGCTCTTTATCGCGGCTGGCTCCACATTACTGACGGCTCCGTTGGATGGGGTAAACCTACAGGATTTTAATTCATATTCCCGTATTTCCTGGCCCTATCAAGGTAGTTTGCTTCGTATTGAAGCCGGGGGCAACTATTTAGTGATGGCGTCAGATTCTACGCTTTCGCTATATCACCCTGATAATACCTTTACGCTATTACCCTCAGCACCTTCTTCCATCCGGGGGCTTTCTGCTTATACAAATGGTGTATTGGTGGCAGGAAGCGAGTCAGTATTTTCTTACAATGGCAACCTGAACCAGGTGTCAGGCAGCACAGTAATGACTCCACTGGTGGCAGCCGGTAATCCGGAGGATGTCCTGTACATAGCTGACATAGAATCGGGGCTGGTGAAAAAATCGCTGGCAACTGAAGAGGCCTTCAGGCCTAATGGGATATTGCATCCGGTTCCTGGAAAAATGTACAGTCGGGGTGGCCGAACATTTGCAATGTATGTAGATCCTTTTAATCCGGAGTCCGGCAGGGAGGGATTCTCTTTATTCCAAGATGGACGGTGGCTCAACTTTGCCTTTGATCTGCCCTCAGCTACAAAAATTCCGCTTAGCGGTATCGCCGGAGGCATTTCCTATTACCCTGAAGACAAGTCATATTATGTAGGCTTGAGCAAGGAAGGCATACTCAGGTTCGCCGGTCCTGATGACTTTTCTACCGCTGAGGAGACGCCTTTCTCCTTAGCCACCCCAGTGATAAGTGATATGCACACTACTTCCACCGGAGAGCTTTTATTGACAGCCTACCATAACACTCAGCCACTTTTCAAACTTAACCCGGAAGGAGGTTGGGAATCGATTCCTGTGTCCGGAGCCCTTAGAAACAGTATTACCAAAGCAACTTCAACCTTTACTGGCGAGTATTTTCTTATTTCACGGCCCCCTGCCGGTAGTGGAGGTATAGTAGGTATTAAATCAGAACCGGCACTAAACCAGGTCACACTTACACAAGGAGGCAACGAACTTCCCGGGCGGCTTACCTTTGACCTTACTGAGGATCTCGACGGACGGTTATGGATAGGCGGCCTGGCCGGAGTCGCATTTCTAGCGTTTCCTTCCTTAGTATTTGAAGAATCAGTCAATGCGCAGCGTCCGGTTTTTGATCAGCGGTTTTTACTGGAGAATGAAAGCATCACTGATATTACCATAGATGGTGGAGACCGAAAATGGCTCGGCAGCTTTAACGGTGCATGGCTGTTTGACGATAGCGGTGAGGAAATTGAGCAGATATATCATTTTACAACTGAAAACAGTCCCTTACCAAGTGATACTATTTATGACATATCCATTGATGGTGTTACAGGTGAAGTATTTTTTGCCACTTCCGGTGGTCTGGTCTCCTATCGTGAAGGGGCTACCTCTTCCAGCCGTTTCTTCGGCAGCGTGAAGATTTTTCCTAATCCAGCCCCTTCAGATTTCGGCGGCGTGATAGGCATATCCGGCCTTGTAACTGATGCCACCGTTCGAATTACCAATGCCAAGGGGAAACTAATCAGGCTACTGGATGCAGAAGGGGGGACCGCGGTATGGAATATGCGCGATGAAAATGGAAGACGGGCCGGCCCGGGGGTGTATGTGATATTTGCAGCAGATGAAACCGGGCAGGAAAGCATTGCCGGTAAATTAGCCATAATGCCTTGATTTATGCTTTCAAAAACCAGAGGCATTGTGCTTAACTTCATTCGCTATAAAGACACTTCTATTATCGTAAAAATCTATACGGAAGCTTTCGGGTTACGTACATATATCGTAAATGGAGTCCGTAGTAACAGAAGTAAGGCTTCTAAAATAGCCTTTTATCAGCCCCTTACCTTATTAGATCTAGTTGTATACAATCAGGAGCAGCGTGAAATTCATCGCCTTTCTGAAACTAAGTGCTCAAAAACCCTTCAATCTATTCCTTTTGAGCCTGTGAAAGGCTGTATGGCGCTCTTTATAACAGAGATGTTAAGTAAGGTACTGAGAGAGGAGGAGTCAAATAAGGAGTTATTTAGCTTTATATATCATTCCGTTGAGATGCTGGACATGTTAGAGAGTCAATATCAAAACTTTCATATCCAGTTTTTGCTAAAGCTTGCTGCCTTTTTAGGCTTTGGCCTTACGTCTGAGCAGGAGTTTTTCGGACAGGTACATCACTCTCCAAATGATGCCCTGGCTGTGGAAGAAAGCCGGGTAGCTGCACACTTATTAAAAGAGCCCTTTACTCTCCCGGTGAACTGCGCCCGCAGTGTAAGAGCCCACCTGCTTGAGCTAACATTGGATTTTTACAAAATGCATGTTGAAAGCCTGGGGGAGGTTAAAAGCCTGCCTGTCCTCAGAGAGGTTATGAGATAAAAAAAGCCAGACCTGCTATATCAGGTCTGGCTTCACTTTATATCTTTTATCGCTTTTTGTTAGCTTACATAGCTTCTTTTAGCGTAACGGTACGTGTCACGTCATTGAAAGGACCTGGCACTGCATTTCCCTGGCTATCAAGCAGCTCAAGCCTGATAGTGTTCTCACCCATAGGCATTCCCTCAATAAGATAAGGCTGCCATTCGTCAATCATAAACTCTTCACCATTGATAGTGGCTCTTACCTTGTTACCGTCAGCACTCAGGTCAGTATTTACCAGATAGAAGTCAAGCAATACTTTCTGCGTATCAGCACCTGTGTACTCTCCTTTAGGTCGGCTGTAGAACATATGCGGAGCAGTAAGATCAACATCTTTAGTGTCAGCATTACCCACTTTAAAGTGTTTCACGACAAATGCATCCGGGTTTTTTACACTTTCATGGTAAGATCTTGAAAGAAAAGCTAATGCCACATAATCATCATCAGCCAGGTCTGTCGTCCAGTCCGGCTCATAGATTGCATAGTATGGCTCGTTATTCAAAATCAGGTGAATATGTTGACCCTTATCGCTTTTTGCAATACCAATATTTTCACTTCCTTCTGTAGGAACACCCAATTCATAGTTTGTTACATTAAACCCAAATTGCGTGTCACCAGCCTGTGCCACATCACCGGCAGGCTCATTCCACTCCAGCTTGGCATCCATTAGCTCAGCTGATTCTGTAAAGGGAGTAAGGCTAAGCTGAGACTGTTCCTGATCCTCTGCCATGGTTTCGGTAGAGTCATTCATTGTCTCTTCTTCACCCTCCTGGCCAGAGTTAGAAGTATTTTCACATGCTGTAAAAAGTGCAAATGAGAATAAACCTAATAAAAGTTTGTGTGTTAGTTTCATAGTCATGGAAATGGTTTTCAGAGAGCCAAAGTTATCTTATTTTTGCCCAAATAAAAGCCAAATTGGCGTCTGCTTATGAGTCAAAATTTGTACGATGAAATTCCTTCGCTGGATTTAAAGGACTTCACCGAAGGTAACGAGACCCAGAGAGAAAAGTTTGTGAAGAAACTGGGCGATGCATATCAGAATATTGGGTTTGTGGCCATCAAAAACCACGGACTAAGCGATGAACTGGTTAGCAAACTATACGCTTCAATAAAAGAGTTTTTTGCTTTACCTGAAGGGGTGAAGAAAAAGTACGAAAAAGATGAGCTTGCCGGACAGCGCGGATATACCGGTAAAATGAAAGAACACGCCAAAGGGCGTAATACGGGTGATCTGAAGGAGTTTTACCAGGTGGGTCAGGAAGTGAAGGATAAAGATCCTATAAAATCAGAATACCCTGATAATATCTGGCCGGATGAAGTGCCTGAGCTTGAGCCCACAGCCCTGGAGGCTTACCGCACACTGGAGAACGCCGGCAAACAAATGCTTCGCGCCATTGCTATTCACCTGGAACTGGAGGAGACTTATTTTGAGGATAAGGTTCACAATGGAAACAGCATTCTCCGGGCGATTCACTACTTCCCAATAGAAAACCCTGAGGAAATACCTGAGGATGCTGTAAGAGCAGCTGAACATGGTGATATTAACCTGATTACGCTTCTGATGGGCGCCAGTGCAGACGGACTACAGGTGCTTCGCCGCGATGGTAAGTGGATACCTATTACTGCCTTACCAGAACAAATTGTGGTAAACGTTGGTGACATGCTTAGCAGGCTTACTAATAATAAGCTGAAGTCAACAATTCACCGCGTGGTAAACCCTCCCAGGGAGCAAATGTCCTCAAGTCGCTATTCGATTCCGTTCTTTATGCATCCTAGATCAGAAATGGACCTTACCTGTTTGAAAGGTTGTATTACGGAAGAGTCTCCTAAACAGTACGATGATATAACTGCCGGAGAGTTTCTGAACCAGCGCCTCGCTGAAATCGGATTAAAGAAGTGACCTATATCTCTCTTTGATCAAGAGGATACGGTATATCATATTCCTTCGGGACGTAGCCATTATGGCCCTCACAGCATTTGGAGGGCCTCAGGCTCATATTGCCATTTTTCTTGACAGGCTCGTAACTAAACGGGCTTACCTGACCGAGGAGGAACTGATTGAGCTAAACGCGCTGTGTCAGATTCTCCCCGGTCCTACTTCCACGCAGACTATTACAGCTATTGCTTTTCGCATAGGGGGACCGAACCTGGCATATCTGACCCTGATAGTATGGATACTACCAGCTGTAACGCTCATGATAGCTGCTGCCCTCGGGCTATCTTACCTTCAGCAGGAAGATATATCGATAGATTTTACCCGTTTTATTCAGCCTATCGCAGTAGGTTTTGTCGCCTATGCAGCGTACCGTATTTCACTGAAAATCATTAAAACCCGGACTGCCCTCCTACTGATGTTAGTGGCTGCAGTGGCCAGTTATTTTTTTCGTTCACCCTATATCTTCCCGGTACTCATTTTGGCAGGTGGTCTCGTAACGGCTTTTCGGTACAAGGCCCAGCCTAAAGAAGCGAAAACAAAGCTGAACATACAGTGGGCTAATTTCTACTTATGGGGGGGCGTGTTGATAAGCGCCGCCCTACTGGGTAATATCTGGGATTTCAGAGGTGTGTTGCTATTTGAAAACTTTTATAGAAACGGTAGCCTTATTTTTGGAGGCGGACAGGTGCTAATCCCTTATTTATTTACTGAGTTTGTAGAATTTAAAATGTTCCTGACCTCCGAAGACTTCCTGAACGGTTATGGTATGGCCCAGGCAGTGCCAGGGCCTACATTTGGGTTTAGTGCCTTTATAGGAGCTATGGCTATGGAAGAACAGGGGGTATGGGCACAAATTGGCGGAGGACTACTTGCTGCAGCGGGAATATTCCTGCCAGGCACTTTTTTAATCTTCTTTGTAATAAGGTTCTGGGAAGGGTTGAAAAAATACCGACCTGTAAAAGCCTCCCTGGAGGGAATAGCAGCAGTGAGTGCAGGCCTGGTGTTGGCTGCAGCCTTAATTTTACTAAAGCCTGTGTCTGATGACATCGCCAGCATTATCATTATGCTGGTCACCATGATGACACTCCTGTACACAAAAATTCCTGCCCCATTCATTATCCTGGCCGGATTATTAGCGGGGTTAATTATCCCTTAATCAAAGCTTAGCTTCGCGTTTCCCTCGCTAGTCACCTTCAGGGTGCATTTAGCTCCGTGGATAACCGGATGGTTTGGATAATCGTGCCCGATGTTGAAATTATACCCTACGGGATATTGGTATTCTTTCACATGTTCATGGATAATCTGGTAAGCTTGTTTGCCAAAGGGTATGGGATTATCATTCATACCACTCATTTGACCCACTACGAGGCCTGCCAGGCTCTCAAGTACTCCACTAAGCTTAAGGTGCACCATCATCCTGTCTACATGATAGAGGTATTCATCCAGATCCTCTATAAACAGGATGTTACTAACGGAAGGGACATTAAACGAGGTGCCTTCCATAATGCTAATCATTGACAAATTACCACCAACAAGCCTGCCGCTGGCTTCTCCATGTCTGGAGAACTCAGACTCAGGGGCTGTAATAGGCTCAGGCCCGGAAAAAAGTAGCCTTCGCAACATATCTACGGAGTCTCCCGCCTTATCTTTTGAAAAAAGACCGGGCATTATTCCGTGTATGGATTCTATACCGAGATAATACAACCTGAAAAGGAGTACAGAAATATCACTGAAGCCGATTAGCCATTTAGGGCTACTTATGATATTACTCCAGTTAACAGCATTTATAATACGCATGCTGCCATATCCGCCCCTGGCACAAAATATAGCCTTACAATGCGGATCGTCAATCGCCGCCTGCAGGTCAGCTGCACGCTGAGCATCCGTTCCTGCAAACTGATGATTGTCTTCAAACAGGTTATTTCCGAATACGACCTGCAGCCCCCATTCATTAAGAATACTGGCAGCTTTGTCCATATCTTCCGGGGTTACTTTCCGGGCAGTAGATATAATCCTGACTTTATCTCCCGCTTTAAGGTATGTTGGTCTGTGCATGCTGTAAATAAACAAAAAAACCCCGTCGTTTGACGGGGTTTATGGGTTAACAAAAATGATTGTTAGTTTCCAAGTTCAGTGCCTTCTGCTGCTGGCTTAGGGGTAATACCCAGGTTTTTAAGTACAGCGTCTGAAATGTTGTCCCGGTCCTTATTCTTTGCGAAAAGGATCAGTGGCATACCTCCAACATTAGGAGAAAGGATATAGTCATATCCCTGGGCAGAGGCTACTGCGTCTATGGCACCCTGAATTTTGTCATATGCAGGCTCAAGGAGTTCGCCGCGCTTTTGCTGCATAGCAAACTCAGCTCTTTGCTGAAATTCCTGGATACTGGCTTGCATTTCCTGTAGTTCAGCCTGGCGATCGGCACGTACTTCGGGAATCATGCCCGGACCATTCTCCTGAAAGTCTTTCGCTTTTTCCTGGAAGGTCTGGATTTTATTCTGAAGCTGAGTGCTAAGCTGCTTTTCGTATGATTTCAGCTCAGATTCAATAGTTTTTGCTTCAGGCATCTGACTCAGTACGTAATCCACATCCACGTATCCGATCTTAAATCCGGCCGACTGGGCATGTACTGCAGGCACGGCCAATAATAACGCAACTACTACGTATATCAGCTTTTTTTTCATGGTATATTCTTTTTACTAATTAATTACTTACTACTCGTTTTCCTCGGTGGACTTTACCAGTCCTAATTCTTCAAGGACAAATTCTGTATAATCGTGTACCGGATCGGTATATATCATGACCAGTTCACCACTTTTATCAAATACTATGGCAAGGCGTTGGTTTTTAGCTACCTTTTCCACTGCTTCGAACACTTCATCCTGAACAGGCTTGATCAGTTCCTGCTTTTTCAGGAAGAACAATCCTTCAAAACCAAAGATCTTGTCCTGTAGCTTTTTAGCTTCTTCCTCCATCTGCCGGATAGAAGCCATACGCTCAGCTTTTAACTCAGGCGTAAGCAGGACTTCCTCTGCCTGTAGCTCGTCATACTCCGCTTCTATCTCTTTGTATTTGTTCCTGATTTCATCCTGCCATGCTAAAGATAGTTTATTTATCTCTTTCTTGGCTTCCTGATATTCAGGCATCTGCTCCAGAATGTAAGCGGCGTCAACGTAGCCGAACTTCTGAGATACTGCATAATGCGTGCCAAAAAAGCATATTGCAAAGAGTAGGAATAATTTTTTCATGAGCTTATCTGGGTAACACACCAATTGAGAAGTGGAACTGCGGGCCCGAGCGATCCAACTGACCAGGCACAGTATCAAACCCATATCCCCAGTCTACGCCCAGAAGACCGAATGCAGGCATGAAGATTCGCGCACCAAACCCGGCAGACCTGTACATATCAAAGGGGTTGTACTCCTGATAATTGCCCCAGTTATTACCTCCCTCAAGGAAAGTAAGCAAATAGATTGTCGCACTGGGGTTGGTAGACAGGGCATACCTGAGTTCCATTACGAACTTATTATACGTTACACCACCAGTGATAGCCTCATCCGTAATATCAAACGGTGGAGTAAGGTCATTATTAGGATATCCACGCAGACCGATAACATCGGTACCAAGCAGGAAGTTCTGTCCGCTTAGGCCGTCACCACCTAAAGAGAATCTCTCAAATGGCCCGACGCCTATTTCATCACCATAGCTACCAATAAAGCCAAAGTGGGCACGAGTCTCGAGAACAAGTTTATTAGCTAGTCCTATGTAATACTTAGCATCGATCATCCACTTGTGGTACTCTATCCATTTGTATTTTTCCGAGTTCTCAAGCTCATCATAGTTTTTGTCTGAGAAAAGGGAATAGGGTGGGGTGAGTGCCAGGCTCATACTGATGGAGGAGCCCCTCTTAGGGAACATGGGATTATCAAGGCTATTCCGTGATAGCGTAGTATTGAATGTCAAACCATTTGCTGTGCCAGTCGAAAAGGTAAATACATTACCATAATTCAGTAGGTCATACACCTGGTAAGTAATGCTATTACTTAGCACAAAGTAGTCGTCCGGCCAGGTTATTCGGCGGCCTAATGATACGGTAGCACTGTATAATTTAATAAACCCATCATTAGAGTCGTCTGCGTCGAAAAAGTTAGTACGGGATATAGAGTGATTAAGTCCTACAGTGAAACTATTAGGTTTACGCCCACCGAGCCACGGCTCTGTAAAGGAGAAAGAGTAGTTCTGAAAACGGGGTCCGTTAGCCTGTGCCTGAATAGAAAGGCGCTGACCATCACCCTTAGGTAAGGGCTTCCACTTTTCAAGGTTAGTGAAGTTCTTTAAAGAAAAGTTATTGATGGTGAGGCCGAGTGTACCTACAAAGCCAATAGGGCCGCCCCATCCGCCGGATAGCTGTATCTGGTCAGTCGGGCTTTCTACCAGTGAATACTCAATATCCACAGTCTCATTGGCGGGGTTTGGCATTGGGTTGATACCAATCTGCTCCGGATCAAAATAACCTAACTGAGAAAGCAACTGTTGCGTCCTGATTATCTCACTTCTATTATATTTCTGGCCCGGATAGGTACGGATCTCCCTTAGGATCACGTGGTCACTGGTACGGTCATTACCGGTGATAGTGATTTTATTGATAGTAGCTTGCGGTCCTTCGTAGACACGCATTTCCACATCAATAGAATCTTCGTCAATCTGAACTTCTACAGGCTGAATATTGGAGAATAAATATCCGTTATCCTGGTACAATGAACTGATGTCTGTACCATTAGGATTGAAGGTGAGCTTTTTATTTATAAGCTCCATATCATATACATCCCCACTTTCAACACCTAGTACGCGATCAAGCATATCATCTTCATACACGTAATTTCCTGTCCAGATTATATCGCGGAAATAATAGCGCATCCCCTCGTCTACCCAGATATCTACATTTACCCTATCCTCACTTACCTGATAGACACTATCTTTTACAATGCGGGCATCACGGTAGCCTTTACTGTTGTAAAAGGTGATTACGTTCTGCAGATCAGGCTTTACTTCTGAGGGGATGTATTTACTGCTGTTAAAAAAGTTGAGCTTAACATTATCTGCTAAAAATTTTTTAAACTCACGCCCTGAAACATCATAGGTACTATCAAAAAACTCACCGTCAATTGACGCCACACCATCTATGATTGCTTTGTGTAGGGAAAAGCGGGCATGTTCTTTAGTTTCTTTTAGCTTACTTTTAAGCTTTTGATCATCGAAGTTTTCGTTACCGTAAAAGTTAATACGGTTTATTTTAACACGCTTACCTTTATCTACGCGAACGTCAAGCTTGACGCTGTTAGCCACCAGGGTATCATTGGTAGGTGTAATATTAATGTCAGCGTACAGATGCCCCTTCTCTACAAAATAGTTTTTTACAGTGAGCTCAGTGTTTTTAATGAGCGCATCGGTAACTACCCTTCCGCGTATAAGACCAATCTTCTCATCAAGATTTGCCTTTTCGGTCTTATTAACTCCGTAAAACAAAATTCTGGAAAGGCGTGGACGTTCTTTCAGGGCGATATCCAGCCAAACCTGGCCGTTTTCCATTTTGGTGATGTAGATTCCTGCATCACCGATTATACCGTGATTCCACAGCTTTTCGATAGCATTGCTAATATCGTCACCAGGAATACGGATTTTGTCACCTACTTTGAGTCCCGTTAGGGCTATCAAAGCATTTTTATCCAAAAACTCAATCCCTGAAACGGTAATATCAGCTATCTCAACCTCCTTGGGGTTTGTATAACTAAGGGCAGGATTATTCTGAGTCCCTCCGGCATTTTGCCTGCCACGCAAGCCTATCTGTGCCTGGGCTGTTAACTGTATTATAAACAGTGCAAGTAGTAATAGAAGTGTACTTCTCTTCATCCCCGATTTCACGGTTTCATTTGTTCGCTGATCTTTCCAAACCTTCTTTCTCTTCTCTGGTAAGCGATGATTGCTTCGTGCAGATCTTTCTTTCGGAAGTCAGGCCAGAGAACATCAGTCATGTATAACTCACTATAGGCAATTTGCCAGAGCAGAAAATTGCTAATACGCATTTCTCCACTCGTTCGAATAAGAAGCTCAGGATCAGGTATATTATTTGTATTCAGGTAGCTGGCAAATAAATCGTGATCTATTTGATCAGGGCTAATCTTTCCTTCAGCTGCTAAAGCAGCCAATTTTTTAGCGGCTTCGACTATTTCCCACCTGCCACTATAGTTGAGCGCAAGGGTAAGTGTAAGCCTTTCCTGATCGGCCGTATCTTCCATAGCCTTTCGCAGGTTTTCCTGACAAGACTCAGGCAGACGGTCGGCATCGCCAATGGTTTGGAGTTTTACTTTATTCTTAATCAGCGTCTTGGTTTCCTTACGAATGGTCTGAACCAGCAATTCCATCAGGCCATCAACCTCAGCTTTGGGCCTGGCCCAATTTTCAGTTGAAAATGCATACAGAGTCAGATAACCAATGCCTAACTCAGCGCAACCTTCGGTCACATCACGAACGGCTTGAATGGCATTGCGGTGCCCGAAAATTCTAGCTGCCCCTTTCTTTTTAGCCCACCGTCCGTTGCCGTCCATTATAACGGCTATATGTTGCGGTAAATTATTTGGATCTATAATTTCTTTCATCACCTACAGGATGCCCAAAACAACGCGCAAGGTACGAAAATACAGTGGTTTATTAAACAGTAAATTAGTTTGTTTAGCAGTGACGGCACTAGTTGGCATCGAAAGGACAGGGTACTGTGTAGAAGCTGTAGCTTAAAGTGAGTCCCAGGAAGTAATACCAATCATTATCATGAGAATTGCCACCAGTGAAATTCTTGAGGTTTTGGGCATTATCAGAGACATTGTCCAGATAATCAAAAAAGGTGGTTCGTGCTCCGAATTCGGCTCCAATGGTCCATTTAGGATTAATCAGGTACTTAACCCCACCCCCAAAAGGAATCATTAGCTGGGTGTTACTGTATTCAGCGTTACTCTCTTCCTCTCCCCAAAAAACAAAACCACCAATGCCTGCAAAGAGATAAGGTGACAGGTTAACCAGGTCACTGGTCTTATAGGGAAGAAAGTTATATTCAATGACTACGGATCCTTCGAGTATGCCAATATCAAATGCAGCATTTCTGTTCTCAGCATAGATATCATAGGCATCTTCATCCGAGGCCTTCATACTACCGCCGAGCATACTTACACGAATACTCACCGCTTCGCTCATATTTCGGCGAACAAATACCATCCCTCCTGGCTGGTTATCGCTGAATGTATAGTTCGGAGACAGGTCGCCGGTATAAGTAAGACCGCCCACGCCAATACCCACATCTAGGCCCTGGCCGCTAACAGTACCTCCTGATAAAATTGTGCAAAAAAGCACCATAAAAAAAGAGAAACCCAAAGCCGGGTTTCCCTTACAAGTTTTTAATGTCTTCACTGTAATATGCATTACCTGTATTTAGCTCGACGGAAAGATGCACCGATTATATACTGTATCTGTATCCTGGTGATGAATATGGCATCATTATCATCTGCATCTCCGCGTGGGTTTTCCAGGTCAGCCCTTTCCGGTACTGAACCGTATCCTGCGAAACGGCCATTGTCATCTACTCTTATAAACTCCTGAACCCTTTCTAGGTTTCTAGAATCACCTGAACGTACATCTGTAGGCTCCAGAGAGCGATCAGACATGGCTCGGGCAAGATCAGAATCAAGATCATTCAGGTTGACATAATTTCCGCTTACGTCATCAATGTAATCAAAGAACAAGAACCGATAAGCAAATTCAACTGAGAAGTCGATGGCCTGGTTCGCAACAAAGCGAAATCCAAGACCTACCGGTACTGCTAGCTGGAAATTGCTATAAGGCTCAACGGCGTATTGATCACTGTATTGCCCTTCGGTACCGAGATCCTTTAATGAAACCCAATCTCCTGCATTTGCTAAGGGCTGAGGGCTAGCTGTCAGGCTTGGGTAATAGAAATCGGGAACCTGTGCTTTGGGATCATGGTGAAATACTGATACACCGCCAAAAACGTAGGGAGTGAATTCTGCCCGGCTGGCAAACGTACCAGAGTTCTCTTTGAAGTCAAACACGGCTAGTGCGGCAAACTCCTTAATATCATTACGGAAAGACAGGTTACGCACATAGCGGTACCTGGCAGTGGCATCATTAATATCAGCAGACTCGTAATCACTTGAACTGATCCGGCCATACATCAGATCAGTACGTATAGTAAACTGAGGGCCAAGTCTAAGGCTGGCATTAATTCCTATACCCGGGCGGGTGAAGGATATGTCAGTACTGGCAAAGTTCGAGGCAGGGGCTATATCACCAAAGTAATTTAGTGCATTGACATTAAAGCCAAGGGAAATATACCGCCTGCTGCCGCCAAATTTCGTTTTAAAACCGCGGAAGTTCGCCATTCTCCGGTTATTCCTACGGTTTATCTGTGCCTCTGCGCTGTCATACGCTAAAGCCACTAGAAAAAACGCCACAAGCAGCAGAAAAAGCTTTCTCATATTAGCGGAATTAGTTGTATTGATAAATTCCTATCTTTTTTGCTTGAATTTCAAAAATAGGTATTTGTTTCAATTATTTAAAAATTAATTTCTTACGTCCAGACCCCAGTTCAATTTCTGGCGTAAGGTATCCAGAAAATTATAGTCATTAAGTTGTAAAATCTTCGCCCGGAAAGACTCTTTCCTCACGGCCATCTGAATGTTCGCATCTACAGAGCGGGAACGGCTATCCAGACTCACCA
The DNA here is from genome assembly GCF_041449215.1 of Roseivirga sp. BDSF3-8. NCBI lineage: Bacteria > Pseudomonadati > Bacteroidota > Cytophagia > Cytophagales > Roseivirgaceae > Roseivirga > Roseivirga sp. BDSF3-8. The sequence continues at coordinate 2,268,871 of NZ_JBGNFV010000001.1, read as the reverse complement.
TGAAATTCTTGCTGCGCCCCTCAATTTCAAAACTTATGACACTATTATCTGAAACGATCATAGGACGTATATTGAGATTGTGAGGACTGACAGGGGTTATAACAAAATTACTACTATGTGGCCAAACTATAGGCCCTCCGCAACTTAAAGAGTACCCGGTGGAGCCTGTAGGAGTAGCTACAATAAGTCCGTCTGCCCAATAACTATTCAGGTATTCACCATCTATGAATGTATGTACGACAATCATAGAACTGGTATCCTTCTTCAGAATAGTAAATTCATTCAGCCCAAAGTTAAGGCCTTCAAATATATCCAGATTACTCTCCAGCCTAATAAGATTTCTGTAATCGAACCAATAAGCTCCTTTCTTGATAGCCAAAATGGCGTCGGCTACCTTTTCCCGAGGAATACTGGCCAAAAAGCCGAGCCTGCCCGTATTAATACCCGCTATTGGAAGCTCGCTCTCCCCCACATGGGTGAGTGTTTCGAGAAAGGTGCCATCTCCCCCCAGACTGAATATGATATCACAGGAAGAAAGGTCGTCACCTTGAAAGTATTGTTCATAAGGACCTGTTTCAATATGGTAATTCTTCAGAATGGATGAATAACTTCTGGATATGATTACTTCCACACCGTGCTTTTTCAACTCATTGAATACCTCCTGAATAGTAGGTACGCTTTTCTCATCAAATACACGTCCGTGAACGGCTACTCTCATATTGACTTATTGGGGAAATACCTCAGATGTCGAGATACCTGAGAAGTATATCAATTCTTTCCTTCTCGTTTGAAATAGCTTCAGATTCCTGAAAACGTGCAATGATTTTATATCCGAAACGCTCCAGGGTGGCTATAATATGTGAAAGATCTACTTTATTAATCTTTAGAGTCAGCTTAAATTTGGTAGGGTCGAGTGTGTCATTGGCCACACTACTACTGAGGATTTTTGCGCCCTCTCCTTCGACCAGCCGGCTGATCTCACTTAGGGAATAATCATTGTGAGCCATAGAGAGTACAATAATGCCTCCGGAACTCTGAACAGCAGCTGTCTGGGCAAATGCCGTAATTGTATCCTCCACTGTGATTACACCAAGGTAGGTATTGTCATCATCGAAGACGGCTACCATCTGCACACTACAATTAGTAGCTGTTTTAATAATATCATAAAAGTGCTGGCTGCCAAGCACGTAACAATCAGAACCAATGAGGTCAAAATCACGTACCTCCCGGTCTATTCTGTTATCTTCATAAATTGTGTCTTCGTGAATCAGACCCAGGAAAATACCTTTATCCACAACGGGAAGTTGATTAACGCGAAGCTCCTCCATCCAGGTGATGGCTTTGTGGGCCTCATCTCCCGGTTTAATGGGAGGAATCATATAATTAATCAGTTCTTCCGCGATCATGCTGCTTTATGCGCCTCGTTTTCCAGCCAGTTTTCCAATATTCGGTTAAATTTCTCAGGATGCTCCATCATAGGTGCATGACAACACTTGTCTATGAATCTCATTTTTGAATTAGGGATAAGCCGGTGAAATTCATGAGCAACCAAGGGAGGGGTAATAGTATCGTTAAGTCCCCAGATTAACAACGTAGGTATTTGGATATTGGTTATATCCTTGGCCATATTGTGTCTCTGTGCAGATTTAGCAATTGCTACAATACGCAGACACTTAGGTATGCTCTTGGTGGTTTCAAACACTTCGTCTACCAGCTCTTTGGTAGCCGTTTCCGGCTTGTAAAAGGTGTATTCCACTCTTTCCTGAATGTACTCATAACTTCCCCGTTTGGGAAATGAGCCTCCCATACTGTTCTCAAACAGGCCGCTGCTTCCTGTGAGTACCAGCCGGCTTACTTTACTTTCATTTTTAAGTGTATAGATCAGTCCCACGTGCCCCCCTAATGAGTTACCCACAAGGATCATGTTATCCAGTTTCATGGTCTCTACGAATCGTTCTACAAAGTCTGCCAAGCCATCCATACCTGCTTTTTTGAGCGGCATGGTATAAATAGGCAGCATAGGTATTATGACCCTGTGGCCTGAGGAAAAATTTTTGATGACTCCCTCCCAGTTACTCAATGCACCAAAAAGGCCGTGAAGTAGTACCATAACGTCTCCCTCACCTTCATCTATATATCTGAATTCTCCTTTTTCTTTTATCTCTACCATGATAAACTCACTTTTTGGTCAATGACAAAATTGCTTTCGGCCTTTAAATTATAATGATCAACCCAATTGTTCAGCATAGCCAGGCCGCTTTCTGTTAAAACAGCTTCGGGATGAAATTGTAATCCGCACAGAGGTAATTCTTTATGGGCGATTGCCATTACTTCACCCTCATCTGTAGTGGCCAATACCTTAAAACAGTGGGGCACTCTGTCAAGCACGAGGCTATGATATCTAACCACTTTTACGGGAGTAGGCAATCTATTCCAAAGAAAATGCGGAACACATTGAATCTCGCTGACTTTACCGTGCATTGGCCTTTTCGCCTTTGAGAGCCGTGCACCGAAGTGCAGCCCTATGGCCTGATGCCCCAGACAAATACCCAGAATAGGGAGGCGGCCTATATAGTAATTAAGAATTTCCATCAGGCCTCCGGCCTTATCGGGTGTACACGGCCCTGGAGAAAGAACTACCGCTTCATATTCCTCGCAAACTATTTCGGTAAGCGGAGTATCGTTTCTGAATATGGCGCACTTTACACCTATCCTTGCAAAATAGTCTACGAGGTTATATGTAAACGAATCGAAATTATCGTAAATAAGTATCAATTAGCTCTGAAAATATCGTCCAGCTTTTCTGACATTTCCTTTATAAAAGGAATAGCACCGCTAAGAATATCTATAACTGCGGTAGTTACGACCATTACTATAGGATAAACCACAGAACCCTCTTTCCAGTTTGCCGGTAGGTCAAAATGCATCATATCAAATAGCCATAGCAGAAACCCTACCGCAAAGCACCATTTTACCGCGCCCAATATTGCTCCGGCAACGTTATCGGCCAACCCAAGGGGAGTCAGATCAATCAGCTTCTTAAGCCCTCTTCCTAAAAGGGTGACAGTAAGCAGAATGCCTATAAATATCAGGGCAAAAGCAAGCACCGGCACATAAAAAGCATCTTTTTCAAGCATGGCAATAAGCCACTCCTGAGCTACATCCAGTAACTTTATTGATCCAATCACGGCAAGCACCAGCCCTATAAACCCAAATATGGAAATTAAGAGGCCTTTTCGATAGCCTTCCACGGCTCCGATTACCAATAAAACCAGTAATATTATATCGAGTGTATTCACCCCTACTGGCTGAGTCTTTCCTTGACCTTCGCGGCAATCACCTTATTATCTGCCTTACCGGCCATTCGCTGGCTTGCCGCTCCCATTACCTTACCCATATCCTTCATGCCTGAAGCTCCGGTTTCCGAAATGATCTTATCTACTTCGGCTGAAACCTCATCCTCTGAAAGCTGCTCTGGCAGATACCTTTCTATTATTTCCAGTTCTGCTAGTTCTTTTTCAGCCAGATCCTCTCTGTTTTGTTCTTTAAACACGGCAGCAGAATCACGGCGTTGTTTAGCCGCTTTGTTTAAAAGGGCAAACTCAGTCTCTTCTTTCAGGCCTTCTCCACCGCCCTTTTCAGTTTCAGCCAGAAGAATAGCAGACTTAATTGCCCTCAATGCCCGCAGCTCATCCTGGTTTTTATTGCGCATGGCATGCTTGATATCGTTATTAATTTGCTCCTTTAGACTCATATCAATTCGGGTGTAATAATTGTTAACTTGCCGTAAAATTAGAGAATTATATCCAAATGCTATGACCAGGCTTAGCGTGAACGTAAATAAGATTGCCACTTTGCGTAATGCAAGGGGAGGAAATAACCCAAATGTGGTACAGGTGGCGAAGGATTGCGAGCACTTTGGCGCTGAAGGTATAACTGTACACCCCAGGCCTGACGAAAGGCATATTCGCTACCAGGATGTTCTGGACCTTAAGGAGGTCGTAACCACTGAGTTCAATATTGAAGGTTACCCTGATGACCGATACCTGGAGCTGGTAGAGAAGGTAAGACCTGAGCAGGCCACCCTGGTACCAGACCCACCTGATGTGCTTACATCCAATGCGGGGTGGAATACCATAAAGCACATGGACTACTTGAGGGAGGTTATATCCCGGATAAAAAGCTGGGGGGTACGGGTATCCATATTCATTGAAACGGACGAAGAACTGATTAATGCGGCGGCTGAGACGGGCACTGACAGAATAGAACTGTACACTGAACCTTACGCAACTAACTACCCTACGGATAAAGGGAAAGCAGTAGCGGCGTATGTTAAGGCAGCCGAACAAGCCAGAAAGTTAGGGTTGGGCCTGAATGCAGGCCATGATCTGGACCTGAATAACCTGGCTTTTCTTAAACAAAACATTCCCTATCTGGATGAGGTAAGTATCGGACATGCCCTGGTTTGTGATGCACTCTACTATGGGCTCGAAAATACGATACAGATGTACAAAGAAAAATTAAGGGACGCGTAATGGCCGAAACACTGCATTTTAAAGAAATGGGCGAAGGTAAGCCCCTGGTTATCTTTCATGGTTTGTTCGGTTCTTCCGACAATTGGGTGACCGTTGGCCGTGAACTGGCCAAAACCTTTCAGGTGTATCTGGTAGATATGCGTAATCATGGAGACAGCCCTCACCAGGATGTGCATACCTATGAGTCTATGGCTGAAGACATTTTGCAGTTTCTAGATGATCAGAAGCTGGAAAGGCCATTTATTATTGGGCATTCTATGGGGGGTAAGGCGGCTATGAATTTTGCCGTGCGCCACCCTGACAGGTTCGAAAAGCTGATAATAGTAGACATAGCACCGAAGGCTTATCCCGTGCATCATCGTACGATATTGGATGGCCTGATGGGAATTGATGTAGCTAATCTGGAAAGCCGGCAAGAGGCAGATAAGCAGCTTGCAAAATCGATTCCGGAAAAGCCAGTCCGGCAGTTTCTGTTAAAAAACCTCGACCGCGACAAGGAAGGGGAATATAGCTGGAAACTAAACCTGGCTGCCCTTGATGCCAACCTGGAAACAATCGGTGCAGGTATGGAAGAACACTACACGACTGATAAGCCTGTATTATTTATCAGGGGTGAGAAATCGAATTATATACAGGATCAGGATAGTATTGCTATTGTGGCACTTTTCCCTAATTCATCCATAGAAACTATTAAGGGTGCAGGGCACTGGGTGCATGCGGAAAAGCCACAAGAATTCGTGGAACTGGTAACGGGATTTATTCAATCACCCTCTTAATTTGTAGTAGAGATATAAAAGCAGGGACAGTATGATGCTTAGCAGGATACTGGTGCCCAAGGGAAAGTAGAAGGAGAAACCAGGTTTTTTAACGACTATGTCTCCGGGTAGCTTACCTAAGCCACCTGTTTTGCTACCAATAAAGAAGATCAGGCCGGCAAAGAATATAACAGCTCCGGCCACCATCAGCATTTTCCCTGTTTGCTCAGTCATAGAGCTTTATTTAGTGCATTTTTATGAAGGAAGCAACCCTTGAAAAAGGTACGGTTTATTTAATACCTAGTGTGCTGGCACCAGACTCGGCACCCACGGTAATTCCTGAACAAATACGAGATGTGGTCAGGAAAACGGATTACTACCTTGTAGAAAATATTCGAACAGCCCGGCGTTACATCAGCAGCCTTAAGACCGGGGCGGTCATTGAATCACTCGAATTTAACGAGCTTGATAAAAAAACGCCGGATCACATAGTAAAAAAGCTATTAAAGCCCGCCTGCGAAGGCCGCTCTATAGGTATTATTTCAGAGGCCGGATGCCCTGGAGTAGCAGACCCCGGGGCCAGAGCAGTAGAGGAGGCCCATCGTTTGGGACTAAATGTAGTACCCTTAACTGGTCCCTCCTCTTTTCTACTTGCATTGATGGCGAGCGGCTTTAACGGGCAATCTTTTGAATTTCACGGGTACCTGCCGATAAAGGCAGGGGAAAGAAAAAAAGCTCTTGGCAAGCTGGAGAACGACAGCAGAAGGAACCGGAAGACCCAGATATTTATGGAAACTCCCTATCGTAATGACAAGATGGTAGAATCCATTTTAGCGAATTGTCAGGCAAGTACAAAGCTGTGTATAGCTGTGAATATATCCGGGTCGGATGAGTTTATATACTCTGCCCCAATTACCGAATGGAAGAAATTAAAAAGATCCTTTCATAAGCAACCAGCAGTCTTTCTGATATACGCCGGTGATTAACCAAGGATAGTTTATATTATTCTACTAAATAATTTTATTTCATATAGAATTTCCCGTTTTTAGATTCGGTCAAATTCACATAAATTTGACCTATATTTTTATAAGAGACTTAACATATCACTTAGCGATGTCATATCTATTTACTTCGGAGTCCGTTTCTGAAGGCCATCCTGATAAAATTGCTGACCAGATTTCTGACGCGATAATCGATCACTTTTTAGCATTTGATAAAGATTCAAAAGTAGCCTGTGAAACTTTAGTTACTACCGGACAGGTGGTGCTTGCCGGTGAAGTGAAATCCGGAGCCTATGTAGACGTACAGACCGTAGCCCGTGACGTCATTCGCCGTATTGGCTATACAAAAGGTGAATACATGTTCTCTGCAGATAGCTGCGGGGTATTGTCAGCCCTGCACGAGCAGTCTCCTGATATCAACAGAGGGGTGGACAGAGGCAAACCTGAAGAGCAAGGTGCCGGTGACCAGGGTATGATGTTTGGATATGCTACCAACGAGACCCAGAACTACATGCCTTTGGCTCTGGATCTGTCTCATAGAATATTACGTGAGCTGGCAGCCCTTCGCAGAGAAGGAAAGGACATTGCCTATCTCCGTCCTGATGCAAAAGCACAGGTAACAATAGAATATGATAACGACCACAAACCTCAGCGAATAGACAGTATTGTGGTTTCCACACAGCACGATGACTTTATACAGCCGGACGATGACTCTCTGGCCGCTCAGACTCGCGCAGATGAAGCAATGCTTGAGCAAATACGAAAGGATATTAGAGAGGTGCTAGTACCGCGGGTAAAAGCCAGCCTAAAGCCAGAAATACAGGAGCTGTTCAAAGGTGAAATTACCTACCATATAAACCCTACTGGTAAGTTTGTGATTGGCGGACCACATGGTGACGCAGGCCTGACTGGCCGTAAGATTATCGTGGATACTTATGGGGGTAAAGGCGCTCATGGTGGTGGAGCTTTCTCGGGTAAAGATCCCAGTAAAGTAGACCGCTCAGCTGCATATGCAACCAGACACATTGCAAAAAATATGGTAGCTGCAGGAGTTGCAGATCAAATTTTGGTACAAGTGTCTTACGCTATCGGGGTTGTAGAGCCCACTAATATTTTTGTCGATACCTACGGTTCTGCCAAAGTTGACCTCAATGACGGTGAAATCGCCGCCAAAATAAGGGAGATATTTGATATGAGACCTGGTCTTATTGAACAACGCCTAAAGCTACGAAACCCTATTTACTCTGAGTCTGCTGCCTATGGACACATGGGACGTAATCCTGAGTCTGTGGAGAAGGTATTTTATGACAGTACGGGTAACGAGGTAAAGAAGAATGTAGAGCTTTTTACCTGGGAGAAGCTCGATTATGTAGATAAAGTAAAGCAGGCATTTGGTATTTAAATCCTGGCTTAAGTATATGAAAAAAGGGCCGGTCGTGTAATTCGACCGGCCCTTTTTAATTATCTTGCTGTTATGGGTTAGTGAGTCATTTGCTTTTCCTTATGCTTTTTCAGCTGCCTGCGTAACGCCTCTATTACCATATCAGTAGCTGCCTCAAAAGAACCTGATTTTTCCTTCGCAAAAAGTTGTTGGCCAGGGATATTCAGCTTTATCTCTACTACTTTATTTTCATTGGTTTCGTTTTTGTCAAGTTTTAAAAAAACTTCCCCATCCACTATACGGTCATAAAAAGTATCTAGTTTGTCCGCTTTTTTTTGAATGAAGTCGAGCAACTTCTGATCAGCATCAAAGTGAATGGAATGCATTTGTAATCTCATAGCAGTAAGATTTTAATAAATTAAAAATTTATGCTTTCGGGTGGGCCTGCTTAAAAATTTCTCTGAGCTTTTCGTGGGTGTTATGAGTATACACTTGAGTGGCAGCTAAATTTGCATGTCCCAGCAACTCTTTCACTGCATTTAAATCCGCCCCCTTATTCAAAAGGTGGGTGGCAAATGTATGCCTCAACACGTGAGGGCTCTTTTTTTCAGCATTGGAATATAATTCCAGGTATTTTTTCACCACCCGGTAAATCATAGTAGGATAGCTTTGCTTCCCACTATTATTAACGATTAAAAACCTCTCTTCGTTTTTAAAATTTTGAACCTTTTTAATATCAAGGTACCTGCTTATTACCGGCGACAGTGATTCGGGAAATGGGATGATTCGCTCTTTGTTTCGCTTGCCAAGGACTTTAATTTCTCTTTTATTAATATCCACAGCATGTTCATGTAGTCCGGTCAGTTCAGACAACCTTATTCCAGTACAGTAAAGCAGCTCAATAATCAGGCGGTCTCTCCAACCACTGAAATCATCAGAAAAAACGGAAGGGTTGAGAAGATCCGCCATTTCTGGTTCCATTGCAAAAGAAGGAAGCCTTTTGGGGGTTTTGACATTTCTCACCTTATAAGTCGGGTCTTTTTCAAGCCCATGAAATTTCATAAGGTATTTATAGAAGGTCCGAAGGGAGGCAATCTTCCTGTTTATAGAAGTAGGCGCCAGCCCGTCGTCGGAAAGGGTAATTATCCAGCTCCGGATATCGGCGTGAGTGACCTGAATGAGAGAGGTACCAAGGTCGGAATCTGGCAGTGGAGGTGACAAAAAGTCTTGGAACTGGCCCAGATCAATACGATAAGAGGAGACTGTATGAGGGCTTGCCCTCTTTTCAAAGGATAGGTATCTAAGAAAGGATTCTATCATAAAGCAGTATTGCAGGGAGGACTCTCCCTGCAATACAACTTACAAAATATATTTAAAAAACAGACTTGCTGTTAGTTATTCTCTTGCGAAGCCATTTTTTGACGATAAGCGGCTTTAAGACGCTCAGTACGACGTCTTACGCTAGGCTTTTCAAAGTAGTTACGTGAACGAACTTCTCTAAGCGTGCCGGTTCTTTCAAACTTTTTCTTAAAACGCTTGAGTGCCTTCTCGATAGACTCGTTCTCTTTTACATTAACTACGATCATATATCTCTCCTTAAATTAAATTCCACGTTTGAAGTCGCAAATATACTACAAAAATAATACTTCACAAACCTTCAACAGTTAATTACTTTAAGATGGCTCTTGAAATTACCAGCTTCTGAATTTCACTGGTTCCCTCACCTATTGTACAAAGTTTACTATCTCTATAATAGCGTTCGGCCGGATAATCTTTCGTAAAGCCATACCCTCCAAAAATCTGCACACCTTCTACTGAAGCTTCCACACAAACCTCGCTGGCATAGTACTTAGCCATCGCTGACTCCTTATTAACACTCTTGCCTTGATTTTTGAGTTCGGCGGAACGGAAGGTGAGTAATTTGGCCGCCTCAATCTTAGTGGCCAGATCGGCAAGCTTAAAGCCAATGGCCTGGAACTTACTGATAGATTTACCAAACTGTTCTCTCTCTTTGGAGTATTGAAGTGCAGCATCAAAAGCCCCCTCTGCAATTCCCAGGCTAAGGGCTGCTATAGATATGCGGCCACCATCCAAAACTTTGAGAGACTGCACAAATCCGTCACCTACATTTCCAAGAATATTTTCGGCAGGTACCCGACAGTCTTCAAAAATCATTTCTGCTGTTTCGGAAGCCCGCATACCAAGCTTATCCTCTTTACGGCCACCTTTAAACCCGGCGGTTCCTCTTTCAACAATAAAAGCGGTCATACCGTGGGAGTCTCCCGGCTCACCGGTACGGGCAATCACAACCGCCACATCACCGGAGATCCCGTGAGTGATAAAGTTTTTTGCCCCGTTAAGAACATACTCATCACCATCTTTTACTGCCACAGTTTTCATATTACCAGCATCAGAGCCAGTATTAGGTTCAGTAAGGCCCCATGCGCCTATCCACTGTCCGGTAGCCAACTTCGGAAGATACTTTTTCTTCTGAGCCTCACTACCAAACTGGAAGATATGGCCCGTACACAGACTATTATGTGCCGCCATACTCAATCCTATCGAGGGATCAATTTTAGATAATTCAAGAATGGCAGTTACGTATTCGTGATAGCCAAAGCCAGAACCATCGTATTCATGAGGAACGAGTACGCCCATAAGGCCGAGTTCGCCCATTTTATGAAAAAGATCCTTGGGAAAATGCTGCTTTTCATCCCACTCCCTCATGTAAGGTTTAATCTCCTTATCACCAAAATCTTTCACCATCTGGGCAATCATTGCCTGGTTTTCAGCCACTGTAGCCGTACTCAGACTTTCGCTAGCCACTGCATCCATAACTTATTGATTTTCAGGTTTATGTGATCCGCACTATTGACAGATTCGCTAATTTAATGCAAAGCTAAATGAAAAACAAACTAACATTCGTTCGTTTATTAAATCTTCAAATACTCCATTTTTAGGCATATTATGGTAAAATTAATCTTATATATTTGCCTCCAAGGATGTTGTTTTTGATCATTTTTTGCTCTTAATTTACTTCCAAAATAATTTTTTTAGTATTTAAACTTTATAAAACACAACATGAAGATAGCCGTAGTTGGAACTGGTTATGTCGGTCTCGTGACTGGCACTTGCTTCGCAGAGACCGGTAATCACGTTACTTGTGTGGATATTGACGAGAGAAAGGTCAATAAGCTGAATAATGGCGAAATCACCATTTACGAGCCTGGTCTTGATGTACTTTTTGACCGAAATATTGAACAGGGTCGTTTAAAATTCACTACTGACCTTAAAGAGGGGATCGAAGGCGCAAAGGTAATCTTCCTTGCTTTACCCACACCTCCCGGTGAAGATGGGTCTGCGGACCTTCAGTATGTGTTAAAAGTGGCTTCAGATCTGGGCCCACTTCTCAAGGACTATGCTGTAATTGTAGATAAAAGTACTGTACCTGTTGGTACCGCCGAAAAAGTCGCTGCTGCCATAAAAGAAAAATGTCAATGTGATTTTGATGTGGTTTCCAACCCTGAGTTTCTCCGTGAAGGTGTAGCGGTGGAGGATTTCATGAAACCTGAGCGTGTGGTGGTGGGCACCTCATCTGACAGAGCCCGTAAGCTAATGGAAACGCTTTATGCTCCGCTTGTACGCCAGGGTAACCCTATTCTCTTTATGGATGAGAAGTCTGCTGAGTTAACCAAATATGCAGCCAACTCTTTCCTTGCCACGAAGATCACCTTTATGAACGAGGTGGCTAACCTTTGCGAACTCGTAGGAGCAGATGTGGACCAGGTACGCCGTGGTATTGGTACGGATTCCCGTATCGGAAAGCGCTTCCTGTTTGCTGGTATTGGTTACGGAGGCAGCTGTTTCCCTAAGGATGTGCAGGCCATGGCTAAATCAGCCAAGGATGCCTCTTATGATTTCCGTATCCTCAAGTCGGTTATGGAGGTGAATGAAAACCAGAAAACTGTACTCCTTAACCGTATGGAGGAGCATTTTGGTGGTGACCTGAGGGGAAAAAGAATTGCTATCTGGGGCCTGGCCTTCAAGCCTTATACAGATGATATTCGTGAGGCTCCTGCCCTTCTTAATATTCAGGCACTTCTGGATAAAGGCGCTACTGTATCCGCTTATGATCCTGAAGCAATGGAAAATGTAAAAGAGATCATGGGCGACAAGATCAGCCTGGAAGATTCTCCTTACACCACGCTGGAAGGAGCTGACGCCCTGATGATCATGACTGAATGGCCTGTATTCCGCACGCCTGATTTTGATAAGATCGGCAGTACCCTAAAAAATAAGCTCATATTTGATGGCCGTAACCTGTATGATGTAGAGGATATGGAAGAACTGGGCTTTGAGTATTATAGTATAGGAAGAAGACAACCGAAAAATGGCCAATAAAGAAAAAGTATTGATCACAGGTGGAGCCGGATTTCTCGGCTCACACCTTTGCGACCGCTTTCTGGCGGAAGGGTATCATGTTATCGCTATGGATAATCTGCTTACAGGTTCCATGGATAACATAGAGCACCTGATGGGGCGCTCCGATTTCGAGTTTTACCACTGTGACGTTTCTAAATTCGTACACGTACCTGGTGAACTAAAGTATATCCTGCATTTTGCCTCACCTGCCAGCCCTATAGACTACCTGAAGATGCCTATCCAGACATTGAAGGTAGGATCCCTGGGCACTCATAACCTTCTTGGACTAGCAAAAGCTAAGAATGCGAGAATACTTGTAGCTTCTACTTCAGAGATCTATGGTGACCCAATGGTACACCCTCAAAAGGAGGACTACTGGGGAAATGTAAACCCTGTGGGGCCACGGGGAGTGTATGATGAAGCTAAGCGCTTTCAGGAAGCAATGACCATGGCTTACCATACTTTCCATGGCGTGGAAACCCGGATAGTAAGGATTTTCAATACGTATGGTCCGCGGATGAGACTGAATGACGGGCGCGCACTTCCTGCATTCATCAGCCAGGCACTTCGTGGCGAGGACCTGACAGTCTTTGGTGATGGCTCTCAGACAAGATCATTCTGCTATGTATCTGACCTGGTGGATGGTATTTACAGGTTATTACTTAGCGATCATCCTCAGCCTGTGAATGTGGGAAACCCTCAGGAAATTACTATCAAACAATTTGCAGAGGAAATCATTAAGCTGACTGGTACTGACCAGAAGATCGTTTACAAGCCCCTGCCTAAGGATGATCCAAAACAGCGCCGTCCAGATATAACCAAAGCACAGGAAGTGCTTGGCTGGGAGCCTAAGGTTGAGCGCTCTGATGGCCTGAAAGTAACTCTGGAGTACTTTAAAGAAAAGATCCTGAAGGGGCAACAAGCACCTGCATGAGACAAAAAATACTGGTGACCGGCGGTGCCGGTTACATCGGCGCACATACTGCTTCGGTACTGGATAAAGAGGGGTACGAGCCCGTGCTACTGGATAACTTTAGCAATTCGGACAGAACACTCTTATCCGGCCTCCGGAAGATCACCGGTAAACAAATTACCTTTCATGAAGGAGACTGCAATGACCGCAGTCTCCTTCATTCTATTTTTCAGAAAGAGGGTGATATCGCTGCAGTCATTCATTTCGCTGCCAGAAGGTATGTGGGAGAATCTGTGGAAAAGCCCCTTTATTACTATAGAAATAATGTAGGCTCTACGATTACCCTTTTGGAGGTAATGCTTGAGCATGGTGTAAGTGATTTTGTATTCTCTTCCTCCTGCACTGTCTACGGCCAGCCGGATGAACTGCCGGTAACAGAAGATACCCCCCGAAAGCCAGCGGAAAGTCCTTATGGAAATACTAAAAAAATCTGTGAGGATATTATTCAGGATACAGTCCTTAGCGGACAGCCAATTAAGGCCGCTATCCTTCGCTATTTTAATCCTATTGGAACTCATCCATCACACCTCATGGGAGAGGTTCCTCACGGCGTACCAAACAACTTAATTCCATTCCTAACCCAGGCAGCAGTGGGAGTACGCCCTGAGCTAGTTGTATTCGGCGATGATTATGACACGCCAGATGGGTCGTGTATCCGCGACTACATCGATATCATGGATTTGGCGGAGGCACATGTACAGGCTCTCAAATTCCTTCGGTCTACTGAGGCTAATAGTCTTTTCGAAATATTTAACCTTGGCATCGGGGAAGGAAAAAGCGTACTGGAGCTAATAAAAACATTTGAAAAAGCTACCGGCGTATCTCTCAACTATAAGATTGGCCCCCGCCGCCCCGGTGATGTTGAAAAGGTTTATGCAAATGTAGATAAAGCCAGTGAAGTCCTACTATGGAAAGCCACAAGGGACATGAGCGAATCCTTGTACAATGCCTGGCAATGGCAGCTTCGCCTGGGTAAGCACTAGCCCGTCCCCCTCCCCTATACCAGGTGCATAGCTGTCAAGCTGAGAGTAGAAATCCCTTCGGTTCGCGAATTAATTTTTGAGGGAAAGCAACCTCACCTCTTAGATATGGCTTCCTTTTGCACTAATGCTTACTAACGCGGCCACCTTTTCCTAGGTAGCGCTGTGCTTCATTTCAACTTCACCAGGGGAAAGAAATTTTACGGGAGGGGTGCAAGTACTCTATCACTCAGAATGTCGAACACCCGGATGGTGGCACATCGATAGCCCGAATCGTCGATAGTCGGATCACTCCTATTACCACAGGAGGGGAGTTAGTGCTTTGTTTCATGGGTATGCAGCAGGGGTATAGACGTAGATAAACTTCAAAATATGCAATTAGCAAGCAACAACTAAAGTCCTTTGTCAGGCCGAACAAAAGGCGAAGGAAGGACCTTCTCTACTCGGTTGAAAGACGGTTTAGAAACGGTCTAGTATTGGGTTGGTGATGGTGAAAAAACAAGATGAAGTTTTCGAGGGCAGGGGCAAATAGCCTATTGTAAAAATACAATTTATAGCAAGTAATCCAACTGAATCATACACAAACCCGGCTATACTTTTACCCTTGGTTTGACGGCTATGCATACCAGGTGGGGGTAGATGGAATTGACCACACCCAAAAACCGGGGTATCACTCCCATAAAAGAGGTATTTCCTAAGTGGCAATTACTTTCCTAACAGCAAGCAGCAATTTTAATGTAAAGAGTGGATCACAAGCATCCAGCTAAATAGAATGTAGCCGCAGACACTCTCTATTGTGGGACCCAAAAAACAATTGGTTGCTAACCGGTAATTTATAATTCTTAATTAATTGGGGCTTACGGCCACGATTTTTTTGGAAAGCCTCCCCTATTATGGATGGTGGTACTCCGGATTCCCCCCACCCAACTGTGGGGATATTAGCCCGGGCCTCTTTTCATGCTCCTTTGCGTGCTTTAGATTAAGTTATTGTTAATCAATAAACACTAGTAATTATGAAAAGCAATAAGCTAAAGCTTGACAAACTAAGCGTATCCTCTTTCCGGACCAGTAGGGAAGAGCTTATCCTAAAGGGTGGTGCCCAGAGTGATGTGTACACCGAATGCATAGACATCTGCTTTGAAACAAGGCCTGTCATTTGCGGCACGATCAGAGGAACGATCTGCTGTTATCCATGAGACAGAAGGTTACTTCCGGTAAACGTAATAATAAAATAATGGTGGGGGAGCCCACCATTATTTTATTTAAGCCAGTATAAATTATTTTTGTGCCGAAAAATTAGGCAAAAGAGCCGTGTAAGGAATTGTTTTAAAAGTTATTGCATTTAATAATTACAAACAGGAGAAGATTGCGGCTCTTCATTCGGAAACAATACTATTAACTAGTTTTTAGCATCATTTAAATAGCATATTCTTTCTGATTAAAAATAATTATGTTATTTTCGATGCAATTTTTATAAAAAGATTTTACCAGTTAGTGTATTTTCTTCTGGAAAAGGTTTGTGTATAAAACGATCTGGATTATGAACGAAGAAGTAAAGACAAGGACCCGCTACTCTGATGAGGAGCTTAAAGAATTTGAAGCAGTTATCACCGAAAAGCTTGATAAGGCTAAAAATGAGCTGAACTATATCAAGGAAACGCTCAGCCGGCGGAACGACAGTGGTACGGACAATACAGCGGGCAACCTGAAGATGTTGGAAGATGGGGCTGACACGATTGAAAAAGAGAACCTCAGTCAGTTGGCGGCAAGACAACAAAAGTTTATTACACAGCTAGAAAATGCTCTTGTAAGAATTAAGAACCGGACGTATGGCATCTGTGTTGATACAGGTAAGCTTATTCAGAAAGAACGTCTAATGGCTGTGCCACACACTATGCACAGTATTGAGGCTAAATTAGCGAAAAGACAATAGGTGGATTTTTTACAAAATCATATTGAAGCACTTGTTTTCTGCTCTCCTAATCCGTTGCAGGCTGACGAGATCAGAAGTTGCCTGAGTGAAATGTTTGAGGCCGATGTCCCGGAGGATGATATTAGCAGGGCACTAAAAAATATTGAAGAAAAATATAGTGCCGAGGATTATTCATTTCAGATATTTCATGTGGGTGGTGGGTTTCAGTTCATGACCAAGCCTGCCTACCAGGCCAGTATTTCAATACTTCTGAAACAGCAGTCCAAGAAAAGGCTCTCTACATCTGCCCTGGAGACCCTGTCCATCATTGCTTATAAGCAGCCTGTGACTAAGGGGCAAATGGAACAGATCAGGGGAGTAAACTGTGATTATGCTGTTCAAAAGCTGCTAGAGAAGGAATTGGTGGAGATTAAAGGAAAGTCTGAAGGAATTGGCCGACCTCTGCTTTATGGAACTACTGATAAGTTTATGGAGTACTTTGGCATCAACAGCCTTAGGGAATTACCTACACTTAAGGATATCCAGCAGGAACAAAATGAAATCGGGGATCCTCAGGAACAGGAGTGAAAAAAATAATTAACTTTGCAAAGAGGCCGGGGATTCCGGCCTTTTTTTATTCTTAATGGATGAAGGTGGCTGATTCCGTATGATCATCTTACTATGAGAGGAAAACAAGGCAATTACAGAGGCAAAAGAAACGAAGGGAAGAAAAATCACTCAGATGATGACAGGCCCAACGATGGCAAAGGATATCAGAAAGGCAAACGAAAGCCTTACCGGAGCAATGATGATACCGAAGGTTTTGAACGTAAAGACAACCGGAAGCCAGGAAAAAGAAGCAAGAAAAGACCATTTGCCGATAATGCTCCGAAAGGCAACCGGCCAGCCTACGAAAAATCAGATAAAATAAAAAAGGCGGAAGCTAAGTACGCCTCGAAAGGGAAGGGCAAAGGCAAGCGAAGGCCTGAACCTTCCAAAAAACCAGAGCAAGGCACCAGGCTTAATAAGTACATTGCTAATGCAGGTGTCTGCAGCAGGCGTGATGCTGACAAGCTAATAGCCGCCGGAGACATTAAGGTAAATAATACGGTAATCACCGAAATGGGCTTTCGGGTAAATAAGGGTGATAAGGTTACTTACAAGGGCAAAAAGCTGAAAAATGAGAAACCGGTGTATGTGCTTCTCAATAAGCCTAAAGACTTTATCACTACTACTGACGACCCTCAGCAGCGCAAAACAGTTATGGATCTGGTGAGTCAGGCAGGGGATGAAAGAATATTTCCTGTAGGTAGACTCGATAGACAAACCACAGGTCTCCTTTTACTTACCAATGATGGAGAGCTAGCCGAAAAACTCGCCCACCCGGCCAACAACATTAAGAAGGTATACCAGGTAGACCTGGATAAACCCATCACTGAAAATGACTTTAAGGCCATACAGGAGGGTATAAAGCTTGATGATGGCCCTGTAGAGGTGGATGAGGTAGTTGTCCTGGATAAGGATCGCCAGATACTTGGTCTGGAAATCCACATAGGGAGAAACCGCATTGTAAGGCGACTATTTGAGCATCTGGGTTACGATGTGGTACGTCTGGATCGGGTTTATTATGCAGGCCTCACAAAAAAAGACCTGTCACGCGGACATTGGCGCTACCTGACTGAGGAAGAAGTGATAAGACTTAAGTATCTTCGCTGATAAGAGGTTGCTGACAGGCGCAATATAGAACCGTTTTAAATTAACGGTCAAAATAGTCGGCTTGCATACTATTTTATAAGTATATGTTTATTTTAGCCTGCAGAAAACCTTTGCAGGCTATATTTATTTATGAAGTTGAACGCAAATAATGGTGAGATTTTGAAGAAGGGCAGAAAAGAAAAAAGCCCTCTGAAATCAGAGGGCTTTGGAAGTGGTGATGAGTGGATTCGAACCACCGACTCACGGATTTTCAGTCCGATGCTCTACCAACTGAGCTACATCACCAGCGTTTGAGGTCACAAAGGTATACAAAGAATAAGAACCTGCAAAAACTTAGGTAAAAAATTAGAACAAATTTTAATCGGTCACATGGACTACTTACCTCAAATCCTTTTCCTGCTGGTATTGGCGGTTACAGCCTTTATCATGTACAAGCGAATCAGCAGGATAAAAAGTACTATTCAGCTTGGACGCCCCCTGGACAGGTCTGATAATCCGGGCGAACGATTCAAGGTGATGACTCTGGTGGCGTTCGGCCAGAAAAAGATGTTTAAGCGAATAGTACCCGCTATTCTTCACCTCTTTCTGTATGTAGGCTTTGTCCTCATTAACATTGAAGTATTGGAGATAATTCTTGATGGTCTTCTGGGTACTCATCGTTTATTTGCGGAACCCGTGGGGTATGTTTATGGCCTGCTGATAAATTTCTTTGAATTCCTGGCGTTTGCCGTTATTGTTGCCTGTGTAATTTTTCTGATCCGTAGGAATCTGCTACCCATACGCAGGTTTAAGGCCCGTGAGCTTACTTCATGGCCTAAGCTTGACGCAAACCTTATCCTGGTTATAGAAATCGTGCTGATGCTCGCCATTCTTACCATGAATGCCACAGATCAGATATTACAGACCAGGGCCAGTGACCTGGCGGCTGCCGGCATGCATGCATACCCAGTTACAGGTGCACTATTCTTTAGCTCATGGCTTGTGCCTCTATTTGATGGCATGAATACTCAAAGCCTGGTAGTAATTGAGCGGGCCGCCTGGTGGTTTCATATTGTAGGTATTTTTGCGTTTGCTATCTACATCACTTATTCTAAGCACCTTCATATATTTCTGGCCTTCCCGAATACTTATTACTCCAATCTGAATCCTAAGGGTGAGATGCGTAATATGGATGAAGTAACCAATGAGGTGAAAATGATGCTGGGTATGCCGGTAGAGGGTGCAGACCAGGCTTCTCCGGCAGAAATTGCGCGTTTTGGCGCTAAGGATATTAATGACCTTACCTGGAAGAATATCATGGACTCATATTCCTGTACGGAATGTGGCCGGTGTACTGCTGAGTGTCCGGCCAACCTGACGGGTAAAAAACTTTCGCCCAGAAAAATAATGATGGATACCCGTGACCGGGCAGAGGAAGTAGGGAAGAGTATTGCTTCCGGGGGGAAAGGCCTGGAAGATGGCAAGTTCTTGCTGGACGATTATATTCAGCGTGAGGAGCTTATGGCTTGTACTACGTGTAATGCCTGCGTGGAGGCCTGTCCAGTAAATATTGACCCGTTATCCATTATACTGCAAATGAGGCGTTACATCACCATGGAAGAGTCCAAAGCACCAGCCTCGTGGAATTCCATGTATAGTAATATAGAAACCAGTATGGCCCCCTGGAAATTCCCTCCTACGGACCGCTTTAAGTGGGCCGATGACCTGAAAAAAGAATCGAGCACTGAAAAATAACGAAGAGGACATGAGCGTAAACGAAATCAAAATACCCACCATGGCGGATATGTCAGCCGCAGGTGATTCACCTGAAGTGCTTTTCTGGGTTGGCTGCGCCGGCTCATTCGATGATCGCTACAAGGCTGTTACAAAAGCGTTTGTTAAAATACTGAACATGGTAGGCGTTTCTTTTGCTGTACTTGGCCCGGAAGAAAGCTGTACGGGAGACCCTGCCCGACGTGCCGGTAACGAATTCCTTTTCCAAATGCAGGCTGTGTCAAACATCCAGGTACTGGACGGCTACAATGTAAAGAAGATCGTGACGGCATGCCCTCACTGCTTCAATACACTCAAAAATGAGTATCCTGCACTTGGTGGAAATTATGAGGTAATCCACCATAGTACATTCCTTCAGCAACTGATAGATGAAGGACGCATACGCCTGAAGGAAGGAGGCGCCTTCAAGGGCCGTAAGATTACCTTTCATGACAGCTGCTATCTCGGCCGGGCAAATAACGTCTATGAAGCTCCCCGCAAAGTAATTGAGGCGCTTGATGCCGAGCTGGTGGAAATGAAGCGCTGCCGCACTAAGGGCCTTTGCTGTGGTGCTGGTGGCGCTCAGATGTTCAAAGAGCCCGAAGAAGGTAAAAAGGATGTCAATATCGAACGTACGGAGGAGGCACTTGCTACCGGTGCTCAAACCATAGCCGTAGGGTGCCCTTTTTGTATGACTATGATGGCCGACGGGGTGAAAAACAAGGAAAAAGAAGGCCAGGTAGAGGTACGTGACCTGGCTGAGCTAATCGCTGAAAGCGAAGGCCTCTGATAAGACTGTGATCCATAGTTAGCCTTTGGAAGTATATCCAAAGGCTTTTTTTATGGGGTAAAATGGGCCGGGCTTGTCATGATATTAAGCACTTGTCAAATGGCTGATGCAGAAACTTATTATCTTCATGCCCGGTTATTTTTTTACCATTAAAAGCCATATGCCATGAATATCACATTTGACGAACTCAGCCCGGATGCAAGAGTCTGGATTTTCCAGGCGGACAGAAAACTTGAGACCAGTGAACAACAGGTAATAGATGATGAAACCGCTCTGTTTGTAAGAGATTGGAAGGCCCACGGAAAGCCCTTGAAGGCAGCCTCAAGATTGTATTACGACCAGTTTCTTGTAATTGCACTTGATGAAAAGGAACAGGAAGCTACAGGATGTGCCATCGATACATCAGTGGCTTTCATAAGAGAACTGGAAAAAGCCCTGCAGGTCAACTTCTTCGATCGATCTAAGGTGGCTATCATGCGCAATGATGAGGTAATGCTCGAAAACCTTAAAGAAATTAAGGATAAAGTAGATAAGGGACACATAACAGAGGACACGCCGGTTTTTAATAATTTGGTGGACAAAAAGAAAGACCTGGATAACCAATGGGTGGTTCCGGCTAAAAAAAGCTGGCTTAACAGATATTTTTAGCTGTAATATTCCGTTAGTTCATTGAAAAATAGTTTTTTAGGGATAATAAATACACTATTAGCTTAAACAGACCCATAGTTTGTCTTATGAGTAGACACTCGCTTTTACTCCTACTCGCGATCGGATTGTTCTTATCTGCCTGTAATGCAGGAAAAATGGCTATCAAAAAAGGTGATAAGAAGATGGATCGCGGGGAATACGATCTTGCTATTGATTACTACCAGAAAGCCGCAGATAAGAACTACCGGAAGGGTTATGCCTTATACAAAGTGGGGGAAGCCCTTAGGAAAGGAAATAAGCTTCATGCATCCGAGCCCTACTATGCAGGAGCTATTGAAGCTGGCTACACGGAAGATAGTGCACGAATGCACTACGGATTTGCCCTGAAGGCAAATCAAAAATACGAAGAGGCAAGAGATCAATTTGATAAGCTCAGTGCATCAGGAACCATTGAGGGGGTCGTTGCAAGAGCTAATAAAGAGCTCACCAACCTTGATAAGCTTGACAAGCTACGTGAAAAAGAGACTTTTTTCAGGGTAAAAAACCTTGAAGAAGTAAATACGGCCACTGCCGATTACTCTCCTTTATACTTTAACAAAAAGCTATACTTTGTCAGTGCGCGTAAGGATGATAAGGTAAGTAAAGCAACAGGCACTCCCTTCACGGATATATTTCAGGTAGACAGTAAAGGTGCTGTGGTGGACATGAGTACCCTTGAGTCTCTCGGCGATGAAGTGAATGATGAAGGTATTCACGAAGGGTCGCTGACTTTTAGCCGAGACGGCCGGACCATGATTTTTGCTAAAGGCAACAGTGGTAAAAGAAAAGGCAAAACGGATGTGCACCTTTACATAACCCGCTACCGGAATCAGCAGTGGTCAGAGCCGGTAATGCTGAACATCAATGACCCTGAAGCCTGGACTTCCACTCCCACATTCAGCCGGGATGGTCGCACCTTATATTTTTCTTCTAACCGCAAGGGCGGATACGGAGGTACGGATATCTACAGTGCACGAATGGACGGACGGGGACGTTTTTCGCAAATAAGCAATCTTGGCCCTGAAATTAATACTGCGGGTAACGAGATGTTCCCTTATGTTTCAGACGAAGGAAAACTTTATTTTAGTTCAGACGGGCACCCTGGTTTTGGCGGCCTTGATCTTTTTGAGGCTGTCAGGGCAGGTGGAAAAATCTCTATCGAGAACCTTGGCACTCCTATCAACAGTAGTTATGATGACTTTGGCTTGTATTTATTTGATCCTTCTAAGGGATGGTTTACCAGTAACAGACCAGGGGGGGCAGGTGATGATGATATCTATACCTTTGTCAATAACGACCCAGACCTGAAAATAGTCAATTACATGCTGGCCGGCCTTACCAAAACGAGTGTGTCAGAGGATTCACTGAGCATACTACCATTAGTAAAGGTAAGGCTGCTGGATGCAGAAGAGAATTTATTAGAAGAAGTAAGTTCTAACAGGAGTGGTCAGTTCTCCTTCAGGGTGTATCCGGAGGAAGACTATGTGCTTATTGGTGAACGTCCGGATTACTTTACTACCCGATTAGAGTTTTCTACAAAAGGCCGGTCTGTGGCTAAGGAAGATCTGACCGAAATGGTTACCAATGTTCGCTTTGACACTACCCTTGTGCTGGACCGGATCGTGCTGGACAGGTCCATTGTACTGGAAAACATTTATTATGATCTTGATAAATGGGACATCCGCCCAGATGCAGCGCAGGAGCTTGACAAATTAGTAAACATCCTGAAAGACAACCCTCAAATAAGGATCGAGCTAAGCTCTCATACGGATGCCCGTGCTGATGATGACTATAACGATGTGCTATCACAACGCAGAGCGGAATCTGCAGTGGAATATATCATTAATCAGGGGATTGAGGCTGAAAGGCTAAGAGCCAAGGGATATGGAGAGCAGCGCCTGATTGTCAAAAATGCTCAGACGGAGGAAGAGCACCAGCGAAATCGCCGTACTGAGTTTAAAGTGATAGAATATAATAAGGACATGGCTAAGCAAGAGGAAGGTGATGAGCAGGAAGGCGATGAGGAATCTTTTGACGAGGACAGGTATTTTAACAATGACGATCAGTAAATAAGGAAAATTTTAGTACATAAAGGCCTCCCCATGGGAGGCTTTTTTATTTTTGCATAAACCCACACATCGATATGCAGGACAGATATGCAAGACGCGGTGTTTCCGCAGACAAAGAGGACGTACATAATGCCATAAAAAAAGTAGATAAGGGCCTTTTTCCTAAAGCCTTTTGTAAGATAGTACCGGACCTGCTATCTGGCGACGAAAACTGGTGCACTATCATGCATGCAGATGGGGCGGGCACAAAGTCTTCCCTGGCTTATATGTACTGGAAAGAGACGGGTGATCTATCTGTATGGAAGGGGATAGCACAGGATGCTATAATTATGAACACGGACGATTTGCTCTGCGTTGGAGCAACGGGGCCGATCCTTTTATCAAGTACTATTGGTAGAAATAAGTCTCTGGTGCCCGGGGAGGTGATCTCAGCACTGATCAATGGCACTGAAGAGGTGTTGCAGATGTTGCGTGATCATGGTATCGATATCATAAGTACTGGGGGAGAAACTGCGGACCTGGGAGACCTGGTCCGTACCGTAGTGGTAGATAGCACGGTAACTGCCAGGATGAGGCGTGATGAGGTGATAAGCAACCACACCATAAAGCCGGGAGACGTTATAGTAGGCCTAACCAGTTATGGACAGGCAACGTACGAAGACGAATACAATGGAGGTATGGGGAGCAATGGCCTGACTTCTGCTCGCCATGATTTCTTTACTAAGGCCCTGGCTCAAAAATACCCGGAAAGCTTTGATCCTTCCGTACCGGAAGACCTTGTATACAGTGGGCATTACGGCCTGACTGACCGCATAGAAGGTGTTTCGCTGGACGCAGGTAAACTGGTGCTGTCACCAACACGGACTTATGCCCCTATTATGAAAAACGTGCTGCAGCAGCTCCGCCATGAAATTCATGGCATTGTGCACTGCAGCGGGGGTGCTCAAACTAAAGTCCTGCACTTTGTAGACGATCTTCATGTGATAAAAGATAACCTATTCGATACCCCGCCGCTGTTCAAAGAAATACAGAAGGCCAGTGGTACAGAATGGAAGGAGATGTATAAAGTATTTAACATGGGCCATCGGATGGAGATCTACCTGGCAGAAGAGCATGCACAGAAAGTAATCGACATTAGTAAGTCATTCGCGGTGGATGCACAAATAGTAGGCTATGTGGAGGCCTCGAAAGGTAAAAAGCTAACTATCCGTTCGGATTACGGAGAGTTTAGCTATTGATACATGTACTTTAAACGCAAAAGAGGCTGGCCATATGAACGGCCAGCCTCTTTGGTATAGTATACGCGCAGTTTCCTTATGGCTTACTGCGGCTGTCTTTTTTCTGCATAGGATTAGCTTCTTTTTTCTCTTTGAAAAGGTCGAAGCGTGATGGCATTTCCTCTTTAGGCCACACATTGTTTGACAGGTCAATGTCGGCTGTCTCTTTCTGCGGATCCATTACGATACGGTCAATGGTTTTCATAGTAGCAAAGACTTTGGTAGCACTATCCTCGTTCATTCTCCACACTTCTGCAGGAATATGCATCTTTTCCATGCTGCCGTCTTCATAATAAAACTCGAGAATGAGGGGCATGACCAAGCCACCTACATTTTTGAAGGTAACCTCATAAAAGTTGTACCCTTCTTTCAGCAGGTTCCTCTCCCTATTATTTAATGTAGAAAGGAACTCCTTATACTCCTGCACATCTGCCTTGGTTACATCCAGATCATCATACTCGTTATAGAAGTCCTTCAACTCAGGTTTACGCTCCACCACTGTCTCAGGCACATCCTTTTCATTATTGATCTGGGTAACGGTCTTTTCGCTATCACGCTGAGAGCGTGCAATAGCATTTTCGATCTCAGGATTCATGGTGTTAAGGGTGTAAAGCTTAACATCTTCTATAGCAATATCGACGGGGTCAATGCTATAGAACCAACCTCTCCAATACCAATCCAAATCTACTCCACTGGCATCTTCCATGGTACGGAAGAAATCTTCCGGAGTAGGGTGTTTGAAAGCCCATCTCTCCGCATACTCTTTAAATGCGTAATCGAAAAGCTCGCGCCCCATCACTGTCTCGCGAAGAATATTCAGGGCTGTAGCAGGTTTCGCATACGCATTGTTACCAAACTGTACAATATTTTCGGAATTGGTCATGATTGGCTCCAGCTGATCCGGGCTACTTTTCATATAGTCCACGATCTTGTGGGCAGGCCCGCGGCGTGAAGGATAATTGCGGTCCCACTCCTGCTCAGTGATAAACTGCACAAACGTATTGAGCCCCTCATCCATCCAGGTCCACTGCCGCTCATCGCTATTTACGATCATGGGAAAGAAGTTATGTCCAACTTCGTGAATGATCACACCAATCATACCATACTTAGTCTTGCTGGTATACGTCCCGTCCTTTTCAGGGCGACCGAAGTTGAAGCAGATCATAGGATACTCCATGCCGATATCAGCAGCATGTACGCTGATGGCCTTGGGGTAAGGATAGTCTATCGTCATTCGCGAATACACCTTCAGCGTATGTGCGACTACTTCTGTAGAGTACTGTTCCCAAAGAGGGTTACCTTCTTTGGGGTAGTAAGACATGGCCATCACGTCTTTGCCATTAATGTCTACAGCCATGGCGTCCCAGATAAATTTACGGGATGAGGCAAAGGCAAAGTCTCTCACACTATCCGCCTGAAAAACCCAGGTCGATTTTTCAGTAGACTTACGTTTCTCGATTTTCTTAGCTTCAGACTCAGTGCGGATGATCACAGGCTTGTCGTAGCTGCTTTTTGCTGCTTCCCAGCGCTCCATCTCTTTGCTGGTAAGCACATCACCTGCATTTTGCAAGGTACCGGTAGCTCCAACCATATGATCTGAAGGCACCGTAATCTTCACCTCGTAGTCACCAAAAGGAAGGGCAAACTCGCCTCTGCCATGGAACTGCTTGTTTTGCCAGCCCTCTACATCACTGTACACTGCCATGCGGGGAAAGAACTGGGCTATTGTGTACAGATAGTTATCATTTTCCTCAAAATGCTCATAGCCGGAACGGCCACCCATATAAAGGCGGTCATTGATATTATATGACCAGTCGATACCAAAGGAGAACTTATCGCCAGGCTTAAGAGGCTGCTCGAGTTCTACCCGCATCATGGTTTTATTTATGGTATAGTCAAGTTCGCTACCATCAGTATTTTTAACGGCACTGATCTTAAACCCACCATCAAAATCATACCCGATGATTCCCTGGAGGTCTTCCAGATCGGTCTCTTCGTCTATCTTGTTGGTGGCGATCTTATATTTGTCAGCATCTTCTGCACGAACATTCTGATCTAACTGCACCCATAGGTACTCCAGTACATCGGGGGAGTTATTTGTGTAGGTGATGGTTTCCGAACCGGTAATCCGCTGATTCCTATCATCCAATTCGATCTCCATTTTATAATCTGCCTGCTGCTGCCAATACTGATGGCCGGGGGCACCACTGGCAGTACGATACACATTAGGGGATCTTAATTCAGGATTAAGTTGCTCAAACTTATTTCCATGATTGGAAGTGCTCTGAGCAAAGGAAAAAAGAGGGGTTAGGGTAATGATTAAAGCGAGAAGTAGTCTACCCATTTTAAGATTATAGTTTACCAAAACTTATTTTCGATCATTAACATAACGGAGATTCCGGCTATGGCAGCGGATATAATGGTATTCCACTGTTTACGGGATACTCCAAAGAGACCAATAAATATAAAGGATATGAATAAAAAAATTGCAACAATAGCAATTTGCCCTACTTCAATACCAAGGTTAAAGGCAAATAATTCCTCACCAATGTCCTTTCTAAGACCTAGTAATCCACGCAGCGCATTGGCGAAACCCATACCGTGAATAAGCCCAAAACCGCCGGCAAAGGCATAGTTGAGTTGCATGTAGGAAGCAGGCCTGCCGAAATCCGACTTAAAAAGATTGCTGACGCTGGTGATGAAAATTGTAACAGGAATGAGAAATTCCACCAGGCTGGTCTTAACTCTTATCACATCAAATATACTGAGGGCCAGGGTAATGGAATGCCCCAGTGTAAAGGCCGTTACTAAAATCAGCACTTTACGCCAGTCTTTTAGCTGATAGATGGCACAAAGAGCAAAAATAAAGATGATATGGTCAATACCATCAATATCGAGAATGTGGTCGATCCCTAAATTAAAATACAGGGAAAATGTGTTCATAAACAGGTTTTCGCTTTGATTTGCGATTTCGAAGCCCCAAAAATGCACAAAAAATAAGGAAGGGACATAACGGGTGCGTAATTTGTAGTATAAAGCAGGAAAAGATTTACGGGTATTTACGAAATGAACACAGCAATTCTTTATATTCTGGCCATAGCAGGCATATTTACGCACCCCTTTCACGTGGCGGTTACAGAAATGAGCTATAATATGAACAGGCAAAGCATAGAGGTAAGCCAGCGTATGTTTTCGGATGACCTGGAGAAAGGGATCAGATCAGCATATGGTATCTCTTTTGATATCCTTGAGGCCAGTCAGGCGGAAAGGGATACACTCATCATGCGCTATATCAACGACAATTTTCATCTGAAAAAGAATAAAAAGCGCTTGACTATACGCTACCTGGGGTCGGAATTTGAGGAAGAGGCTTTATGGGCATATTTTGAAATCCCTGCCTCTGATACTGAAAACCTGTCTTTAAGAAATACATTGCTTTTTAATGAGTTCGACGACCAGCAAAACCTGGTGCATATTGACAGGCAAAAGGATTTGCGTAGCTATATTTTCAGAAGAAGCGATAAAGAACAAGTCATTTTTCGTTGAATGAATATTGCCTGTGAGTTTCCCACTTGCCGTTTATGTTTTTAAGTAAAGTGAGCTCCTTTGCCTCAAAGCTGAAGGAAGCTCCCTCGTCTTTTACCTCCTCCCACGCTTCATTGAACATAGGCTTTTTCAGATCACGGAAAGCTACGGTCATATGTGGCCTGAAGGGGCGGTCTTTATAATTCGCATTAAGCAAATTGAGATTAGTACGCATTCTTCTCACCAGATCTTTCTGAACACTGGCCATCTCATGATTCTCTGACACATTTAAAAAAATGACCCTGGGAGGAAACGCTTCAAAGCCATTGATTTCAACAGGAAAGGGGGTAACCTGAGAAGAAAATGAGCTAAACAACTCGTGTAGTAGGTTTTCTTTTTCCGGCTTCCAGCGAAAGGGCATGTGAAGGGTAATGTGAGGAGGGCTCTTCAAGGCCGCTTTGGTCTTGTATTTTTCATAAAAAGACTCCTTTATTAATGTGACCTCCCTACGGATTTCATCCGGCGGCAGCAAAGCCACAAAGTATAACAAATCCTTTTTTCCTCCCATAGTTTACTGGTAACTGATATCTTTCCTAAAGGGAATTTCTTCCTGATGGTTCGCTCCGGAATGATAAAGATGATTCATTTCTTTATTTATCGGCAGATACCTTTTTAATTTAATCCATGATCATCACAATCATCGGCCTTTTAGCTGCCACACTTACCACTTTCTCTTTTGTTCCACAGGTATTGCATACGCTACGAACCAATGACACCCGTGGTATATCGCTTGGCATGTATAGCGCCTTTGTGATTGGCATCGCCTTATGGCTGATTTATGGCATCGTAAAAAATGACTTACCCATTATTCTGGCAAATTATATCACTATTCTCCTTTCGGGAGCCATATTGATCATGAAATTAAAAAACCGGAAAAAGGACCGTGACCACCGGCAGTATTCCGAAAAATAAAAAACTATGCGTAAGAGCGAAGGACCCTTCTGGATTGAGCAACTATCCCTGAAAAAGCATCCTGAAGGTGGGTGGTATAAAGAAATGTACCGGGCAGAAGGAAAAATCTCTGATGAAAAGGCTTTGTCTCACTATGGATCGGCAAGGCATTACTATACATCTATCTATTTTTTGCTGAATGAGTCAGAAATTTCAGCTTTTCATCGACTGCGTAGCGATGAACTGTGGTACTACCATGCGGGCTCCAGCCTTACGCTATATGTGATAGACCAAAAGGGGAGCCTTAGCACCCATATTCTGGGGCCTGGTGTGACTAGGGGTGAACATATGCAATTACTGATACCTGCAAACAGCTGGTTTGCAGCAGAGGTGAATAATCCGCTTTCTTATACCCTGATGGGCTGCGCAGTAGCTCCGGGTTTTGAGTTCGAGGATTTTGAATTGGCAGATGGCAGTAGGCTAGCTGAAGCTTATCCTGAACATGAGGCCCTCATCAGGCGGCTCAGCGTCAATTAATAGTCTTTACATTAATTTCAGACCGTATTTACAACTGTCCATTGCAGGGATATAGCGGAACGTTTATTTTTTGCTGTTAATACCGACTCTTATATATGACTTACAAATCAATTATTGCGGCTATCTTTTTCTTTGCTCTCGTCTTTCCGGCAGGAGCCCAAAGCCTTAAAGCCCCATCAGAATTTCTGGGCTATCAGTTGGGGGAGCGTTTTACGCACCACTACCGGGTAACTGACTACTATGAACATGTAGGTGAGCAAAGCGACCGTGTGCAAGTAAAGGAATACGGACGTACTTATGAGTACCGCCCGCTCTTACTGGCCTACGTATCCTCACCTGAAAACCTGGAGAGGCTTGAGGAAATAAGAACGGATAACCTGAAAAGAGCAGGTATCTTACCCGGTCAGCCGGAAGGGGAGCCTGTTGCTGTAGTATGGCTTAGTTACAATGTACATGGCAATGAGTCGGTAAGTACGGAGGCTGGCATGGCAACCTTGTATCACCTGGGTAATCCTGCCAATGAGGAAAGTCAGGAATGGCTTAAAAATACTGTAGTTATACTTGATGCATGTCTGAATCCCGATGGCAGAGAACGGTACGTAAACTTTTACAATCGTGTATCAGGTGCCACATACAACCCATACCCTATGGCGGCTGAACATATGGAGCCATGGCCTAATGGCAGGGCGAACCACTATCTTTTTGACCTGAACCGTGACTGGGCCTGGCAGACCCAAAAGGAGTCGAAAGCGCGCCTGGAGGAGTATAACAAATGGTTACCTCATGTGCATGCGGACTTTCATGAGCAGGGTATAAATGAGCCTTACTACTTTGCTCCGGCAGCAGAACCTTTTCATGAGGTGATCACTCCTTTCCAGCGGGAGTTTCAGACCAGAATAGGAAAAAACCATGCCCGGTACTTTGATGAAAATAATTGGCTCTATTTTACCCGGGAACGTTTTGACTTATTCTACCCCAGTTATGGAGACACTTACCCAACGTACAATGGGGCCATTGGTATGACCTATGAACAAGGTGGCAGTGGCCGGGCGGGCCTTGGTGTGATTACGGCTGAGGGCGATACGCTAACGCTTAAAGACAGAATAGCCCATCACCACACGGCAGGGTTGAGCACGGTGGAAGTAACCAGTAAAAATTCCGGGGAGGTTTTAACGGAGTTTGAAAGGTTTTATGATGAGGCTGTCAGTAACCCTGCAGGGAAGTATAAAGCGTATGTGATACGTGGCGAAGAGAACCCTGACAAGGTAAATATGCTGACAAAATGGCTCGGACAGCAGGGCATTGAGTATGGCTACACCACCCGTGGAAGCCGCCTGAGCGGCTTTCGCTACCTTACCGGACAGCATAACGCTTCCTTTACTACGAGCGATAAAGACATCGTCATTAGCGCCTATCAACCTAAGAGCACCCTACTAAGTGTGCTGTTTGAGCCGGAAAGTAAGCTGGTAGACTCTGTAACCTATGACATAACGGCTTGGGCGGTACCTTATGCATACGGCCTTGACACCTATGCTCTCACAAAGAGACTTGATGCTCAATCCACCACTGGCAGGGATGATACGACTAAAAAAATCGATCTTTCACAGGATGCTTATGCCTACCTCATTCCCTGGCAAAGCCTTGAGGATTTGAAAACCCTCTCTCACTTACTAAAGGAGGGTGTAAAGGTTCGATATGCTGAAAGGCCTTTCAGCATTGACGGAAGGGAGTATGGCCGGGGTACGTTAATCATAACCAGTACCGGAAATGAATCCATGGGGGGTAAGCTGGCTACTATCCTTACTGATCATGCCAATGAGACGGGTCAGGAGATAATACCGGTTACCACCGGGTTTGTTACGAGTGGATCGGACTTCGGATCGGATAGAGTAAGGTATATGGAAAAGCCGTCTGTGGCCTTGGTGGCTGGAGATTACGTCAGTTCACTGGCTTATGGTGAAGTGTGGCACTTTTTCGATCAGCAGATTGATTACCCTGTGACTACTTTATATACAGATTATATCTCTGAAGTGAACCTTTCTGACTTTGATGTGCTGATTATGCCTAATGGTTACTATGGCCAGTTCCTAAATGATGAATTCAAGGGTAAGCTTAAAAACTGGATACGTGAGGGGGGCCGGCTTATACTTATGCAAAATGCGCTATCAGCATTCGCAGATGAGGACGGGGGAGCGCTACAGTCATTTGCTTCTGAGGAGGAGAAAAAACGCTTTGAGCAGAAGGAAAAAGAAAGGTCAGAGAAGGAAATACTGAGTAAATACGAAGACCGCGAAAGACAGTTTATCCGTAACTATATTCCTGGCAGTATATACAAAACCCGGGTTGATAATACCCACCCTCTGGCTTTTGGATACCCTGACACATACTTCACGCTAAAACTCCCGGGGAATAATTATGCCTACCTGCAGGATGGCTGGAATGTGGTGTCCCTCCAAAGTGCTTCGGATAAGATTAGTGGCTTCTCAGGAAGCATTGCCTCTGAGCGGTTGAATCAAAGCCTGGTCTTCGGTGTGAAAGAAATAGGCAACGGCCGAATTATTTATATGGCAGATAATCCCCTGTTCAGGGCTTTCTGGCAGAATGGCAAGCTGCTGTTTGGTAATGCAGTATTCTTTGTGGGGCAGGATTAAACCTCAATCAAAAGGCTCGATGCGGGGCTTTGGATTAAAAAGGTCTTGAAAGGCAAAGGGTGCCGATAAGGAAATATAGAACTGCAGTGCCGACCCTCCCAGGGGTGGTGCCGGATACAGGGTGGTATGAAACTCAATGGTCCGGAATACGAGGCTCTCATTTCTGATACGGCACCCGGCTCCTACCCCTGCATATAGCTCACCACGGGGGCGGTCCCGGTCTTCCGGCAAGGCCCCCATATCTACGAATCCATAAGGGGCAAACCTGAACCCATATAGGGACCCGGGGGTAAACCAGACACTCTCTATGGAGCCACTCCACAAGGTTCTGAGGGCCATACCTTCTCCATGCAGTCCGCGAATATCATCATCAAGCTCGTCCGTTTCAGGAGCAAATGCATCCACCCCCTTGTTTACCTGTAGTCGGGCAAAGTTTCGCACCCTGGTACTCCCTACCAGAAGTATGGGCATGAAATAATCTACCCTGTATCTGTTAGCTAAACCTGACCATTCTCCGTTTTCTCTTAAGCCACCCATCCCATAGTTGAAGTGTATATACCCGATCGGAGGATAGTAAAAGGCCCACCCCACACGGCCGCCCAGGTAGGGTCTGTTGCCAAATTCTGAAAAGTCTCTGCCAGCGATCAGCGAAGCAGAATACCCTACGGGTAAATCCTCTGTAATTCCGAATGCGAAAATATAATTTGACTTAAGGTATCTCCGGTATTGATAGGTAAGTGAGGTCAGGACAAACTGACGGTCCTGAAACCTGATATTGCTATCAGCCTTTACTTCCGGTCTCTTTTGAAAATCATAATTACCTAGCCGCAAAGCGCCGGTGAGGGTTCTCCTGCGCTGTTGACCAAATGTAATGGCGCGACCAAACCAGCCATCCTGAAACTGAAACGAGACCGGTGAGAAGTAGGTGGTATCTGCATATATCCGGCTCTCGCGTCTGGAAATACTTCCTGCTTCAAACCCTCCACCATATTCTGTAAGAGGGCTAATAAAAGGCTTAGAAAAAGTCAGAAGTTTTCTCTCTTCTAACCAGTTATCTGCCAGAGAGAGACTTACCTGTGTAAAGGAATGCCCGAGATTACGACTTGTGAAGGAGGCTTCATAACCGTTAGGTTGCTGCGAGTTTCGGTTTCTGACATAGCCTGCCTGTATCTGGTTTCCCGAGCCACCGATATTTCTATTAACAAGTAAGAGACTATAGTTTCTAAACCCATCGAAGCGGCCTGTGAATGACAATGGAAACCGTGGCTGAATCACTATGGTAGCACTTACTTCTCCGGGCTCACTCAAGTCATTTAAGACATAAATGCGTGCATCGCGGACATAGGGCAACTGTCTCAGAAGCCTCTCACTATCCGCAATAATGAATGGGTCAAGGGTATCACCGACTGTAAATAAAATGTTTGCCAGGATCAACCGTTTACTTGTAGGAGGTAGTACACGGTTCAGAAAGCTTTTGCCTTTGGTTTCTCTTGTGGTATCAATAATATCACCGCCGATTATAGGCACCTCTTCCACAGAGACCTGATTGATGATTCCCCGCCTGTAGGGTTCATAGTAGATTTCACTTTGAACGATGGTATCGGATCGATAGATATCCTGAGCAATAGGCCGGAAAAAAAGCCGGAAAAGCTCTGCGGTAATGCCGTCCTCCCCTGCTTCATTTTCAAGTGAATCATAAAGTGCAGCGCTCCGGTAATAGGGGTTTGGTCTTACCTGCCAGCTTTCTCCTCCCGGAATCACCATGACGGTATCACGATAGGGGACAATCAGCGTATCATGAAGGATGATCATCTCGCTTCTCCTGACCCGCACAGAATCGGGCTCACCGGGCACATCCACAGGCACCTGGGCAGCAGCGGTTACACTGATAATACAGCAGAGGTAAATAATATGGTAAGACCTCCGAAAGGAAGATGAAAAGTAACTCAGTATTCTCTCAATATCGGTCATGCACAATTCGGGATTGCCTTATTAGTACCTAATGTATGACCTTTTGTTTTATTAGATAATAAACATAAGGGACCTGCCAATGGCAGGTCCCTTAATTTGTTAATATTTAGTAAAACACTAACGGGTTTGAGTTGAGAAAAGTGATTTGTGTTATAAGAATAGCTAAACACCTATTTTTCACTTGGTTAGCTATTCACAGATCTAAAGCTATAAATCACCTTGGGGTGAAAATGTTTGAAAATCAGAAAATTAAATGAGGGGTGGAGACAAAAAAGGCAGTGTAAGCTATCTGCGAATTACCGCTGACGTTACACTGCCTTGTACCGAGAGCGGGACTTGAACCCGCACGGGCATAACTGCCCACAAGATTTTAAGTCTTGCGTGTCTACCAATTCCACCATCCCGGCATCAGATGCTCATCTGAGCACTGCTAAGGGTCTTACTAAATAGATAGAGCAATATACAAAAAATGACCGGCCGTAACCGATCATTTAACCCTTTAAATCTAATTGAGCGAAAGACGGGATTCGAACCCGCGACCCCGACCTTGGCAAGGTCGTGCTCTACCAACTGAGCTACTTTCGCTTTTATGCCCTTCTAGTTGCCTGAAGGGATTGCAAAGGTAATAAGTGGAATTTTATTTTCAACCTTTTGCCATATTTTTTTTTTACTTTTTCTCCTCCATCAGCCCTTTTAGTTCATTAAGCTTAAGAAGGGCTTCTACCGGAGAGATAGTATTGATATCAAGTGCCTCCAGCGCTTCCTTAGCTTTTTCCATGCGCGGATCTATTTCAAAGAGGCTGAGTTGATAATTATTTTTGGGCATTTCCCTAAGTCTTTCCTGCCGCTTATTGTGCCGGATTTTATCCTTTTCCAAGTGATGCATAATATCTGCAGCGCGAATAACCACCTGGTTAGGCATTCCAGCCATTTGTGCCACATGAATACCAAAGCTGTGCTCACTTCCGCCCTCTTTGAGCTTCCGCATAAAAATCACCTTATTTCCTACTTCTTTTACAGAAACATTGAAGTTACGTACACGCGGAAAATCCTCGGCTATCTGATTGAGCTCATGGTAGTGGGTGGCAAATAAGGTCTTGGCGCGAAATTTAGGATGGTTATGAAGGAATTCCACTATGGACCAGGCTATGGAAATGCCATCGTAGGTACTAGTGCCCCTGCCTATTTCATCCATCAGCACCAGGCTACGGTCAGACAGATTATTTAAAATACTGGCGGTTTCGGTCATTTCCACCATAAATGTGGACTCTCCTCTTGCCAGGTTATCTGAAGCGCCTACCCGCGTAAATACCTTATCTACCATGCCTATAGTAGCGGCCGTGGCAGGCACAAAGCTTCCCATCTGTGCCATAAGTACGATAAGGGCTGTCTGGCGAAGCAGTGCAGATTTACCGGCCATATTGGGCCCTGTAATGATCATGATCTGGGCCTCTTTGGTATTAAGCGTCGTATCATTAGGCACATACTCCTCCCCTGCAGGCAACTGCCTTTCAATCACAGGATGGCGACCATCTGTAATTTCCAGCTCATACCCTTCTGAAATTACCGGCTCGCAATAGCGGTTTGTACGCGCCTTGCAGGCAAAACTGATGAGACAGTCGAGAGTGGCCAGTATACGTGCATTTTGCTGCACCTGAGAAATGTAATCTACAGCAGCAAGCACTAATTCGGAGAACAGGCGCTGCTCTATCTGCACCATTTTCTCCTCAGCGGTCAATATTTTCTCCTCATACTGTTTCAGCTCTTCGGTAATATAGCGCTCAGCGTTTACGAGGGTTTGCTTTCGAATCCACTCGGAAGGCACCTTATCTTTATGAGCATTGGTAACCTCAAGGTAATAGCCGAATACTTTATTATAGGCGATCTTCAGGGAGCTGATACCCGTTTTTTCCATCTCACGGCGCTGGATCTGTACCAGGTAGTCTTTCCCGCTAAAGGCAATTTTACGCAGATCATCCAGTTCAGCGTCTATTCCATCACGGATAAGGTTTCCCTGATTTGATACGATGGGAACCTCATCCTGTAATTCGGTCTCTATTTTGTCAAGCAAATATTCGCATAAATGAAGCTGATCTCCCAGTCTGGTAAGGGTGGCTTGTCCTGAGCCAGAGAGACGGTTTTTTATGGGGACTGTATTTTTGAGAGCCTTTTTTAGCTGGAGCATTTCCCGGGGATTAATCCTCCCCACAGCCACTTTGGAAATCAGTCGCTCTACATCGCCTATGAGTTTTAGGTGCTGCAGCAACTCATCGCGAAGTTCATCCTCATTGAGCAGGGCCTTGACCATACCAAGCCGTTCTTCAATGGCTCTTTTTTCCTTCAGAGGAAGGACTACCCACTTTTTCAGCATACGCCCCCCCATAGGGGTCACTGTAGCATCGATTATGTTTATCAGGGGTATACCTCCATCCTGCTGAGGGTAAATAAGCTCCAGGTTCCGTATGGTAAACTTGTCCAGCCATACATATCGATCCTCTTCTATACGACTTAGAGAGGAGATATGACTAAATTCTTTGTGCTCCGTTTCTTTCAGGTAGTGTAACACGGCACCGGCGGCCACCACGCCCAAAGGAATATTCTCCACACCAAATCCTTTGAGGTTTGTGGTCTGGAAATGAGCCGTCAGGGTTTCGTAAGCATAATCGTGCTGGTATACCCAGTCTTCCAGCCCAAAGGTGTTATACTGATCACGAAAATATTTCTGAAAGACTTCTTTTTGCTGCTTGCTAAAGATTACTTCACTAGGCTGAAACCCTTGCAGAAGCTTATCTACATATTCCGGGGTACCCTCTGCGGTCATAAACTCACCGGTACTCAGGTCCAGAAACGATATGCCGACCACATCTTTTCCAAAGGATACAGAGGCCAAAAAGTTATTCTGATTTTTCTCAAGGACGTGGTCATTGTAAGCCAGCCCGGGGGTAACTAATTCAGTAACCCCTCTTTTCACTATTCCCTTTACGCTTTTTGGGTCTTCCAACTGATCACAAATGGCCACACGGTGTCCTGCACGTACCAGTCGTGGCAGGTAACTTTCCAGGGAGTGATGGGGAAAACCAGCTAACTCTATATGTGAAGCAGCTCCGTTTGCCCGTTTAGTTAATACGATTTCCAGTACCTTGCTGGCCGTAACAGCATCTTCCCCAAAAGTCTCATAAAAATCTCCGACCCTAAATAGCAGTAAAGCACCGGGGTACTTTGCCTTAATGGCATTGTACTGTTTCATCAGAGGGGTTTCTTTTGCTTCCTTTTTGGATTTTTTAGCCATATGGGATCGTATCAGGGCAAGACCCTGCCTTTGCTTTGCTAAAAGATTATAGTTTTGTACCTGAAGTATCGCGTTAGCCGGCCTTCACTTATTTTCCTGGTTATGAGAAAACTGAAAACGGAAGAGCTGCAACGGCTCAGTATCGAAGAATTCAAAATTAAGAAAAAAATCCCATTGGTTTTGGTGCTGGATAATGTCCGGAGTATGGCCAATGTAGGCTCCACTTTTCGTACAGGTGATGCCTTCCGAATCGAAAAAATTTTACTTTGTGGCATTACAGCTCAACCGCCTCATCGTGAAATCAATAAAACTGCTCTTGGCGCCACCGATTCTGTGGATTGGGCCTATACGGAAAACACCACAGAAGCAATTAGTGAGTTGAAAAAGGCAGGGTACACAATTGCAGTGGTGGAGCAGGCAGAAGGCAGCACGGCCCTTCAGAGCTTCATGCCTGATCCTGCTCAGAAGATTGCTGTAGTTTTTGGCAACGAAGTCTTCGGTGTTTCTGACGAAGTTATAGAATTAGCTGATGTGGTTTTGGAAATACCCCAGTATGGGACGAAGCACTCTCTGAATATATCTGTCACTGTAGGAATAGTGACCTGGGATATTTTCTCTAAAATGAATCCTCCTGTCGACTGATGAATTTTTAATAGGTAAAACCGAGAGTCAGGTAGATGCTTCTGCCATCGGCAGGAATAATACCCGGGCCGGGATAGCCATCGGCCCGCCTTGTAAAGTACTTATTATCTGTCGCGTTATTTACTCCCCCCGATAAGGTGAACTTGCGATAGGAATACCTTGCTGAGATATCCACAACATAATAGCTAGGGATAACCCCGGACACGGCAGTGGGGGTAAATTCCGTATTGAACGCATCGGTGTAGTGCTGGTGAGTATAACTGAACTGGCTGCTAAGGGAGAAATTACCTTGGCTGTAGTTGAGCCCGGTGCGTAATGTGAATGGACTTACCAGCTCCAGTTTTTTTCCTTTGGTACTTACATTCCCTTGCTGATCTTCTAGGTCAGGCAGGTTACTGCTCAGGTATTCGGCATTAATAAATGCCGCATTAACAAAAAGGTTGAGGCCGTGCCTGGAGCCTTTCCCTGCGGCGAGCCTCCATATATCTGCCTCAGCAAATGCCTCTATGCCAGCGCTGTAGGCATTACCGACATTACTGCGGTATCGCTGGTCAATGTTCAGCACAGTATCTATGCGGTTTACGAACCCGATGCGGTCGTTGTAGCGAAGGTAAAAAGCGCTGACATCGTAATTAATTAACCCATCCCTCTCTGAGCCTCTAATTCCCAAATCTATATTGAAGCCCCGCTCGTCTGTAAGGTTTTCATCCACCCTGACATTCTCATTTACCACCCTCAGATCGCTAAACGTAATGGAACGGAAGTTTTGGCTAAAGTTTCCGTAGAGCTCACGGTCTTCATTAAGCTTATAACTCAGGCCTACACCGCCGAGTACAAAGGCTCTCTCGTTATTCTTGCTTTCGTCAAACCGGTTATCTGAGATGATATTACCCGCAAAATCTCTCACAACCTGACGGTAAAAGCCCTCGGACCGGGTCCTGATGTATTCCAACCGCACCCCGGGGGTAATACTGAACTTTTGAGTTACGTTAAATATGTTTTCCGCAAACAGAGCCAGGTTACGATTAGGGAAGTCGAAGTCGCTGTTTTCAAGATTGTCCGGGTTCAGAAACCTGAAATCTGTATCAGCACCATCACTGGCATCTCCCTGCTTACGGTTAGTGTGGCCCGTATAGAAACGGGTACCCACCAGGAGTACGTTCTTTTGACTACCCATCGGATAATGGTGCATCAGGCGGGTTTCGTTACCATAATTACGGTAGCTATCACTTAGTAATGTACGATTCCCTCCAAGGTCTACCATGGTGATACGGCTGAGATTGCCCAGGGCCTCACGTCCTGAGTACAGGAAAAAATTGCGGCTATTAATCTTTGTACGGTCGGAAAGGCGGTAGTCAAGCGTAAGCGATGCCAGATTCCAGTCTACCATGAAGAAGTTACGGTCACGCTTGCTTTGGCGGGGATCATTTTGAAAGTCCACATCGGTAAGTCCACCTGGCTGCTGGGCAAGATAATGCATGTAGGTAAAGTCCGAACCGATAGTAAGCTTATCGGATAGGTCAACACTAACGGCACCATAAGCCATGTCCAGATCAAACCCACTATTTGGTCGCCAGCCGTCGCCTCGCTTGTGCTGGTAAAACCCATAGTAGTTTACCTTTCCCACCTGTCCGCCTACACTGTTAAATGAGTTAAACAGGCCAAATGACCCGATGGTCTGACGGCTTGTAAAGCTAAACTTTCGATCTTCCGGGCCACGCTTGAAAACGAAATTCAGCATTCCTCCAAATTGGGTGCCATACTGAAGAGAAGCAGCACCACGCACCAGCTCTATTTGTTTGAGAGCTTCGAGCGGTGGGGTATAGTAGCTCTCGGGGTACCCAAGAGCATCTGCGCTGATGTCATAACCGTTTTGCCTCACATTAAAGTGGCTGGTACGATTTGGACTCAGGCCCCGGGCACCGATACCCAACTGAAGACCGGCTCCGTCACTTTCCCATATCAGCAGGCCAGGTACCTTGGCAAAAGCCTGACGCGGGTTATTTGTCGCCAAGTTAGCCGTAATATCTTCCAATACGATTACTTCGCTTTTCTTGGCTTCATAGATACCCATACCTTCTACTGAACGCAAGCGCCTGATGCCATAGCTCTTTTCAAGTATATCAGATATTACTACCTCTTCCAGCTCTTCGCTAAGTTCTGAAAGTGTAAAGTTAACTTCTACCGAACCGCTGCGCTGGTTTACTTCTTTTACCTGGGTTTCTGTACCGGGGTAAAAGACCACCACCCTTACCACTTCAGAAATAACATCTTCCAGCCTGTAGCGGCCGCCGTCATCAGTAGTGGTAATCACGGAAGTATTTTCAATGAAAACAGAGGCCTCCTCTACAGGCTCACCGGAAGGTGTAAGCACCTTTCCATACACTGTGAGGTCGCCCTGGCGAGCTATCACAGTTATGCATGTACACAAGAGAAGGACCAGCAGGCCTGTACGTTTGTTAATCCTCATCCACCCCGTTATTTTCTGCCTCAGCTACCCACTCCGGTTGCATTACCATATTATTTAGCGGCAATATCCAGTCTTTAGGAAACAGGTTTTCCTGCCTGGCCGCAAGGTTTACCTTTGGATCTACCAGAAGACGGCTTCTCCTGCCATTAAGCGTCACCCACACTTCGGCTCTCACTTCAGGGGTTTTCATGCCCTGCTTTTGGTAATAGGAGGCCAGAAAAGATGCATACTCCAGTACCATGTCTGGCTGCATTGCCATTTGTTTTTCCTGGTGGGCATTGAGAAACTCACTATTCACCACTACGCCTTCTTTACCCGTTTCAGGATTACGCACAAAAAATGTAGCTGTACCGGCTTTTTCCATCAGCATCACCCGCCACCCAAAGCGATAGCCTTCTTCTGTCCAAAACATATTACCAGGGTACAAAAGATAGCGCCAGGGAAGTGCTATCTGTATCGTAAAATAGATTAGTAAAAAAGCAGCATAGAGGTTCCTGCTACCGACAGCAGGTTGCCATGAAGCTGAAAGGGACTCAGTCGCCCTCAGCCTGAATGCCTCGCGTACCCGGCGAATAAGCTTTATATGGAAAGAC
The DNA here is from genome assembly GCF_041449215.1 of Roseivirga sp. BDSF3-8. Lineage (NCBI taxonomy): Bacteria > Pseudomonadati > Bacteroidota > Cytophagia > Cytophagales > Roseivirgaceae > Roseivirga > Roseivirga sp. BDSF3-8. The sequence continues at coordinate 2,227,992 of NZ_JBGNFV010000001.1, read as the reverse complement.
TCACTGAAAAATATCAGCGTACACAAAATCATGACTAAGGGAAAGACCCCGATCTGAAAAAAGTAACCTGTAAGGCTATGGAAGGCTACCACGGCAGCATAGGCCAGCCATCGGGTGCGCCTTATTAATAGTAGAAAGGGGATAAATACATCGTACAGCATTCCCGCCCAGCTAAAAACATAGGCTGCCCAGGTCTGGCGCAGTAGTGGCCCGATTACGGGCATGTTATCCTGTGCTGGCAGCCAAATACGCAGTGGCATCGCATGTAATAGCCAGTCTTCATTTATTTTCGCTAACCCGGCATAGAAATATACAATGCCAAGTTGTGCCTGAAATATACCTATTACCCAGAAGGGTACTGTTGTCCGCTGGGAGCCGGGGTTACGTAACACATCGATTGAAAAATAGCGGTGGGCAGGAACTACCGCCAACAACAGGGCTACAATACTAACGAAGTAGTAGTGGTTGAGGTAGTAAGTCTTATCAATGAGCTCGATGTAAGTAAAAACCAGGAAAAAGAGCGGGGCGGAAATACGGTACCACGCTCCTATCATAATGCCTATTCCGCTCAATAGCAGTACACCGAAAAGAGCATACATGCCCAGGGCAGGTAAGGCTTTCACCCACTCAAACCCGTAGTAGGTAAAATGCATGACCGGCTCTACGTACTGCTTATCTATCCAACCTAATGAAATAAATCTGATGGTACTGATGGTCATAGCAAGCCCAAACAGCACCCTGAAAACGGCCAAAGGCGCGATGTGTACATCGCGCCGCAAAAAAGATCTTATGTTCTGAAAGGGCCGTTGCATCCTGGTCATTTAGTCACCGTCTCCACTACTATAGGTGATACTGATGCCCAGTCGTGAAGACAGGTCACTTTTAAAGTAGCGGGTGTGTTGCTGCAAGGCAGTATAGGCATCTGCCACTGCCTGCTGATTAGATACCACACTTTCGGAAAGTGGCTGCTGAGAGGGAATAGCATTCATGGTGGCCAATAAATTACTCCATGAAGCTTTAGTGTCCTGCGCAAGCTCTGGCCCGCCGGGCACACTGGCAAGGTATTCTTCAAACCCGACTGCGTCGGTACCATTTGCCCCCCGGCCATACCAGATATTTTCTACGGCTTCCAGGCTATAAAAGGCATATTGTAAAGACTGCTTGCTGTAATATGCCTCCGTCGTACCGGGAGCAGGGGCCTCCTGACCCGGGCGTGTTCCTGCCGGCAGACCTATCTTAAAGTTTTTGACAAGCTCAAAGTACCGGTTAAATTCATTGAATAGCAGGGAAACAGAACTTCCCGGCGAAGTACCGTCATTGGAGATAAATGAGGATAGGTAAGTATCCCATCCCGCATCGACCTCATTTACCCGGGTATCAATGTCATCTACTACCGCCACCAGGTATTTACGGCGGTTATCATTTTCTGCCCCGCTAAAGTCAGCAACCACAGTAGCCTCATCCTTTCCGTTACCGAACAACAGGTATTCAGCGGTTAAAAAGCCCCGGGTATCTCTATCCAGCGTATTCATTGCCAAATCACCTGAAGTAATCTTTTGCTCCACCAGCGACACATCCACAGGCCATGTAGCTATCAACACTGATAACATACCCACATTAGTATCGGCGGGACCAAAATTATATGGTGCGGCATACTGCCAAGCTGTAAAGGCACTCTCCCAAGCTGTTCGGGCTGCCATCAGGTTACTTACAGTAGGATCAGCAACAAAAGCATCTATAGCAGTACTCAGGGCTCCGGTTTCCATGTCCAGCTCCTCGTAAGCAGGCACGATAAGGTTTGTGCCAATATTCTCCAGCATAGCCTGCCGGTCAAACTCACTAACGCCCTCTCCACCATCGTCTGAAGAGCAGGCCTGAATTAGCAGGATAAAAACTGCCAGACTATAGATATAAAGCTTAGTATGTCTCATTGATTTCACCTGGTTATTTAGCAAGGAAAGGCACCCGGACTACCGGCTGCCTTCATTGAATATTATTGAGTTGTTCTCGCCTTATCTATTATTGGCGCTAACATCGTTTATCTCAAAAATAGTAGGGTCCTGGAAGTTGTATACCTGAGCAATTGCATCAATCGCACTATCAATATCCCCAATATTATCCTGAGTAAACAGGGCGGGGGAACTCTTCAGGTAACCGAGTACATTGTTAACTTCCACGTCTGAAATAATGCGGAAGTCACTATCTACTCCTCTGAAACCGTACATAAATGCGTATGCTTCGGCCCATGCATGGTAAGCTGAGGCAGTACCCGCATCATCCGTCGCATTAAGCAAGCCGTTTTTAGCAGAGTACAGGTAATTGATAGCTGTAGCAGCCAGAGCTTTTTCCCAGTTTTCGCGGATGTCAACTACGGCACGGTTTCGCTCGTCTGTAAACTCTTCGCCTGCAGTAATGGCAGCACGGCCGGTAAGGAACGCCGTTTTCAAATTGGTATAAAACCCTGCATTATCGCGGCGGGCAGCATATTTAGCAGCCCATGAGTCGTTTCCATTATTGGGGAAAGAAGCGTCAGCACCATAGAGCAGGAAGGCATTGTCCCAGTTTTGCTCTAAAACAGATGTTTCAGTAGCACCCAGCCCTTCAGTGGTGTTGTTAGTATTAAGGTGTACAGTCACTGCCTGGTTATACAGAGCCGCGCCATACAAGCCTTTTTCTATAAATTGCTCCAGCTCAACGGCATTTTCATCTACCAAATAGCCACCATAGGTGCCTCCCTCAGCACCTTCACCATATGTATTACCGCTGGCAGCAGCAATCTCGCTGAACCAGTCGCGTACCAGAGCATCGTATTCACTGGTAGTAACAGCGCTCAGGCTGGGGGTATTCCCATTATTTGTATAAATCTCCAAAAGGCTCTGGCTATTGAGTGTTTGGTTACGGTCAGGATCTCCTGCATCACCGGGCCTTCCGGTCTTCATATAGCCGGCCAGTTCGGCAAGATCATCAGTTATAGCCTCACCGGAGCTACCAGAGGCATTAAAAGACTGGAATGTATAGGTCTGTGGCACTTCCAGCTCATTTACCATAGGGCTGTCATCGTCTTCGCTACAAGAAGCGAACAATGCACCAAAAACAAGTAGTGTATAAAGAGGCTTACGCATCTGTATTTATTTAGACTGATTTCAAATAACAGTGCAAATGTACGTCTCTTTAGAAGGATTCCAAATAAGGGCTGGTAAAAAATTAAGGCCTGTGTATGAATAAGGGCTCTGTCTTAGAAAGGAAGGTATGCCTTACGAATATACAAGGTACGAAAGCCGGATAGTTCCAGGTCGCTATGGGGAAGTACATGCATAACTATAGGGGCATTAGCATCCGCTTCAATAGGGTTGATAACCAATGAGGATGGTTGGGAAGAATAGATGCCTGGTTGCTGCTCCAAGGAATGCATGCTACCAAACAAACCAAAGGAAAATAGCAGGCTCCAGAATATTCTTTTGATGCTGATACCCATAAATGATCTTTACATTGAACCGGGTTACAAAAATAAAAGCCTCATGAGAGGCATCAAACACACAGATGAAAAAATTAACCTCCTTTTAAAGCCGGTTGTTACATGTATAGATGCATGACCGAAAGGTGTAAGAATTACGATCAAATAGCATATCTATTATCTAATTTATAGCCAAAAAATTATTTTTTCTAACTTTACAGACACTTTTTAGCCACAAAATAGCCAACAACATAATGAGCGTCAGAACCGAAAAGGATACAATGGGCACCATAGAGGTACCCGCAGATAAGTACTGGGGAGCACAAACCCAGCGTTCACTTGAAAACTTTGCCATCGGGGGGGATACTATGCGTATGCCTATCGAAATCATCCGTGCATTTGCTGTATTGAAAAAGGCTGCTGCACAGACTAATGCAACCCTCGGTGCATTGGATAAAGGCAAGGCAGATCTTATAGGACAAGTTTGCGATGAGATCATTGAAGGAAAGCTTGATGAGCACTTTCCACTCAAGGTCTGGCAGACAGGATCCGGTACGCAGTCTAATATGAATGTAAATGAGGTAGTGGCCAATCGCGCCCATGTCATTTCAGGAGGAAAACTTACGGATGAAAAGAAAACCATCCACCCTAACGACGACGTGAATAAATCTCAGTCGTCTAATGACACTTTTCCTACCGCTATGCACATAGCCTCCTACAAGCTAATAGAGGAACTCACCATTCCCAAGCTTTCTGAATTACGGGAAACGCTCGACCAAAAAGCCAAGTCTTTTGCAGAAGTGGTCAAGATAGGCCGTACCCATTTTATGGACGCTACCCCGCTTACCCTTGGTCATGAATTCAGCGGCTATGTAGCCCAATTGGACCATGGTATCCGGGCGCTAAAAAATACTTTGGCTCACCTGAGCGAACTGGCTCTTGGTGGCACAGCCGTCGGAACCGGCCTCAATACCCCTGAAGGATACTCAGAAGAGGTTGCAAAAAACATAAGCAACATTTCCGGCCTGCCCTTCGTCACAGCCCCGAATAAATTCGAAGCTTTAGCAGCCCATGATGCTATGGTGGAAACCTCAGGCGCACTGAAGCAGATAGCTGTCAGCCTTATGAAAATTGGCAATGACATCAGAATGCTGGCTTCCGGACCCCGCTGTGGTATCGGTGAAATCGTAATTCCTGAAAATGAGCCAGGCTCATCTATCATGCCTGGCAAGGTGAACCCCACGCAATGCGAAGCCCTCACCATGGTCTGTGCCCATGTAATAGGTGCCGATGTCGCCATAAGCGCAGGAGGTATGAACGGCCAGTTTGAGCTAAATGTCTTCAAGCCAATGATGGTCTATAACCTTCTTAACGCAGCCCGACTTTTAGGTGATGCAGCTGATTCGTTTAACCGGAACTGTGCAGTCGGCATAGAGCCCAACCATGAGCGCATTAAGCAGAATCTTGAGAATTCACTCATGCTGGTAACAGCTCTGAATACACATATTGGGTATGATAATGCGGCCAAAATAGCCAAAAAGGCTCATAAAGAGGGGACTACACTCAGAGAAGCAGCCCTTTCGCTGGACCTTCTTACTAATGAACAATTCGATGAATGGGTAGACCCTAAAAAAATGATAGGTAGCCTGAAATAATTACATCTGCTTTGCTAATTCGGCGGGCCTGCCTATTTTGAATTCGTTTTCAAAATCGCAACTGATATACGTTATGAAACATATTCTGGCTATTCTGGCACTTATGGCCTTTATCGCTGTTGCTCCTGAGGCTAAAGCCCAGCTTTCCAAAAAGGAAAAGAAGGAGTGGAAAAAGAAAATGAAGGCAATGGAGCCTGCCGAATTCAAGGAGTTAGTAGAGACTAACAGCAGCCTTGAAAGTGAGGTAAGTGAGCTGCGCGGCAAAGTGGACAACCTACAAAATGAGGTACAAACTAAAGAGGAGCGCATCTCTACTGCCCAAAACCAGGCACGCCAGGCCCAGGCAGAACTAGCCGAAGCCCGCGAGCAATTGAAGGCACTGGAGGAAGATGCCTCGGAAAATGAAACCCGTACAGCGAATGGAGTAGTCTTCAAAGTACAGGTAGGGGCTTACAAAAATAAGGACCTGGCCCAGTATAATGACAACAGTGACAACTTCAGCAGTGAAGAAGAGGGTGGCCTCCAGCGTATTACGCTAGGTAACTTTCGCGACTACTGGGAAGCTGATACTTTTAAGAAGTATCTGCGTGAAATGGGTGTAAAAGATGCCTGGGTCGTACCTTATAAGGACGGTCAGCGTGTGCCTATGAAAGACGTGCTCGAAGGCGTTATCTAAAGGCAGAATAAAATCTTTATTGAAAAGCAGGCACCAGGTGCCTGCTTTTTCTATTTTTAGCCCAATGCCATCATTACAATTAGTCCTATTCATCTTTAGTGCGTTGGGGGCCGGCCTTGCACTCGGCTACATAATCATTAAGCAAAAGTATAGCGCCTACGCAAGCCCGGAATCAGTACGTGAACTGGAACAGTCCATCTGGACAATGGAACAGCAATGCGAAACCTTCCGGCAGCAAAATCAACACCTGGAGTCTTCACTTGAACAATCGGGAAACATTCGGGAGCAATTAATCAGGAGTGAAGAAGAGCGACGCTACCTCAACGAAAAGCTGACCACTCAAAAGCAGGAGCTGGAAAAACTATATGGCCAGATGACTGAACGATTTGAGCTGTTGGCAGGGCAAACACTTGAAAGGAATGCAGAGACATTCGGTAAATCGCAACAGGAGAGACTTTCTCTGCTTCTAAATCCTTTGAAGGAAAAAATCGCTGATTTCGAAAAGAAGGTGGAAGAAACTCATCGACAGCAGTTTGGCGAGACGAAGGGGCTAAAAGAGGAGCTAAGGCGTATGGAAGCGCTGAATCTGCAGATGAGGGACGATGCACGACACCTAACTGAAGCGCTTAAAGGGGACCAAAGAACGCAGGGCCATTGGGGGGAAATGGTACTGGAAAAAATCCTGGAGCGTAGCGGGCTTACAGAAAGCCTCGAATTTCACAGGCAAAAAGCCCTGAACGTATCCGGGGCTGTATCAGTTAGCCAGCGACCGGATATCATAGTAGACCTGCCTGGCCACCGGCAGATAATTATAGACAGCAAGGTTTCTCTTAAAGCCTATGAAAGCTGCCTGAACACAGAAGATGAGGCAGAAAGAAAGAAACACTTTAAAGCCCACCTTGATAGCATACGCAATCATGTTAAAGGCCTGAGCGAAAAGCACTATTATCAACTTCAAAAAGTTAATAGTCTGGAGTTTGTATTGCTCTTTATCCCCGTAGAGGCCAGCTATAGCCTAGCTTTCAGGCAGGATCATACAGACTTATTCAGCTACGCATGGGAGAGAAAAATCATTGTGGTCAGCCCCACCACTTTGATGGCCACCTTACGAACGATTGCCAGCCTGTGGAAAACGGAAAAACAACACGCGAATGCCCTCCGGATAGCGGAAGAAGGCGGCAAACTATACGATAAACTATATGCTTTTATCAAAGACCTGGAAAAGGTAGGCCGGCACCTGGACCAAACTACCGGTGCATACGACGATGCTATGAAAAAACTGCACGAGGGCCGGGGTAATCTTCTGGATAGGGCGGAAAAACTCAAGGATATGGGCGTTACAGCTAAAAAAAGCCTGGGAGATTAAGCCCCAATTGCTTAAAAAGCAAAAACAAACCCGCGTCTATGGGTAGGTGAACGCGGGTCTTTATTCGTATAAGGATAAAAGAGCAGCTGGGGGTATGGGTACTCCTAAACACCTGCTCTTCTTAATCTATCCCTTACATTTCCTCACAATCAGTAGTATAAGGAGGGCATACAAAACACCCTGTATTTTCTGTAGGACATACAGGTGAGTCTGTCTTGTACTTTGACCCAGCCTTCACTGATTCCTTATCTGTCTCAGTTATAAATGAGGCAATCTGGAGGTTTTCGAGGTTGATCTTCTTTTTCATAGAAATAATATTCAAAGTTAAAATTGAGGTACCTCCTCAGGACAAACGTAGCACCAGGTATTGGCGGTAGGATCATTAGGGTCTTTAATGCTTATGTCCACTTCCCTTAAACCCGCTTTGATTCCCTTAATGTCAGTTACAAAACTGGAAACACGTAGTTGCTCTAGCTTTTTCTTCTTGTCATAATTAATGTAAGTTAAAGTTTATACCGATAAGATAATCATTATAGCACACTTATGCAGAAACATTTAACCTGTACCTGCCAGTGACACACGATGAATTAAAATTATTGCCGGATTCCTGCTTCATTTCATTTAAATTTGGCCCTCTATGCAAAAAAGATGGGTGATAAAAGAAACTCCCGAGGAGGAGAGAGTACGTGAGCTGGCGGAGAGCATCAACGTCAATCCTCACCTGGCCACGTTATTATATCAGCGGAAGATATCCACATACGAGCAAGCCGAACAGTTTTTCTGCCCTGCATTGACCCAACTGCATGATCCATTTCTGATGCTCAATATGGGCCGGGCAGTTGAACGCCTGACTCAGGCAATCGGAGATGAGGAAAAAATCATGATCTATGGTGACTATGATGTGGACGGTACCACCTCCGTTGCGTTAGTGTTCGGTTTTTTGCAACACTATTCCTCACACCTCATCTATTATATACCAGACCGCTATGATGAAGGGTACGGAGTGTCCGAGCAGGGAATACGCTATGCTGCTGAAGCTGGCGTGTCTCTTATTATTACGCTGGACTGCGGCATAAAAGCCCTGAATACCATAGGACTCGCTGGTAAGCTTGGAGTAGATGTGATCGTGTGTGATCATCACCTGCCCGGAGAAGATTTACCTCCAGCCTATGCCGTGCTCGATCCTAAGCAGGCTGATTGCCCATACCCTTATAAAGAACTAAGTGGGTGTGGAGTAGGCTTTAAACTACTCCATGCCTGGTGTCTGCAGAATAGTATTCCGGAGCAGGAGCTCTTTGCCCACCTGGATCTCCTGGCTGTGAGCATAGCAGCTGATATCGTACCCTTGACAGGGGAAAACAGGGTATTGAGCCACTTCGGGCTTAAAGTACTTGCCAGGACAAAAAATACCGGCCTCAGAGCACTCATTCAAACTGCTTCAATAAAAGTCCCCCTCAGTATTCGCGATGTGGTATTCAGAATTGCTCCGCGCATAAATGCAGCCGGCCGGGTATCACATGGTCGTAATGCCGTGGCGCTGCTGCTGACTGATGATGAAGAGGAGGCCATTTCGATGGCGAAGGCTATAAACGAAAACAATACCAGCCGCAAAGAATTTGACAGCACCATCACCAAGGAGGCTCTTGAGCTAATCGAATCTGACGTGCTATTGAAAGGGGCCCGCAGTACTGTCCTTTTTAAGCATGACTGGCATAAAGGGGTCATTGGTATCGTGGCGTCACGTTGCATTGAAAAATACCATCGGCCGACGATCATCCTGACTGAGTCCAACAGTATGGCAACCGGATCTGCAAGATCTATTCCCGGCTTTGACATATATGAGGCTATTTCTTCCTGCAGTGAGTACCTGGAACAGTATGGCGGCCACACCCATGCAGCAGGGCTTACCCTTAAAATTGAAAATGTCGAGGCTTTTGCCAGTAGGTTTGAAGAGGTAGCCAGCAATCTTGTTCATGAGGAACTGCTTACTCCACCAATGGATATAGACCTGGAGATACCGCTGGAGCGGATAAGTCCGAAATTTTTTAGCATCTTGAAGCGCATGGCTCCATTCGGGCCGCAAAACATGGTTCCTGTATTTGCCAGCAGAGGAGTGAGCCTGGCCTCCAGGCCACGAATTATTAAAGGCAAACATCTGGTACTATTATTGAAGCGAACAGACTTACCCCCTATAGAGGCTATCGCATGGAATATGGCCCCATTGGCCCCCTCACTGGAACGGGGACCTTTCGATCTGGCCTATACTATAGAGGAAAATGAATACCGGGGCAACAAAACTCTGAGGCTCTGTGTAGAAGATATACAATTTCATACTAACTTAACCCACACATAATCTATGTTGCTGCGGGCAGAAAAGCTAGTTAAAAAGTACAAGAAACGGACAGTGGTAAACCAGGTCTCCGTAGACGTGAGTCAGGGAGAGATCGTGGGACTGTTAGGACCTAACGGTGCCGGAAAAACCACAACTTTTTACATGATCGTTGGTCTTATTAAGCCTAACGATGGAAGGATTTATCTGGACAATGAAGACATTACCTCTCTGGCGATGTACCGGAGAGCTAAACTTGGCATTGGCTACCTTGCTCAGGAAGCCTCGGTTTTCAGAAAACTAACTGTGGAAGAAAACCTGAAGGCAGTACTGGAAATGACAAAACTTTCTAAGGCTGAGCAAAAACATAAAATCGAGGAATTGCTTGATGAGTTCAGCCTTGGTCATGTACGTAATAACCTGGGCATGGTACTTTCCGGTGGCGAACGCCGCCGAACGGAAATTGCCAGGGCACTGGCAGTGGATCCGAAATTTGTACTGCTCGATGAGCCATTTGCCGGTGTGGACCCTATAGCCGTAGAAGAGATCCAGACCATCGTAGCCAAGCTAAAGAATAAAAATATCGGAATTCTGATCACTGACCACAATGTGAATGAGACTCTGAGTATTACCGACAGGGCTTATCTCATGTTTGAAGGTCAGCTCCTCAAAGCAGGCACAGCCGAAGAGCTTGCCGCCGATGAGCAGGTAAGACGGGTGTATCTCGGACAGAATTTTGAGTTGAAACGTAAGATCTGACGGAAATTAATGGAAATCCTGAATTCAATTTTGACCTGGGTGATGAAAAAGCGGATCCACCAGATCGAGCTTTTTATGAAATACCCTCACGATGTTCAGGGTGAATTGTTCCACAAGCTGATTCAACAGGGTAAGCACACCTATTTTGGGAAAAAATACGGGTTCTCTGATATCCGGCACCTGTCCCAGTTTCAACAGCGGGTCCCTATTTCCACTTACGAGGATCTATTCCCCTATATAGACCGTCTGCTTAAAGGCGAGCAGAATGTCCTTTGGCCTACTGAAATTAAGTGGTTTGCCAAATCCTCCGGCACTACCAATGCCCGGAGTAAATTCATTCCCGTATCTTCCGAAGCACTGGAAGATTGCCACTTTAAAGGCGGGAAGGACATGATATCCATCTATGTCAATAATTACCCCGAAACACGTGTATTCACAGGTAAGGGATTGGTGGTAGGCGGAAGCCACCAGATCAACCAGTTTGATACCAGCCGCAACAGCTTCTATGGAGACGTATCTGCCGTATTAGTAAAGAATATGCCATGGTGGGCACAGGCAGCCAGGGTACCCAGTATGGATATAGCGCTGTTGGATAACTGGGAGGAAAAAATTGAAAAAATGGCCCGCGCCACGGCTGATGAGCATGTGACCAACATTAGCGGGGTTCCTACCTGGACGCTGGTTTTACTCCAGCGCATCCTGGAGATAACGGGTAAAGATGACATTACCGAAGTATGGCCGGACCTGGAGGTATTTGTACATGGCGCCGTATCATTTACCCCCTACCGGGATGTCTTCCAGCAGCTCATTCCCAGCAGCGGCATGCATTATCTGGAAACTTATAATGCAAGTGAGGGCTTTTTCGGCATTCAGGACCGAACCGACAGCTACGAGATGCTGCTTATGTTGGATTACGGCATTTTTTATGAGTTTATCCCCATGGATGAATGGGATAAAGAGGATCCTACTGTGCTAACCCTTGACCAGGTAGAAACCGGGAAAAACTATGCCGTGGTTATCACCACTAACGCAGGGCTGTGGCGATACAAAATTGGTGATACCGTTAAGTTCACCTCTACTGACCCTTATCGGATCAAAATAAGCGGTCGCACCAAGCACTTCATTAATGCTTTTGGTGAAGAGGTCATCATCGAAAATGCGGAGGAAGCGATCACCGAAGCCTGTTCCCGTACCAATGCTGTAATTGATAACTTTACGGCCGCCCCCAGGTATCTGGAAACGGGCAAAAAGGGGGGGCACGAATGGATCATTGAATTTAAGTGTCGGCCCTCTGATCAGGAGTCATTTATATCCGTTCTGGATGAAACTCTTCGTAAAATCAATAGTGATTACGACGCCAAAAGACAGGCAGACCTTGCCCTGGAGAGGCCGGTTATTCATTTCGTAAATGAAGGGACATTCTATAATTGGATGAAAAAACGTGGTAAGCTGGGTGGTCAGAATAAGGTGCCTCGCCTGAGTAACGATAGAGAATATGTGGAGGACATCCTTAAGATGATAAACGCTTAGGTGGTGAGGAGTTTACTGAGCTCTAGTAATTGGCCTTCACTGAGCAACTCCTGTATACGTTGAAATAGCTGTCTCTCCTCTCTGCGTACATGTTTTTCCAGGAGGCGCCCAAGCTCATCCAAGTGCTCTGCGATCATCTCACTGGCAGAGTCCAGGTTTTTGCTCAACCTTCGGATCTCTTCATGGTCAGTAGTCAGTTCCCGGATTAACCGTTGGAGCGCCGATGCCTTTTCACTGACGAACGGAAATAATAGTTTTTCCTCCTTATCCATATGTGCTTCCAGCACTTCACTGTAAAAAGAAAGAAAATAGTCAATTTTTCCGGCAGGGTCAGCAGGCATTCCTTCGTAGGAAGGCACATCAGCTTTCAATAATTGGGCGCAGAGCAGTACCTTATGATGCTCACGACTTATAGGAATAAGCGAGGAGTGTCTTTTCATTGTCAACAGAACCTAAAAAACCCGGCACGAAGCACCGGGTCCAGAAATTAATATCCAATAATATTATTAATTAGCTATCCTTCCATTTTATAGTGCAGCCAATTCCTTTGGCCTGCTTAGTTTGTACCCCTTCACCGGCAAGCAGGTTGTCTACGGCGGCTTCCACATACTTCACATCAGCCTCTTCTGCATTTTTGTAATTATTATCGATAGCCCCGATGTAAGCTACCCTATTCTTGTTGCCTTCCTTTTTTAGCAAAAATACGTGAGGGGTATAGGCGGCACCATAAGTACGTGCAATTTCCTGTGTCTCATCTACCAGGTAAGCAAAGGGATAATCTTTTTCCTTTGCGCGTTTTTGCATGTTTTCATAACTATCCTGTGGCTGTTTTACGGGATCATTAGGGTTAATAGCTACTATAGGATACCCTTGGTCAGCATACTTATTATGCAATTCAATTATACGTTGTTCATACATTTTTGCATACGGACAATGGTTACAGGTAAATACCACAATGTACCCCTTCGCGTCACTATAGTCTGACAAAGACACCATTTCTCCGTCGATATTCTTGAGTTTGAAGTCACGGGCGATGTCTCCTACCTTATAACCATCCTTATCCCCTGCTGCCGTGAAGGCCATCAGCCCGGCTATACAGACAAATAGAAGTGTGAAAAGTCTCATATAGATAAAATTTGGTTGAATTTTTACTTACTAAATTTAGCAATATAATTTTCTAATTCCTGCTGATTAACAGGCTCCCCAATAAATATGCGATCTCCAGATCCTTTGTCAATAATAAGCGTGGCAGGAATAGCCCCGGACCAGCGTTTATCCACTTTGTTTATAAAGGCGTTAAAGTCTGTCTCATCAAGTAAAACCACTTCACTATCAAGCTGTTTCCGCTTTACAAATGGAATAACTTTACTTTCAAGGACATCCGCATCGTCCAGACTTACCAGTACGGTTTTAATTCCGTTGGCAGCATATTTCTTATTTACGCTTTCGAAGTAGGGAAGTTCTTTAACACATGGTCCACACCAGGTAGCCCAAAAATTAACTACAAGAATGTCCTCTCCGGGCTCATCTATTAGGTTTAGCAATTCCGGATATTTGATAACACGTACAGGAGCCTGGTCGTTATTGAATGAGGTTAGAAAAATAAACAGACCTAAAGAAAAAACACGTACTAAATATTTCATAACACAGTTAAAAACGGTTGCTCTAGAAAAATAGTGCAATTGACTAAAAGAGCAAAGTAAAATAAAATCTAATATGGCGCCCGACATGCCAATCAGAATAAAAAATTAGCAACCCTTAAATTTGCACTATTCCCACACCAACAAATTGCTTAATTCATTTGATAGCTTACCTGAATCAACCAATGTCAAGCTAGACCCTGAAATTTACCGAAACCAGCCCTATCCTAATCGAAACACAGCAAACTATTTGATTTTTAATTTGTACCCGGGAGGTCTGAAACTTTTAAAAGCGAACTAGCCGGGGTTTTTGGTGTGTAAGGTTTTGGGGTTTTTAGTCAGATTAGCCTTGTCTATTTAGGGCATAATTGACATAAAAAAAGAACCAAAAATAAACCTTCTATTTTTTCCACATTTTAGGAAAGTTATCCACATAGTCGCTAGCAGCTTATATAAATACCTGTTTTTGAGCTATTTAGGTATTTTAACCAAAAGTATACTTTTGTGGATAACTCCGCTTCTATTTTTAGTAGTCGAGAAAGTCAAGCTAAATTTTTGCCAAAAATCTTTGGCTCGATTGGAGCTTTCAGCCAATATTACAGAGGTTAAAAGATGTGCGTTTTAGAACTCCCTATTCTGTCTGATCAGCTTTTTACGGTAAGCATTAAAAATTCTGCTTTTGGAGACAAACCCTATATACTCACCATCGTCAATAACCGGCAGGTTCCAGGCCCCGGATTTTTCGAATTTCATCATAACGGATTGCATAGTCTCGTGTGAAGAAACATAAGCCGGAGGGCTATGCATTAAGCTTTTAACTGTTATATTTTTCCGTGAATCCTCGTCAAACATTATTTCCCGGATATCATCTAATGTGATGATACCCACCAGTTCATGCCCATTGTTTACTACCGGAAAAATGTTTCTTTTACTTAACCTGACCAGTTTAACCAAATCCCCGAGTGACTTCTCAGGGTCTATGATCAGCAAGTCTTTCTCGATAATCTTATTAAGATCAATCAGACTCAACACCTGCCGGTCCCGGTCATATGTGAGATCCCCGCGTTCCACCAGGTTCTTGGTGTACAACGAGTATTTCTCAAAGTAGCTTATGGTACTAAAGGCAATTGCAGATACCAGCATCAGAGGCACAAAAAGGGTATATCCGCCTGTAACCTCTGCAATAAGAAAAATAGCGGTCATGGGCGCATGAAGTATGCCGCTCATTACGCCACACATGCCAACCAGCGTAAAATTACTCAGGCTGATAGTAGAATCTATGCCGGTGAGTCCTACAACACGGGCAAAAACAAAACCTGTCACCCCTCCTAAAAATAGTGACGGGGCAAAAATACCACCGCTACCACCGGCGGCTATAGTAAGGGCACTGGCTACGGGCTTTACCAGCATCACCCCTACTAAAAACAAGACCAAAAGCCAGTTGTCTTCAAAGTAATGAGTAAAGAAAAGGCTCTTTTCCAGTACACGGGGAGAGCTACCAGCCAGTAAGTCTTTAATGGTTTCGTATCCTTCGCCATAGATCGGGGGGAATATAAAAATTATAAGCCCCAGGCCGATTCCTCCCAGAACAGCCTTTGATAAGTGATTTTTAATCTTCCCTACCCAGTTTTCCACCCTGTACATGACTCTGGTAAAGTACACGGAGGTAAGTCCGCATACGACGCCTAGTAGTATATAAAGTGGTGTATCTTCCGCCCGGAAGCTTTCCTGCAGCTTAAAGGAAAAGAGAATATCGTCTCCCAGAAGAGTCAATGACACAAGGGACCCGGATACTGAAGAAATAAGCAGGGGAATAAGACCGCTAAAGGTTACGTCAGCCAGCATTACCTCAATACTAAAGATCACCCCTGCAATAGGAGAGTTGAATATAGCTGATATAGCTCCCGCGGCACCGCACCCAATCAGAAGGGTGCGCTTCTTGTAATTCAGGTGCATCATCCGGCCGGTGTTGGACCCAATAGCCGAACCTGTAACTACTATAGGGGACTCCAGCCCAACCGAACCGCCAAAGCCTACGGTAAGGGCACTCGTAACCATCTTACTGTACATCCGCCTCTTTCGGATCAGGCTACTCTTTTTGCTAATACTATATAGAGTATCTGAAATACCGTGGCCATTTTTCTCCCTCAAAATATAGTCAGTGAGAAAAACGGTGATAAGGATACCTAGGAGTGGGTAGCTAAGATAAAGCAGGTTAGCATAGCCAATGTCAAAGCCACCGGTAAGAAAGTCCTGAATAAAATGAACCGCCTCCTTAAGCGTAACGGCAGCAATCCCTGATAAAGCGCCAATCACCCCACTAAGAAACAATACGAAGTTTTTCGTATTGACATGCCTCACGCGCCAGATTAAAAATCTAAGTAAAAGTTCATTAGCCTTCATCCGGCGGCAAATTTATAAAGAATTATCCGTGTTGATAAGACTTAAACAGAATACGTAAGCACGCATTTAGTGTAGTGGAAGAAAATCCGTCGCATACTGTACGGACAACCCGTTTCATATCTGATAGATTGTGCTATATTATCATCCGTAAACAGCATTTTATCCGTCGTTTATATGAGAGCCATTATTCCTGTTGCCGGGATCGGAGCCAGACTTCGTCCTCACACACATACTCAGCCAAAAGCCCTGGTACCCGTAGCGGGTAAGCCGATACTTGCCCATATCGTTGATGGCCTTATAGAGGGGGGGATAAAAGACTTTGTATTTATCCTGGGTTATCTCGGAAGTAAAATAGAGGAGTTTATCCTGAGCCACTACCAGCAGCAAGGGCTTACTGTACGGTTTGTATTACAAGAACCCAGGCAAGGTATCGCTCATGCTGTATGGTTTGCCCGCCAGTATATAGAAAACGAAGAGGACGTGCTTATTGTGCTTGGGGACTCTATCGTTCAACTGAACCTGGATGACTTCCTGGCAAAAGACACCACTATGATCGGCGTCAGAAAAGTGGCCGTACCAGGCATGTTTGGTGTAGCTGAGGCAGACAGATCGGGAAAAATCAAGGGGTTGGTGGAAAAACCCAAAATCCCTAAATCTAACTTAGGCATTGTGGGCATTTATCGCATCAAAAACCCCAGATTATTAATAGAGAGCATCGAGTATATTTTAAAGAACGACTACAAAACCTATGGGGAGTATCAGCTGACGGATGCGCTGATGTACATGGTAAAAAAAGGTGAGGATATGTATACCTACCAGGTAGAGCACTGGTATGACTGTGGCAAGAAAGAAAGTGTACTGGAGGCAAATGCTATCCTTCTGCAGAACCCAAAGTATCAGAATATTCCCGAAGATCAGTTTCCGGATTGCATTATCATTCCCCCTGTAAATATAATGGGCAACTGCCGAATCACTAAGAGCATTATCGGGCCTAATGTAGCTATCGGTGAAAACAGCATTGTTGAATCATCTATTATCAGCAATACCATCATAGGCTCATTTAGTGAACTGGAAAATACGGTGTTGTCAGAATCCATCATCGGAAATGATGCCAGCCTTAAAGGAATAAGTCAAAGCCTGAATATCGGAGATAATACAGAAATTATTTTTGGCCAATAAAAAACGCCCGCTACCACGGTAGCAGGCGTTGTAGGATTAAGAGAATGAGAAGAACTAGCGTTCCATTACCTCCATGTTATAGAAGCGGTAGTGAACGTATCTTTTATTGGTTTTAAGAATATTGAGTACGTATTGCCACAGCGTCTCGTAGCTGATCACCTCCACATCATTCTGAAGGTCTCCGGGGATCTGATTCCGAACCAGCTTTTTGTAGTAGTTCTGGCCTTTTTCCTGTACAAGGTCAATATCAAAATCCTTTTCGGTTACAATTCCCATCATGCGTATGAAGATGCTGTTACGGTAATTGTGCCGCTTATCCAGGTGTGTGGAGCTGTATTGCTGTATATTGTCTACACGTTTGCGTACCTCATCCACTTCACCTTCACGCAACAGGTACAGAAACTGGATGACCAGGGTGGCAATGTTCAGTCCGTTGTACTCCTTTGGGTAGTCAGGAATAGCCTGCAGGAAGCCGTCTATATCAAAGCCCCACTTCAGTAGCTTGCTGTCATTTACAAACACGAGGTAAGCGCGGTATATCTGCCAGCGCTCTTTGTCCATTTCCTCAAGTGTATTGTAATTCTTATTCGTACGTACTTTTCTAAAAAGGTCCCCTGCCTTTTTATACTTTTCGCTTCTCATCAGGAGCAGGAAGTAGTACTCAACAAAGTTGAACCATTCCTTGGTGCCATCTTTAAAGAGCTGCATATTCTTTTCAGCATACGCAGCACCCGCTTTCACATCCTTAAGGAAGAAATAAGCATAGAGCTTTTGAAAAGCAATTTCCTTTTTATCAAGCCCCACATCAATATCATGGTAGCTTCTGCTCAGATACTTCTTCTCAAGGGCAGTACATAATTCTACTGATTTTTCAAACTCCCAATTCAGCGTATGAAATATGAGCTGTAGTCGCTTTCCTAATATATCCAGGCGCTTGCTTTTGTAAGTTTCTGCCTGCTTTTGGATATGCTGAATAACCTTGGGCATATCACCTACTACCCTGTTTTGCGCACTGATGGACTTATTAATGTACACCATGCGCGTCTGGAATTTTTCTTCACATTCCAGAACCGTATTTTTAAATTGGCGATAGGCATTGATCTCATCCTGCATCTCAAAGAAAGGCGTGGTCTTGCCAGATGCGGCATATTGATCACGAAGGATTTCCATAGCCTGCAGGGCTATGTCTACAAACTCATACTGCTGGGCATCTTTAATGAGTTGCGGGAGAATACGGATAGCAATGTCTTCCGCTCCTTCGCGAATCAGGATCTTGCACTGATGCAATGCATGGCGACACTGGTATTCGCATTTTTCGTAACTGGTGTAAATGTTCTTTTCGTAATCAAGAAAATACAGGTGATTAAGTAGCTTTTGCCGGAGTTTACCTTTCGCATTACGGTAATTCCGGTTCCCCGGATCAGACCCGAACATGTCATCGGCAGCTTCTTCATCAGACAAAAACTTCCCCGCTATAATACCCTCATACAGTTGATTGTCTTTTGAGATTTCTTTTTTACGAAAATTTTGATTAACGAGCTGGATGCTTCGCTGCCCTTTTTTGCGAACGATCTCTATTAAGGTTAGTAGTTCTTGCATGACTAAAGGCGTAATAAATTGGCGTAAATCGAAATGAATTTTATCTCATTACAAAATAGTAGAAAATAGTTTAAAACAAAAAATTAAGTTTCCACTATCGACTTTATATAACAGGAAATCAGAGCATTTTACGGGTTCTTCAAATCCGGCTGGTTTCCATTATTATTACATACCACACCCTAAAGGTTCAATTGGTTGAGAGGATAATTGAAGGTTGTTTACATGTAATTAACGTTCCATTTTCGTAAATAAATTAGAAAAAGGCCGTGAAATACATTTTAGGTAGCTATTGCAACAAACACTTTCAATCCACCGTTTTTAGATGTAAGGATTATCAGAAAACAAAAAACTTTTAGTAAATTCATCTATAGCTGACACCTGAGTTTTTCGATTTCTCATTTTTTAATCCACTGAGGAAGACACTTTTTGATATGGAAAATTACAGAATTCAATACAAGTGCTTTAAGGTCCCGAGGCCTGGCACCGGACTGGATGGTTTTTCGCTGGATACGGAATATACAGGGAGAACGTTCAATGGTTTGTTTGAAGTAACTCCTGAATGGGGAAGTGGAAAGCAAACTAAGCTACTGGACCGGAATATTTTCCGGCAATACTTCGAATTAGTCAATCAACCCTTGGCAGGATGAGCATTAAACAGGTCAAAGAAACCTGCCTGTACATAGAAGACATTGACCGCACGAAGGCATTTTATGAGAAAAAGTTAGGCCTGCCCGTAATATCCATAGCACCGGGCAGGCATATTTTTTTCAGAGCAGGCACTTCTGTATTACTTTGCTTTATTGCTGCTGTCACGAAACAGGAAGAAAGGCTTCCTCCCCACTATGCTAAGGGTAAGCAGCACATCGCATTTGAAATAAGTAAAGAAGAATACATGAGCTGGAAAGAAAAGCTCAGGGAAGTGGGTGTTCGCATAACCCATGAAGAGCACTGGAAAAATGGCTACAGCTCATTTTATTTCGATGATCCTGATGGGCATGTCCTCGAAATTGTAGAGGAGGGTTTTTGGGGATAAGTCAAAAAACCTCTAATGCCTCAGAAAAGTCTGTGAAGCAATATTCAAACCAGTACTCGTATTCATCGTATGCCACGCAGTCATGGAGCAATACATCATCCACCCGGATGGTCATGTAGCTTCCAGCCGATAAATAATCCCTTAATGAATTGGCCTGGTTGAGAGGAAGGCGGGAGAGTTGAACGATCTCCTTACCTTCATAAAACTGAGGTATTACCTTTCGCATCGTTAGTTATATTTGCCATTCATACACAATACATAAATACCATTTCAATATAAATGTATCGTTATCGATGTGTTATTCTTATGTAAAACTTTCTGCATGCAGAGGATATTAGGCTATCCTTCCAAAGCCATAGTCATTGCCCTGACATTCATTTGCCTGTCATCCGGGTGTAGTTCACATCTAAAAAGTGATACCCGGAAGCAACTTGCCTACCAAAATGCCGTAAGAGCCGCTCAGAACCTTAACGTAGATGACATCTACACTGAACTGACTGCTATTAACGGCCAAAACAAGAACCTCATACGAGACACACTTGGCAGGATAAAGGTTGTAACCTGGACTAACTGGTCTGGCTATGAAAAGAAACTACTGGACACCCTGAAAATAGCCAGAAGCATCTGGGTGACTGTGGCACCGCAAATGAAGGAAGCATGCTCAAGTATGAGAAGGGGGCGTAATAAGCCCATGAGAATACGGCAATGGCTTGGCCTTCCCCCGGATGCAGAATACACCCACTTTGTGGAAATGTACGTGCACCCAGATGATATTTTCAGACCGTGCCCTGACCCGGGCATTACCGATAGAGAGTGTGAATTGAATTTCCCTGGAGGATTGTATGCACCTGCCGACTCTGCTTATATGCAGGTATATTCCACCCTGAAAGCAGGCACACAAGGGTACCCGTTTACCGGCCTTGGCTACACGTACGATTGGGGAAACCCGCGGTCAAAAGTAGGCTTTAGTGAATTCATAGTAAAAGATGGAGCTGTTGCCTTTATAAGTAGTGTGACACCCACTGAAGTATACTGTAATTGATGGAGCAAATAGCCCTGCCCCTTGTGTTTCTTCTGTTAGGACTGGGGCTCAAAGCACTCAATATCCTCCCCTCCGGAACACCCGGTTTTTTAAATAAATTTGTCATTTACGTATCTCTGCCGGCCATTACCCTCCTTTTTATTCATCAAATGGAATTGGGAACTGATATGCTTATTCCGGCAGGGGTCGCCTGGGTGATATACCTTGTTAGCGTCCCCCTTTTCCTTGTCGCCGGAAAGGTTTTTGGGTGGGGTAAGGGTACTGTTGGAGCGTTAATTCTTTGCTGCGGATTAGGTAACACATCTTTTGTAGGCTTTCCGGTCATAGAAGCCTTATTTGGTGATGAGGCCCTTAAAATAGCTGTGCTGGTAGATCAACCCGGCGGCTTTTTGGCACTCTCTACTTTAGGCATTGTCACGGCGGCGTATTTCGCAGGGGAAAAGGTAAGTGGAAAAATACTTCTCAAAAAAGTACTCCTCTTTCCCTCCTTTCCAATCTTCATTATCAGCCTGATTATGGCCGCAAATAACGCCAGCCTTCCTGGAGAGGTAAATACAGTACTTAGCTGGCTTGGTAAAACCATTACACCATTTGCCCTTACCTCAATAGGCATGCAGTTATCCATCAAAGCCAGAGAGCTTCAATGGAAACCACTTACCTCAGGGCTTGCCTATAAGCTCATTCTTGCGCCCGCCCTTATCTTCTGTGGCTTTCTGCTTTTAAACGACTCATCTCTTACAGCTAAGGTTAGCATATTAGAAGCCAGCATGGGGCCCATGATCAGTGCATCTATTGTAGCCATCCAGTATGACCTCAACCCGCGACTTGTAGGTCAGCTGGCAGGGATAGGGATACCCGTTTCCTTCCTTACACTGGCTTTTTGGTATATTATGGTATAAAAAAAAAGCTCCTGGTTTCCCCGGGAGCTTATCACTACATGGTAGAAAAATATTGTTAGAACTTAACCCCTATATCAAAGCGGAGAAGATCATTTTTTACAGAGAGGTCTCCTGCCATCAGGTTATGCTCACTGACCACATTGACCAGACCTCTGTTGTAGGTGATTCCACCCGAGAGTATAGTAGTTGTACCGATACGATACTCTACACCTGAACCCAACGAAACATTCGCATCAAAAAACCTGAAGTCCTCGATGAGCACAGCATCGTCAGAAATATTTTCTTCATTTATCAAAATTTCCAGCGCCCCTCCTACCTGAAAAAATATCCTTGTATCAAGAGCTACTTCATTTGTAAAGAGTTTTATTCCTACCGGCACCTGAAGGTAGTGCGTTTTATAGGCCTCATCAAACATGCCTCCTGACTGGGCTGTACCTTCTACCCCTACGCGCTTAGGGACATAGAGTAAGCCTGAATGGAAGTAGTAATTCTCTGAGAGCATCACATCAACGTAAGGACCAAAAATAAAGCGAAGACCTACACCGTTGGTTGAAAGAGAATACTCGTCGCCTGAAGCGTCCACTCTGTTAGATGATATAGTAGGGGAAAATTTCAGCCCTATTTTAGTCTGAGCCTGCACGGCTGAAAAACCAAGCAGTGCAAAAAATAACAGAATTACTGTTTTTTTCATAGTATCGCGTTTTCTTAGATATTGGACTCCTACGGAACAGAACGTTACCGGGTTGTCGTTTCTACTTCATTAACGGGCATTTTGCCTTATTGATTTTATTCTGCAGGCCTATTTTAACCATACATCGTCAGATGAAGACTGTATCTGTAAAAAATACCATCCTAGCCGTCATTAGTTATTTTTTATTCTTTTCCTGTGGAGGAGGGGGAAATGAAAGTTGCCGTGAACAGCCGGATATAGATAACATTTCCATCAATGTAGAAATTGAGCGATTGGACAGGGCCATTTTTCAGGCCGAGTCGGCCGCAGAAATTAATCGTATCATGAAGAAAAATCCGGTTCTAGCCGGTTACTACCTGCCTGAGGCAGCCATAGCCGGAGACACCTCCACCCTGGCGGATTTGTATGCCATGGTGAACGATGAAAGCCTGGATACACTGTACCAGGAAACCCAGTCTATCTTTGGAGAAATGGAGGAACTGGAAGAGGAGTATACCCGAGCGTTCAAAAATTTCAAATACTATATCCCCGGATTTAATCCTCCTGAAGTAAAGGCCATGGTAACAGGCCTGGCCGGATATGCAGACCTGTATGTTTCAGACACCCTTCTGTTGGTCGGAGCGGACTATTTTTTGGGACCGAAAGCCACATATCGTCCGGTAAATACTCCACAGTACATGATGCGCCGATATACATCTGATTACATTGTCCCTTCAAGCCTTTTATTTCTATCACAGTCATATAACTCTGTGGATGAGTCCAATAACTCCCTGCTGGCAGATATGATCTACTATGGCAAGAGCTACTATATGGTGAGTGTAGCCATGCCCTGCCTGCCTGACTCTACCCTCATGGGCTACACCTCAAGAGAAATGGAGGGGGTAAAATTCAATAAGGAGCAAATCTGGAAGCACTTTATAGATAATAACCTGCTTTACGAGACTAATCACTTCACGAAAACAAAGTACACTGGCGAGCGGCCAAATACTTTCGAGATCAGTAATGAGGCTCCTGGCCGGGTAGGCATTTGGCTGGGTCTTGACATTGTACGCCAGTACATGGATAAAAATCCGGATGTTAGCGTAGAAGAATTAATGCGCACTGCAGACGTACAGCAAATATTTGAGCAAAGCCGTTACCGGCCTGATCGGGATTGACACGTTTTTTCTACAAGTGAAACGAAGCGGGAAGTATGTTCGCGACGGCTAAAGGCCCTGGCTGCCAACTGCCTCGCCCGGACTCCACACTCATTAGCCCTTTCCCGGTCATGGATGAAAGGTTTTAATGATTCCGCAAACTGTTCGGGCCGACCGGGAGGATAGCTGAATCCAATATTTTCAGACTTTATAAGATCCCCTATCCACCCCTGGAAGTTAGTTATGATCATTTTGCCTGCTGCCAGGCCATCAAAAAACTTATTCGGGCTACCTGTTTCCAAAACAGGTAAATCTTTAAAGCTTATATAAACAGCGTCGGCAGCGGCAATTTTCTCTGTGAGTTCCTGTTTTGCCATGTAATCATAAAACGATACGTAACTAAGCAGGTCGCGCCTGGCACATAGGTTTTTCAAATGTTGAAGTCTGCCTCCTTCTGCTATTACCCAAAAGCTAACGGGCAGACTCATAAGCTTACAGGCTTCTGCTGCATCCAGCATATACTCCAGGTGATTTGCTAAACCGGCCGCCCCGAAATAAACGATCGTAAAAGGGTGACTACCCTCCGGGTGGCTCTCGACTTCTCTCCCTCCAAAAAAATCAAGGTCAGCCATATTAGGTATCATCAATACATTAAGCTCTTCAAACCGGCTACATATATCCTGTTTTATCGCTGGGGAAAGCGCCACAACACTTTCGGCATTGCGGTAAATCAGCCCTTCCAGCTCGTAAAGCCACCTTCTGATATGACCATTGCGGATAGCACCAATTTCTATAGGGGCCCGGGGCCACAGGTCTGCTACATCAAATATAAAGGGTATGCGCCTGGTTTTTTTCAGGAATAAGCCAATAAGGCCAGTGGTGAGAGGCGTACTGAGTACATAGGCCAGGTCCGGAATAGGCAATTTCCTGGCTAATTTTATGGATCGATAAACAAATTTAAGAAATGCAGCCGTTCGTTTTCGGAAGCTTAAAGCATTATCGTAGTATACCGGAAGATAATGCACCTCTACCCCTTCAAAGTTCACACATTTGTAATCTACCTCATTATGTGCAGTGATGACTACTGGCCTGTGTCCTGCATCTGCCAGGGCTCTTGTAAAATACCACGAGCGGCTGGAGCTACCCTGTGCAGGAGTTCGGAAATACTGGTGTATATAAAGTATCCGTAAAGACGGCATTGAAAATCACCTCCTGTCAGAATCTTTAGCGAGCGATTCAGCCAGCTTTTCCGCCTTCATTTTTTTCTCATAAAACCGGCAAAAAGAGGTAAGGTCGCATTTTTCACACTTTGGCTTTCTGGCCAGGCATACATAACGGCCATGAAGTATCAGCCAGTGGTGAGCCTTAGGAATAAGGTCTTCGGGGATATGGCGTACCAGTTGTTTTTCAACCTCCAAGGGCGTTTTTGCCGTCTGTGTTACCAGGCCAATTCGCTTAGATACCCGAAATACATGGGTATCCACGGCCATGGTGGGAAGGTTATAAATAACGCTGGCTATTACATTTGCTGTCTTACGCCCCACTCCTGGTAACTTCTGGAGTTCTTCGACGGTGGCAGGGACCTCAGAGTTAAAATCTTCTACCAGCATTTTACCCAGCCCTAACAGGTGCTTGGTTTTATTATTAGGGTAGGAAATGCTTTTGATATAGGGGGCCAACTCATCAAAAGATGAGACAGCCAGATATTCGGGGGCAGGAAAGTCACGGAAAAGAGCGGGCGTAACAATATTCACCCGCTTATCCGTACACTGTGCACTAAGCACCACGGCTACCAGGAGCTGAAACGGGTTTTCATAATGAAGCTCAGTTTCGGGCTCGGGGTGGCTTTCAGTAAAATATGATATCAGCGCGTCGAATCTTTCCTTTTTACGCATTCCTTCTGAGTATGCTTATTTACTAACAGAAGGCAAAGGTAAGGATTTCGAAAATGACAATACAGCATCTATTGAACTTTGAGAAGGGCTCATAGAGAACTCATCAAGGCCCTGCACTGCCAGCCTCAATTCGATGTATTCGTCCAGCAACTCGCTATCACATAGCAGTTCCCGCTCTATTATTCTGTTCTCGGTATCCGAGGTTTCCTGATATACAAAGCGGATTAAATCATTCGGGGTAAAAGTTTTGGTCATAGGCAATATTCGTATGCTTTATTTTTTTCCTGAGATTTATCAGGGCATAGCGCATTCTGCCTAAAGCGGTATTGATGCTCACGTCTGTTGCATCAGCAATTTCCTGAAAGCTCATCTTCATGTAATGACGCATGATGAGCACTTCCTTCTGTGGATCGGGAAGTTCATGAATCAGTTGCCTCAGCTTGGCGTGAGTATCCTTAAGGACCTGTCTATCCTCGGCCGATACCTCACTGAATTCCAGCGTATTGAAAACAGAACTGCCATCTTCCATCACAATTGTAGGATAGCGCTTGGCTTTCCTGAAATGATCGATAGCAAGATTGTGAGCGATACGCAGAATCCACGGCAAGAATTTACCTTCTTCATTATAGCGACCGGATTTAATAGTCCGAATAGCCTTAATGAAAGTTTCCTGCAATAAATCTTCTGCTATGTAACGATCCTTGACAACTAATATTATGGTGGTAAAAATTTTTGACTTATGCCTATTTACCAATTGTTCGAAAGCAGACTCACTACCGTTCTTGTAAAGCGACAAGAGCTTGCTGTCGCTAAGATTATACTTACCCATGTTGAAGACAGTTTAAAGTTCGGTAGAGGTTTACTTCATAGAGTCAAGGTTATTTTTGAAAGGAATAAATTTTTCGAAGTGTAATCAAAAGTATACAAATAAAATATACCGCGCAACACCCTTTTCAACAAAAAATAATTCTTACAGTGCTGAATATTCAATTTGAAAAGTAGTTTTCGGGGTTTAGCAGACAAATTTTTAATTGCTTATCACTACCTCAGGGGAAAAATAATATACCTCTTCATAAGGTTTTCATTGGTTATGTATATGACAGTCTACTAACGAATTTCCCTATCAGGGCCGTTTACTTTTTTGCAATGCAACAAAAATATTGCCAATACATAAGGCTATTATAATCTTTTTTTAGCTATATCCCGATTTTCCCGAAATCTTCTGGAGGTAATCTCAGTCGGAGAGGTTATGAAAGGGCTGGTAACAAACCTACGAAAACCCGCGTTCCTATAGTATCTTTACAGGCTTATGAGTGAAATGATCGTCACAGCCCCCTATAAGGATCTTGATGCTCTCGATCCTAAAAAATACATCATCATTAAAGGGGCTAAAGTAAATAACCTTAGAAATCTTAGTGTTGCTATCCCCCGAAATAAACTCGTGGTAGTAACCGGACTGTCTGGCTCGGGAAAATCCAGCCTGGCATTCGATACCCTTTTTGCTGAAGGGCAGCGTATGTACGTAGAAAGCCTTAGCAGCTACGCCCGCCAGTTTCTCGGCCGTATGGAAAAGCCCGAGGTGGAATATATCCGGGGGGTAAGTCCGGCCATAGCTATAGAGCAAAAGGTAAGTACGCGGAACCCACGAAGCACAGTGGGGACTACTACCGAGATATACGACTACATGAAGCTGCTCTATGCGCGTGTAGGTAAAACCTATTCTCCGGTCAGTGGTGAACCAGTCACACGAGATACAGTAACAAGCGTTGTGGATGAACTGCAACGCATGGATGAAGGAACCCGCCTGATGGTGCTTTGCCCCTTGCTGCCACATGAAGACCGTACCCTTATCCAGGAATTATATATACTACTAAGTAAAGGCTACACCCGTGTGATGACAGACGGGGACATCCAGTATATAGAAGAGCTGGTAGAAGAAGAAGCAAAAATTGATGAGCTTAAAGAAGTACTGATCCTTATCGACCGGACCTCTATCAGACATGATGATGAAGACAGCCAGTACCGGCTTGCGGACTCCATTCAAACAGCGTTTTTTGAAGGTCATGGCGAATGCATTATTGATATTCCTGAGCAGGAGAGAAGGACTTATTCTGACCGTTTCGAGAGAGACGGGATCGTTTTTGAAGAACCTACGGTAAATTTTTTCAGCTTCAATAACCCATATGGTGCCTGCAAAACATGTGAGGGTTTTGGTAAGGTGCTGGGTATTGATGAAGACCTGGTGATCCCTGATAAGAATATGAGCGTCTATGAGGGCGCTATCGCACCATGGCGAAGCGAGAAAATGGGTGAATGGCTGAAGCCTTTACTACGCCATGCCATGGACTTTGATTTTCCGATCCACAGGTCGTATAGTGAACTTTCAGATAAGGACCGGGACCTCATTTGGAATGGACACAGGCCATTTAAAGGGCTGAATGCTTTCTTCAAGTTTATAGAATCCAAAACCCATAAAATTCAGTACAGGGTGATGCTTAGCCGGTACCGGGGGCGCACTACCTGTCCTGACTGCCGGGGAACCAGGTTACGCAAGGATGCCGGATATGTAAAAGTAGGCCAAAAGTCCATTATGGACCTGGTACTGATGCCGGTTGATAAGGTGGGATCCTTCTTTCGGGATCTGCCGCTGGAAGGGCACGATCAAAAGGTGGCAAGCCGTATACTTAAAGAAATCACCAACCGCCTTGATTACCTGGAACGGGTGGGACTGGGCTATCTTACGCTAAACCGCGTGGCTAATACGCTTTCCGGAGGAGAATTTCAGAGGATAAAACTAGCTACCTCACTTGGCAGTGCGCTGGTTGGCTCTATGTATATACTTGATGAACCAAGCATAGGCCTCCACCCCAGAGATACCGACCGCCTCATTGGAGTGCTCAAAACCCTTAGGGATTTGGGAAACACCGTGATAGTAGTGGAACATGAAGAAGACGTAATGAAGGCTGCTGATCAGATCATAGATATCGGACCTGATGCGGGCCGGCACGGGGGTGAGCTGATGTTTCAGGGTGCAGTCACTGAAATGAACGGTGAGCATAACTCCCATACCGGTAAATACCTGAGCGGGAAGGAACAAATCAAAGTACCTAAAAGTCGCAGAAAATGGCGTAACTCCATTAAAGTAATAGGCGCTACTGAAAATAACCTGAAGAATATTGATGTAGAGATTCCCCTTGATGTGATGACGGTGGTTACCGGAGTGAGCGGGTCGGGAAAATCGACGCTGGTAAAGAAGATTATTACTCCTGCATTGAGTAAAATACTCGGGCTTTCCGCCGAAGAAACAGGCAAATTCAGTAAGCTGGCAGGAGACTATAACCTGATAACGCAGGTTGAGTTTGTAGACCAGAACCCTATAGGAAAAAGCTCCAGGTCTAACCCTGTTACTTATGTAAAAGCTTACGACGCTATCCGCAATCTGTTTGCTGATCAGCCCCTGGCCAAGCAGAGAGGCTACAAACCAAGCCATTTTAGCTTTAACGTAGATGGCGGCCGCTGCGAAGTGTGCAAGGGTGAAGGTACACAGAAGGTAGAGATGCAGTTTATGGCAGATATATACCTCACTTGTGAAGGATGCAAAGGAAAGCGCTTCAAGCAGGAAATCCTCGACATTAAGTTCAGGGAAAAAGACATAAGTGAGGTGTTGGATTTGACTGTAGAAGAAAGCCTTGAGTTTTTTGAGGGCAATGCGCCTGTGCTAAACCGGCTCCAGCCTCTTTTTGACGTAGGCCTTGGCTATGTGCAACTTGGTCAGTCAAGTAATAGCTTAAGCGGTGGGGAGGCTCAAAGGGTTAAGCTTGCCAGCTTCTTAGGGAAAGGAAACAGCGGAGATAAGAGCCGTATTCTGTTCATTTTTGATGAGCCTACTACTGGGCTTCATTTTCACGATATTAGCCGCCTGCTGGATGCACTGAACGCCCTTATTAAGCAAGGTCATACCGTATTGGTAATTGAACATAACATGGATGTAGTGAAAACGGCAGACTGGATAATAGACCTTGGGCCTGAAGGTGGCGAGCGCGGAGGTGATATTGTTTTTAGCGGTTTGCCGGAAGATATGATCAAGGTGGGGAATAACCACACTGCACATTATCTGAAGGAGAAACTGTAGCGAACAATGTGTTTTAGATAGTCGCTCCGTCCCACATCATTATTTTTGTATAAATTTGCCACGTAACGCAAACTACACTGCCTGATATGAGGAAAAAAATTGTAGCTGGAAACTGGAAGATGAACAATGACCGGGAGGAAGCCTTTAAGCTAACCTCAGAGGTCACGCATATGGTAGAAGATGAGGTAAAAGGTAATACCGAAGTGGTAATCATCCCTCCTTTTGTCCACATCTCCAGCACCAGAAAGCTGGTTGAAGGAATAGCCCATCTTCATTTGGGCGCTCAAAACTGCCATGAAGAAAAGGGCGGGGCTTATACTGGCGAAATATCAGCCGGCATGCTACAATCAGTAGGCTGTAAATATGTAATTGTAGGCCATAGCGAAAGGCGTGAGTTCTTTGGAGAAGATCATGAAGTGCTCTCAAAGAAGGTAGATGCAGTGTTGGCTAGTGACATGATTCCTATCTTCTGCTGCGGAGAGAAACTTGATAGCCGTGAAGACGGTACGCAAAATGAAGTGGTTGCGCAACAGGTTGAAAAATCCTTATTTCACCTTTCTGAGACGCAAATTCCAGCGGTGGTCATTGCATACGAGCCGGTCTGGGCTATAGGGACAGGAAAAACAGCAAGTGCTGAACAAGCCCAGGAGATGCACGCTTTTATAAGAAAACTAATTGCAGAAAAATATAATCAGGATACAGCTGATAAGGTATCCATACTTTATGGCGGTAGCGTAAAGCCTGGTAATGCTGGCGAGCTTTTTGCTCAGGAAGATATTGACGGCGGACTTATTGGTGGGGCTTCCCTCAAAAGCCGTGATTTTACTGACATTATAAAAGCGATATAACTACGTGAGCGCTAAGTATCTTTATTTTCTACCGGCTGCTATTTTACTATTTTGTAGCCTAACCATATCTCAATCTATGGCTCAGGTTTTTAATGCCTGCGACCTTTACGGTCAGGTATATGTGGAAAGTGATCCCAATTTTGCGGATTACCTGGTGTACGTGTATGATTCAGAGGCATTTGCCGATCTTATCGTGTATGAAGAAGAGAATCAGTTATTTGCTGATCGTTCTGGCCTGTGGTTTTATACGGATGCTAAGAATTTTGCAGATTTTACAGTGTACTTCGTAAATGATCCGGGAATGGCTGATTTCACCATAGCCTATACTAACGCCCAAAACTTTGCCGGTTGCCGATGAGCCTATCTACTTTCACTGACTACACCTGCCTATCATTTCAGTGCCCTGAGCATTTATCAGAAATCCTAATGGCTGAATTAGCTGAGACGGGTTTCGAGTCCTTCCAGGAAAAGGATCATGGCTTTGATGCTTACATAGTAAAGGGCCAGTACAATGCCGAGGCAGTTCACGATGTGGTTTCCAGATATCGTGATCAGGCAGATATCTCCTATGAACCTAAGGAAGTGGAGATGATCAATTGGAATGAAGAGTGGGAAAAGAACTACGACCCTATTGTAGTGGATGACAAAGCTATTGTAAGAGCCTCTTTCCATCAACCTGATAAAGATTATAAGTACGATATCGTTATCAACCCTAAAATGAGCTTTGGCACCGGGCACCACCATACTACCTATCTGATGCTAAGTAAGCAAATGGAGATTGACCATGCAGGTAAATCAGTGCTGGACATAGGGTCAGGTACGGGTATTCTCGCCATCATGGCGAAGCTGAGAGGGGCAGCCTATGTGGAAGCATTTGATGTGGGCGACTGGTGCGTGGAAAACAGTGAGGAGAATTTTGCGCTTAATAATTGTAGAGATATAAAAGTACAGCAGGGAACGATAAATGACTTAACTTTTTCTAATACGTTTGATATCCTGCTGGCAAACATTAACAGAAATGTGCTTCTCGTAGAAATACCTCACTATGCTAACTTATTGCGTAATAAAGAGAGCGTATTACTGGTAAGCGGTTTTTTTGAAGAGCATATTCCAGACATCATAAAAATAGCCGAAAAGGGTGGCTTGGTTGTGATAGACAAACAAACACGAAATGACTGGGCGCTATTAACATTAGCAAAAGGATAATCAGGCGCTTTTAGTTGCTAAAATTTTTTGTTAATTTTATTGCTGACCGCACGCTAACTAACTGGCAATCAAATATTATTCATTTTTTGTATATTTTTTACAATTTTTGAATATCGTGGCATTTTCGTACCTTTGATTAAACGAAAATGCTATGGAACAAACCCAACTTTTACTGGCTTTAATAAAGGAAGACCTAAAGATTAATGCTTTCATCTCTAGTATGAACCAGGCAGGTCTCCTTGTAGAGTCTTACTCCCCCCACATAAGTGACATTATATTCAATATAGCCGGTGTCCCATCCGGGGATGATGCCATCTATGATATGTATTGGAGTTTTCTGGATGGGCTTAATTATAAAGAGGTGTGTGAACAACTAGACCTGTTGAGCACAAAGTTTTATACAGAGCTGGTTGCCTTTCGTCGCCAGCAAGAACACTTTCGGAGGCGCGTCAGGCAATACTGCTGAGTAAATCAGCCTGGCGGGTGGGCAGGGATTACTGCTCCCCCCTTACCTTATCAACCAAAGGTACATCTTTATTTATTCCTGCTTCGCGCTGCACCATTTCCACCAGGCAGTCTATCCATGCAGGATGATTATTCAGACTAGGCACAAGCTGCCATTTTTCACCACCACTCTCTTCAAATATTTCTTTAAACTCCTCACCTACTTCTATTGTCGTTTCGAGGCAGTCAGAAACAAAAGAAGGAGAAAATGCAAGAATTTTTTTAAGTCCCTTAGAAGGCATATCCCTTATCACTTCATCTGTATAGGGTTTTACCCATGGGTCTTTACCCAGTCTGGATTGGAAAGTAACAGTATATTTCTCGTCGGGTATATTAAGGGCTTTGGCCAATAGCCGGCTTGTCTGAAAGCACTGAGCCCTGTAACAGTAATAGTTCTTTTTATGGTACGTTTGGCAGCACTCTCCGAGTTTACAGTAATTATTACAACTACCCTTATATATCTGCCGCTCAGGCACACCATGATAACTAAAGATGACGTGGTCCCAGTCCTCCCCTTCAAGGTATGGCCGGGCGATGGTAGCATGAGCCTTTATAAATAGCTCCTCATTGAGAAAGTTAGAAATAAATGAAAGAGATGGAATTGTCTGCCACTCTGCTGTTATTTCCATCGCCTTCTGTATTACGCTACCGGTAGTAGCAGAGGCATATTGAGGAAAAAGCGGAATCACCAGGATGCTATTTACTGCCTCACTCTGTAACTCATGCAGGGCAGTGGCCATATCCGGAGATTGATACCGCATAGCCAGCTTTACAGAATACTCATCACCCAGGGCAGTTTGCAACATTTCAGCTACGTCCTCAGAATAGAAAAGTAAAGGAGAGCCTCTATCTTCCCATAGTTCTCCATAGACTTTTGCTGACTTAGGTGCCCTGAACGGAGCAATGATAAGGTTTACAAGAAGCCATCTGCCGAGAGCATTTATATCAATTACCCGTTCATCCAAAAGAAACTCTCTGAGGTATTTCCTCACATCATAAACTTTTGGACTATCCGGTGTGCCCAAATTTACGAGCAGTACGCCTTTTTTACCCTTATCAATCCTCATAGAACAAAATTACGGTATTAATCCAATTTTTGTTTAGCTCAGGCTTCACAAATACTCTATTTAAGGGTTATTACTGGACACACAATTTTACAAATATGGCAAAGGCAATCTGGAAGGATAAGGTTTTGGCAGAGAGTGACAGAACCATCGAAATAGAGGGCAATCAATATTTCCCTCCTGATTCAATTAACAGGGAGTATTTCAGACAAAGTGACAAGACTACTACCTGCCCCTGGAAGGGTAAAGCAAACTACTATACGTTGTCAATCGATGGCGAGCAAAACGAAAATGCTGCCTGGTATTATGCAGACCCTAAAGAGGAAGCGAAGGACATAAAAGATTATGTTGCATTCTGGAATGGTGTCGAGGTTATTGTTTAAATAACCGTCCCATCGCCTGCATCCACGCGGATCGTCTGCAAATCTGAGCCGGTATTAAACTCAAAAGTATACACCCAAACTTTAGCCGCATTGAAGTCTCTTGATAGCTGCCAATCAAGAAGAGTAGCACCTGTGACTTCTGCCTCAGCAGCAGCCAGCGCACTTTGAAAAGTTACCAGCCCGAGCGGAGGCTCTATTTCGTAGGTAAAAGGAGGTATAGCGCCTTCGATCTCGTAGAGGGCACATGGTTCTTCATTCAAATAAATGTTGACTTGAACGCTATCATCGAAGGTCATCTCATAGATGTATAGCGACAGGTTTTGATCGATAAGAAAGTCACCATCGGTAATTACAGATCCAGGAGCATATTCTGCTGCTAAAGTGCGTGCATCAATATCGCTCAGTCTGCATTGTGAACCTTGTAGCAGGGCATTCTCCCAAAAATCAAGATCTGTAGATACGATATCTTCCTCTTCATTGCAGGCAGAAAAAATCATCAAGCCGCCAACCAACAATAATGCAATGTACCTCAAATTCATAATGGCTATTTTAAGCTGATAATCAAGATAGTAAAGAATTGTTATCCGATACCTTTATAGAAAGCATTCAAAAAGTAAGGTTCAGCACGTAAGGCGGCAAAAAAAGTGGCACTCTATGCCCTGAAAGCTAAAAATTGAATATAATTAAACCCTACAGCAGCAAATTCTCAATATCTTCCTGCGTAAGATTTTTCACAAAACTCTCTTCGGTAGTTATCAGGTTTGTAGCTAACTGAAGCTTTCGTTGCTGCAGGGCCAGGATTTTCTCCTCTACCGAATTTTTAGTGATAAACTTGTAGGTAAATACATTATTCTTCTGGCCTATCCTATGGGCACGGTCTACTGCCTGTGCTTCTATGGCTGGGTTCCACCATGGATCCAGGATAAAGACATAATCTGCCTTAGTCAGGTTAAGCCCCAGCCCACCTGCTTTCAGACTAATAAGAAATACCTGCAGCTCCTCATCATTCTGAAAACGATCTACCTCCGCTTGTCTGTTCCTGGTGGATCCATCCAGATAGCTAAAGCGAATTTTGTGCTGTTCAAGGTAATCCTTGATAATCTGTAAATGTTTAACAAACTGACTGAATACAAGTATTTTATGATCTTTACCAATGGCGGTAAGTAACATATGACATACATCATCCAGTTTGCCGGAATCACCCGTGTACTCCGGATCAACCATTCTGGGGTGATTAGCAATCTGCCGTAGCTTGGTAAGCCCCTGCAAAAGCATAAACTGACTTCCCCCGAGACCATTCTGCTCTATTTGATCAAAAATCTTATTACGGAAATAGCTCTTAGCTTCCTCGTATTGCTTTTCCTGCTGCGCCGTCATAGTAGAGTACTGTATACTCTCTATTTTTTCCGGCAACTCAGTTGCCACCTGCGACTTGTGTCTGCGCAGTATAAATGGCTTAATTATACTGTGAAGCTTAAAACTTTTATCCTCATCCTTTTTCTTTTCGATAGGATTTAAAAACTCATTCTTGAAGAATGACTGATTACCCAGCAAACCCGGGTTGATAAATGTCATCTGAGACCAGAGGTCCAGCGTACTATTCTCTAATGGCGTACCTGTCAGAATCAGCCTCTGGCGACTCTTCAGCTTTTTTACGGACTTTGCTATGTTGCTATTAGGGTTTTTAATAGCCTGCGACTCATCCAGTATGATGTAGTTGAAATAATACTGCTGTAGAATTTCAATATCCAGCCTTACTATGCCATAGCTTGTAAGTACCAGATCATACTTGTCGAACTGGTCCGCATTTTTATCCCTGTTGGTTCCTGTATAGATAAAAACCTTAAGATTAGGAGTGAATTTCCTTGCCTCCATTTCCCAATTGTAGATCAGGGAGGTAGGCATAATTAGCAAATTAGCATTCGCGTGACCTTCTTCTTTCTGGCTTTGTAGCATAGCCAGTGTTTGCACGGTCTTTCCAAGGCCCATGTCGTCCGCCAGGCACCCCCCAAAATTATACTTGTTCAGAAAGTGCATCCAGTTGAACCCTGCTTTTTGATAAGGCCTTAGGGTTCCTTCAAAGGATTTAGGCAGAGGGATATCATCTATCTCATCAAAGGAACGGAGCTTTTCAAGTTTAGAGCTCATGGTCACCTTAGCAAGGTTGCCTGATTCAAGTTCCTGCACCAGTGCCAAGTGATGTTTCTTCAAAGACATATCAGCTCCATTGGAGGTCTGATCATCCATAAAGGCAAATAGCTCACTGTATTCAGTAAACCACGCTTCAGGTATGATGGCTATCTCACCGTTAGGCAGCTTGAGTTCGCGCTGTCTTCTGACAATAAGCTTACGTATCTGTTGAAAAGGAATCTCAAATTCGCCAAAAACTATTTTAGCATAAATATCAAACCAGTCGATGTTTTCTTTTACCTCAATAGAAATGGATGATGAACCGATAAAGTACTTTCGATCGTCTTTATGATTTTGATTCAGAGTAAAACCAGCTGCCTCCAGTTCGCTCTTATATTGGTTGATCCACTCTATGGCCTCGGCACGTGGCATAGACGCCTTACCATGCCTAATCTCCAACTCGGTATCCTTGAGCATTTTAAGGTACTTCCGCTCTTCGTCTACATTACGGGAAATGCGATGAAAAGTATAGTTATCCCCATCCTTTTCAAGGTAAACACTGGTAGTCGTCAGTTGGTCAGCCTTGAATTTATAATCAGCATACTGAAAATTAAGGTCGAATAGTATCCTACTATTGCCTGAGGGTCCGCTTCCTGACTGGGATGCATTGTCAAATAATCCGAGATCAGCCTGCCGTGCCTCCAGGTCTGTAAAAGTAAGGCAGGGTTTTGCGGGATACTTTTCTGTTTTTATTTCAAAGCCCTTAGCGTACACATCAAAAGAGGCTACCAAAGGGGCCACAAATTTGCGATAATAAGTTTCTTCTACCTTTTTCGGGATCAGAATAAACTTCTTATTTAGAAATGGCTGCAGCTTATTCCCATCTACATCTTTAGCGAAGCTATATAGCTTCTGATCTATCACAAGCCAGGCAGGTTCGCGACAGAGGATGTAAGCATTTCGTTTATAGAACTCCACCTTTTCCCCCTCGTGCTTTATAGTAGGAAAATAGTGGGTATTTTCTTCGTTTCTGCGAAAGTGAAAAAGTACAGTGGCTTTGGTTTCTGTAACTTCTACCTGACGCCAGGCGGGTTCCCCGTCATTACCCATTTCAAAGAGCATCTTACCGTACATTAGCTCCAAAATCATGCCACGCCTTCTTTCCAGATAGGCCTCAATCTCTGCCTGGACTACCTCATTTCCCTTGTCCTTATTATATATTTTAAGAAAAAAGTCTGCAGGCTTTATTTTCTTTTTATAGAATTTTTTGATGACTACGTCCTGCTGAATAGAGTCCATCAGGCGAATAAGCTCATAGTCATTCGCATCAAGCCCATCGGAAAACTCAGCAGCGTTAAGAGAAGATATATTTTGATGTTGAAAGGTAAGACGGCTCTTATCATCCAACTGAACCACAAAGGACTCAAATAAATAGCCCAGGTATTCGTGCTGGAAGAGCGAATATATTATTTGAAACGGTTGTGAAGGAGAAACTCTCATATTAAAAAATACGCGACCTGCAAAATAGTAATTTAATAGGAAAATTTCCTATCAAGTAACTAATGTGGTCTGTAAAATTAAAATTTGAGGTTTTTTCCGAATCTAGTGGCCATTCCTGCGGGTCTGAAAGAGGCCAGATAAGTAATAAAAATTATGCTAGCAGCAGTAAGTACGAAGTCGATCCATTCCATTTTGACGGGGTAGGCCTCCAAAATGGATGTCTGCATGCCCATGCCTATCATGCCGTATTCTGATTGTAAATAGCACAGGGAATATCCGATAAATAAGCCGAGGGCGGCGCCTAAAAAGGATATAAGTCCTCCCTCAGTCAGGAAAATATTACGAACGAGCCTGTCATTTGCCCCCATTGCATATAGTACCTTAATATCCTCTTTTTTATCAAGGGCCAGCATGGTAAGCGAGAAGAAAATATTAAAAGAAGCGATCGCTAGTATGAAAAAGAAGGTGACGTACACAAAAAGCTTTTCCACCTTGATTGCTTTCAGTAGACTACTATGCTGCTCATCACTATTATAAACCTGAAATTTTTCACCCAGCAACTCTTTAAGAGCTGCTTGTACATCTTTTACAGACGCCTCCTCAGTAGTTTGTATTTCGAGTGATGTACGCCTGTCCCCGTATTCCATTAACTCTTCTGCAAAGTCCAGAGGCACAAAAATGAATTGTTCATCAAATTGCTTTTCGATAGCAAATACAGCCCCCGGCATAATATTTTTACGATTTGTGAGCCTGGAAGGATCCAGGGCGAGGTTGCCCGTACGACCTTTTTTGGGGTAAAAAACCTGAAGTGCATAAAAGTCATTTGACGGGGAGATGCTCAGCACATTTTGAATACCTCTTCCGATAATAGCGTAGTTAATACCATCCTCATATAGCTTCATCTCCCCCTGTACAATCATATCATCCAAACGATGCTGGTCCAGGAAGTTATCACTAACACCTTTTACAGTTACTACCATTTCTGAATCGCGATACCGTACATAGGCATTATCCTCCACCACCTGGGTAATAACCCTCACGCCCTCTACTTCATCAATTTGGGTGAGGAGTGAATCGGTCAGCGAGAATGTTTTACCCTCTACTGCAGTTACCTTCAGTTCAGGATCAAAAGTGTCATAAAGAGAGCGAATTAGTCCTTCGAGACCGTTAAATACGGAAAGCACAATAATGAGGGCCGCGCTGCCAGTCATTACGGCCAACATGGAAATGATAGAAATTACATTTATGAAGGTCTTTTTCTTGCCCGACAAAAAATATTTGCGGGCTATGAATAGAGGTAACTTCACCGGCAGGTATTATTTTTTGTCTTCAGAGCCATTATCGCCTTTACCCTCATCATCTGCGGGAGGTATGTCGAGTCCGCTAAGGATTTTATCGATATTAGAAGAGTACTCAGCAGAATCATCCTGGAAAAACTGGAGATCAGGCACGTGTCTCACCTGCTTTCCTATCCTTAGGCCAAGGTGACGCCTGATTTCACTGTGATAATCCTCTACCTGCTTCATGACCTCGGTCGTATTAGGTGCTAACATAAAGCTAAGATAAACACGTGCCAGGCTGAGGTCTGCAGTCATTCTGACAGAGGTAACAGTAATGAACGTTTTTCCGAATTTATGCTGCATTTCCCTCTGAAAGATTTCACTAAGTTCCTTCTGTATCAGTCGGGAAAATTTTTGTTGTCGCTTACTTTCCATAATATCAGTGCAAATATTGCATTTAATTTTTTATCCTGACCGGCTAAAAATCTCTAATTTCGCAAAAATGCCTTAAGGACACTCAGGTCAGGGGGTATTAGGTGAAGCACAAAGCCGGTATAACCGGGTTATCAATTAATAAAATTTAAGCGTACACTTTGTTCAGGCATTTCAGGCTAAACGATCCTTACCGATTTATCAGTATCACTTTTCTGCTGGTGCTTATGCGCCTGCCGTTTCTCCTAACGGAGGGGTGGATGACCCGCCCGGAACTCTACTGGATGCTGGTAGGGGATAAATTATCAGCCGGGGCTATCATGTATACTGAGGTCTGGACTGATACAGGGCCAGTTGCAGCACTATGTTACTGGATTCTTGATCTGATATTCGGACGAAGTCATATTGTGTACGCTATCGTTAGCATGGCCCTTGTGCTATACCAAGCTGTTGTGTTCAATAACTTTCTTCTCCGGCTTAAAGCATACAAGGAAAATACGTATGTGCCGGCCATGTTTTACGTGCTGCTCACAAATATATTTTTCGACATGAGCTCACTCCCCCCTGCACTCATCATGCTAACCTTCCTTTTGCCCGCACTTAGAAATGTATTCAGCCATATCGAGAGCCGTACACAGCGGGACGAAGTTATTCTGATGATTGGACTGTACATGGGGCTCGCAGGTTTATGCCTGCTACCCGCTGTATTATTCATCATACCCGTATTACTGGCATTCTTCACCTTAACCGGGACAGTGCTTAGGCGCTATCTGATGCTTCTTATCGGGTTTACCCTTCCTTTTCTAGCCGCCTCTGCTTATTACTACTGGATGGAGGCCTTACCATCATTTTACACAAATTTTGTCTACTCAGCATTTAATTACGATAACACCTATTACCTGAATTTTTACAGCCTGCTCATCATCGTGGCAGTGCCAGGGTTTTATCTGGCAGCGGCTATTCTGAAGACCCTCTCTACGCCCCAGTTTAATAACTTCCAGACAAGGGTACAGCAGACTATGCTGTATTTTTTAATAACTGCCGTGGTGGTATACGTTATCTCTAATAAGAAATCACCTTACCAGTTTCTGCCTCTGGTGCCGTTTGCGGCTTTTTACCTTAGCCATTACTTCCTGTTAATACGCAGAAAGCTAGTGCTGGAAATTCAGTATATTCTGCTTATCGTGCTGATAGTTTTTGTGAATCACGGCACATTTTTCAGCTTTTCTCCCACGTCAGAGCTTATCGAGTTTCAAAATCTTCTGGTTTCCGAAACACCGTATGATGAGATTGCTGCAGGGAAAAAGGTACTGGTTTTGGGAAATGAGGTAGATGTATACAGGGTATCCGAAGCGGCAACGCCTTATTTGCAGTGGAATCTTTCGCGGCGCCAGCTGGAAGCATTGGAATACTATGACAATCTGATTGCTATCAGGGAGAACTTTCTTAAAGACATGCCGGATATCATCATTGATACCCAGGAGTTGGCACCGACACTCTTCAATAAAGTGCCGGAAGTAGGAAGTCAATACAGGGAAACAGGAACAGCGGGCATATATGCCCGCATCCCAATCACTAAATAACTAATCAGCAGGGTATTTTACCCACCCTTCTGGCATGACGTCCACCTTCAAAGTCCGTTTCCAGAAAAGTCAGCGTAATTTTTTTTGCTTCTTCAAGCGAGATAAACCTGGCAGGCAGGCTTATGACATTCGCATCATTATGCTGGCGAGCCAAGGCACTGAGTTCATCGTTCCAGCAGATGGCTGCACGAACACCGGCATGCTTATTTGCTGTAATAGCCACGCCATTCCCGCTTCCGCAAATAAGAACACCCAGCGTATATGTGCCCTTTTCTACAGCGGTAGCAAGCGGGTGGGCAAAATCGGGATAATCCACGCTGTCAGCCGATCCAGGGCCAAAGTCTCCTACCTCGTAGCCTTTTTCAGCTAACATGGATTTGATGGCTTCTTTATATTCGAATCCGGCATGGTCGCCTCCAATAGCAATTCGTTTACTCATTTTCTTTCTTGGATTTTGCAAGTTGTTTTTCCTGCCGTTTTAATACAGCTCCTGATATAAAAATACTCACCTCATATAAGATAAATAGAGGCATAGATATAAGACACTGACTAATGACATCGGGAGGCGTAAGGATAGCCGATACTATCAGAATTATAACTACAGCATGTCGTCTGTAATGCTTTAAAAGAGCTGGTGTGGCCACTCCTACTTTCGTGAGGAATAATACCACCATAGGCAACTGAAACATAATCCCGGCACTAAGAACGATCATGCAAACACTGCCAACGTAGCTCGAGATGTCAAACTCATTCTGTATGCTCTCTGCCAACTGGTAATTACTCAGGAAATTTATTGACAAAGGCGCTATCACATAGTAGCCGAATAGAATGCCCATTGCAAAAAGCAAAGTGACAAAAAACACCGCACCCCTGGTGACACGGCGCTCACTTATATTGAGACCGGGGGCTATAAATCGCCACAACTCCCAAAAAGTATAGGGGAAGGCCAGTATGATACCTATTACAATCGAATAGG
Source organism: Roseivirga sp. BDSF3-8 (assembly GCF_041449215.1). Taxonomy (NCBI): domain Bacteria; kingdom Pseudomonadati; phylum Bacteroidota; class Cytophagia; order Cytophagales; family Roseivirgaceae; genus Roseivirga; species Roseivirga sp. BDSF3-8. The sequence continues at coordinate 2,186,668 of NZ_JBGNFV010000001.1, read as the reverse complement.
TAATATGCGCTGTGAACTGGCCTGTCAAAGTCCTGCTTTGCAGGATAAATGGCAGTTTCTCAATACAAAGCACCTCGGAGTTGATCAGCCGGCCAAGGTCACATAGCCTCTGATAGGTCCAGAAATCAACTTTACCGGGTCCCAATATTAATGTTTCAAAGAAAAACCCTCTTGCCAGAAAGGCAATAATGGTAAACACTAATATTGAGGCCAGGGCCCTGATAATATGCCACCTGAGTTGTTCCAGATGGTCGAGAAAAGACATTTCCTGCTCCTGCACGCCTTAGCTATAAAGAGGAAATTGCTTCATATATTCATTCACGGCTTTTTTCGCCTCAGCAATTTTTGCCTCGTTGTCTATTTCAGAAAGCACATCATCGATAAAAGATACGACCTGCTCCATGTCCTTTTCCTTCATGCCCCGGGTAGTAATGGCTGCCGTACCAATTCTCATACCGGATGTCACAAAAGGTGATTTATCATCAAAAGGCACCATGTTTTTGTTAATGGTGATATCAGCTTTGATCAGCGTATTTTCGGCCTGCTTACCAGTAATACTCTTATTACGCAAGTCGATCAGCATCATGTGATTATCTGTACCACCGCTTATGATGTTATACCCCTGTGCAATGAAGGCATCAGCCATCGCTTTTGCATTATTTTGTACCTGCAGGATGTACTCCATGTATTCGTCAGACAGAGCCTCCTGAAAGGCTACTGCTTTGGCCGCGATCACGTGTTCCAGCGGACCACCCTGCGTACCGGGAAATACTCCTGAGTCCAGCAAAGCAGAAACTTTACGAAGCTCACCCTTAGGGTTTTTTATTCCCATTGGATTATCAAAGTCCTCTCTCATCATAATCACACCTCCACGAGGTCCCCGGAGGGTTTTATGGGTAGTACTGGTTACAATGTGACAATAATCCAATGGGTCATTGAGCAACCCACGGGCTATCAATCCGCTAGGGTGGGAAATATCGGCTAGTAATAAGGCGCCTACTTCTTCGGCAATTTCTCTCAGGCGCTGATAATTCCAGTCGCGACTATAGGCAGACGCGCCACAAATTATAAGCTTCGGTTGCTCTTTTTTGGCAGTCACTTCTACCTTATCGTAGTTGATCAGGCCAGTCTCCTCTTCCACTCCATAAAACGATGGCTGATACAATTTACCGCTAAAGTTTACTGTAGAGCCATGGGTAAGGTGACCTCCGTGAGAAAGATCGAACCCAAGTATCTTATCGCCCGGGTTAAGAAGGGCGAGCATTACGGCTGCATTAGCCTGGGCGCCACTATGTGGCTGTACATTTGCCCAGGTAGCACCGAATAGCTCTTTAACCCGGTCAATAGCAAGTTGCTCCACTTCATCTACTACTTCACAACCGCCATAGTAGCGCTTACCAGGTAACCCTTCCGCATATTTATTGGTAAGGGCACTGCCTTGAGCCTCCATCACTTGTCTGGAAGCAAAGTTTTCTGAGGCAATCAATTCGATGCCGGTTTCCTGACGATGCATTTCTTTATCAATCAGGTCAAAGAGTAGCTTATCGCGTTGCATAAGATAATTCAATTTTTCGGTGGCAAAATTACGCCCAAAGCTTTACAATCCCAAGGCCGGCAAGCCGTTTAAACTAATGTATGAATGCTCAAACAATTACGTGGAAATTAGATTTTTATTCATACCAAACGCTATCAACAACTATCACCTTAAAACTTATGAGTAATCAGGACCATGGAGAAAAAACCCTCCAAAATCTGCGAAACCTGAATGAAAAGCTTGCTGAAATCCTCCTAACGACTAAAGCAAGGATAAACCAGGTGGAAAAGTTTCTTGAAGAGCAAAAGCTTTTCCTGTTAAAAAGCAGAATTGTACTCCCCCCGGAAGTAAAATACTACAGTATTAATCACCCTAATTAGCCCGAACGCTTTTCACCAAACCGTTATTTCTTTTAAATTGATCGCTCAATAAATTGAAAATGACGGATCTGGACTCACTACGTAAGGAAATTGATACTCTGGATAGCCAGTTGCTGGAGTTATTGAACCAGCGGATGGAGGTGGTTCGTAAAGTAGGTGAATTTAAAAAGGTAAATCGCGCAGTCATATACCGGCCTGAAAGGGAAAAAGCTATTCTGGACCGGCTTACCTCCCTCAATCACGGCCTGCTGAACCGGCAAGCCATCGAAGCCATTTTCCTGGAGATTTTTGCCGTAAGCCGGAATATTGAACTGCCGGAAAAGATCAGTTATCTCGGACCTGAAGGTAGCTTTACTCACCAGGCAGCAGAAAGCCGGTTTGGCGCGATGAGCGAGTACCTGCCCGTAGAAACAATTTCTTCCGTATTTGACATGGTCGAAACTGGCCGGGCCCGCTTTGGAGTAGTTCCCATCGAGAATAATCGTGAAGGTGTGGTTACCGAGACCTTTGAATGCCTCACACGTACCGATCTGAATATTGTTGCCGAGATCCCACTACCCATCCACTTTTCATTTTCGACACTTGCCGAAAAAGTACAGGACATCCGCAGGATATACTCAAAGGATATTGCCTTTAGGCAGTGTAGTAAGTTTTTGAAGGAAACCTATGGAATAAATAAGGTTGACTTAATCCCGGTAGATAGCACGAGTAAGGCGGCGCATATGGCGGCCCGTGAACCGGACAGTGCAGCTATTTGCTCTCATATCGCAGCCCGGCAACAAAACCTCCCTTTGCTTTTTGAAAATATTGAAGACTCTTCAGATAACATGACCCGTTTTCTCATTATTGCACGAGATGTGATCAATAAAATGGGGGATAGTGATAAAAGCACCATATTGGCTCGCCTCGGTGACGAACCCGGCAGCCTGGCATCATTCCTGAAAGACTTTCATGATAATGGGGTAAACCTTACCAGAATTGAAAGCAGACCTGCCAGAAAGGGGAAATCTTTCAAATACTGGTTCTTTATAGACCTCGTTGGGCATTTTGAGCAGGATAATGTGAAAAAAGTGCTGGATAAGTATCGCAAGCATGTGAAGATACTTGGGAGCTATGTCAGACTGGTTTAGTTACCGTCTTATGTATACCGGGAAAGACAACTGATACACCCGGCCGTCATACCAAAGACCAAATTGCTGCACGCCTTCTGAGTCAGGGGCTTCTGAAAGCAATACAATAAACTGGTTTTCATCACCTGGGCTGTAGCTTTCATACCCTACGGGATAGATAGCCTGCTCACTTTGAAGCACCACCTCCATTACATCATTAAGACGAGTATAAGGCGGGTGGTTATCATCGTATGTATTGAGGCTAATAAGGTTGGCTGAGTCCACAGCCTCCTGTTTAGTAGGGCAGGATGGTCCTTGTTTAAACCTGAGCACGAAAGCAAGACTGTCATAACGAACAGACTCTTCCCGTCCAAGCTCAGTCAGGGTAATTCCCTCAAAGGAATCGTTTGTGAGTACCCTGTAAAGAGTGAGATTTACTGCGGGGGATGAAGGGTCACACACGGCCTCATCCGGTAAAGCAGCGTCACTATCGGCATCAAGGCAGCCTGTAAGCATGCTGCCAAGCATTACCAAAGAGAATAAGAATATCGATTTTTTCAGATCTATCATTAATTTCTGCAGGTCCTTGCAAGTGATAGACAGCGTTTCAGGCTATAAGGTTGGAATATGCCTTCGGGCCATTTATAAAAGGTTAACAGGCAGGCTTATCTGGTCTGTATAAAATTTTAGCCTTGAGGTTTTACGATCCATAAGCTCGATCTTTTCCACTTTGTCTTCTTTATGGTTATAGAATACCTCCACAAAATAATTGTAAAGCAGGTAAAGATTGATCTTATACCCATAATAACGGATATTAGTCACAAAGGCCCCTTCCTGATACAGCAGCCTGATTTTCTCGTGCATTTTCAGCTCTACAAATTCCTCTTCATTCATCATCTTGCCTGAAATCAACCATTAAAAATAAGTAAAACGACTGAAAGGATAAAGATGTGTGGCCTGACATGTAAAAAAACAAAAAAAGCCTTTTCGCAATGAAAAGGCTTTTATGGGTGAGAGACGGGATTCGAACCCGCGACCTCCTGAACCACAATCAGGCGTTCTAACCAGCTGAACTACAATCACCGTTTAAGGATGGCAAAGGTATAAAACCTTATATTATTGCACAAGTTTTTTTGTCGCCTTAATTTTTATAAAATAATAATCTTTTGCCCTGGCGGCTTTCGTCCAGCCTGCCATTCTCATAGGCAAGGTGTCCGCTTACCAGCGTGTGTGTTACTTTATGAGAAAAAGCCTGTCCCTCCATGGGTGACCAGCCACACTTGTAAAGGAGGCTATCCTTAGTAACCCTCCAGCCATCTGTTTTCTCTACCAGAACCAGGTCCGCGTAATACCCTTCCCTGATATACCCACGGTCTTTAATACGAAACAACTCAGCCACTTTGTGACTCATTTTTTCCACAACCTTCTCCCGGGTAAAGACCCCCTCTTCGGCCATTTCCAACATAGCAACCAGACTGTGCTGCACCATGGGGCCGCCTGAAGGTGCCTTGAAGTAAGGGTTATGTTTTTCTGCAAGAGTATGAGGGGCGTGGTCAGTAGCTACTACATCAATCACATCATTGATCACAGCCTGTCGTATTGCTTCACGGTCCTCCGATCTTTTTACAGCAGGATTCCACTTTATCAGTGTTCCTTTTTCATCATAGTAAGAATCATCAAACCAAAGGTGATGAATACATGCTTCGCTGGTGATTTTCTTGTCTTTGAGCGGAACAGCGTTGCTGAATAACTCAAGCTCTCGCGCTGTGGATATGTGAAGGATATGCAGTCTGGTGCCATATTCCCTGGCTAACCCCGCCGCCATGGAAGAGGAAAGGTAGCAGGCTTCTTCACTCCGTATTATAGGATGAAAATGGATGGGGACCTCCTCTCCGTATTTTTCCCTGAAGATTGCTTCGTTCTTTCTTATTATGTCCTCGTCTTCACAATGAGTCGCTATCAGCATACCTACCCGAGAAAACAGATTTCTGAGGGTTTGCTCATTATCTACCAGCATATTGCCTGTAGAGCTTCCCATAAATACCTTTACACCACAAACCCTTTCAGGATCAGTCTTGAGTACTTCATCCAGGTTATCATTACTGGCCCCCATAAAAAAGCTATAGTTTGCCAGGGAAACTTCGGCGGCTCGATTATATTTCTCTTCCAACAAGCTCTGGGTCAGCGTTTGAGGCTTAGTATTTGGCATTTCCATGAAGGAAGTAGTCCCTCCCGCTACCGCAGCCTTAGCTTCTGTATAAATCTCAGCTTTATGAGTAAGTCCCGGTTCCCTGAAGTGCACCTGATCATCAATTACGCCAGGCATAAGATAGGCCCCATTAGCATCTATGACCTTATCAGCCTTTTCGCCTGACAGTCCGGAGGCTATTTTTTCAATTCGCTCACCTCTCACCAGCACATCTCCGGTAAAGGTCTTCCCCTCATTAACTATATTTGCATTTAGAATCAGAACCGAGCTCATTTTTTTACCTTTATCTGTTCACTTCGTATAACTACACCCTGACGATTTTCGCTATGGCGCAAGATATTAACAAATTCGAAGACTTTAAGCTTAATAAGCAGCTTCTAAATGCGATAGAAGAGCAGGGATACGAGCACCCCACCCCCATCCAGCAAAAAGCCATCCCACTGATACAGGCAGGGCACGATTTACTGGGAATAGCCCAGACAGGCACAGGCAAAACAGCGGCCTTTACGTTACCCTTATTATACAAACTCAGGTATGCCCAGGGAAGCAGCCCAAGAGCTATAATTCTCACCCCTACCCGCGAGTTGGCTATCCAGATAGAGGACGAAGTAAATAAACTGAGTACATATACTGACCTTCGTACAGTTGCCTTATATGGAGGAAAGGGGCCTAAAAGTCAAAAAGAAGCCGTAGAAGCCGGGTGCGACCTCATAGTTGCTACTCCCGGGAGGTTAATCGATATCTACAAAACCGGTGCCCTCCTGATGAAGGAGATAAAAACCCTGGTCATTGACGAGGCGGATAAGATGATGGATATGGGGTTTATGCCCAAGATCAGGAATGTACTCGAGGTGATACCGGTCAAGAGACAGAACCTGCTTTTTAGTGCAACTATGCCTGACAAAGTGGTGAAGTTATCCGAAGAGTTTCTGGAATGGCCGGAAAGAGTAGAAGTGACCCCACAGGCCACAGCTGCCGAAACGGTAGAGCAATTACTATATGAGGTACCTAATTTAAAGACTAAGATAAATCTACTGGAACATCTGTTACAGGATAAAGAGTCCTGGACCCGTGTAATCGTTTTTACTAAAACCCGGGAGACGGCCAATAATGTCTACAAGTACCTGAGCCGTAAGCTTCATGATGATGAACTGCGGGTGATCCATGCGAATAAAGGCCAGAACACCCGTACAAATGCCATGGATAACTTTAAAGAAGGTAACATCCGGGTGCTGGTAGCCACAGACGTAGCCTCAAGAGGTATCGATGTAGCAGAAGTAAGTCATGTCGTGAATTTTGACATTCCACTTATCCACGAAGACTACGTACACAGGATAGGTCGTACAGGGCGGGCAGAACATACCGGAGTAGCCATTTCGTTTGCCAATGAGGCCGAGCTATTTCATGTAAAGCATATCGAAAAACTGATCCGCCAACCTATTCCCAGGGGAAGAATACCCGACGAAGTTAAAATCGAAAAGACAGATTTCGCGGAAAAGCAGTTGATAGCCCGTGAAATAGACCTTATAAAGCGTAGGGAAAACCCTAATTTCAAAGGCGCCTTTCATGAGAAAAAGCGAAAAAAAGATCCTAAAGCGCAGAGTCATTGGGATGCCCGATCAAACAAAGGCAAAAGAAAGTCAGGAAATAAGGGTAAGAGAAGAAGGTAGAAAGCCTCTTAATCGCTGGTATATATTTCCTTATCGATGGAAAAAATTGGTTTATCTAATTAAGAGTATTCATGATAATATTTTACCTACTTTAGTGTCAAATAAAAGTCTTTCTTTACATAGCTGGTTGAAAATGGTCTCGGAAAGTATTTATACTATTATCCGAGGCCTTTTTTTATACCTGTATTTCACCTCCCCGGCATTGGTCTTCCCTTAGCCTCAGTTCGTTAGATAAAATTTGGATTTTATCGAAACACACAGAACAATTATTGTAATAGCAGATAATTACACTAATTTTATATAAGTCTTTCTTTACATAGCTGGTTGAAAATCAGGGTCCTGAATGGCACAGTCATTCAGGACCTTTTTTATATAGTCCTGCCCTGATATATAAACCGCTTTCAGAGAACCATTTTTCTTCTAAATTAATTATACCTTTGCGACGCATAATTCACTTTGTTTCCTGAATTTTTGAGGGATTTACAGATATGAAAATCGACCTGAAAGCCCGGCAAAATTTTGCCTCCCGTCACAATGGCCCGGATGAAGATCAAATCCGGGAAATGCTTCAGACCGTTAACGCTACTTCAGTTGAAGAGCTTATAGCCCAGACTATCCCCGAGTCTATACGTTTGAAGAAACCTCTTGATCTACCTTCCCCCGTAACCGAAAATGCTTTTCTGAATGACTTCAAAAAGCTGGCATCTGAAAACAAGGTGCTTAAAAGCTACATCGGGATGGGGTATTACGGTACCATTGTGCCAGGGGTTATTCAACGAAATATTCTGGAAAACCCTGGCTGGTATACAGCCTACACTCCTTACCAGGCTGAGATAGCTCAGGGCCGCCTGGAGGCACTGATTAACTTTCAAACAGCAGTGATGGACCTGACCGGCATGGACCTGGCCAATGCTTCATTGCTGGATGAGGGCACAGCAGCCGCAGAAGCAATGGCTATGCTGTATAGCCTGAGAAAAAAAGAGAAGAAATCTGCAAACCGTTTTTTTGTAGATAAAAATACATTTCCCCAAACGTTGGATGTTCTGCGGACCCGTGCCTTGCCTGTCGGGATAGAACTGGTAGTAGATGACCTGGACGCGCTGGACCTTACTGACGAAGAAATTTTTGGTATTCTTCTGCAGTACCCTGATGCTAACGGTGAAATAGCCGACCACGAAGCACTGATAAAAACAGCTAAGGCCCAGAATATTTTTGTGTCTGTAGCCACAGACCTCTTAAGCCTTACCTTAATTAAAAGCCCGGGAGAGATGGGTGCAGACGTAGTTGTCGGTAGCAGCCAGCGCATGGGCGTGCCTATGGGCTATGGAGGCCCACATGCTGCCTATTTTGCGACTAAAGAAGAGTATAAGCGACAAATCCCCGGCCGTATCATCGGTATTTCTGTTGATACTAAGGGCAACGCTGCCTACCGAATGGCTCTTCAGACAAGAGAGCAGCACATACGACGCGAAAAAGCAACCTCAAATATTTGTACCGCTCAGGTACTACTTGCTGTGATGGCAGGTATGTATTGTGTATACCACGGCCCCGAAGGCCTTAAGCAGATTGCCCTGCGCAGCCATGGAATGGCCCGCCTTACAGAGGCAGGCCTCGAGCAATTAGGCCTTACCCAAAAAAATGAGGCTTACTTTGACACACTGAAGATAGCACTACCCAAAGAAGGGCTGAAGGGGAAAATCAAGGAAGCAACTGAAAAGGCCGGTATCAACCTACGGTATTTTCATGATGAGGCAGCCATAGGCATTACTATGGATGAAACTGTTCGCGTAGCCGATGTATATGAGCTGCTGGATGTAATGGCGGAGGTAACAGGAGGAATCCTTGATAAAGAGGCTCTGAATAAATTGGCTGAGAACCTGGAGCTATCCCTGCCTGAAAGCCTGGTAAGGGAGACTCCGTACATGGATCACCCTATTTTTCATAGCCTGCGCACCGAAAGTGAGATGCTGCGCTACATAAAAAAGCTTGAGAACAAAGACCTTAGCCTGGTGCACAGCATGATCTCCCTCGGTTCATGCACCATGAAGCTCAATGCTACTACCGAGATGGTGCCGGTTAGCTGGGCAGAATTTGGTCACATGCATCCTTTTGCTCCATTAGATCAGGCCAAAGGCTATCAAAAACTGTTTACAAATCTTGAGAACTGGCTTTCAGAAATTACCGGATTTGCAGCTACCTCTCTTCAGCCTAACTCTGGTGCACAGGGTGAATATGCTGGATTGATGGTGATTCGCGCTTACCACTTGGACAGAGGCGAAAGCGAGCGTGATGTGGTGCTCATTCCCTCTTCCGCACATGGCACTAACCCGGCCAGTGCCGTCATGGCAGGAATGAAGGTAGTAATAGTAAAGTGCGACGAGAGGGGCAATATCGACCTTGAGGATCTTAAAGAGAAAGCGGAGAAGCACAGCTCCAACCTCTCTGCCCTTATGGTGACTTACCCGAGCACCCATGGAGTATTTGAGGAGGCCATACGGGAAATATGCGACCTTATCCACAAACATGGAGGCCAGGTATATATGGATGGAGCCAATATGAATGCACAGGTGGGTCTTACCAGCCCCGCAAACATCGGTGCAGATGTATGCCACCTGAACTTACATAAGACATTCTGTATCCCGCATGGTGGTGGAGGCCCTGGCATGGGCCCGATCTGTGTGGCGGCCCATCTTCAGCCTTTCCTTCCCGGAAATCCTATAGTAAAAACAGGCGGTGATGAGGCTATTACGGCTATATCTGCCGCTCCTTATGGCAGCGCAAGCATTCTTACAATCTCGTATGCCTACATTGCTATGATGGGTGCAGAGGGATTAACAGAAGCCACCCAACTTGCGATTCTCAATGCTAACTACATTAAGGAGAGACTCAAGGGAGCATTTGATGTACTCTATACCGGCAAAAACGGACGCTGCGCTCATGAAATGATCATTGATTGCAGGGAGTTTAAGAAGGTAAATATTGAGGTGGAAGACATTGCCAAGCGATTGATGGACTATGGGTTCCATGCGCCTACCGTTTCATTCCCTGTTCCTGGCACCATCATGATAGAGCCTACGGAAAGTGAAAGCAAGCCTGAGCTTGATCGCTTCTGTGATGCCCTTCTTTCCATCCGTCAGGAGATTCGCGAGATTGAAGCAGGCCGGGCTGATGAGAATAATAATGTATTGAAAAATGCACCTCATACCCAGGCGGTCATTACTGCCGAGGAGTGGGATCTTCCTTACAGTCGCACCAAAGCTGCCTACCCATTAGATTATGTACGCGATGGTAAGTTCTGGCCGACCGTAAGCCGTATCGACAGCGCTTATGGAGACAGGAACCTCATGTGCAGTTGTATTCCGGTAGATGAATATGAAGAAAGCCCTGAAGCAGTATCTGTCTGACAGAGTTCTTCATTTAAAAATCATGATAAGCCCTGGTGATATACCGGGGCTTTTTTTTGCGTTTTGGTAGAGATATTTTACAACTTTCATTACCTGCCAGGCGTTTTTGTATACACATCCCTGGGTCTCGTACCCATTAGGGTAAACTAATTTATCATGAACTTCAGAGAACTCAAATCACTTGTAAGGCAGGGGGAACACGGACGGTTGGAGTTTAAAAGAAAAGCAGCTTACCCCGAAAAAATAATCAAAGAAGTGGTGGCATTCGCCAATACAGAGGGCGGTGAATTACTAATAGGAGTAGACGACGACGGCAAAATACCAGGCCTTAAATTTGCTGAAGAAGACAAGTATGTTCTGGATAAGGCCATAGCCCGCTATTGCTCACCTGATATACACTATACTACTGAAATTATTCCCCTAAACGAGTCCCGTTCCGTTATACGTTATTCCATAAATAAAAGCCCGGAGGGGCCTCATTATGTACAGGAACCGGGGGCCCCTCAGAGAAAAGTTTACGTCCGGGTAAATGATCAGAGTATCCAGGCAAGTCGTGAAGTTAGGCAGGTATTGAAAGGAGAAAAAAAGTCGCGGGAAGTTCGGTTTAGCTTTGGCGAAAAGGAAAAGCAGCTAATGGAGTTTCTGGACAAAAAAGGTAGTATTACCGTAGCCCAATTTGCAGAAATAGCAGGAGAGCCTGCCAGGAAGGTTTCCCGGACATTGGTATTGCTCGTTCTGGCTGGAGTACTTAGAATTGAACCACGTACAGGGCAGGATCTTTTCATGCGGAAATCTGAAATACCAGAACGCACTGATAGGTAAGGACCGGTTAATTCCGGGGAGCACGTAGTATATTTTTCAAAAGATTTCTTAAATTTCTTAGGATCGCAGGTCCAATTACGAGAAAACTCAGCGTGCCGGAAATCAGAATAGAACCACCCTCCTATCCACTGTTTTTACTCACTGCCACAGCAGCAGTATGCTTTTCATGGCTGTTTCCCATTTTTTACATCTTACCAATATAACTGTATGGCCAGAGCCCGTAAGGAAAAGAAGATTTTTGTGCTGGATACATCTGTCATCCTGTACTCCCACGATTCGATCATGAATTTTCAGGAACATGATGTAGCCATTCCTATTACCGTTTTGGAAGAGTTGGACCAGTTCAAAAAAGGAAACGACACCAAAAATTTCGAAGCAAGAGAGTTTATCCGTAAACTGGACGAGCTTTCAAAAGGAGGCAACCTTCAGGAGTGGATACCTTTGAATGGAAAGACTAAAGGCAACTTCCGGGTAGTGATGGGATTTCCGGAAGCGGGGGCATTTCAGGAAGACATACCAGATCACCGGATTCTGGGCGCAGCCATCCTCTTACAAAAGGAACAGGCAGAACTTGCAGCCGGAAAACGTAAAAAAGTAGTACTGGTCACTAAGGACATAAACCTGAGGCTCAAGGCTAAATCGGTGGATATCCATGCTGAAGACTATGAAACAGGCAAGATCAAAAATGTCAACACCTTGCATAGCGGTAAGGTGGTTATGGAAAACCTGGACACGCAAATAATCAACGCTCTTCATAAGGAAGGGAGGTTTGACGTAAAACCAGTTTTTGGAAGGAAAAAGCCCGGCCATAATAATTACTACATACTGAAGAGCGACACTAATTCAGTATTGGCCTACTACAATAGCACGATGGGTGACCTGGAGCGGGTGGAAAAAAGGAGTGTGTATGGTATTAAACCCAAAAACGCCGAGCAAACATTCGCTATACATGCACTATTGCAGGAAAATATCAGGCTGGTAACCATACAGGGAGTAGCAGGAACAGGAAAGACCCTTCTCGCTCTGGCCAGTGCACTTGAGCAGCGCAGTGACTTTAAGCAAATCTTTCTTGCCCGACCCATAGTGCCATTAAGTAATAAAGACATAGGCTACCTGCCCGGAGACATCAAGAGTAAACTCAATCCTTATATGGAGCCTCTCTGGGATAACCTTAAGTTTATTCAGAACCAATTCAAAGAAACGGATAAGGACTTCCAGAAGATTACCGATATGGTGAATAAGGAAAAGCTGGTTATCCAGCCACTGGCCTATATCCGTGGAAGGAGCCTGAGTAACATTTTTTTTATCGTAGACGAAGCCCAAAACCTGACTCCACACGAAGTTAAAACCATTATTACCCGAGCAGGTGATAATTGTAAGATTATCTTTACCGGTGATATCTATCAGATTGATACACCCTACCTGGATTCACAAAGCAATGGACTCTCTTATTTAATTGACAGGGTCAAAGACCATCCCCTCTATGCGCATGTTACCTTAGAAAAAGGGGAGCGATCAGATTTGGCAAACCTGGCCAATGAGTTACTCTAATATCCAAAAACACAAAATAATACAATATTATCTTGTTGTTTGCGATAAAGTGATCATTTTTTGCGGGAATTTCCAATTGAACCCCAACACTGTTGTTTACAGTTGCTTATATTATTACCTTTATAATCCCCTGAAAATGGAAGGGTATTATTTTATACAATCTAAAACTTATTGAAACTTTATATTATTTAAAACGATTGTATTTTGCGGCTCTTGTACAGGGCAACCATAAAGGGTTGTATTTTTTCTGACCGTTTTTAATTTTTTAAGGAAATCACTATGCAATCTATTATTTCTAATATGGGAACGGCATACTATGACAATGTCAAAAATGCCGTGGTATTCATCTTTAAAGAATTTAGTTCGATATATGCCTACCGGGACTCGCTCGACCTGGCTATTAACCTGGCGTTAAACCATAAAACCAATAATTGGCTATTTGACAAGACTAAGTTCTCACATGCCATCACCACTGAGGTAGTAATGGAATTACTGGACTGGACAAAGAGATGCTGTAGACGCTTACGTCAGCACGAGGTCTATAAAGACTGTAAAGTATCTGTAATCACCAGCAGTGATGCCTTTACAGAGCATTTTTTCACCATGCTTAATAAGCAAATGAATGAAAAAATGACTGATCACACAGAAATAGCCTTTTTTAAGGATGCGAAGCAGGCTGAGGGCTTTTTACTCACAGGAACTAAAAGCACACTTTACCAGGCTGGCTAAGTTATTTTACCAGCTTTGAAGCCGGATTGATACCTCCTACGACTTTTCTTCCAGGAGTTTTTTCAACTCCGCAAGTTCGTCACGCAAGCGGGCAGCTTCTATAAAATCGAGATCTCTGGCAGCCTTTTCCATGTTTTTCTGAGTTTGCTTAATGGTCTTCTCCAACTCAGATTTACCCATATAGCCTACTATAGGGTCAGCAGCTACTGACATAGTTTCCTGGCCTGCATAGTATTTCTTCTTTTTACTACTACTATCTGCCACACTGGTTTGAGAAAGAATAGCCTCTCGTGATTTGCGGACTGTTTTAGGCGTAATCCCATGTTCCTTATTGTAGGCTTCCTGGATAGCCCTGCGCCGGTTAGTCTCATCTATAGCAAGCTGCATGCTGTCCGTAATGGTGTCGGCATACATAATTACTTTGCCATTTTCATTTCGGGCGGCTCGACCTATGGTTTGTACCAGGCTTCGCTCATTTCTGAGAAACCCTTCCTTGTCCGCATCCAAAATAGCCACCAGTGACACCTCCGGCAGGTCGAGTCCCTCCCGCAGCAGGTTTACGCCTACAAGTACATCAAACTCACCCAAACGAAGCTGTCGCAGTATCTCTACCCGCTCCAGGGAGTCTACCTCAGAGTGAATATATCGCGCTTTGACACCTGCTCTCTCAAGAAATTTATTAAGCTCTTCAGCCATTCTCTTGGTAAGCGTAGTAACCAGTACACGCTCTTCCTTTTTAATCCGTTCGTCAATTTCCTCCAGCAAATCGTCAATCTGATTAAGGCAGGGGCGCACATCTATCTCTGGATCAAGGAGGCCTGTGGGACGAATGATTTGTTCTACTACCACCCCCTCCGACCTCCTGAGCTCATATTCCGCAGGTGTGGCACTGACAAATATGATCTGGTTGATCATATCCTCAAATTCGTTAAAAGTTAGCGGGCGGTTATCTAATGCACTGGGAAGCCTAAAGCCAAAATCCACAAGGCTCGTTTTTCGGGCACGATCACCACCCCACATAGCCCTGACCTGAGGCACAGTCACATGACTTTCATCTATCACCAGAAGGTAATCATCAGGAAAATAATCAAGCAGGCAGAAAGGCCGCTGCCCAGGCCGCCGCCGGTCAAAATATCGGGAGTAGTTTTCCACGCCCGAACAATACCCCAACTCACGGATCATTTCCAAATCAAATTCAGTACGCTCCTTGAGCCTCTTTGCTTCAAGGTATCTTTGCTCAGTTTCAAAGGAAGTAACTTGGGAAACCAAGTCGTCCTGAATTTCTTTGATGGCTACCTGCATAACATCGCGTCCTGTAACAAAGAGGTTAGCGGGATAGATGGTCACCATCCGTTCATCAGAAATCTTCTTGCCCGTTTGAGGATCTACCCGTTGGATAGCTTCTATCTCGTCACCCCAAAAGATAAACCGATAAGCAAAGTCTGCATAGGCCAGGAAAACATCTACTGTATCCCCCTTAACTCGGAATGTTCCTCGTTTAAACTCTGCTTCCGTCCGGCTGTAGAGAATATCTACAAGGGCAAATAAAAATTGATTTCTGGGAAGCCTGTCACCTTCCTGAAGTTTAATTACATTCTTCCCGAACTCCTCGGGGTTACCTATACCATAAATACATGACACTGAGGCAACTACCACAATATCACGCCGACCAGTTAATAACGAAGAAGTAGCACTTAAGCGTAATTTCTCTATTTCTTCATTGATGCTAAGGTCCTTCTCTATATAAAGATTAGTACTGGATATGTAAGCTTCAGGCTGGTAGTAATCGTAGTACGAAATGAAATATTCTACCGCGTTTTCAGGGAAAAACTGCTTTAGTTCGCCATAAAGCTGTGCAGCCAGTGTTTTATTATGGCTGAGCACCAAAGTTGGTCTTTTTGTCTCAGCTATTACATTAGCCACTGTAAAGGTTTTACCCGACCCGGTTACCCCTAAAAGTACCTGCGACTCTTCACCGTCATCCAGTCCCTGGACAAGCTGACGTATTGCCTCAGGTTGGTCCCCAGTGGGTTCATATTCAGAATTTAGAATAAAATCCATTATTGTAATATCATGGTATGGTGGGCATTTAGCGGAATCAACTAACGTAAAATATCCTGGAATGTTCCTTTAGGATATAGCAAAAATTGTTTTTTTTCATACCAAAACTTACATTGGGGATAAAATAATTAAATTATCCCTGTCTAAGCATTTTGGACTTTTGTCGATAGATATTACCTGTTCAATCTTTGGTTACCCTCATTAAGGCTGGAAAACGGCAGATTAGAGGACATTATCATCTAAATATTGCGGATCAAAAGGATCGTAGCAACAGGTATTGTTTAAGTAAAAATAAATTTTGTCATATCTTAGCAATGATTACGAGATGATTTCTAGCGAATGCGGCCATTAGTTCAAGTATTTAAAGAGTCATTTGTTGAAATTCTTTACGAAGAAGATCATAATATAATTGTGGCTAATTGGATGGGCTACCTCAAGCAGGAAGACATCAGATTAGGATGCATGGCTTTAAATGATTTTATCAGAAAAAGCCGCATAAAAAAGCACCTTAGCAATCAGTCACAACTAAAAGTATTGTCCCGTGATGTACAAAATTACATCATTGATACGTGGTACCCGGAGGCGGAAAAGCTTGGATTGCAGAAAATTGCCATTTTTGCATCCGCAGACATCTTCGCCAGAGATAGCGTAGACCACGTAAACCTAAATATAGGCAGGGGCAACCTGGAAATACGCACCAAACACTCTATGCAGCAATGCATGGACTGGCTTATAAACTAATTCTGCTTACATACTAATAAACTAACCGAAGACCTAACTTAACCAATAACAAAAACACTTTAATAACACCTAAAAAAAACTAAGATGACACCCACCAATCTGGAAAAGGCATTTCCCGACACGAAATCCTTTTTAGATACCATTCATCAGGACGAACAGATCATCGGCCAAACAGACGTACTCGGAGCTGACGAATGGATTAAAAAAATACCTGTTTTTAATAACGAAGGAAATGTTGAAGGGCTAATTAACATCCTTAAGGATGCTCTTCCCACTCCTGAAACTGCAGAAAAATACACATATCACGAAGCTGCAGCAGCCATGCGTGATCTGGGTATACTCTTCGGTTCTATAAAAAGACACGGCGAGGAACCTGAAACACATGTTCCCAATCTGGCTGACACTATGATGGTGTTGTCCAAAACACTGGATCTCCCTCCAAGAGATACACTCATTAGCTACTCCGTATGGAACCCACAAGGCAGCCGCCTTCGGACCTATACTGGTACGGCTGACGAAATGAACCTGATTTATAGTGTTCAAATGAGCATGAACCCTTTGGTTAAAGCGATTCTTCTGCTTGACAAGCTTTACCACATGTCATTTGAAGACCCTGAATTTGCTCCCCTTTGCCGCGAGACTGCTGAAAATTTCCAGGCAATGGTTAAAGGAGTCGTTCATGCGAAAAGGCATGTAGCTCCTGAGGTATTTGCAGGAAGCCTCCGTTTCTATTTTGATCCTATTCAGCTAGATGGTAAGACTTACCTTGGCCCTGGCGCTGTAGAAATGCCCGTATTTGTGTTTGACCACATCCTTTGGAGCTCTGACTGTACAAATGAGGAGTATCTTGGATTTAAGGAAACGTATCACCCTTACGTTTTACCCAAAATGAGGCAGGTATACAATGCTTACAATAATAAGCCAAGTCTGCTAACCCGTTTTAGTCTCTTCCTGGAAAATAGCGATCAGAGCAACCCCGTCGTAAGGGAAAACATCAAGGCGATGGAGTTCCTGTGCACTCAGCTCAAAAGCTTCAGGATGCCTCACAAAAAGGTGGCTGAAAATGCTTATCACAAAACGCCAAAGGCTCAAAGGTCTAAAGGTAGTGGCGGATACGCTCCCACTATGCTTACGCATATAATTAATCTGAACCTTCGTCAGATTGAGAAATTCAAGAAATCAAGCAAAAAGTATACTGAGCAGAAAGCTGCTGTAATGGTTTAAATAGTACCATTCCAGATTTCCCATGACTTATCGGCCTGTAGATGTAACATCTGCAGGCCGTTTTTTATTTGCGCTCCTTGTTTCCTTCCTGCATTTAGAAAAGCCGTTTCAGCAGGATTATAAACCAGGTCATAAAGCCAGTGATTTGAGCTTACAGAGCCATATGGAATGTCAGGCTTTTGCTCAATGTCTGGAAAAGTACCCAGAGGAGTACAGTTTATAATAAGCGGGTACTCGTGAAGCAAGTCGGGACTTGCCTTTAAGCTGTTATAGCTCATTTCGTTCTCTTGCGGATGGCGACTTACATACTGCGGCACAATGTCCAAATCCTCCAAAGCTACCTTTATAGCCCTGGAGGCGCCACCTGTACCCAAGATTAATGCTTTATTCAGGCAGGTGATCTTATCACCTAGCCATTGCTTTAAGCTTTCCTGAAAGCCATAATAGTCAGTATTGAAGCCTTTTAGCCTACCCCCCCTTATTCGGATTGTATTAACAGCTCCTATTTCTTCGGCAGTACTATCCAGTTCATGTAAGAGAGGTATTATGGCTTGCTTGAGTGGGATAGTTACATTAAGGCCTATTAGCCGGGGCTCTTGACTTAATAATTTGCTCAGATCATTGACAGATTGAATTTCAAAATTCCGGTGGGAAAACCCCTCAATACCTTCCTTCTGAAATTTCTCTGTAAAATAACGGTTACTAAAAGAGTGGCCTAAAGGGAACCCAACGAGCCCTATAAGCTTATCAGAGGCAGACATAGGTTAGCTGTTTTTCTTCAGAAAATTAGCTGCAATTTCAATCAGCAGTACAAGAAGTATCCCCAACGCCATAAAGAGTATGGCCTGGAAAAGCATAGGGTCGGACCCTGTTACTTCAGCATATTGGTTAGGAAGTACATTTTCAGTGATCAGGGGCTGTACCTCCCCATGACGATCGGTATAGTACTTTACAACCGACTTCCATGGCCAGATTTTATTCAATGAACCAACCATAAAACCTGACAGAAGGGCGATAGCAATATTTTCATACCGGTCCAGAAGCCAACCTATGACCCGTGAAAAAACGAGTAACCCGGTAACACATCCACTTCCAAAAAGCACCAAAGTGCTTAATTTGAAATTGGACAGGGCGTCAAAAATATACTGATACTTACCTAGAATCAGTAAGATAAAGGAGCCGCTAATGCCAGGCAGGATCATAGCGCAAATAGCTAATGCCCCTGATAGGAAGATAAACCATGGTTCGGTAGGGGTCTCAGCCGGAGAGATGATCGTGATGTAATAGGCAATAGCTATACCTATGGCACCTGCGATAAACACCCCGAGGTACCAGCGTTTAATGCTTCGGGCTACATATATGGATGAAATAATAATAAGCCCGAAGAAAAAGGACCACAACTGTATTGGGTATGTCTCAAGTAAAAAAGTAATAACCTTAGCCAGTGATAGCAGGCTAAATAGTATTCCGGATAAAAGGACAATGAGAAAACTTCCGTTTATCTTATTCCAGAAATCTACAAACCTTCCTTTAAAGAGGAGTTTAAGGGCAGAGACATCCACCTCGCCAATACTATCCAGCAGCTCTTCATAGATACCTGTGATAAAGGCAATAGTACCCCCGGATACGCCGGGAACTGCATCAGCCCCGCCCATGGCTACGCCTTTAAAAAACAAAAGGACGTAATCCTTTACTCTTCTCATGCTGGAGGTATATTAAATCGTGCCGCCTGCTTTTTCTATGTCTAGAAAGTGATTGAAAGTATCACCCCTCAACCCAAGTCTGATAGTTTCCAGAGGAATGACTTCGTGCGGGGCAATATTACCAAGATTCACGTTAGCACCTAGTAGTTTAATAAACCAGACCTGCTGGGCTTTTTGTGGAGCCTCCCATATTATCTTCTCAAAAGGGATCTTGGTGAGGATCTCTTCCACAAGACCGCTTCTTACCTCTCCACTAGAGCGGAACAGACCGACATTACCCCCTTCACGAGCCTCACCGATTACTTTCCACGCCCCGGCATCTAACTCAGCCTGCATCAGGGCAATCCATTTATAGGGAGGTATAATTTTTTCAGCATCTTTACTGCCTACTTCTGATAATACGGTCACCTGTTCAGATAGCTTCCGGATATATTCACACTTGATATCATGATCAAGTTCTATAGACCCATCACTAACCTCTGCGAAAGATAGGTCATACTTGTCGAGCACTCGCCGGTAGTCATCGAACTGTCCTCTAATCGCAAAAGCTTCAAACAGAGTACCCCCAAGATAGGTAGGTATCCCCGCAGCTTTATAGAGGTCTATTTTTTCCTTAAGGTTAGGTGTAACGTACGAAGTGGCCCAGCCGAGTTTAACAATATCCACATAGTCACCACATACGGAAATAAAATCTTCCACCTGGCGTAGGCTCAGACCTTTGTCCATAGCCATCGTGAACCCGGTTTGTCTGGGCTTAACGGTGCGCTCGGGCACACTCTTAAGGGTATAATTCATCAGGGTTTTTCTTTTCTGAACTGCTCAATAACCTTGAACAACGCTTTCTGTGTTTCCAGCTTAGGGAAAAACTCCAAAAGTAGCGTATGCATGTCGAAGTTCAAAATTAAGGCATTTTCAAGAAAATTGAATGCTTCTTTGTATTTACCATTAGCAATCAGGTAGGCAGTGACCCGATAGTATAGTTCAGCTTCTTCAGGAAGCTCTTCTATACCATTCATAACTATGTCAATGGCTTCATCATAGTTACCCTGATCGTATAGTATAAGTGACCAGTCCAGCCACATAGCCGCATGTTCCGGATTGAGAAGGCTGGCCTCGTAGTAAGCTTCAAGGCTGCTTACTACATTACCCACCTGGTATTCAGCATCGGCTACGGCGAGCCAGTATTCAAAGTTCTCTGCATCCAGCTTAAGGGCCTTATTTAAAAAATGTATACCCTCATATGCACGATCCTGCCTGATGAGGCAGCAACCAAGACCAAAGTAGGCCTGATCATAAAGCTGATCCAGCTTTACAGCTTTTTTATAGAAAGTGATAGCTTTCCCATAGTTGTCCAGCTTCTCATGAGCTGAACCGATGTAATTGTATATTTCTGCACTTGCTCCTTCTGCATCAAGTGTCTTCTCATAGCACCTCAGTGCGTCTGCATACTTGTCAAGGTTCATAAAGGAGTTACCCATATTAAACCATGCGGAAGCAAACTCGTCGTCTATTACTGTGGCATAATCATAGGCCTGAATAGCCTCTTCAAACTTCTCCAGCTTATTATAAATGATGCCCAGATTATACCAGGCACTGCTGGAGTAAGGATCAGCATCAATAAATTTCTTGTAAAAGGTGATACTACTTTCAAGCTCCCCAATCATATCGAGGCAATATGCCAGCTCGTAAAGAGCGTTTTCATGATTAAGGTTTATTTCAATAGACTCTCTGTAGCAATCAATCGCCTCTCCATACTTACCCATGCCCTGATAGGCAAGGCCCATGTGGTAATAAACTTCATCGCGATCTTCACATACATGAATGGCGCGATTGAACATTTCTATAGCATCATCATATTTTCCCATTAGGGAATACACTGAGCCGGAATAGAAAAGCACGTCAGGATCATTGGGCTGTAAATTTCCTGCCTCTTCCAGTAGTTCCAGCGATTCATCGAACCGCTGCATATTAGTAAGTATCTGGGCTTTTTCAAGTCTGAGTTCAGTAGAGAAGGGGTATTGCTCAAGGGCAATATCACAGGCTTTAAGGGCCTTTTTAAAGTTTCCTCTTTCGAGGTAGTGATCTATAATTTCTTCATACGCTTCAATATCAAAAAAGCAATAGCTTTTATTTCTCAGGTTTTCCTCGAATTGATTAATCAATTCTTTTCCCTCTTCGCGTCGTTTAAAACTATCTCCCATCCAACTTTTATTTATATCAGCCGGCATCCGTTATGCTCAATTTAACAATTTCACGGATAGATTTATCCCGGCTGTAAGATATTTTGTACCTGTGAGTAAAAGGCAACAGGCTTTCCTTTCTAACGCAGAATGCCATAGAAAGCATTCATGTGCATACGGATTAAATTAGTTCTGTGTTCAAAAGGGGGTTATCTAATGCTTTATCAAATAATTTAGAGTTGATGACCTTCCCGATATTGTCAAGGTGCCTGTCATGGTGACAGTCACTACCCAGGAAGTTAGCCATTTTGTTTTCAATAATCCACGCAGCGATGTTCGAGGCAGGTTTGGCGTAATATCCATTTAAAGAATTAAGGTTTACCTGCAACAACAACCCTCGCTCTTTTAGGCGGCTCAGCTCTTCTTTCTTATTATGAAAATACAGGTACCTCTCAGGGTGGGCCAATACAGGCTTGTACCCTTGCGACTGCAACTCGAATATGGCATGCTCCAGAAATACAGGCTCATTAATAAATGACGTTTCAATGAGCACATAATCATCACCAAAGCTTAGTATCTTTTCACTTTTGTTCGCAAGTTTTTCCATGAAAAACTCATCAAGGTAATACTCAGCCGCAGCTTCAATCCTAATAGGGATACTCTCTTTTTTCACCGCTTCCTGTACTTTTCTCACACCCTCTAAAATAATTTCGGGGGTATTACGATAGGTATCGTGGATAATATGAGGCGTGGTAATGACCTTTTGGTAGCCAAATTCTTCCATACGCCTGAGCATATGAATAGTCTGCTCCATGGTCTCAGAGCCATCATCTATACCGGGAATAAAATGCGAGTGGATATCAACCCGAAAGGGAACAGTTTTTCTCTTCGGGGTAGATTTCATTCCAAAAAGCTTTTTCAGCACCTAGTTTCTGCTAAAAATTTTCTTAAAAAAGGATTTCTTCTCTACCTGGTCTGGCTCTTCGTAATATCCCATTCCGTACCCGTAGCCATAGCCATAACCATATTCGGCATAGGAGCTGGTAGCATTTAGTATCAGGCACAATTTATTGAGCCTGTTTACCTTTACCAAACGATTGACGGATTTAAGAAAAGCTTTTTTAGAATACTCTGCCCGTACGATGTACAATGGCAAATCAGCTTTTTTCATAGCCAGCATCCCATCAGTAACTAATCCTACTGGTGGCGTATCGAGTATGACTACATCATACAGTTGTTTGGCATGCTCTAGCACCTCTTCCATCTCAGTACTCATAATTAGCTCTGAAGGATTGGGAGGGTTGGGGCCTGCGCTAATTATATCGAGGTTTTCCAGCGATGTACGCTGGATACATTCCTCCAATGTACTTCTTCCGATAAGCAGGGTACTTACACCTTTGCTTCCATTAGTTTTTTCGAAGGCCTTATGAACTTTTGGCCTTCGCATGTCCAGGTCCATAATAAGCACTTTTGAGCCGGACATAGCGATAATACCTCCCAGATTAGAGGCCACAAAAGTCTTTCCCTCGCCACTTATGGTAGAGGTAACTGATATTACTTTCGTTTTCTTTTTGGCTGTAAGGAACTCAAGATTAGTACGAATAGCCCTTAAGGCTTCGCTCACTCCGGACTTGGGATGCTTATCAACAATCATCCGGGTTTCTGAGATATTATCCAGGTGATATACAGGCACAGTACCGAGTACGGGAATGGAAGTCACTGCCTCCAGCTCGGACTGGCTGCTGATCTTATTGTGTAAGGCATACCTACCCCCAACGAAGAGGAGGCTAAATATGAAGCCGGCTACAAGTCCTGCACCCATGACAAGGCCCTTTTGAGGGTAAATAGGAGAAGGTGCAACTGAGGCGCTCGAAAGAATGACAAAATCGGTGGTGGTGCCTGCTTCAGCAATCTGAAACTCAGCCTTTTTTTCCATAAGCATGAGGTACCGCTCTTCATCAAGATCATACTTGCGCTTAATCTTTGTGTACTCCATGCTTTTGCCGGGTAATGTCGTAAAGTCATCTTCCATTTCAAGGCGACGGTTATTTACTTCGCCAAGACGAGTAAAGATGTTCTCCCGGATACTATTGAGCCTGTCCAGTATGGAAGACTTGAGTAGCTCCAACTCCTGGTTTTTCTTTTTAACGGTAAATGTATTTGGGTTGTAGCTGGTTAGTAATAGCTCTTTTTCCTGAACCAGTTCGCTGAACTCCTGAACCAGCGTGGTAAGGTCTTGTGGCAGATAGTCATTATCCGCCAATAATTCATTAACAGCTGCGTCATCTACAGATATCTCGTCGTACACCTGGTTTATAAACCGAAGTCTCTTTTGATATGAGAACCGCATGCTGTCCAGTTGCTCCATCATACCAATGACCCGGCCGATATCTCCTTTTAGATCAGTAGTTTTGTACTCGATAGTGAAGTTCTCAAAATAGTCTTCGTACTGACCTAGCTTTTCTTCCGTAAGACTTAATTGCTCATTAAGGAAGTCTATCTTCTGCTTATTGGCTTTGTTTTTTTCTTCACGGGTGTAAAGCAGGTACAGGGTATCTATAGCATTTACAAGATCCTTTGCCTTAAAGGGGTTATGGTCTCGAAAGCTAATACGAATGGTGTTAGCCTTAATATTGTAGGGAACTACCTCCAGGCCATTATCAAGGTAGTTAATCAGGGACGGCTCACTGTTTATTACAAAGTAATATTCACGGTCGGGTAATGATGGAGAATAGTGCTCGGTCCCATATATTTTTATACTGAAGCCCTCGCCGGTAATCTCCTCTCCGAAGCTATGTATGCTGCTGTACTTTTGCCCATTATGCGTATAACTGAACCGAAAGGTATTAGGCCTTAAAAGCTCTACGTCAAAAGGCTTATCGTAATACGAGCGGTCGGTAAGCTCATATACCACTGTAAAGGGACTGTTTTTGTACCTCTCATCATTTAAGAAATTACCATAGGCATGGTAGGTTGTTTCAAGGTTCAGCTCATCAATTATTTTCTTAAAAAACAGTCTTGATCTGATGAGCTCTATTTCACCGCTGATGTTGGTGATTTTATTTTCCTCTACCTCATCGAGATTATTCAGACCCAAAATGCTGGCCTCACTTTTAATGTTAAGCTTCAGGTCAGAGCTGGATTCATACAAGGGCTTCGTATACCTTACAGTTAAGTAAGCTGAAAGTGTAGTAATGGTCACTATCAGAATAATCCATGGCAGACTTTTCCTAATTACCAGCAACAGTTTTCCGAAATCGATTTTCTCAATCAGGCTCTCGGAATCCTCATTGGCTACGCTCCTTACACCTATGTCGTATTTATTCTCTTCCAAAGTCAGGTACTAGTTGTTTCGCAAAAGCACAACCGTGAGGCTGAGTACACTGGTAATTATTGATAGCAGTGGAGCCACGTCGCGAATAGATTCACCAGGACGAGCCATTTGCTCTACGTAAATTATATCTCCAGGCATAACACTAAGAGAGGCAGATTTCATTCCCTCGATGGTGGATAAATCGATAACCTGCACAATCGGATCATCCAGGTCACCTCTGATCAACCGTATATTATGTGCTTTATTATACATCGGTATCCCTCCGGCCATAGCCAGCACCTCTATGACACTGGTATTTTGGTTCACCACCGGAATGACCTGCCCTCCAGATCCGCCTAATACAATAACACGCTTATTTACGTAATTAGAAATGACGAAGGGTTCAACAAAATATTCGCTGTATGCTACCTTAAGCAGACTATCAGCCTGGAAGAGAGTGTAGCCCCCAACCTCGAGTTCGCCCACAACCGGCAACCGCACCATGCCATTCTCCTGTACCGTATATTCAAGAAGCCGGTGCTCACCGTTCTCACCTGTTTCGTACAGTTCAAAATTAGGGTCAATAATTCGCTCTCCGCTATTAGTAAATACTTCAACTGTGAGCCTGTCATAAGGCCTTATGCGGTAGGTACGTTCAGCTTCGGCTACAGCCATGCCTACCTTTCCTGAAGGAAAATCCTCGGCCGTACGAAACATTATGTGTTGCTTATAGGCGCTACATGACAGGAGGTTAAATGCCAATAAAAGCAGCCCTGATATGCGTATTATCCGTTTGTTCAAAATCAGCAGTTAAATGTGCACGGGCAAATATACGGATTCTTTTACGGCTTTAATGAAACAGGTTTCCCAGCAGTAAAAAAGCCTTAATACTCTGAAACAGCCAGGTTACCAGCCACTAAGGCCTGCTTTTCCACAGCTGCCAGGTATTTTTCTATTACGATTCTCTCGTCGAATCTTTCTTCGACAATTCTGCGTCCGTTTTCACCCATTTCAGAGATTTGCTCTGTTTCGGCCTTAAGCATCATTTCCATTTTACTGGCAAGGTCATGGGCATCTTTCGCTTTGCACAGAAAGCCATTCACGTTATCTGTCACTACGTTGGTGCATCCCGGCACATCAGTAGCGACAATGGGCTTACAAAGGCTCGCGGCTTCAAGCAGCGTGCGGGGAGTACCTTCACGGTAACTGGGCAGAACAACACAGTCGGACTTATTGATATTCTCTCGAACATCTTTACTTGTGCCCAGATATTCGATATCGCCTTCCGCTATCCATTGGTCTATTTGTTCAGTTGAAATACCCCGCTTATGCTTGGGGTCTTTGGCACCAAGCAACTGAAACCTTGCCTTTAACCCTTTGGCCCTGAGTTTCTTAGCTGCCTCCACGTACTCAAGAACGCCTTTATCATATATAAGCCGGCTGATCATTAGAAAGGTAAAAGGCTTATGGAGCTCAAACTTGGAGGGGATAAAGTGATCAAGGGCAATCCCAGATCCTGGCAGCAAGCCGGTTATCTGCTTTTTCACAAGCCGCTTTTCCAGAAATAGATTCAGGTCGTGCTTATTTTGAAAAAACACCAGTTTTGGCAGGCGAAAAACAGCCCGGTAAAGCCCAATGGCTATACGATTAACAAGATTATCTTTGAGAAAAACGGTCCCGAGGCCGCTGACATTATTGATGGACGGAATACCTAAAGTGGCTGCGGCAACTGTTCCGTAAATGTTAGGCTTAATGGTAAAGTGAAGAACTACATCAGGGGCTGTTCTCTTGTATATCCTTCTGAGTTCAAGTAACAGGCCAAAGTCTTTTAGAGGGCTAGCTCCACGGCTATCCATTGTTACCTTCTCATATTGGCAACCAGCCTCTACCAATAGGGGGGAAAATTCATCTTCAGGGGCCACCGTTACTACCTCGTGTCCTTCCTTTAAAAGTGCTTTAACCAATCCCATCCTGAAGTTGTAAATATTCCAGGAGGTATTGAGAACAATTGCTATCTTCATCCGGCCATTCCTTATAAAACCAATCTGTAGTCGAGTTAACTTACTAACTCAACCACCCATTAGGTTTTTCTGGAAATAAAATTATACAAAATTTTACTTTTTTTATACTTAACCCTCTTTCTTAATAATTAGTTAGCATAGTTGACCTATGCATTTTGACTGATTTTTTCTGCAATGCTACAACTTTTATCAGACACTACATGGCTATAGATTGCTAAATCCATTGCAGATTAGGCTTGTATATTAAGTATGGGAAATTTTCTTCTGTTAATTTTGTTGTATTCAGGCATGACTATAGGAGTAGACTAATTAAAACTGCATGATAGATACCCTTTCGGTAAACGGAGATAACAGCATACCTGAAACTGCCGTTCTGGTGGCTCTCGTAACTCGGGAACAAACTCAGGAACAGGTAGATGAATACCTTGAAGAACTGGCTTTTTTAGCTACAACACTGGGTACTGAGACTAAAAAAATGTATACCCAAAAGCTGGAGAAGCCTGACATACGTACGTTCGTAGGTAAAGGAAAGCTGGAGGAAATAATGGAGTACGTGAAGGCAATGGATATAGGCATGGTCATTTTTGACGATGACCTTACCCCTTCTCAGCTTCGAAATCTTGAAAAAGCGCTTAAGGTCCGTATATATGACCGAAGTTTATTAATCCTGGATATATTCCTGAAAAGGGCTCAGACCGCACAGGCAAAAACCCAGGTAGAACTGGCAAGGTACCAGTACCTAATGCCTAGACTTACAAGATTATGGACTCACCTGGAGCGCCAGCGCGGTGGTACGGGCACGCGTGGTGGTGCGGGTGAGAAGGAGATTGAAACTGACCGCCGTATTATCCGTAATCAGATAAATGTACTGAAGAAGAAGCTTGAGAAAATTGAAAAGCAAGGTGAAATTCAGCGAAAGAACCGCTCGAACGTAGTAAGGGCAGCACTTGTAGGGTATACCAACGTAGGCAAATCAACGCTGATGAGGCGTCTGACCAAGGCCGATGTACTAGCAGAGGATAAGCTATTTGCTACTGTTGATTCTACTGTGCGCAAGGTGGTGATAGATCAGATTCCTTTTCTGCTATCTGACACGGTAGGGTTTATCCGTAAGCTACCTACTCACCTCATCGAATCCTTTAAATCCACCCTCGAAGAAATTCGCGAAGCTGACATTCTCCTTCATGTTATAGACGTATCCCACCCTAACTTTGAGGAACATATGCAGGTGGTAAAAGAAACCCTCTCTGATATCGGGGCCACTGATAAGCCTACCCTCCTGGTATTTAACAAAATAGACCAGTATCGTGCAAATGCGGAAGTCGCTGAAGATCAGGTGAACGGGCAAGAGATGGAGGATATTTTTGAGCAGGAAGAACCAATTACAATTGATCACCTTAAAGAGACTTTTATGGCTCGTGGTGAGGAGGAGGTTGTCTTCATATCTGCGCAAAACAAAGAAAATATGGATGAGCTGAAAACCAAATTAGGCGAGATGGTTGCACAAAAGCATTACACTATTTTCCCCAATTACCTGAAGCACGATGTTTACTAAGTAGCTTCCCTGCTTTGGCAATTGGATTGAAAGCCATAATTTTCTAATTTTGGGCCGCTATCCGGTCCCGTAGTTCAATGGATAGAATAGAAGTTTCCTAAACTTTAGATGCAGGTTCGATTCCTGCCGGGACTACCACATAGGACAAGGCTGATTTTTCGGCCTTGTCCTTTTTGTTTCAGGGCTGAAAGAGGTCCAGCCTGTCCCCGACCATGGTGTAGCAATCAGATATACAATCCACCGCCAGACAAGAGTGTATAGGCAAAACACCAAGCAAATCGCCAGGCTGGTAAGTCTCCACCCAACTCTGAGGTACTTTTACTACGCCGTGTTCCTGACTTAACTTTCGCACATAGGAACCTTCCGGTGGGGCAGACCATCCCGACTCGGTCAACTCTACAGGCAGACCAAATATTTTTTTGCCGTTCCTTTCCACCACATCCTTTGAAAAATGTACTCCTCCGCCGTATACCACTATTTCAGAGCGTTCCGGGTGAAGAGAAACTATAGGGCAGGCCATGCAGACAGCGATCTGATCCCAGGTACAGGCACCTATGTACATCTGCATTACATCATAATAGATGAGGTTACCAGGCCTAAGCTCAGCCGCCGGCGCAAAATTATCCATAAGGCTTGCACTTGGCGTATCACCATATGAGATCACCATGTGAGGAAAACGGCTTCGGTATCTTTGCTCCAGACTACCCAGAGCATCGAGGGCTTCTCTGTGGATTACTTCTACATTCGATTTTCCTTCTACATCATAGGTATGGCCTGCATGCACCAGAAATCCGGCGAAACGTACTTTATCCCCTCTCTCTATTGCCATGAGGGTAGCCTCCACGTCTTCTTGCTGAGTGTAATCAATCCCGGTTCTGTGATAGCCGGTATCTATCTTGATGTATATGTCTACCTCATTGGTCAGGTGCTCCGATAGATAATTTACAGTAAAAGGCGACTCCACTAAAAGTCCTAGCCGCGTCACCTTTTTGGCCAGTCTAATGATCCTCTCTATTTCCCTGATATTTACAGGAAAGGCTATGAGAATATCCTGCCAGCTCCCCGAAAAATAATCAGCCATATCCACACTGCTTACGGCAATCTTATCAATGTCGTAAGCTCTATGCCATTCACCCACCGCTATTGATTGGTGGGTTTTAAAATGAGGACGGTAGGAAAGCCCTGCCTTTGCAGCTTTCATAGACATCTTTTCAAGGTTCGCCAGGGCCTTGTTTTTATCGACCAACAAAGTGGGCTTTTGAATTTGAGGGAAAGTAGATCGCATAATTCACAATAAAGAACAGTAATCTGAAAATAGAAAGACAGAGTGGACCTTTCCGAATAATTACACAACAGGCAGTGAGTATAAAATGTATTATTTGGGAGCCGCTTGATTTTCACATTCATAGTAAAATACTTACACTACATCAGTATACAACCTTCATCGTATTATATTGAGTCCAGGAAAAAGCTATTAGGAAAAGAACTCCTCCTATGAATTTTAATTCTACCACGCGCTCCCGGCAGCAGGGGCAATCCCGGGCTCTGGCTCATTCACATCACGCACCAAGCAGAGCTTTGGCAAACCAGGACCAGAGGTCACCCCTTCAGCTTCAGGAAAACGAATCGGTACCTAGCACAGACCGCGAAATAAGTGTCGCTGATGTTCAGTATGAATTATTAGCGCATGGATTGGGCTACATGGACGAATTCACAGATCAGCAAAAGGTGCTACTTGCTAACTGGGGATTTAAAACTAATACGGCCACCGGGTGGTCAATGGTCGTAAAAGACGAGGAATCCGGCTTTTTTGCAGGCTTATTATTACCCAATCAGTATAGCAACTCCCCGGCTCCTTCACCGGTACTTGTGTTCAGAGGTACCCAGGAAATGGCAGACTGGACCAAATCTAACACGGACCCCTATGCTGTGGGTTATACCTCATTGATTTGCCAGTATGGCGCCATTCAAAGCATGATTGACCTGGCGGGAGGCCATGTGGTTATGACTGGTCATAGCCTTGGAGGTTCTCTGGCAAAACAAGCCGCCCTTGCTTTTCCCGGATCAGCATCTTCTGTATACACTTACCAGGCACCCGGGGTCAGTTCTGAGCAAAATGGGATGAACGCGGGTGCGCCTGTAGTCAATCACATTGCAGAGGGGGACATTGTACACCGTGCTGGTGGTGGCAGGCTACAGGGGCAGACACACCTTCACCACCCATCAGAATACCGGTGGGTAGGCGGGGGTAATTTTACGCCTCCTACCAGGATCAATGCGGACAGGGGAGTGATGAGTCATAGCGATTATTTACTTAGCGGTGAAGCGTTTGCAGAACAACAACAGACCATTACCCCGGAGGGGTGGGATTGGACTCAAGTACTGAGAACTGCCGCTGATAACGAAGAAAAATCTCCGGTGATGACTAATCAGGATATGGAATCATTTGATCAGTCTCCTATTGCTACTTCGTGGCATGAAACAGGCAGAAGAGGCCTGGGCAACTTTTTCCGCTTCCATGCCTCCATTATAAATGACGCGTCCGACAGTAACCTTCGATCCATACCATTTTCACACAGGCTAACCTTAATGAGGGGCGTGACAAGTAGTAGTGGAGCCATCCAGAATGCCCCTACTGCTATGGCAGTCTACAAACTCATAAGTACTGCTACCAGCACGGAAGTGAAGTCACTTGTAAACTCAGTAGGGTTTGACAGGTTATTGCAGATATCACTGGTAAACCCCAGGCTTAGAACTCCTATGAGGTCTTTTCTGCAAAACAGCTATTATCCTTCTCTTTCTGTGGAAGAGGCTGTAATGCTTATGTCATCCCGAATGAGTCACCAGGTACTAAACTCAGAATTCAGGCAGGAGATGATAAGAGACATTTTGTTTACGCATAGCAACCCCGGGGCTATCATCAGCCGGCTGGGCAGTGGAAATTACAATAGCGGGTTAAATCGTATATTACGATCTGTAGACTTTACAGAAGATCGTGAGATAAGAAGGCGGTTTGGAAATGAATAGGTTAAGCATACTGGGTGTTTTCTTTATTTTTCCCATAGCATGCAATTTTATGAATAAGCACACTGAAGAGGCCGTAGTCAGGCAAACGGCGAGGGAGTACCTGCAATCCACCCATGAAGAGGAGTTTAGAATAATACGATCAAAGTGGCGGTGTAACGAGGGTAATGACTGCCCCGATGTTCACGATGTCTATGCCGTGGCTACCGATGAGGCAGAAGTCCAGGTAGTGCTTACCCTTGATTTCAGGCAGGATCCTCCCAAAGTAACCAGAGATAGCTACCATCAGGAGCAGGCCAGCCTCAGGGTCACGCGGAGCCTGGAGCAATTGATTGGTTCACCAGATTATTTACTAAAAGCATATGCTCAGAACCCGGCCATTGCTCTTCCCCAAAAGCCCCTGATGGTAAAACTGTACGTTCTGGACAGGAATAAAACCAGTAAGGAAGAGGTATTGGAGGCACTGAAAGAGTTAATTATGTATGCCTCTAAAAATAAATTTGAGCTGCTGGATGTGGAAATAGCGTTTTTTGACGGCCTTCCAGATAAGGTAACTAAAGAGGACTTTAACCTCGGAAGCTTTACCGGGGAAAAAACTGCTTTTGAAAAAGAATATAGGTTCAGCACCTGGCGGTTTGAAACAGGGGGAAAAGAACTGCAAGAACCGGATTCATTATTGAATGACCCTATGAAAAACATCAAAACCCTCAATTAAGGCCGGACAATCTAACCGGCTAAAATGCTTTAGCCTGCCTACCAGCGCTTTCATTAAATTAAGGAATAGAGATTTTTATATCGTCCCTACGTTTTTCTACCTCCATAGCTCGCAGCCAAATTTGGCGGATTTGGAAATAATCGGTTATTTAGTTCTTAAAGAGAATCTAAACCTGAACTCCTTCAGGATCCACAATAACCTTATTTACTATTTCGGAGATGAATTTCGATTTTAAAGAAAACGATTGGATGGAACGTATCAGCGAACTAGCAGCGCTGTATGTTCCCAAGGTGATTTTGGCCATCATTGTGCTGATTGTTGGCCTGGCCGTCATCAAAAAATTAATAAGGCTTCTAAGAATTCAGCTCGAAAAGCGAAGTGCAGATCCCTCTCTGATTCCTTTTCTAAGCGGTATTGCGAATGCACTTCTGGTTATTGTACTCATTCTGAGTATAGCTGAAATGGTAGGGGTCGAGACCACCTCCTTTATTGCTGTTCTGGGTGCCGCATCCCTGGCTATTGGACTAGCCCTACAGGGTAGTCTCTCAAACTTTGCCGGTGGGGTACTTATACTACTGATGAAACCCTTTAAAGTAGGGGATGTCATAGAAGCACAAGGAGTCATTGCTTCAGTTTCTGAAATCAAAATTTTTCACACTGTACTCAAGTCCTATGACGGCAAAACTATCATCCTGCCTAACGGACCTCTGTACAATGATAAGATCATTAACTACTCTACGGAACCTGAAAGGCTGGTAGAGTGGGTATTTGGCATTGGCTATGATGATGACATCGATAAAGCCCGTAGCATAATCTACGAGGTGATATTCACCGATCCCCGCGTACTCAATAAAGATGATGCCTATATTAAATTAGCTGAGCTGGCTGACAGTTCGGTCAACTTCAAAGTACGTGCCCGTGTGATACAGGCAGACTTCTGGGGAGTATACCTGGATATGATCGAAAGAATCAAGAAAGCATTTGATCGTGAAGGCATAAGCATCCCTTATCCTCAGATGGATGCTCACATATTTAACGAAACGAAGAATCAGGGGGGCTGATTCTTCTCTTAAAAACATTCAAGCTGCCTGTATGCCTGCCCGCAACAGGCAGTTTTTATTTCTGCTCATTCAAAGACCAGTTGTAGTCCAGATACGCCACCTCTGCATCTTCATCTGCCTCTTCAGGCATCACCTGATGGATGTATCCGGCGACACCCTCCGGCTTAAAGTCCTTTTTGTACCAGTCAAAAATCTTTGATATGTAAAGGGTCCCTCCTTCCAGCCTGTTTTTGCTATCATTAGATAAAAATACCTGTGCCTGATCTTGCAGTTGCTCCTCCAGTTCATCTGCTGTATAAGCTTCTCTTCTTAAAGGCGGGCAGGACATGGCTGCACAAACCAATGCAAAATGAATGCGTGGCTCATCAAACTCCTTCCGGATGATCCCATGTTCGATATTATTCAGGTCTAGCTCTTCGCTACCTATCCTAATGAATTTAATATCCCAGGGAGAGTTGATATAGGGAATATTTGGCCCCTTAGTGATGTCCTTGATACTCTTCACAGGATAATTTCTAAGTATCAACTGCAGAGTATAGGCATTATACGCATTAAGCCAATAAGCCAGCTTTTCTTCCCGCGACCAGTCCGGAGAGGGTGGTGCGGATTCCAGTTGCAGGAGGTAGTCATTAAGCCTGATGCTATCAGACAACAAGCCCTGATAGTTCACTAACCCCTCCCCATCTACATACTCACGTAATAACTGAGTGAACTGACCGTGACCTGGTGCCACTGTGTTGTTTCCCTCCGGGTTGGCGGAACTACAGCTAAATACGAGCAGCATAATGGCTGCAGCGATTAAGCCTTTAACGGAGAGGCCGCTTTTAAGTGTTTTTAATTTCCGGTTCGGGAATAACCGATACGGTTTCTGAGGCTTTTTTGAGTTGCTCATTGTCTATCTGTCTAAGGCTGTAACGCATAAGGGGCCCTGATACAATAATGGTGACTACCACCATCACGAGGATAGCTACAAATATCTCTTCCGAGATTAGGCCCGCATTAAGAGCGATGGCTCCCAGGATAACCTCAAGAGCCCCGTGGGTGTTCATCCCAAAGCCTACCGCCCAGGACTGATGCTTACCTAAGCCTCCTATACGCGCTCCGGTAAAGGCTCCGCTCACCTTCCCTATAAATGCCAGAACAAGAAACACCAGGATCAGTGGCAAATTAAAGCTTTCGACAAAATTGACATGTAAGCCAAGCGACACAAAGAACAGTGGCGCAAAAATGTTATTGATGAAGTGATGTACGATTTCCTTGGCCCGCTCTGTAAGGTGCTCTGAGTCTCCTAGCGCAACCCCTATGATAAATGCGCCAAAAATAGCATGTATGCCGATAAACTCAGTGAATGCGGCCGCCACAAAGCACAAAGCAAGCGACAAACTTAACAAGCCGCCAGGCCAGGCCAGCCGGCTATTAATCCAGGGTAGTGATCTATTAATAAGCCACTTACCAAGTGTAAGCATGCCAATAGTGAAACCTACTGTAAGTCCGATCGTTTGCCCGAGCCCCATTTTCTCCTGTCCGGGACCGCCCATAAGGCTCAAAATCACCGAGAATATCAGCCAGCCCAACAGGTCTATTATCATAGCCGAGGCTATGATTAGCATGCCCATATTCGACTTGAAGACATCAAGATCCATGAGTATACGGGCAATAACAGGGAGGGCCGTAATGGCAATGGTAGTACCGATGAAAAGGCTGAAGACTATACGGTTACTCTCGTTATCCAGTAAAAAGAAGGAAGGAAAGGCATAGGTAACCGCAAAGCCGATGATAAAAGGAATTACCAGGGCAAAAAAGCTTGTATACAGGGCCTGTTTACCCTGCTGCCACACAATTTGCAGGTCCACCTCCAGGCCTGCGATAAATAGCAGGAGAACAACAGCTACCTGAATAAACCCATCAAGTACCTGTGCAGAGGCACCGGTAATGGGAAACAGCACCTGAAAAGTTTCCGGAAAAACGCTGCCCAGCAAAGTTGGACCTAACAGAATACCGGCCATTATCTCACCCACCACAGCAGGTTGCTTAAGCTTTCTGGATACTTCAGCCAGAAAACGACCGGCCGCCAGCATAACGGCCAGTTGCAACATTAGGTTAATAACCTCGCTATGAGTGAGTTTCTCCATTTATCGTCTTGGTTTATTAATAATCAATACGTTGCATGGCATATCAGCAAAAACATATTCGAGATCATGAGGAAACACGCGGTCCATGAGCCCCAGTCTGTTGGCAGGTGCCCCGGCAATAAGCAAGTCAGCATCCGCCTTCAGAGCAAACTTTGCCAACTCATACCCTGACTTACCTGCCGTCACCTTCACATTTATTTTCAAGTCTTCTGTATCTATTCCCTTAAGTATTTCATCTACCTTCTTTATTTCGTCCTGAACCATTCCTTTTTTTGTTTCGCTATACTCTTCTTCAGAAGCCTCCGCCGCCATCGCCATCGCCAGTCCATACATCTTGATAGCCCGAATGATATGCAACTGGCGGGAGTTATCTAATTTTCCCAGCTCACAGCCTACCTTTATGGCCTCCCGGCTATATGGACTTCCCTCACCATTTATCACTACCCTACGGAAGTTTTTCGGCTTCTGTGAGGGCTGTATAAGCATTAGTACCGAGCATTCCGACCGGCGAAGGATTCGGCGGGCGATGGAGCCCAGGTAGTATTTTACAAAATTCTCTTTACGGAGCGCACCGGCTACCAATAAGTCTACCTGTTGCTTCTGGCAAATACTCAGGATCTTTCTTGCCGGGTCACCCTGCTCCCAAATTACCTGTAGCCGGTCTTCCGGAATCTGAGCCTTTTTCCAAAGCGACTCCAATAGCTTTTCCTCATCCGCAGACCTGTCACCGATGTGAATAAGCAGTAAATCAGCATCGAATAGGGCCCGTAACCTCGCGGCTTCTGCCAGCAGGGCCTGTACTCTTGGAGAAAACGCAATGGCTACAGCTAGCTTTCGGTACATTTCTTACAAAGGGTCATGTTATTTACGGTATAGCGCTCAGGAGATCTATGAAATAGCTGGCTCATTCTCCGCCTGGTAAAAGGTCACTATCTCTTAAAAATATAGGAAAAATACATATGGCAGAGGAAGGTTTTCAAGAATTTATCAACTAATACCTGGCAGAACGGGCAAATTTCATTTGATACCCACATTAATCTGTTCAGCCTGCCCCTTTTTCTTTATATTTGCCGCCATTATGGCAAAGCAAGAAGAACAGCAGGAAAATGTCCTTTTCCGAAATATAATATCCCATGCGAAAGAGTATGGCTTCGTATACCAGAGTAGTGAGATATATGACGGGCTACAGGCCGTCTATGACTATGGCCCCTACGGAGCAGAACTCAAGAAAAACCTGAAAGACCTCTGGTGGCAGAGTATGACTCGCCTTAACCAGGAGGTAGTGGGGCTGGACTCTGCCATATTTATGCACCCCCATACCTGGAAGGCCTCCGGCCATATTGATAGCTTCAACGATCCTATGATCGACAATAAGGATAGTAAGAAGCGTTACCGCGCGGATGTGCTTGTGGAAGACAAAGCCGCTGAATATGAGAAAAACGGAGAGGCCGAAAAGGGGAAAGCCCTCGTAGAGGAGCTTGCCAGGCTTCTTGAAGCCGAGGACCTTGAAGGCGTGCGTGAACTCATCGTCCGTGAAAATATCGTGTGTCCCGTATCCGGTACGGCTGAGTGGACAGAGGTACGTCAGTTTAACCTCATGTTCTCTACAAAGGTGGGCTCTGTGGCAGAAGACGCTGACACTATCTACCTGCGTCCGGAAACAGCCCAGGGTATTTTTGTAAACTTCCTGAATGTGCAGAAAACGGCCCGGATGAAAGTACCCTTCGGTATTGCCCAGATTGGCAAAGCCTTTAGAAATGAGATCGTGGCCCGGCAGTTTATCTTCCGTATGAGGGAGTTTGAGCAAATGGAAATGCAGTACTTTGTTCGCCCCGGTGAAGAAATGAAATGGTACGAACACTGGCGGGATGCACGGCTTCGCTGGCACAAGGCCCTTGGTATCCCTGAGGAAAAGCTACGCCTGCATGACCACGAAAAGCTGGCTCACTATGCCAACGCAGCCCTGGATATAGAATTTGAATTTCCCTTTGGTTTCAAAGAGGTAGAAGGAATTCATAGCCGTACAGACTTTGACCTTGGTAACCACCAGGAGGTTAGCAGAAAGAAGATACAGTATTTCGACCCCGAGATAAATAAGAACTACACCCCTTATGTGGTAGAAACTTCGATAGGTGCAGACCGGACCTTCCTCATGCTCCTGTGTAATGCCTACACCGAAGAGGAAGTAGGCGAAGGAGATAAGAAAAAAATGCGTACTTATCTCAAATTTCATCCGGCTCTTGCGCCAGTAAAAGCAGCCATTCTTCCCCTGACCAAAAAGGATGGCCTGCCTGATAAGGCCAGAGAAATATTTGATAAGCTCAAATATGACTTCAACATCATTTATGAGGAGCAGCAAAGTATCGGGAAGCGCTACACACGCCAGGACCTGATAGGTACACCGTTCTGTATCGCAGTTGACTATGATACGCTGGAGGATGATACGGTAACCATTCGTCACCGGGACACAACTGAACAGGAGCGGGTCCATATTAACGAATTACATAACAGGCTGGCAGAAGCCACCAGCATAAGAAATATACTGGAAAGCTTATAATCAACCCCTATGATCAATGAAGTAGAAAGCAGTATGCTTTTTGGCTAGCTGTTTTTTTTAGGAAATGAAAAAGGCTGCCGGTAATTCCGGCAGCCTTTTCTGTTTGTACGCCAGGTACGTATATTTTATGATTTATCCTCTTTGCGGATGTCTACTTTGATATGAAGATCCGTAAGTTGCTCAGGTTCTATCTTAGAAGGAGAATCCAGCATGACGTCACGGCCGGAAGTATTTTTAGGGAAAGGAATGAAATCCCTGATACTCTCCACCCCTGAGAATACGGCACAAAGCCTGTCCAGGCCGAAGGCAATCCCCCCGTGAGGCGGAGCTCCGTATTCGAAAGCATCCATAAGGAAACCAAACTGCTCCTTAGCCTCTTCATCACTAAAGCCCAGGTGCTTGAACATAAGCTGTTGCATAGCACGGTCATGGATACGAATAGACCCGCCGCCTACTTCCACACCATTTAGCACCATGTCGTAAGCATTTGCCCGTACTTCTCCAGGGGCATCAGTAAGCTTATCCAGGTCTTCTTTATAGGGTGAGGTAAAGGGGTGGTGCATAGCGTGGTAACGGCCACTTTCCTCATCGTACTCCAGCAGAGGGAAATCCACTACCCACAGCGGCTTGAATACCTTAGGGTCGCGCAGCCCGAGCTCTGTACCCATCTTCAGGCGTAGCTCGCCCATTTGCTTGCGCGTCTTGTCTTTTTCACCACTCAGTACCAGCAGCAGGTCACCCGGCTTGGCGTGAAGTTCATCAGCCCATTGCTTCAGGTCTTCCTGGCCAAAGAATTTATCCACAGAAGACTTATAGCTTCCATCCTCATTACATTTTACATAAACCAAGCCTTTGGCCCCTATCTGAGGGCGCTTTACCCAGTTAGTAAGCCCATCTAACTGCTTTCTGGTATAGTCAGCACAGCCTTCTGCATTAATTCCTACTACCAGTTCAGCCTCATCAAATACGTTAAAGCCCTTATTTTGAGCCACGCGGTTAAGCTCGGACATTTCCATCCCAAACCGGATATCGGGCTTATCAATGCCATATTTTGACATCGCCTCGCTGTATGGCATACGCGGGAACTCTCCCACTTCCTGGCCAAGAACCGTGCGGAAAAGGTGCCGTACAAGTCCTTCAAAAGTATTCAGTACGTCTTCCCTATCTACGAAGGACATTTCGCAGTCAATCTGAGTAAATTCAGGCTGGCGGTCAGCCCTCAGATCCTCATCACGAAAACACTTAACAATCTGATAGTAGCGGTCATACCCAGCCACCATCAGCAATTGCTTGAACGTTTGAGGGCTTTGAGGCAGTGCATAAAACTCACCCGGGTTCATACGGCTTGGCACCAGAAAGTCACGGGCACCCTCCGGAGTGGATTTCAATAATACAGGGGTTTCTATTTCCAAAAAGCTCTGTGCATTCAGAAACTGTCTGGTTTCAAAAGCCATTTTATGCTTTAGCTCCAGATTTCGCCTTACCGGACCTCTGCGCAGATCCAGGTAACGGTATTTCATACGGAGATCTTCACCGCCATCTGTTTCCTCTTCTATAAGGAAAGGGGGAACTTTCGCCTTATTTAAGACCTCTACCGCTGTGGTATCAATTTCTATATCTCCTGTGGGAAGCTTATCATTTTTTGCCTCCCGCTCTTTCACCTTGCCTGTGGCTTTTACCACAAATTCTCTTCCCAGGCCTCTTACCGTATCAATAAGGGCCGGATCGGCCGTACCTTCTTCCAGGATTAACTGAGTGATTCCGTAGCGGTCTCGCAGGTCCACCCACAGTATTCCTCCTCGGTCACGAACCCTCTGTACCCACCCCGCCAGGGTGACTTCCTTACCGGCATCGGCAAGCCTCAATTCTCCGCAATTGTGCGTTCTGAGCATGGTTAGAAATAATTTATAATTTTACCTTTTCAAAGGTAGCAATGTTTTTCTTATTAGGCAGACAATACCGGGAATGCCTCCGGCAGGATTTTTGTTTTTCCAGGAGTTCTATAGCCAACAGTAATAAAATGATATATCGAATTGCTCTTACGTACCTTTTTTGCCTGACAGGTGTGGCAGGGTTTGCACAGAAATTCACCCCCGTAGAGGTCGAAGATCAACGTATAACCCTGTATATGCCCGAAAGCATGAATCCCGCTACTGCCGAAGACCTCAGGCAAAAGTACGTTTCATCTCACCCTCCTCTTATCCTGTATACATCACAGGACAGGCAGGCGGACCTGGGTGTAAACACAGCCCCCACCCCATGGGCCGCGGGCGACCTCGATTTGCTTAAAGACATCTATAAATCTAACCTGCAGAATCTATATGATGATGTAACCTTTATGAAGGACACCATCGTCAATCGTGACGGCAGGGACTATATCATATTAGAGTTTGTAGGCACCCTGAATCCTGAAGAAAACACCCTCACTCAGCAATCAGTACTTAAGAAGTATCAATACCTGATGTACACTATCCGGGACTACCAGGTACTCATGTTCTTTTTTATTGCCCCGGAATCTCAGGCTGAAATATGGGGAGATAGGGTGGAAGCCTCTATGGAGAAAGTCAAAATCAGGGACAAGAAGAAATAACTCCTGTATACAAAATCAGTTTAACAGATAATACATTGCTGACAGACGAGCATTTTATGCGCGAAGCCCTCAAGCAAGCGGGGTACGCTTATGAAGAAGGGGAAATTCCGGTAGGAGCCGTAGTAGTTTGCCGGAACAAGATTATCGCTAAAGCGTATAACCAGACAGAGAGGCTAAATGACGCTACGGCGCATGCTGAAATGATTGCGACTACGTCTGCCTCACACGCACTCAACTCGCGTTACCTCAAAGAGTGCACGCTATACGTGACCCTTGAGCCATGTGTTATGTGTGCCGGAGCCTGTCACTGGGCCCAATACCAACGAGTGGTTTACGGGGCCAGTGATATCCAGAGAGGTTTCGAAAGATTACATGATCCTGTCCTTCATCCGAAGACAGAAATTCATCATGGCGTGTTAGCCAATGAATGTAAAAGCCTGATCGACGATTTCTTCAGGCAGCTAAGAAAATAGCTATATTTGATCGTCACATTAAATTGTCAAACCAAATAAATTTTTTTTACTATGGCATTTGAACTTCCAGACCTGCCCTATCCTAAAGATAGCCTTGAACCTCATATTGACGCACAAACCATGGAAATTCACCATGGAAAACACCACGCCGGCTACGTAAGCAAACTTAATAATGCTATCGAAGGCACTGACCTTGCTGGTAAATCTATCGAAGAAATCATCAGCAATGCGGGAAAGCATGGTGGCGCGGTACGGAATAATGGCGGAGGCCACTACAACCACTCGCTTTTCTGGAGCATCATGAGCCCTGCAAGTGGCAACCATGAGCCTTCAGGTGATGTGGCAGAGGCTATTAAGGCTAAATGGGGTACGTTCGATAAATTTAAAGAAGAGTTTGCCAATGCGGCAGCTACCCGCTTCGGGTCTGGCTGGGCCTGGCTTTGTGTAGATGATAAAGGGGAACTGTTTATCACCTCTACTCCTAACCAGGACAACCCCCTGATGGATGTAGCTGATGAAAGAGGCACTCCTATTCTCGGACTTGATGTATGGGAACATGCTTATTACCTGAAGTATCAGAATAAGCGCCCTGAATACATCAATCACTGGTTTATGGTAGTAAACTGGGAAGAGGTTAACAAACGCTACTCAAGCGCTAAAGGCTAAGGCATTAACTTATAGATTCAGGAGGCTGTATTAATTTACAGCCTCTTTTTTTATGCCATTTGCTTAAATCGCTTTTTCAAAATTACCCCAAGGATAATAAATGTCAGGACTGCGGCCATAAACCCGACCCACTGTTCAGTGGTAATACTCGCTTCCTGCCCTGATGCCGCCAGGTGGCCTAACCAAACGATGATGGCTGTAACAGGTATAAGTCCTATGGCTGATCCTATGACGTAGTCTCTGAAAGAGATAGATGTAAGCCCGTAGGCGTAGTTCATCACATTGTAGGGAAATACAGAGATCACACGAAAAATCAATACTGACCACATGTGGTATTTTTCCACATAAAACTCCAGTTTTTTGACCATTCCCAGCCCGCCAAACCGGCTGATAAAGTCTCCCCGGAACAGGAACCTGCTGCATAAAAATGAAGCACAAAGGCCTATTGTCATCCCCAGCCAGGCCAGAGGCAGTCCGTAAGCCACGCCATACAGGTAGCCACTAAGCAGTGTGAAAAAGAACGTTGGCAGGCCTGCGACATTAAAGACTATATATAAAAATATGATAATGAGGGGGGTGTAGTAGCCAAAACTACGCAGCCTTTCCTTGACTGTAATAATGTTCTCTTCAGAGAAATACTGGTTGAGATCATACTGAAAGAAAATCAGTATGGCCAGGACTACCAGCAACACAAAGACTAATTGTATTAAACGCTTAGACATATAAACAAGGACCGGGATTTACGTAAGGTGAGCAAATTAACACACTAACAGGAACATACTTATGTAAGTTTTTTCTCATTTTATCATTTTTAGTAATTCCTTAAATCCAATTATTATTCTGCCATACTAAGTTGGAGCAGACGTTTAATGAATTTTACCACCCCAAATGTGAACTTTTTTATTAAAAACGCGCCTTTTATAGTGGATTATTCGCTTTTAGTGTGGGCTACAGAAGTAAGTATACGTGATAACACACTAATTAATAGGCTGTTATATCGTGTAAGTCAATGGTTTAAATAAAGAATTTAA
Organism: Roseivirga sp. BDSF3-8; assembly: GCF_041449215.1. Classification (NCBI taxonomy): domain Bacteria; kingdom Pseudomonadati; phylum Bacteroidota; class Cytophagia; order Cytophagales; family Roseivirgaceae; genus Roseivirga; species Roseivirga sp. BDSF3-8. The sequence goes on along the minus strand of NZ_JBGNFV010000001.1, from coordinate 2,144,213 downwards.
TGACATTACGGTGTAAAAATAATCACATACCACCATCCGAATAATTCAATTAAAACCTGTAATGTATCTTCGAATTATGCACTTTTAGTGAGAGATATTTTAGTTTTCTTGTTAAACATAGGGTATAGTCGAAAAAATTGATTAAAATTAGACCGTGATATAGAGGGGAAGCTGAAAACCTTTAAAGAGTAGGCGTTCATTGATCAAATTGTGTTATAATGTCAGTTAAAAAAACCAGTTTCAGTAAGAAGTCCTTTGCCACACTCAACCTAAAAGAAATGGCGACCATTTCTGGTGGTGGAGATCCATTCGACCCCAATTTCTCAGATAAGCGTCGTATTGAGAAACCAAAGGAAATAACAGAAGAAAGTGTTTATATGTCAATTTCTTCTTTCCTTGTAGGATAACAATTGATTCAACTTCTTATGATGAGGGCCCTACGGGCCCTTTTTTGTTGCCATAATTATACGTATGACCGCAAAATAACACCAATATCCAGTCATTATCAACAGGCAGCTATCCCTATGGGAGAATATGCGTGCGCGCATCTGGAGAATCCGCCAGCAACCTACTCTACCCCACTCGTCTTTATTACTATCACGCTCCCCCCGCCTTCTGAATAAGTACAAACGCTTTATAGATCCCTGCAGGGAATATCTCCCACCACCCCTCATTTATTCCTGTTCCTTTCCCTCCTCATCCCCATCCAGGTAAGTAACCCACTCATATTGTCGTGCATTAGTGTACTGATGTCTCCTATTTGCGTACTGTTTTTTTGTGCAAAATTATCCGGTGACAGTACCATGAGAGCTATGATGAAAGGGAGGTCGTTTCTACGGCTTTGGGTGAAGGTATGGGTGTGTATGCTCTGCCTGCTGGGGGTATTTGGGCAAGCCGCTGCCCAGTCCGCCGTACAGGCCAGCCTGCAAATCTTTCCGCCCAACAGCGTCTACCTGAGCCACTACGGCCAGCCCGGCAGCCTGCAGGTACAGCTCCTGCTGCGTGACCTCAGCGAGCCCAGCTACCCCGTGCAGCTCCGCTGGACCATCGAAGGCCCCGGCATACGGCTCAGCACCCGACAGGGCTACCAGGGCAATGTCATCACCCTGCAGGGTGGCATGCCCCGCCTGCTCTCCGCCCCCGAGCTCGCTGGTGGCCTCTCTGCCGACGCCCTCGACTTCAGCGGCTACGACCGCAGTCGCTTCCTCCAAAGCGGCGGCCAGCTCCCCGAAGGCTTCTACCGCTTAACCGTACAAGCCTACGACTTCCGCCGGCCCGACGTCCCCCTTTCTGCTCCTGCTACTGCCACCGCCTGGCTCGTCCTGGCCGATCCGCCCCTGCTCAACCTACCCGCCTGCCACAGCCAGGTCACCTGGCAGCCCGGCCAGCCTTTGCTTTTCCAGTGGACCCCTATGCACCGGGGCTCAGGCCTTAGCGGGATCGCCTATGAGTTCACCCTGGTAGAAGTGCGCGGCGGCCTGCAGGCCGACGAAGCCATGCGTACCCTGCCACCCCTCTACCAGACCGTCATCCGCCAGACCAGCCTCCCCTACGGCCTCGAGCTACCGCCCCTGCAGGAAGGCCTTACTTACGCCTGGCGCGTGCGGGCGCAGGTAAATGAAAGCGGCCCTCAGCTTACCGGTTCCCCCGAAGAGACCTTCAAAAATCAGGGCTTCAGCCGGGTATGCGCCTTCGTGCCCGGCACCCCCGTGGCCGACCTGCCTCCCCTAAGCGACCTTACTGCCGAGGCCCTCAGCCACGTCCACGCCAGGTTCTCCTTTGCCGGATACAGCAGAGACAACCGCCGCCGCCAGGCTACCACCTACCGGCTGCAGTACCGCCCCACCCACCAGCCCGACTGGCCCTGGCGCAGCGTTGATATCACCGACACCGTCTACATCGCCCGGGATCTGGCTCCCGGCACCCCCTACGAAGTAAAGGCCGGCGTGGTGCGCAACGGTATCGCCAGCCAATGGAGCCCGGTCACCGCCTTTACCACCCAGGCCCCGCCTGAGCAGGCCTGCTATGATGATGAAGGCCCCCTGCCCGAAATCACCAACCGGGAGCCCCTGCCCAATGCCCTGGTCGGTGACCAGATCGCCGTGGGCAAGTTCACCATGCGCCTGCAGGAGGTCCGCGGTGGTGATGGTGTGTTCAGCGGAAGAGGCACCATCTACGTCCCCTGGATGGGCCTTACCCTTCCCGTACAGTTTGACCGCATCGCCATCAACACCGACTACCGGATGACCGACGGGCTCGTCCATGCCCTCAGCAAGCCCCTCGATGAGTGGCGGGAAGGCATAGAAGATTTCTGGGAAGACCGGCAACAACTGGCCGATACCACCATCACCGTCTCCGGCTACCTTGAAGCCGTCACCATCAAGAAACAGGAAGGCCAGGAGGACGCAGAGGAAGAAATTACAGAAGGCCCCCGCACCTACGTGGTCACCCTCGCCAGTGGGGAGACCCTCGAGATCCAGCAGCCCCCCGGCCAGAGCGTAGCCGTGACTGACAGCCAGGGCCGCACCATCGTCATCGATGAGGAAGGCCGTGTAGGCCCCATCCTCGAGCCGGAGGCAGACACGCCTGTACTCGCCACTGGCTACCGCATCAGCCAGCCCGTATACTTCACCGCCTACGAAGGCCAGCGCTACGGCTTCGATACCCAATTGCACGAAGCTTACACGGAGCACTATGAAAGCCTGGCAGTAGAGGCAGGCGAAGCCGGAGAAAACAGCGAATACCCCATCGCCTGGAAAGCCCTGGCCACCGGTCAGACCGACAGGGTCACTCTGCAGGGCGATACCACCGGCCTGAAGCTCTACACAGAAACAGGCCAGCCCGTACCCATCCTCGAAAAGACCGATGATGAGCACTACACCCTGCTACTCACCGGCCAGGGCGATAAAGAAGAAGGCTACCTGCAGGCCATACGCACCAATGCTGAAGACAGCACTGAGAGCCTCAGTGGGAAACTCAATACGGTAAGCTACGCCCCCGAGCACTTCACCCTGAAGGTAGTGCCCGTCAACGGGGCCGGCTACATGAAGCCCGGCCGTGGGACAGACATCTTAAAAGCCCTGAAAGCCACCTATGGCCCCGCCGTAGTCAACTGGACCGTCACTTACGAGAAAGCCTTTACCGCCGACTACGACACCGATGGAGACGGCGCCCTGGACGACGGGAATACCGGCATGCTCTCCAACTACACCCCTGAGATGAGAAAGCTCATCAGGCGCTATGAGCAGGCGCATAAGACAGCAGAAGGCACCTACTACCTCTTCCTGGTCCACACCCCCAAAAGCGCCATAGACGAAGACGGAACGCACAACGCCAGGGCCGGCTTTATGCCCTACAAGCGCCAGTTCGGCTTCATCTTCACCTCCCGCATCGGTAACCCCGACCACTTCGACAAGACCATCGCCCACGAGCTCGGCCACGGCGCCTTCCGGCTCCCGCACACCTTCGTGGAGGCTCCCGCCCTGGAGGAGTGGGCCACCAAAAACCTGATGGACTACACCTTTTTCGGTACCGAGCTGCACAAACACCAGTGGGACCTCATCCACAACCCCCGACCCGTATGGGGGCTACTGACCGGGGATGAGGAGGTGGCGATGAGTGACTATGCCCGTATCAACGCCCTGCTTGACTTTATCAGAGAGAATAAAGGAAACGCCACCCCTTATAAAAAGCTTGATTTTTATACCGGTCACTCGTGGAGCGATGTCGTACAACTTGCCGACTACGAGGGAGAACAGCTCCGCCTATACGTCGAGCTGTCCGATAATGGCGTGCTTGACCTGGCCCATCCGGATGACATTTACCTCAAAACAGGCCTTTCCGTTTACCCCGAACGCCAGACCCACACCGGCTTTTACCTCGACATACCCTATGCGGATAAAGAAGGCACCGCCATTCGCCTGTGGGCTTACACTTTTGAAGATTTTGAAAAGCTACTTCACAGGATAGGGTTTCACATTCCCTCTATCGCTCATCCATATTATCTGGACATCTACAAGCAAGCAATAACCAATGCGGATGGCGACTGTGACAAGCTTGATGTCATCTACGAAACCATTCCCCCTTTCGTCGCCTCCGAATTACCGGATGAAAGCCTGTATCAGGCATTAATCTCTTTATCAGGCTGCATAATGGACGATGGCCTCTATGTAAACGGCACCAATGAAGAGATAGCCGTCATTAACATCCTTAAGGCCTATAGTGACAAGCAGGCGTTATACCAGACCCTGCATGACCACCCCGGCCTGGTCCATGACCTTTATGCCGGCCTGGATGGCGAAGACCTCAGCACCTTCGTCAACATCCTTTGGGAGTTGTCCAATCGCTTTGGCCCTGGGCAGACTGAGCACTTTATCCGCTTAGGTGAAGTGCCTGCGGAGGTTTATGAAGTAAACCCTGCCCACAGAGGCCTCGCCTATGTACTGGTAGAAGGCAGCCGGTTTAACAGCCGGAACCACCTGGGCCTGTACGCCTGCCTGGGCAGGCGTAACTTCGGTACCAGCGTCCAATGCTCGAAAGAGCAGCCCGGCATAACCGATGTAAACCCCCTCGACCTGGTGAAGCTGCATACCGGCAGCCAGGAAGAGGTACTACTGGTCCCCGCCCTGTTCGTGTACTACCATGGCACCCAAAGCAACCGGGAGCACCTGATGGACGTGATCAGCACCGGCTCTAACCTGTTAGGCCTTGGCGCCGCTTCTAAAATACTGCTCACCCGCGGAGCGCCGGCTCTCTTACGCATGCTCGCCGTCATGGAGATAGGAAAGCTGGCCCTGGACGAAGCGATGGAGCGGTCTGATGTCCGGCAGGCCATTCGAGATGAAGGGGGTGAGTGGTTTGTGGATAATTACTACTGGATCAGTATCACTGTAGACCTGACCGTTTTCAGTGCGGATGTGCTGACTGATTTAGTGACGAATGGCCGTAAGGCCAGCAAGGCCCTGCGCGCGCAGGGAGAGACCGAAGCTGCGGACAAGCTGGATGACATCATCGAACAGGCTGAAGAGGCGAAGAGAGTGAGGGGGAATGAGATTTCGTTCATCGATCAAGCCGTATCTGAAAAAATTGATATTATAGTAGAATTAAGAAAAATAAATAAAAATGAACGCCTTAAGCAATTAGGCACTGATCCTGATAGAAACATTTATTCTCACGCAGAGGCAGAAGCTGCTTATAAGATTGAAGAAGAATGGGGCTATTTTGAACGCTTCCAAGCCAAGCCAGGATCTGGGCGTAAAGGAGATTGGATTGGATTGAGTGGAAAAGGTAAAGACAAAACTTTTGACGAGTTTGGCGGTAGCATTCCAGATAACCCCTATGCTGTAGGTGAAATAACTAGGAAAGCCAAAAGTAAAAGATTGTTTTTTGAGTCATTGGATGAACATTTTGCTAAAAGTGATTATGTTGTTTTAAACTTAACCAACCTGAAGAGGCATAATCTTAACTTGTTCAATGAAACAATGGAATATATAAGAACCAATTTTGAAATCAACAAGCTTATTGATATTACTAAATAATGAGCATAGAGCGCGTAAACTATTTAGATGAGTCATTTTGTGAGAACTCTGTAATTATTAGCAGAGTTCAGTGTTTTTTATACCTTTTTATGTTAAAGAAAGGTCATCCTATTTGGATGAGTCCTATAATAGAGGACATTAAAGGCAATAGTCAATTACCAGTACCAAAATTTTTCTTTGATGAAGAAATGATCGAGCCATTCCCAAGCAGGAAAAAGTATTTGATAGAAACTTTAAATAAAGCTTTGAAAGAAATGGAATCTAAGTCAATAGTGCAATTTTTTTCTTATATAAAAGAAGCTTCGATTGATACATTTTTTGAAATTAGAGATGATGAACTGCCAAAACAGGAAGTATACCATTATTATAAGGATACCTTAAAAAAGGTAATATATCAACTCGATAATTAAAAAATTTTAACAGATTCAGATAAGTTAAAAGGTGTGTTTGATGATGACTTTTTAAAGGCTATGTCAGACGCACAAAAGACTGCTGGTAATGGTTCAGTTCCTGCAATGAGGATCCTATTTGATAATATTGAAAGTGCTTTCAAAACCCTTGATCTTACCAAGGTAGAGGGCCTCGACTTGTTGAAGAATGAACTAAAGCGAACAGATTATGGAAAGATGATAGCATCCAACTGAACGCTGGAATATATGGGTAAGAATGCTGATTCATTCAAGCAGTTTGATAAGATCGTTTTTGAATCGGTGGAAAAAATTGATGATGTTACAGGTTCAGTAATAAGGAGGATAGATGTCAAAACCACAAAGGGAGTAAAGGACTTCTTCTTTGAGTTTAAAACTGTACAACCGCCATTACCACCAAAGGGATTTGCTGATCAATTTGTAAAGGACTTAAAGTTGACAGATGTAACCTCTCTTGATCAACTCAAATGGGTTTTTGATGGGAAGAAGGTTAGCAGTCTGACCAAATCTGATTTTATGGAAGTTTTGGAGAATGCAAATATTTCTGACGAGGAAGCTAGGAAGCTGGTTAAAAACATAGATAACCCCACAGCAGATGATCTTTTGGACTTGATTGAAGCAAATTTTGACGAAATTTTTCAGGTAAAATGAGTTGGTACAAATCGATGGAAATTAAAGGAGTGCAGTCGCCTCTAACACTCGTTGATGATAGGTTGTTTTTTTTTGACAAGGAGAATAATCTTATCTCTTACGATGTGAAAAGATTGTCTGAGGTGCAGAAGAAACACTTTGAAAAGAGTTTTATCCTTAACGTAAAGGCTGAAGCTATTTTTGTCTATCTGGATGATTCAATCAATAACCTAGACCCAATAAAATTGGATTTAGATCAAGTCTGGAAGGCTAAATTCGGTCGGCCGGCCATATTGGATAAGAATCATATCTACGAGCAGGTGTATGAACGGAAAAATAAAATAGTACAGTTAGGAGTGTATGACAGATATGATGGTAAAGAACTCTGGAAGGAAGATTTCCACGGTCACAGATTCGCCAGAAATATTAAAGGAAGGTTGTTTATAACAGATATTAACTTTACTTACTTAATTTGTTTGAATCCAGAAACCGGAAAAGAATCGTGGACTTATTCTTTTCCAGAAGGCGAAAAGGTAACAGGAAATATTTTCTTGTATGAGGGTGTATTGGTGATTCCATCAATGGCAGGGCAAGCACCAGATAATAAGGATTATTTATGCGGTATAAATGTTGAATCTGGTGAATTGCTGTGGAAAAGAAATGGAAGTTTTCAGTACTATCAGTTAGTGGAAAGTTCAGGTCTTTTATATGGTTTTGCGCATGGACTTTATGAAGTTACTGATATAAAGTCGGGAGAAAAATTGGTTCATAAAAAGCTAATAGATGACCTCTGGGTGTCCCAACATATGAATTCTATCGGAGATGGCGGTTTATATTTTGTTGGCGGTACTCATACCAATATGGGCATGTTCATTAGCAAATTCGGTAAAATCAATATCGAAAAGCACGAGATAGAATTTATTCAGGAATTAGATGTTGTAGAGGGTGTAAAAGCTGATCTACCGATATATCATAAAGGAAAGCTCTATATTAAGGATAGCTTTAATGCTCTTCATGTTTATGAGCGAGAGTAAAAATAAAAAGCTTTAAATTTATACTCTTTGCCTTATTAAATTTCTTTTCGTATCCCTTCGGCCCTGAGCGTATTGCATCCTAATGTTTAATAGGTAGTAATTCATGCGGTTGACTTTGTAATCTGGTGGTTTTCTGAGGGTCTCAGTGAGCCATTCCAGCGGGTTAATGTCATTGAGCTTGCATGTGCCGAACAGATTGTACATTATGGCCGCCTGTACCTCGAGCTGTCCGGTAATGGCGTGCTTGACCTGGCCTATCCGGATGATATTTACCTCAAAACAGGCCTTTCCGTTGACCCCGAACGCCATACCCACACCGGCTTTTACCTCGACATACCCTATGCGGATAAAGAAGGCACCGCCATTCGCCTGTGGGCTTACACTTTTGAAGATTTTGAAAAGCTGCTCCACAGGATAGGGTTTCACATTCCCTCTATCGCTCATCCATATTACCTGGACATCTACAAGCAAGCAATAACCAATGCGGATGGCGACTGTGACAAGCTTGATGTCATCTACGAAACCATTCCCCCTTTCGTCGCCTCCGAATTACCGGATGAAAGCCTTTACCAGGCATTAATCTCTTTATCAGGCTGTATAATGGACGACGGCCTCTATGTAAACGGCACCAATGAAGAGATAGCCGTCATAAACATTCTTAAGGCCTATAGTGACAAGCAGTCCCTCTACCAGACCCTGTATGACCACCCCGGCCTGGTCCATGATCTTTATGCCGGCCTGGATGGGGAAGACCTCAGCACCTTCGTCAACATCCTTTGGGAGCTAACCAATCGCTTTGGCCCTGGGCAGACTGAGCACTTTATCCGCTTAGGCGAAGTGCCTGCGGAGATATATGAAGTAAACCCTGCCCACAGAGGCCTCGCCTATGTATTGGTAGAAGGCAGCCGGTTTAACAGCAAGGACCACCTCGGCCTGTACGCCTGCCTGGGCAGGCGTAACTTCGGCACCAGCGTCCAATGCTCGAAAGAGCAGCCCGGCATCGCCGATGTAAACCCCCTCGACCTGGTGAAACTGCATACCGGTAGCCAGGAAGAAGTACTACTGGTTCCCGCCCTGTTCGTCTACTACCATGGCACCCAAAGCAACCGGGAGCACCTGATGGACGTGATCAGCACCGGCTCTAACCTGTTGGGCCTTGGCGCTGCTTCTAAAATACTGCTCACCCGCGGGGCGCCGGCCCTTTTACGTATGCTCGCCGTCATAGAGATAGGAAAGCTGGCCCTGGACCAGGCCATGGAGCGGCCTGACATTCAGCAAGCCATTCGAGATGAAGGAGGCGAGTGGTTTGTCGATAATTACTACTGGATCAGTATCACCGTAGACCTGACCGTTTTCAGTGCGGATGTGCTGACTGATTTAGTGACGAATGGCCGTAAGGCCAGCAAGACCCTGCGCGCGCAGGGAGAGACCCAGGCCGCGGACAAGCTGGATGACATCATCGAACAGGCTGAAGAGGCGAAGAGAGTGAGGGGGGAATCCATGATTCCTGAGGCCCTTTTTGCCGGCTATCCGCACCTGAACGGCATTCGTAGCCAGGAACTGATAGCCAAAATCAAGGGTCTGAACCTTGATGGCACGACCTTGTCTAAACTGGACGAAACCCTTTCAGATGCCAGCCTTTTGGCTAAATTTGAAGCCGAACCGGGGTTGGTTGAGGCGTGGAAGCGGTTAGATGATTTAGGTACGGATGTCATTCCAGATGCCTTCCGAAAAGACCCGAATTTCCTGAGCAAATTTGATGATGTAGCCAAAAACAACAATCTCGGATTAGACGCAGATGGTATTGGTGACCTGTTAAGCTCTCCTAAACTCAAGGGTCAAGCTTGGGATAGCCCAGACGCTGTTTTAGATGCAGTGAAGCGAGGATCGGATGCCAATATTGATGGTTTAAGTATTAGCCACAAGAAGTTTCCAGAACCAGCAGAAGGTAACGAATCCTTCGTGCTGAAAAATGCTAAACAGTACCAAAAAGAAGCTAGTGGAGATGCTGCTTTAAGTTTTGATAAAGGCGGAAGAAGCTTTGATAATATTGATTCAGATGGAAACTTAATTGACAGGAAATACGGACATGGTAGTAGTGTTTTCAATGCTGATGGCACAGTGAAAAACAACACTAGAGCTCAGAGTATTTTAGATCAAGGTGACGCCCAAGTTCGTGCTGCAAATGGTGCACCTGTTAAATGGGAAGTGTCTACTGAATTAGGAGCTGATGGAATACAACAACTATTTGATGATGCAGGAATTGATATTGAGGTGATTCATGTTGTTCAACAAACGATTATAAATTAGATATGATAAGAGCAAAGTTAGTTCCACTGGTAACTTTAAAAAGAGAGAAGTTATCTATTGCTCAGATTGCAGAACAGATTATTAATTTTTATGTGAAATTGTCCTTATCCGATGCAGACTATAATCAAATAAGTGTTGTGTCAGAAAAGAAGCCTTTATATCAAAGTATTAATGTTAATGCTGATGATGCTAAACAACAGTTAGCAGAAGAAGTCCTACATAAAAACATTAAGGAAATCCAGAAAATGGATAAAGTAGAAAATCCAACTCTTGATTTTGTCATGAGTGAATCTATTATATCTATTGGCTTAGAAGTAAAAAGCCAAAATACTTCTTTGATGACCTTAAATTTCAGTTTCCAAAATTCAAACAGTTTCAGGTCGAAAATAGCTAGTATATCAGTAGATGAAGTATGTTTTGATGCTTTGGGAAAAGCCAAGTTCTTTTTGGACACAGCTAAAGCATCTTTTTCAGTTGATTATTCAGTGATTAAAATTTCTGACAGAGACCTCAATAAGGTTGCAAGAGGTTACAAAGCTCCGTTAGGCTGGGTCACCTATTTTTCAAATGATTTTGAAATCCCCATCCCTGATGATCTGGAAGGCATTGAGTACGAACATACGGACAATGGGAAGTACTTAATCTTGACAAGGGAAAATCCTATTGCTCCTGAAACAATAGAAACCAATAAGGAAAAACTTATAAACTTAATGGGCGAAATAAAAGAGAGAGTGCCTGAATACAGTAGATAAAGATTTAGAAAGCCTGATCGGATAGATCGGGCTTTTTACATTATTGACTGAATTTTTCTTTTGGCGATAAAAGCATCGATCACAGAGAAGATATTTTGTCGATCATCTCCAATGAAAAGAGACTATTACATAAAGTGTGTCACTAAGTAGTACAGTAACTATCTTAAAGACACGATGAAGGATAAGAAAGAAGAATTCGATTACGAGTCATTCAAACAACAAGCTCGCGAGAAGCTGCTAGGCGGTGGCGATCTGTTGGGTAGTGACGGTGCCCTGACTCCCCTTCTCAAGGATTTTTTAGAAGAGAGCCTTTTGAGTGAGCTTGACGAGCACTTAGACCAGCAGGTCAAAGAAAGTAATCGCAAGAACGGCCGCGGTAAAAAGAAGGTGAAAACCAGCCTGGGCAAAATGGCCTGGAGGCCTTTACAACGATCAGCTGTGTAACCGACAAAATATCGCCTTTGCTTCAATAATGGCGTAGCCTTCCTTTAGAAGCAGTCTATTGCAAACCATCTCCATTTTTTGTACTTTTACAATACCATAAGAACCCCTCCTCCCCCCTCTTTCCAAAAGAATCCGCCTCCTTTCCCCTTCTCATCTTTCGCTTCTGGTTCGCTATTAATACGGTTCTGCTTCGCTTCTCCTTCGCTATGAGTCTTACTTGCCTTCGGCATACGTTTATCCCTCCTTCGACCCACTGCCTGCAAAGAGTCAATATTAAACTTTTCCAATATTCATTCTATTCGTATAAATATACTGGTACACTAAGCAGCGGCTTCCTGTTCAGAGGTAATGAAGATGACCCCCAGCCAGAGTCCATTCCCCATAGAGCCACTGCCCACCCCAAGCCAGGCATTGCACAAAAGTAGAATACCCTCGGGAGCCTGGTCGCCATCGACTCAGCCGGATAGGTCCATTTAATCCTCAGACATAGCTTCCGGGAGTGGCGTTGGACTGTTTGTATATATCTCAAATAGTAGGTTTTAACTATTACTCATCACCCAGTCCTAACCGCACCAACTCATTCCAGGAGTCAATTACTATATTAAACTCTCCCCCCGGTCCTGTTTTTATTTATATGCTTACTCAAAAGCCCCTACGTAATAAAAAAAAGCAGCTTGACCAGGTGCATCAAATCCTGCCATTGTATTTTCGCCCATTGTTAAAGCTAAACAAACCCACACCTTGTATCAGACGCTAGCATTAGAACTTGACTGGCTGGCCGAAGCCGTAAGGGCCCGTATAGATGCCTACCTTACGAATCAGGAAGCAGAACTGCCTGAAGCCCCCGTAATGCCAGAAAATGGTAGTGCCTATGAAAACATAGTCAAAACCCTTAACCTGACGGAGGAGCAGCGGCTGGTACTTGCGCTTGCCCTAGCCCCACACCTGCAGCCTGAGGTCCTTGATATGCTCAGGCTTACCCCATCGGGCACGACCCGGCCTTACACGATATTCGGAGGACTGGTGGGTAAAAGCCACGGAGGTGTACTCCCTACTGGCGAAACAGCCCTCTTTCTTCTGGCAGGGGCTGATACTACCCGCCGTATCGCTTATCTGGACTTTTTTAATATCACTAACCCACTATTCAGTTCGGCGCTTATCCAGTTCACGGAAAGCGAGGCTGGCGAACCTGAGTTATCAGGGCAGCTTTTTATCTCAAACGAAGCCCTGCGTATGGTGCGTACGGGTGAGCCTATTCGCCCCAAGTACAGCAGCCGGTTCCCCGCGCAGGTCATTAACACTCCGCTGGAGTGGGAGGATCTTGTGCTTAGTTATGATACCTGGGAAAGCCTGGAAGAGTTAAAAGCATGGCTTGCACATGGCCAGGACCTCCTTAGCCTGCCTACCATCGGTAGAAAGATTCGCCGTGGATACCGCTGCCTCTTTTATGGCCCGCCCGGTACCGGTAAAACATTGACCGCAAGCCTCCTCGGAAAAGGCTTTGGGCTGGATGTATACCGTGTGGACCTCAGTATGGTCGTATCAAAGTACATCGGTGAAACTGAGAAAAACCTGAAAAACGTATTTGACCAGGCAGAAAACAAAAAGTGGGTACTCTTCTTTGACGAAGCCGACTCCCTATTTGGCAAACGCGTCAATACAAGCAGCGCCAATGACAGGTACGCCAACCAGGAAATAAGCTACCTGCTGCAGCGGATAGAAGACTACCCCGGGCTTATCATCCTCGCCAGTAACCTGAAAGGTAATATGGACGAGGCTTTTACCCGCCGTTTTCAAAGCGTGATATACTTTCCGGTTCCGGACGCCAGCCTCAGGCTTACGCTTTGGAAAAAGGCTTTCGGCGAAGATATGGCACTTGCAGAAGATGTAGACCTCAGGCAAATAGCCAAAACGCATGAATTGTCCGGAGGAGCTATCAGTAACGTAATCCGCTACTGTGCACTCATGAGCCTTTCCCGAAATGAAAGAGTAATATCTATGGAAGACCTGCAGGAAGGCATACGGCGCGAGCTTCAGAAAGAAGGCAAAACAGGGTAGACTTATAGCTTTTTAGCCTCATTCCAATATTTATCCATTTCTGGTAAAGTCATCTCACCAAGCTTTTTACCGTCTTGAGCGGAGGCCTTCTCCAGGTACTGAAAGCGCTTAATGAATTTTTTATTGGTGCGTTCAAGCGCCTCTTCGGGATTGATGTCCAGGAAGCGGGCATAATTTATCAGGCTAAACATAAGATCGCCGAACTCATCGCTGGCTTTCTGCTTATCAGCCACCTCACCGGAAGCTACGTCAAATTCCCCCCGAAACTCACCCATCTCTTCTTCCACCTTTTCCCACACCTGGTGAGGACTGTCCCAGTCAAACCCTACCCCGCGCGCTTTTTCCTGTATCCGCATGGCTTTGACCAAGGCCGGAAGTGACCTGGGTACACCCCCAAGTACGGACTTGTTCCCTTTTTCCTGTAGCTTGATCTTCTCCCAATTAGCTTTTACTGTTGCTTCATCGTTCGCTTCAGTATCGCTATATATATGCGGATGCCGCCTTATTAGCTTATCACATACCCCATTGAGCACATCAGCTATATCGAACGCCTTCTTTTCGCTACCAATTCTCGAATAGAACACCATGTGCAGCATGATATCACCTAACTCTGCGCGTATCTCGTCCAGATCACCCTCAAGGATAGCATCAGATAACTCAAAGGTTTCTTCAATGGTCAGGTGACGCAGGCTTTCCAGGGTTTGCTTTTTATCCCAGGGGCAATTCTCACGCAATTCGTCCATGATCGTGAGTAACCTGTCAAAGGCTTCGAGCTTGTCCTTTCTTTTAAGATCAGGTTTTGTTTCTGGTCTTTTCATGTGATGTGCTTTCCGGTTAGAAACTTTGCCCTGAATAAGTGCGTTAATCAGTCAGAACAAATAACTTTGCACAAAATTAAGAAGTTATGACAACTGTATTGCTGGGCATCGGCTTTTTAGCACTTTTCTTTATCCTTATGTCTGTTCGTCTTCTCTTTTTAAAGAACGGCGAGTTTAAAGGAACATGCGCCTCCCAGAGTCCTTTTCTCAATAAAGAAGGAGGCACCTGTGGATTTTGCGGCCGTGATATTGAAGCCGGAGAAGCCTGCGGTAAAGAGGAAGAAAACAATAAATCCGAAGTGGAGAAGGTCCTGGAAAAATTTAATTGACCCTCCTGTGGTGTCGCCATCACCATACTTTTCTTAGTTTTACCTTCACAAAAAAGTATTTCAATTCGTGGCTTTAATTAAATCTATTTCCGGTATCCGGGGTACCATCGGTGGACTGGAAGGTGATGCTCTCACCCCTATTGATATTGTAAAATTTACCTCAGCCTACGGCTACTGGCTGAAACAAAACAGTACCAGGGACAAGGTAATAATTGGCAGGGATGCCCGCCTCTCAGGCGAGATGCTCAGCCACTTGGTTACCGGTTCATTGCAGGGGTTAGGCTTTACAGTAATAGATTTAGATCTCTCCACTACCCCTACAGTGGAAATGGCCGTAACTATGGAACAGGCTGCCGGCGGAATTATCCTTACGGCAAGCCATAACCCTGCTCCCTGGAATGCCCTTAAGCTTCTGAATGAACGAGGCGAGTTCATTTCCGCAGAAGACGGCAAAAAAGTACTTGAAATTGCCGAAAGCGGCAAAATCCTCTTCGCTGATGTAAAAAAGCTTGGGGGGTACCGTCAGGATACTACCTATATAGATAAGCACATAGATCAAATCCTTGCTCTTGACCTTGTCGATGTGGAAGCTATACGTAAGCGTGGCTTCCGTATTGTAATAGACTGTGTCAACAGTTCCGGAGGGATAGCACTACCCAAGTTACTGGCTGCATTGGGAGTAGAGCATGTAAATGAGATGTATTGTGACGCCAACGGCCTTTTTCCTCACAACCCCGAGCCATTGCCTGAGCACTTAAATGCGATAAGCCACGAAGTAGAGCACGGGCAGTATGATCTGGGCATCGTGGTAGACCCTGATGTAGACCGTCTCGCCTTAATTTGTGAGGACGGGACGCCATTTGGAGAGGAATACACACTGGTAGCTGTCGCTGATTATGTTTTAAAGCACAGTAAAGGAAATACCGTAAGCAACCTGAGCTCTACACGCGCCCTGAGGGATGTAACCGAAAAACATGGTGGTACCTATAAAGCGTCTGCGGTAGGCGAGGTGAATGTAGTCACCATGATGAAAGAAACAGGAGCCGTCATCGGTGGCGAAGGTAACGGGGGTATTATCTATCCCGAACTTCATTATGGACGGGATGCCATGGTAGGTATAGCATTATTTCTTAGCCACCTGGCTCACTTTGGTAAGTCAACTAAGATGCTCAGGGCCAGCTACCCTAATTATTATATCTCTAAAAATAAGATTGAGCTTACGCCTAATATAGATGTAGACCAGATCCTGAGTGAAATTCAGGATAAGTATCACAATCAGCCAATCAATACCATCGACGGCGTAAAGGTGGAATTTGATAAAGAATGGGTACATTTGCGAAAGTCTAATACGGAGCCCATTATCCGTATTTATAGCGAAAGTGAATCGCAGGCAACCGCTGAACACCTGGCTAATAAGATTATCTCTGACATTAAGGAGATAATTTCTACTAACGCATAAGATTAAACAACATGAGGGTTTACCTGGACAATGCCGCTACCACCCCTTTGGATGAGGAAGTATTTGAGGCCATGAAGCCTTATATGCTTGAATACTACGGCAACCCGTCATCTATCCACACTCACGGTAACCAAGTCAAATCAGGCCTGGAAAAAGCCCGGAAAAAAGTAGCTGATCTGCTTAATGCAGCTCCTGCGGAGATTTTCTTTACCTCAGGAGGCACAGAAGCAGACAATACAGCCATTCGCTGTACTATTGACACATATGGCATCAAACATGCCATTACCTCCCGGATCGAGCATCATGCCGTGCTGCATACCCTGCAGGCAGTAGAGAAAGAAGGCAAGGTCAAATTGCATTACGTATCTCTTGATGAAAGAGGCCATATCGATATGGATAGCCTGCGTTCACTGCTGGAAAAAGCGGGGGAAAAGTGCTTCGTTTCATTGATGCATGGAAATAATGAGATCGGTAACCTGACTGATATTGCCTCCGTATCGGGGCTCTGCAAAGAATTTGGCGCTGTCTATCACTCAGACACTGTTCAAACTATGGGACATTACCGTCATGACCTGCAGGCACTCGATTGTTGTAGCATTGTTGGATCTGCGCACAAGTTTCATGGGCCCAAAGGAGTGGGCTTTTTGTATGTTAGCGCCAACCATAAAATACACCCTCTCATAACCGGAGGGGCCCAGGAGCGTAATATGCGCGGTGGAACAGAAAATGTATATGGCATCATCGGCCTCGCCAAGGCATTAGAAATAGCCTACCGGGATATGGATGACCACCAGGCACATATTCAGGGCCTCAAAGATTACATGATCGATCGCCTTAAAACCGAAATCCCTGAAGTCGGTTTTCATGGAGACAGCGCTAATGCTAGCCGGAGCCTTTACACTGTACTCAATGTGAGCGTGCCTAATGTGGAAGATAATGCTATGCTTCTCTTTAACCTCAACATACAGCAGATATCAGCCTCCGGGGGCAGTGCCTGTAGCAGCGGTTCCAGCATAGGCTCACATGTCTTGGCTGAAGTAGTAAAAAACAAAGAGAACCGCGGCGCCATCCGCTTTAGCTTCAGTAAACGAAATACTAAGGAAGAACTGGACTATGTAGTAAACAAACTGTCCGAAACAGTTAAAGTCTCCGTATAGCATGCTATTGCTTTAACAAAAAGATTTTAAGAGAAGCCAATAGCTTCTCTTTTTTTTGCCTTGCAGCAAAACACAGCCCTGTCAGATATTTTATATTTTTACCGTATGAGCAAGCCTGAAAATAAAATGTTTTTGCTGGACGCCATGGCCCTGATCTACCGCGCCCACTTTGCCTTCAGCAAAAATCCACGAATAAATTCTAAAGGGGTAAATACCGGTGCTGCCCTCGGTTTTACAAACACCCTTGTAGAAATACTTAATAAAGAAAAGCCTACCCACATAGCTGTAGCCTTTGATACCAGTGCTCCCACCTTCCGCCACGAGCGCTTTCCGGAGTACAAGGCCCAGCGTGAAGAGCAGCCCGAAGATATCAGAGTAGCCATCCCTGTGGTAAAAGACATCGTAAGGGCCTTCAATATCCCCGTAATCGAAAAGGACGGCTTTGAGGCAGACGACCTCATCGGCACCATAGCCCACAAAGCGGGTGATGCTGGTTTTGAGGTATTTATGATGACCCCTGACAAGGACTACGGCCAGCTTGTACGCGAACATGTTTACCTGTACAAACCCAGCTTCATGGGCAACGGGGTAGATGTACTCGGTATACCAGAAGTACTACAGAAATGGGATATTGAGCGGGTGGACCAGGTCGCCGATATGCTGGGATTGCAGGGAGATAGTGTGGATAATATCCCCGGTATACCAGGTATAGGGCCTAAGACTGCCGCCAAGCTCCTAAAGAAATATGGCACAGTAGAGGAGCTGGTCAAAAACTACCAGGACCTTAAGGGCAAGCAAAAAGAAAACGTAGAAAAATACGCTGATCAGGCCATCCTTTCTAAAGAGCTGGCCACCATTAACACAGAAGTTCCCGTCCATTTCGATCCTGACTCCTGCAAGTGCAGTGAGCCTGATGAGAAGGAAATTAACAGGCTGTTTGAAGAGTTAGAGTTCCGTACACTCGCCCGCCGCGTCCTTGGGCAAGAGATCCCGAAGTCCAAATCCACCCGAAAGGTGAAGAAAGACACAGCACAAATGGGGCTTTTTGGCAGCGAAGAAAAGGAAGAGGAAGAGGATAAACCAGCCTCCGAAGCAGCACCCGAAACGGCTGTGGCCATCAGTAGCCGGAACACTATCTATAATACGCCACACCATTACCACCTGGTAGAGGAAGAGGAAAAGCTTAAAGAACTGGCGGTATACCTGGGCAGGCAAAAAGAATTTTGCTTTGACACAGAGACTGACAGTCTTGATGCCCATGAAGCTGAGCTTGTAGGGCTGTCATTCAGTTATGTGGCCGGAGAGGCTTACTACGTACCTGTACCCGACGATCGTGACGGGTGCCTCTCTATAGTGGCTTTCTTCAGAGAAGTGCTGGAAAATCCTGACGTTATCAAAATAGGGCAAAACCTTAAGTATGATATGCTCGTGCTCAAGCGGTACGGTGTAGAGGTGAAAGGCACCTTATTCGACACCATGATAGCCCACTACCTGCTGGAGCCTGATATGCGCCATAATATGGATGTGCTTGCCGAGTCCATCCTCAACTACACCCCAGTTTCCATTGAAACCCTGATTGGGAAGAAAGGCAAAAAACAGGGAAGTATGCGCGACGCTGAGGTAGAAAAGGTAGCCGAATACGCAGGAGAAGACGCCGACATAACCCTCCAGCTTAAACTGTCTCTGGAAAAAGACATTAAAAAACACAATCTGGACGACCTGCTGCTGAAGGTCGAATCCCCACTAACCCGTGTCCTTGCAGATATGGAAGCAGAAGGCGTCAAAATTGACACCGAAACCCTTCAGTCCTATAGCAAGGCCCTCGAAAAGGAGAGTGTGGAGATCGAAAAGCGTATCTACGAGTTAGCTGGAGAGGAATTTAATATAGCCTCAACCAAGCAACTCGGTCCTATACTGTTTGAAAAGCTGCAGATAGATACTAAGCCTAAGAAAACAAAGACCGGCCTGTACGCTACCGGTGAAGAGGTTTTGGTAAAATATGCGAATGAGCACGAAATCGTAAGGCTTATTCAGGATTACCGCGAACTCAATAAACTCAAGTCTACCTATGTAGATGCCTTACCTCTACTCATATCCCCCCGTACAGGGCTCATTCATACTAACTATAACCAGGCTGTAGCGGCTACAGGCAGGCTTAGCTCCACTAACCCCAACCTGCAGAATATTCCTATCCGTACAGACCGCGGCCGGGAAATAAGGCGTGCGTTCGTACCCCGTAGTGAAGAATATACCCTAATGGCTGCAGACTATAGCCAGATTGAGTTACGCATCATGGCCGCCTTCTCGGAAGACGAGAGTATGATTGATGCGTTTAAAAACGGGCGTGATATCCATGCCACCACTGCCAGCAAGATATACAAAGTACCCCTGGAGGAAGTGGATAGTGATATGCGGCGCAAAGCAAAAACAGCCAATTTTGGCATAATCTACGGGATATCCGCCTTTGGCCTCTCTCAACGGCTCGATATACCAAGGGGTGAGGCCAGTGATATTATCAACGCTTACTTCGAAGAGTTTCCCGCAGTAAAAGAATACATGGACCGCGTGGTAAATGATGCCCGTAGCCAGGAGTATGTGGAAACCATACTCAATCGCAGACGCTACCTGAGAGACATCAACTCGAGAAATGCCACCATCAGAGGCTATGCTGAGCGAAACGCCATCAATGCCCCTATTCAGGGCAGCGCCGCTGATATCATCAAGATCGCCATGATCAACATCTATGATTGGATGAAAAAAGAGAAGCTGAAAAGCAAAATGATCATGCAGGTACATGATGAACTTGTTTTTGATGTTCATCTGGAAGAAAAGGAGCTCATGGAAAAACAAGTCGTAGAGCTCATGAAAAACGCTCATCCATTATCCGTACCCATGGAGATTGGTGTTGGCTTTGGCAGTAACTGGCTGGAGGCCCACTAATCACCTTCCTCACCCAACTATTAGAGGCTGTCTCAAAAGGCAGCCTCTTTCTTTTTGTTCAAAATATAATTTTTCATCCTTCGTAACTACCGCGAGGTGGTACCGGGTCGCGTCCGACCGGGTCACGTCCGACTTCGCCATGCAGAATGCAAATAGTAATTAACCAAATATTGGTTGGCATGAAATAAGGCCCCTCTACTTTTGAGACAGCCTCATTTTCTATTGCCTCAACTTTCCCCCAGGCCCGGCGGTAGAGAACCTAATTTTCCAAACTACCGTTCTTTTCGCATACCAAATGGCACACTGACAAGACGTGCTTTACCGTTAATTGATTGAATATCCACCCATACCTTACAAGATCGCCCATGGAGCCTCTCAATTTGGTATTTTTAAAGTTGGTGTACTGAAGCCGGGTCCAGGCCTACTGGGTATTGCGGCACAGGATATGAATAAACGAGGTGTATGAAATACTTTAAAGGACTTATTCTGTTCTTTTCATTTATGGTCTATGGAGCAATCGCCTGGGCGCAATCAGATCAGCCACAGGAAGGCGGATTTGGGGAGAAAGCCCTGGAAATGATGACCAGGACCAAACAGGAACAAGCCATTGAAATAGGCAACCTTTTCGCACAAAAGTGGCAAAGCGGAGCGTTTACCGCTTCCCAAAAGGAGCGAATAGAGAAGATAGCCACCAGGATGGAGGAAAAAAACCTGCGGCCAAGGCCAGTCTTTCAGGACTATTTTACCATGCTGGCCTATGCAGTAGATAGCAACGCCGTAAACGCTGCTGAGCTGTCCAACCTACTGAACGTAACCGAAAAGGTGCTGGATACCTATGAAAACAAAGAGATTACCTCTTTTTACAGGCAGCTAAGTACCCTGTTTCGCTACCAGGCTATGCACCATAATAACTACAATAGCCTGTATGCCCGGGGCGGCACATTTACTTTTGACTTTATAGAAAACACCGTACCAGAGCCCGCCCCTGCCCAAAAATCACCTTTGGAGGAAGAGGCCGGGCAGGAAGAACAGGAGGACGATGGATGGTTTAGTGACTGGGAAACGGAAGATTCTGGTTCTGAGGATGACTGGGGTACCTCCTGGGACGAGCAGGAAGAAGAAGAAGAAAGTGTAGAAGAGGACCCCATTACCACCGCTTATGCCCTTACTGAAATAATCATCCCTGAAATTCAAGGACCAGTCGTTAAGTTTACACGCACAAACTTAGGCTTTGTCACCCCATATGACAGCGTTACGCTTTATGAAACCTCCGGTAGCTGGATGCCTATTGACAATAAATTTGTTGGAGAGGGAGGTACTTTTTCCTGGGAAAATGCCGGACTGAGCGCCGATTCTGTTTTTGCAGAGATGGATCAGTTTGTCGTAAGCCCTAACAAAGTAGACTTTAGTGCCGATAAGGTAAAGCTCACCTATGTAGGCAGGCTGTCCTCACCCGTAGAGGGAGTTTTCGAATGGGACAGTAATCGCGCCTATGCCCCAGAAAATGCCACACATCCACGTTTCAAAAGCTATGATGGCAATATTCGTGTAGAAGGTATCGCAGGAGAAGACCTTGTCTATCGCGGAGGCTTCTCGATGTCCGGCCCTAAAATCTATAGCTCCAGCGTGCTGGAAAGCATGAGTAGTATCGAGCACAAAGATAAGTTCAGAGCCCTGGCAAGACGCTTCACACTTGGTGACTCCCTTATTACCGCTAATAAGGCCATAATCACCATATTTCACCAGGCAGACAGCCTGTACCACCCCGCCGTAAACTTTAGCTACTCCATTCCACAGAAGGAGCTTACTGTGCTTACCTCTGACGGCGGGTTTAAGAACACTCCATTCTTCGCCTCTTACTACAATATGGACATCTATGCTGATATGATCAGGTGGCAGACCGACCTGGATAGCCTGGATATATCCATATTGAATGCGAGGAATGAAATTCCCGCCATTTTCGAGTCGCAGGAATATTACAATGAGCAGCGATTTAACCGCCTGAGCGGGCTTTACGGATATCATCCGCTCCTTATGGCAGTAAGCTACGCACGTAAAAACCGTAGCTCTGAGTTCTATTCAGATGATATGGCTGAAGCCTTTAAGAAGGACCCTAAAACCCTTCGAAATGCAATGGTAGAGCTCATGCAGAACGGTTACATCGATTACCAGCCGCAAACGGGCTACGTTAAGATTCGCCGCAAAGGGTTTCACTATGTGATGAGTAAGGGTAAAAAGAAGGATTATGACAACATGATCATCCCCAGCCTTTCCCCCGGCGGGCCTAATGGAACACTCAACCTGAAAAGCCAGGAACTCACTGTCAGAGGTATAAAGGAGTTTTACCTCAGTGAAGAGCTGGATGTGAGTATAGAACCGAATGACAATCAAATCACCCTGCTGAATAACCGCGACTTTGTATTCGACGGAAAGCTAAATGCCGGTAACTTCGAATACATCGGTAAGGAGTTTCTCTTTGACTACGATAGCTTCCTTATTGCCTTGCCCCAGATAGACAGTATTAAACTTAATCTAGAAAGGGAGGAAAAGGATCGCTATAGTAAAAACATGAAGAACAGGATGAAAAACCAGCTTGTAGAAACAGCTGGTGTGCTATATATCAATAAGCCCAATAACAAATCCGCTCTCAAGCGCTATCCCGAGTTTCCTAAATTCAGTGCCGAAAAAGGTGCCACTGTATTCTTTTCAGGTAAAGAAATCCTGGGCGGAGCGTACGATGATAACCTTCAGTTTCAGATACCTCCCTTTGACCTTGATAGTATAAATGCACACGACAAAAAGGCCATTACCTTTGAAGGGGTCTTTTCATCCGGTGGTATATTTCCGGATTTCAGTGCTCAGCTATCCGTAAAGGAGGACAACAGCCTCGGTTTTGTACATGAGGTACCCCAGGAGGGATATCCTCTTTATGAAGGGGACGCAAGGCTATACGGTACCATTACCCTCGATAATAATGGACTTCGTGCAAATGAAAAGATAGATCACCTTACAGCCACTGCTTATTCCGACGAATTCATATTTTACAAAGACAGTGTAACGGCTGTAGGTTCAAAAGCTATCATTCGGCCCGGTTCGCTGGGAGGCGCCTCCTACCCTGCTGCCAGCGTACAGAAATATGAAATGAAGTGGCTGCCCCAGCAGGACAGCATGCATATCACAAACCTTGAGGAGGTTCCTTTTGAGCTTTATAAAAATACCGCCAACCTGTATGGTACAGCTACCCTTACCAGCACAGGCATGTTTGCCGATGGCAAACTACTTACCAGAGGATCAGAAGCCAGGTCCCGCAAGATGGTATTTGGTGAGAGCAGCTTCGGAGCCAGAAACGCCAACTTCGAGGTAAAGTCATCGGATCCCAAAAAGCCAACGATTACAGGACGGGATATCAGACTACAGTTCGACCTGGTGAATGACATCGCGACCATTAATCCTGAAGAGGAGGGCGTGGCCGCTATGGAATTTCCTTACGCCCGGTACAAAACATCCATACCTACGGCCACCTGGAAGCTGGACGAGAAGAAGGTCTATATGACCAAGCCAAAGGATGTATCCATAGAAAACTCATACTTCTACACCACACGTAAAGACCTCGATAGCCTTGCCTTCAATGCCAGCGGAGCGGTATATGACATCGAGACCCTCCAGCTGCACGTGAGCGGTATCCCTTTTATCAAAGTAGCAGATGCCAAGGTTACCCCTAATGAAGGGGAAATGACCATTTTGCAGAATGCGGAACTGGACAGGCTAAAAAAAGCCACCCTGGTAATAGACACGTTGGACGGCTATCATAACCTCTACGATGGAGATATCAAGATTCTTTCTCGTACGGCATTTGAAGGGAGTGCAATCTATCGCTATGTGAATGCAGACGCCGACACCTTCTCCATTCCTTTCGAAAGATTCGATCTGCAGGAAGTAAAGGATGGCCGCCGCACCAAACTCGCTACCGTATCCAGCGGCGATGTTTGGGAACGTAACGAGTTCATCATCTCTCCTGGTATGGTATTCCGTGGTACAGTAAAAATGATCGCGAATAAGCCCGCACTGGAACTGGACGGACATGTTAAGCTTAATCTCGATATTCCCGGTTATGATACCTGGATCGTATATAAGTCCGACGCTGAACAGCAGGAAATAAGATTTCGCTATGAGGAGGCTATTACCGAAAAGGGTGAGCCCATTAGTGCAGGTATTCACATTCAGGAAGGGACCAACCAGCTCTACAGTACATTCGTGACTGAGAAGCGTACCCCTTCCGATGAGGACTTCTTTATTCCCAGCGGTACACTATACTATGACCAGGAAAATGACCAGTATAAGGTAGAGGAGGAGAAAAAAGCCAGTGGAGAATCTTATAGCGGCAGTTACCTGGCCTATAATGTAGAGACCAGTGACATCCAGTTTGAAGGGCCATTTAACTTCATTAGCGGAGACCCTAATATTTCAGTTGTGAGTGCCGGTAAGGGTAGTGGTAACATGACCACCAGTGACCTGAGTTTTAATACCTTCAGCGTATTCGAGTGGGATATTTCTTCACAGATCACTGACATCATGGCCATGGACATGAAGGATGTGATTGACAGATTAGGCCTGCCCGAGGCTCACCAGGACCTTACAGGCCTCCTGTATAAAGTCAGTGAGATCATAGGCGAAAGAAGTGCCCGTGCCTATGAAGAGAAAAGCCTGGAGGAATACGTACCTCTTTTGAGCATGGGAGGTGAGTTACAAAAAACCATCTCATTAAGTACGCTGGACTTGAAGTGGAGTGAAGGTAATACCGCATGGTATAGTGAAGGTAAAATCGGTGTGTCAAACATCGGTAACCAGGACATAAACGCCATGACAGACGGCTTCGTGGAAATTCGCAAAACCATGGAGGGCGAACAGGTCAACATCTTCATGCAAATGAGTAATGTAAGCTGGTATTTCTTCCAGTACGAACAGGGGCGTTTACTCATGTACAGTTCCAATGACCAGTTTAATAACCTCGTAAATGAAAAGACCAATGTAGATAAAGCCAAGCTGGGAGAGTTCGTCTTCTTCCAGGGTGAAATGAGCGATGTACTCGGCTTCATTAACCGCTTTAGAAAAACATACTTTGGCATAGAAGAGCCATATAACCTCGACCTGCCCACCGATCCGGTGGTAGATCCGCTGGCCACACCTGACGATGGCTTTGGCCTGCCAGCTCCCGAAGAGGGTGAAGAGGAAGAGGAGGATGAAGGCTTCTGATTTATAAAGTAAAACCATGAAAAACCCGGCCTGCGCCGGGTTTTTGCATTTCAGAAAGGTGGTTTATGCTTGTAATTTTCCCAAAATTCGTCTAACTATTGTACCTTTGCCCCTTTTCAAGGGCAGAATGCCGAAAAAATAAACTCCTTAAGCTGATTGAAATAAGCAATATGAACCAAACGAAAGGTACAGATACCAAAAGCTACATCGAAAGTAACCGGCAGCGATTCATAGACGAACTGTTTGATCTGCTTCGGATCCCTTCGGTAAGTGCAGACAGTAAGTTTAAAGCCGACGTACGCCGGGCGGCCGAGTGGGTACGTGAGAAAATACTTGAAGCTGGTGCCGATTCAGCGGAGCTTCATGAAACGAAGGGCCACCCCATTGTATATGGCGAAAAGATCGTAGATCCTTCACTTCCTACTATCCTTATCTATGGCCACTACGATGTGCAGCCTGCTGATCCGTACGAGCTTTGGGACTCACCCCCTTTCGAGCCTGTCGTAAAAGACCAAAAAATATTTGCGAGAGGTGCAGCCGATGATAAAGGCCAGTTTTACATGCATATTAAAGCCCTGGAGGTACTTAATAATACCACAGGCCTCCCTTGCAACGTCAAAATGATGATTGAAGGTGAGGAAGAAGTAGGCTCAGAGAACCTCGATATCTTTGTAAAGAATAATAAAGAGCTGCTAAAAGCTGATGTGATCGTAGTATCTGACACCAGCATGATAAGCAATGAGCATCCCAGCGTTACGGTAGGCCTCAAGGGGCTGAGCTACCTGGAGGTAGAAGTAACCGGACCTAACCGCGACCTGCATAGTGGCACATACGGTGGTGCCGTGGCAAACCCTATCAATACGCTATGCCGCATGATCGCCAGCCTGCAGGATGAAAATAACCGGATTACTATCCCAGGCTTCTACGATAAGGTAGCCGAGCTGACTCTTGAGGAAAGGAAAGAACTGGCAAAAGCCCCGTTTGATGAAGAGGCATATAAAAAAGAACTCGGTGTGGATGGCCTTGCTGGTGAGAAGGGCTATACCATACTCGAGCAGCTGGGCATCCGGCCTACTCTTGATGTAAATGGGATATGGGGAGGATATACTGGTGAAGGAGCCAAAACAGTATTGCCCTCTAAAGCCTATGCTAAAATAAGCATGAGGTTAGTACCGGACCAGGACCACCACGAAATCACAGCGCTTTTTGAAAAGCACTTCATGTCTATTGCTCCTGAGGGGGTGAAAGTGAAGGTAAAACCTCACCATGGCGGCCAGCCTGCGGTGGTGCCTACCGACTCACCAGGCTTTGAAGCTGCCAGCCGCGCCTTTGAGGAAGCATGGAACAAGCGCCCTGTACCTACCCGTGACGGAGGAAGTATCCCTATCGTAGCACTTTTCCAAAAGGAACTGGGCCTTGATAGCATACTCCTTGGGTTTGGCCTTAACAGTGATGCCATTCACTCGCCTAATGAAAGCTACGGCATATTCAACTTTATCAAAGGAATAGAAACCATTAGCTTATTCCATAAGCACTTTGGTGAAGTTCATGGAAAGTAATCCATCATTAACTTATTACGAAAAGCGGGGTATTTACTCCGCTTTTCGTCTTTTGGCCTCCTAAGGAACTTTGATTGCAGGCAACCGTATTGAATAAGGAAATAAACATTCACTAATCGCCCGATGAGGTATCTCCTTTTACTCCTAACTCTATTACTGACATTAGGAACGATCACCCCTTCTGCTGCCCAGATCCTGGATCCGGTTCAGTGGCAAACCACAGTGGAAGAAGGTAGTTCACCTGATGAACGGATCATCGTATTCAAAGCAACCATCGATCCCGATTGGTACCTTTACAGCAGTGACTTTGACCCCGATCTGGGCCCCCAGGTTACCACCTTTATCTATGAAGATGAAGAAGGGTACCAGCTTTCCGGCGAAGTAATTCCCGTAGACCCTAAAGAGAAGTTTGATGAAATATTTGAAGGGAATGTCACCTACTTTAAGCAAACAGGGGTTTTTCGTCAGCCTGTAAAGCTTACAGGAAAAGATGATCCTGTAGCCACGGGAATAATCGAATATCAAACCTGTAGTGATATTACAGGACAGTGTATTCCTAAAGAATATGAGTTCAGTGTAGCCCTAACCGGCGAAAACACCTTACTGGCAGGAACCACTAATCCTGAAAAGGGCAACGCACAAACAAGCTCTGAGTCTTCCGGCAGCGTGTTTAGCGCTATGAACAACGACAGTACCACCCCGGCAAATGACACCGAAAACCCTGAAAAAAGTGTCATAGCCACCGGACAGCCGGAAAAAAACGAGGCTGAAAAAAAAGAAAGCCTATGGAGCTTTCTTCTCATCGCCTTCCTTGCCGGAATGGCTGTACTCATTACCCCCTGTGTTTTTCCCATCCTCCCTATGACCCTGAGTATGTTTTCAGGTGATAAGAAGGGTGGTCATACAAAGGCACTTTTTTATGGGCTTAGTATAGTAGTCATTTATACAGTAGCCGGTACACTTGTGGCAGGCCTGCTGGGAGCGGATGCTAATAATGAAATAAGCACCCACTGGCTGCCCAACACTATTTTCTTCCTGACCTTTCTCATATTTGCCCTCAGCTTTTTCGGACTTTTTGAGATCACCTTACCCAGCGGCCTGGTTAATAAAATAGATGATCAGGCGGATAAAGGAGGTCTGATCGGGGTATTCTTCATGGCCCTTACCCTGGTGGTGGTAAGCTTTAGCTGCACAGGTCCCATAGTAGGTAGTCTTTTGGTAGCCTCTGCCAGCGGAGACATACTACAGCCTGTAGCCGGCATGTTCAGCTTTGGCCTGGGCATGGCTTTGCCCCTTACTGTTCTGGCCTTTTCACCAGGAGTGGTGGATAAGTTTATCCGCGGCCAGTCGGGCTCTTGGCTCAACGCCGTCAAAGTCGTATTTGGCTTCCTGGAGCTAGCCCTGGCATTCAAGTTTCTCAGTATGATAGACCTGGTTTATCACTGGGGCATATTGGACAGAGATGTATTTCTTGTCATCTGGATAGTAATATTCAGCCTTATGGGCTTTTACCTGCTCGGTAAAATACGCCTGGCCTCCGACGGACCAAATGAAGGCATCGGGGTAGGCAGGTTATTGCTCTCCATTATTACCTTTGCTTTCGTTCTATACCTTATCCCCGGCCTGTTTGGAGCACCCCTTAAGGCTATCGCAGGTTACCTTCCGCCTATGTCGACCCAGGACTTCAATATTGTTCGCCTTATGCGTGAACAATCTGCAGTGGGCGAACAGGTTTCCGTAGTGGAAGAAGAAGCCTGTGAATCACCTAAGTACAACGACTTCCTGGAAATCCCTCAGGGACTCTTTGGGTACTTTGAATATGAGCAGGCACTGGCTTGTAGTAAAGCCACCGGCAAACCTGTCTTTCTGGATTTTACCGGTCATGGTTGTGCCAACTGCCGGGAAATGGAAGAAAGCGTATGGTCTGACCCTGAGGTACTCCAGAGCCTTCGGGAGGACTATATCGTCGTATCTCTCTATGTAGATGAACGCTACGAGTTACCCGAATCTGAGTGGTACGAATCAGCATACGATGGTAAGGTAAAAAAGACGATCGGCAAGCAGAATGCCGACTTCCAGATCACACGATTTGGTAATAACGCTCAGCCTTTTTACGTGCTGGTGGATAGCCAGGGACAACCCCTCACCAATGAGCCGATGGGGTATAATAAAGATGTAGAGGCTTTTAAAGACTTTCTTGAAAGCGGACTGGAGGCCCATGAAAATAATAAAGTAGCCGCCGTGCAATAGTTTACCGTTATACTAGCGTTAGTACTAAAGAAATCACCCTTTAGTTTCTGAAAACCCACTTTCCTGTAAAAAGGAAAGTGGGTTTTTTTATACATCAGTAATCAGTCAGCATGGGATATGTGCATAAATCAGGCAAAAATCGTACACAGGAATTAAAATACAATCTGTTGTCATCAAAAATCAAGACTCTGCTTTAAGGCCTGTCACCTATGTAAATATTCTGGCATACTATTGTCATAAACACATGTTTTCAATCTTTCTAGCTCCGCTATACCATGCCTGCAGCTTGAACGTTAATTTTCAGGGCAGAAATAACCCTCAAATTTTAATAATAATTGAAGCTTTTCTTATCAAAATACATCTTAATTACATGAAAGCTAGAGAGTTACCAACTTAAAGGTTTAAATTGTGCCTAAAAAGCCTTTATTTAGTAATTCGAAACGCTCAAATATCGACTCTTAATGAAAAAACGTATTCTTGCTATCGGAATTTTGGTGGCTCTTTCTATTGCTTCCTATTATATGTTGAGCCCCTACAGACAACAGTCTGCAAGCGCTACTCAGGTAAGTGAAGCTTCGGCTACTTTACATGCAGATTCCGTAAGTAAGCCAGAACCTGAACCCAAGGTTCTATACGGTATGGTCGTGGATTCTATGCTCATTATAGAGGATGTCATAAAGCCTAACCAAAACCTTTCACACATCCTTTCCGAGTACAATATTTCATTTGGCACCATCCACAACATCGCTCTTAAGAGCAAAGAGGTATTTGATGTAAGGCGTTTGGCTGCCAATAAAAAATATACTCTCATCTGCGATAATGATTCCGCTCGTACGGCTAAGGCCATGGTTTATGAACCTAGTCCGCTGGAATATGTCGTGTTTGACCTGCAGGATAGCATCAGAATCTACAAGGAGCAGAGGCAGGTAGTCACCGAAGAAAGGACCATGAGCGGTGTGATCGAGAGCAGCATGTACCAAACCCTTATGGATGAAGGAGCCTCTCCCGCACTCGTAAGTAAGCTGGCCGATGTGTTCGCCTGGCAAATCGACTTCTTCCGTATCCAAAAGGGAGATCGCTTTAAAGTCATATATGAGCAGCAACTCGTAGAAGGCGAACCTGTTGGGCTGGGTAGAATCATAGGAGCTGAATTTGAGCACTTCGGTAATACGTTTTTTGCCTTTTACTATGATCAGGGCAATGGGGTAGACTACTTTGATGAGGAGGGCAACAGCCTTCGCAAAGCATTTCTTAAGGCACCTCTGAACTACAGCCGTATCAGTAGCCGCTACTCTCCCAGGCGATTCCATCCCGTACAAAAGCGGTGGAAAGCACATTTGGGTACAGATTATGCGGCCCCCACAGGCACCCCTATCAAGTCAGTCGGTGACGGCATCATAGTCGCCTCTACCTACAACAGCGGTAATGGCAACTATGTGAAAGTAAAGCACAACAGTGTTTATACCACTCAGTACCTCCATATGTCTAAGCGCGCCCAAGGTATTCGCCCGGGTGTAAAGGTAAAGCAGGGACAGATAATCGGCTATGTGGGCAGCACAGGGCTGGCCACAGGCCCCCACTTATGCTTCCGTTTTTGGAAGAATGGCCGTCAGGTAGATGCACTAAGGGTAGAACTTCCCCCTTCGGAGCCTATCAGTAAAGAACATGCTGAAGCTTTCGCTGAGGTAAAAAGAAGCCTGACACAAAAGCTGGAAAGCATCAGCTATCCTGTTAAGGAAGAAGAAAAGGTATTGGCTAAAGTGCAGTAGCACGTAAGAAAAAGGCATTAAAAAAGGAGCTGCTCTTCTAAGAGCAGCTCCTTTTTTTTATCCCCTTACCTGGACTTATCATGCAGGAAGCAACACAGTAAATATAGTTCCCTGCCTGTCTTTGCTATCCACAGTGAGCGTGCCCCCCAGTCTGTCTACAGCACTTTTCACTATATACAAACCAAGGCCACTTCCCTTACTCTGCTCGGTACCCCGATAAAACATATCAAATATTTTCTCCTGCACTTCAGTCGGCATACCTATGCCATTATCCTGCACCTGCACTTTTAGGCTATCTTTTCTTTCCTCTATATTCACCGTAACCCGGGGAGTCTTCTTATGGTCAGAGTACTTAATGGCATTTTCCAGAAGATTCTGAATAATTGAGGTTAATAAGCTCTTTTGAGCCTTAAGGTCCGCTGTCTGGGAAATATTCAGGTCGAAGTCTATATTTTCGTATTCAGGTAAGTGATTGAGCGCCTGCATACTCTGCTCAACTATTTCCCGCGTATTAACAAGCTCTTTCTTAAGAGAAGCCTCCTTGACACGAGCAAGCTCGATAAGGTTTTCCAGTACATAATTCAACCTCAGCACATTGGTATTATAGTGCTTGAAATAGAACATTGCAGTTTCATCCTGAAACTCCTCCGCTTCTACAATTGAATGCAGACCTAAAAGGCTTGCTATAGGACCTTTAAGATCATGTGCTGCTTTAAAAACAAAATTGTCAAGCTCCTCATTCTTAGCCTTCAGTTCCTTTTCTATCTCCTTTTGTGTGCTTATATCCTGCACGACACTGATCAGTTGCCGCGGTTCTCCCTGCTGATTTTTTACTACCGTAGCCGTCAGGTATATCCATACTTCCCCACCGTCTTTATGCAGGTACTTCTTTTCCAGCTCATAGTGATCCAGCTCGCCATTCAGCAGCTTGGCAGCCAGATCCATACTTTCTTCTATATAATCAGGATGGGTTATAGACCATGCCCCCTGAGAACGGTACTCCTTCAGGTCATAACCCGTAATTTGAGTAAATTTCTTATTGACACGGATAGGATTGTAATTGATATCATATAGCATCACCCCTACTGCAACCTGCTGAAAAATAGAGGAAAAGTTTAGCTCAAGGTCTCGAAACCTGTTTGCCTCCTCTCTTCTAGATGTCACATCAGATGCATAGATCAGCACATAGGGAAGGATAGTTTCTCCAGCCATTAGTGGCTGGAAGGAGATGTCAAACCATCTTTTTTGTCTCTTTCTAACAAAATAATAATGCGTTAGATGAGTCTTATGTCCTGAAAGTGCCTTAGAGACAAGCTTACTAAGTACATCAGGATCATCAACAGGAATACAGTCCTGGATATTTATCCCCGTTTTCAGGTTCTTCCCTTCAAACTGAGCCACTACCGTAGCAGCCTTCTGGTTAAATGCTTTAACCTCTTGCTCAGGGCTTAGCAATATGACTATCTCCCTGCTGGCTTCTATTACTGACTGAAGAATAGAGAAGTCTTCTTCTATTTTATTTGGAAATGACATAAAGAAATATCATGTCTTAACTACAAATTAATACATGATTTGGTTGTTTTAACTCTTTCGAAAATAAGCTGGTTGAAAGGGTAAAACTGCTAATGTTAAAATTAAATATCTGAAATGTTCATTATAATTTTTAAACAATGTTTTGAAAGGCATGTAATATTTTACAGGCAAAAGATCAAAATACTATGAAAACCCCCTCATAGTTGTAGCTTTGAAAATATATCGCCCGCAGGCTTTTGTGATTTTTTCACAAAAAAAGATGAGAATTATTTATTAAATCGAATAAAGTACAATTTTTCTCATTTTGTTTATCAAAATGACGTACCTTAATGGATGATTTTTTTACCAGATTCTATCGTATGAACTCGAGGTTTAATCTCATTTGTGGATTTTGTCTGCTTTTCCTGTTAACCACAATCGGCCTTCAGGCTCATGCTCAATCTCCTGATAAAAAACCTGTACGCATAATAAAAATACTGGGGCAGGTAACCGACAGTGAAAACCAACAGCCACTTCTGGCAAAGGTGAGCTACGAAAAAATCCCCTACGGAAGTATCGTTGGAATTTCAAATACAAAACAGATGCAAGGCGACTATGCATTTTTTGTACCTGGTAATGGCGCTTATAAAGTAGTCGTGTCCGCACCAGGCTACAAAGATGAAATGGCCGAGATTGCCTTTACGGACAGTACTCATTCCGATAGTGTGTATGTCAGGCATTTTGAACTAATACCCCAGGGTGTCGGACGCGTTATTCGTCTTGAAAAGCTCATTTTTAAGGTCGGAGATTATCAGATCACCGAACCATCCTATCAGGAACTGGATGAACTGGCAAAGACCCTTCTTGAAAATCCACAAATGGAAATACAGCTTGAAGGCCATACTGACTACCGTGGCGGACATAAAGCCAACCTTAAACTATCTCAAAAAAGAGTAGATGCTGTCAGGGATTACCTTGTATCCAAAGGAGTATCCAAGAATAGGATTAAAACGAAAGCTTTTGGAGGATCTCAGCCCCTTACCCGGGAAAATACAGAAGAGGCGCGGAGGCTGAACCGGCGCGTGGAGGTGCGCATCATCAAAAATTAATAAATCCACAAATGACTATCCAACCATCAACCTTACTACTTTTAATCATTACGGCGCTGACCCCTTTGGCAGCTTCAGGTCAGAATGTGGAATGGGCCAGTACAGTAATAGAAGTTTCCTCAGAATACTCTTATCCACAGTACTCAGCTCTTCAGACCCTGGGCAGACCTAATGTACTACCCGCCGGAGGAGAAAGCCCAAATGCATGGGTTCCCCGAAGACCCAATAAATCAGAATTTATTAAAGTCGGGTTCCGAAACCCTATTCGCATAAAACAAGTAGCCATCGGGGAAAGCTTTAATCCAGGCTCGGTTTCCAAGGTATTTGCCTATGATAGCACCGGAGTCGAGTACCTGCTTTACGAACTTACTCCCCAGCCCCTGGAACTTAGCGGGAGAGTACTTAATATCAATGTTGATAAAACTCCATATAAGGTCCATGCCATAAAGGTCGTAATTGATGGTAATGCTGTACCCGGCTATAATGCAATTGACGCTATAGGCATCTCAAGTACACAATATCCAATTACGGCAGGTATAAACATTGCCACAAATTTAGATCCTGCTCTAAGAGTAGAGCGTGTAGGACCAGCAATTAACAGCCCCTATGCAGAATACGGACCCATTGTTTCGCCCGATGGCAAACAGATGTACTTCAGCCGCCTTAATCACCCGGACAATGTAGGGGGTGAAGATGACCCGGAGGACATCTGGGTAGCAGATATTAACGAGGAAACCGGCCAGTGGGAAGAAGCGCGTAACATAGGCCCCCCTCTTAATAATGATCAGCCTAACTTCATCAATGCCATCTCAAGTGATGGTAATACCATGGTTCTCTTGTTGGGAAATATTTACGAAGGCAACCGGATGATACCAGGCATTTCATTCAGCCGTAAAGTAGATGGTGAATTTCAGGAGCCCACTCCTGTAGAAATAAAGGATGACTACAACCTTTCCCCCAAGGCTAACTACTACGTAAGCAATGACCAGGAAGTGCTTCTCATGGCTATACAGCGTGATGATTCACACGGTGACCGTGATCTGTACGTGTCATTTCAACAGGAAGATAGTTCTTATAGTGTTCCCCTAAACCTGGGGAGTGTAGTCAACTCAGCCGGAGAAGAAGCGGGTCCCTTTTTATCCTCAGACGGAAAAACAATGTTTTACAGCTCTCGCGGATTCAGCGGATATGGAGGCACTGACATTTATGTTACTCGCCGGCTGGATAGCACTTGGACTAACTGGACTGAACCTGAAAACCTGGGCAACGTTATCAATTCAAAGGATGATGATCTCTTCTTTAATCTGCCTAAGGAGGGTAATTATGCCTATTTTGTAAAATCACAGGAAGAAGGCAATACGGACATTTTCAGAGTATCCTTACCTCTCTTTTACGAAGCTCCTGCAGTGGTTTTCATTCAGGGAAATGTCTATGAGAAAAGAGAAAATGAAAAAATTCCCCTTCAGGCAAATATTGAAGTACAAAACCTGAGCAGTTCAGAGGTTATCGATACCCTGGAATCAAATAGTGAGGGCTTTTTTGAAATTCTGCTGCCTGCGGGTAACAGATATGGATTTACTCCACAAGCAGATAAGTTCTTACCTATTAGCGATAACATTGACCTGACGGCGGATACCTCTTACCGGGAAATGAAGAAAGACCTGTATTTGGTAAGTAAAGAATACGCTGCTCCCATCACTATCAATAATGTATTTTTTGCCTTTAACAGCAGTGCGATTCAGTCAGACAGTAAGCTCGGACTGAATAGATTGGCTGACCTTTTAAAGAAGAACGAAGACCTGAGAATCAGAATTACCGGGCATACAGATAATGTGGGTGACGATGCATACAACCTCACACTATCCCGTGAAAGAGCCCGGGCCATCAAAAATTATCTGGTAGGTGAAGGGGTGGACCCTGATCGCCTGGCAACAGAAGGCAAAGGAGAAAGTAATCCGGTTGAGGATAATAATACCGAAGAAGGGAGAAGGCAGAACCGAAGGGTAGAGTTCAGAATAATAAGTGAATAACCTTTTAGGAAAAAAATTAAGCTCGCTACGGCGGGCTTTTTTTATTCATTTTCGCTGTTGATGAGTAACATCATTTAAGTTTAAAAGAATATTAAACATCTCTTTTTTGAATATTAATAATTAAGTACCTAGCTTACCTTTCCTGGCATTAGATTTTGTAAGGATGGATCTTCAATCATTTCTTGAGCTTCTTAAGATTCTTGTTACCATTCCCCTTACTATATTAGTTATAGCGGCTGTTTTTGGCGTGTTGCGATCACTTGCCCTATCCAAACTCAATCAGGCTAATAAAAATGCTCTAATGCTATCAGCCAATGCCATAGGCCTCAGCCAAAAGCCATTTGATATGAATGCCGCCTCTGCTAAAAAGCGTCGATTGAACAGCCTCACCCGCTCTTTTGTAGCAGAAGTCGTTCAGCAACAACTTGTGTATAAGTACTATGCTATGCAGGATGATGTACTTGCCATTACCCAAAAAGTGGGAAACAGGTATCCAGACTCACTCCGCTACCTCGAAGACCTTATTAGGTTTACAGTGAGAAACGGCCTGGCATCGGATATGATTCGTGATTGCCTGAAGGGCAAGGGGCTTTCCGAAAAAAGCCTGTATTTCGTTATCAAAGAAAACTTTAGTCAACTAGCTGAGGATGAGTTCAGCTTTCTGGAAATAGAATGCAATCAGCCAGGCAGGCGGTTTAACAAATATTTTGAACAGGACATGTTTACCATATCTCTCCTATTATTAGTCGAATCCACTTTCATGCGAACCCCTACTTCTATTTGCTACTATCTATGCTACACCTCTGGTCAAGTACGGCTTCATATACTTGATAATGATGATAGCGAGACTGGCCTCGACTTACAGGTAAAAAAAGATAAGTGGCCGGAAAACTATAAGGCTGTGCATAATATAGCCTCCCATTATCAAGGCTATTTATCTATGGATCCTACCGTTACAAAGGGAGTCTCGATAGAAGTGAACATTCCAATACCTGAGTGGGCAGGTGAGGATTAGGAGGCAGATGAAGACTTATTAACAAAAGTGATATACTGCTTATATAGCCTGCGTTTAGTCTCCTCTGATACATCAGCACAGGTAACAATAGCATCCAATATCGTGTCAAGGCAAAGCTTTAGCCTTTTAGAAGGGTAAAACTGGTATCCGCGTAATGCCAGCCTGTAGGCTTCTGACAGCTTCCCTTCACGGTAATGAATGACAGCTTCATTGTAATACTGCAATCCGGCCAATGCTGCAAGTCCGGGTAATTCCTGTACGCCAGGCTTACCCTGAGCCAGACCCTCAGAAGAACCCACACTAGTCGGGAATACTGAAACCAGGCCATTTGAGATATTTTCAACGTGTCTCGCTATGATCGTTTCATCAGCTATAAACCCGTTGAGAGGGTCTGTACTCTCTATTAGGTAACGTTCTTCCCCCGCTTGGACCATAAGAAATACATGATCATCGGATTCATATATCGTATATGGAATCTCAAGTGCATCAAATACAACCGCGTATAGGGCCGTACCGCTGATACAGTTATAGTCACCGCTAAGGATCAGGCGGTCATACGCTACCACGGCCTTATAGTTCCGAAGAAATTTCTTATGTGTTTTATAGAAGAGTTTACTCAGAAAAAACTCAGTAGCCGGGCCACTACCACGTTTTTTTTGTAATTTCTCAATATGATTTTCTAATCTGGAAAAGTGGTCTTCCACTTCTTCCTCATCAAGTGCTTTACTCTGGGAGTAAAAAATAACCAGTGAGTCAATTGAGGTGTGGCCGGTAAAATGTGTGCCTTCAGAAATGAACATACACCTGGCACTAAGTCCTTGGGTCAACAATAATATTAAGATTAAAAATATGTAAACAACTCTCCTTCTCATACCCTGTGTGCTGAATTGCAGAATTCAATTCCATTGCAAAGATAAATTTTACCGTAACATTAAGTTAACATAAAGGTAACATTAAAACAACTTTCAGGAAAAATGTTTTAAACTTACTGTTCTGAAAACCATTCCGATATGCCTGAAGCAACCCTTAATAATTCATCAACAGCCACGGATAACGTGGTTGACAAGCACTTTAGGCGCTTAAAGTCTAACAGTGTCGCTCTAAGAAGTGAAGGGTATAAGTCACGTAAAAGGAGGCTTACTAAGCTACGTGACTGGGTAATGAACAACCGGCCGGCCATTAAGGAGGCCCTATTTAAAGACTTTAAAAAACCGCCTGAAGAAGTAGACCTCAGCGAGGTATACGTAGTAATCCAGGAGCTGAATCACGCCATCACTCATTTGAAAAAATGGATGAAGCCGAAAAAGGTCAGTACGCCTCTAAGCCTGTTAGGTACGAATGGGGCCATTCACTATGAACCGAAGGGAATCTGCCTGATAATTGCTCCCTGGAATTTTCCTTTTAATCTGACAGTGGGTCCGCTTGTATCCGCCCTTGCTGCTGGCAATACTGTCATGATCAAACCTTCAGAACTCTCTCCTGCCACTTCAGATCTCATACACCGCATGGTGGAAGAGTGCTTTGGTGATGATGATATCGTCCAGGTTATGCTGGGAGATAAAGAGACTAGTACAGCATTGTTAGAACGACCATTTGATCATATTTTTT
The DNA here is from genome assembly GCF_041449215.1 of Roseivirga sp. BDSF3-8. NCBI lineage: Bacteria > Pseudomonadati > Bacteroidota > Cytophagia > Cytophagales > Roseivirgaceae > Roseivirga > Roseivirga sp. BDSF3-8. Next base: position 2,106,212 of record NZ_JBGNFV010000001.1, on the reverse strand, counting down.
TTACCGGAAGCCCGCAAGTAGGTAAAATTATAATGGAGGCCGCTTCCAGGCACCTCTCAAGCATAACCCTGGAGCTTGGAGGGAAGTCTCCCCTTATAGTAGATGAGAAAGCAAATCTCAGAGACACCGCAGAAAAATTGGTTTGGGGGAAGTTCAGTAATGCAGGACAGACCTGTATAGCACCGGATTATGTGCTGTGCCATGAAAAAATTCAAAATGCTCTGCTGGAGGAAATACGCTCAGCCATTTTACGCTTGTTTGACCCGGATGGTAAAGGTATTCAGAAATCCGCAGCATATGCCAGAATTATTAATGAGAGACACTTTGACCGGCTGAACGATATGCTAAATGAAGCCTTGGATGACGGTGCTCTGCTGGTAAGCGGTGGCCAAACTCACCGTGAGGATTGCTATATATCACCAACAGTCCTAACAGGTGTTGATCCGGATGGCAAATTATCAAATGAAGAGATTTTCGGCCCTATCCTTCCTGTATTATCTTTCAATACGGTAGATGACGTGATAACCTATATCAACAGCAAGCCAAAACCTCTGGCTATGTACCTGTTCTGTGGTGGTAAAGAAAATCGGCAGGCAATTGAAAAGAATACATCGGCCGGAGGAATATGTGTTAACGAAACGCTGGTACATTTTATGCACCCAAACCTACCCTTCGGCGGAGCCAATCACAGCGGAATAGGGAAAAGTCACGGTCACTTTGGCTTTTTGAGTCTTAGCAATGAAAAAGCGGTCCTGAAACAACGGGTTGGCCATACATCAGTTAAGCTTCTTTACCCTCCGTACACCCCGCGCGTGAAAAAGATGATTAATCTACTGCTTAGGTATTTTTAATATGCAGGCCTCCCGGTTGAAAGGCCTGCATGCATTCACATGATGGATTAGCACTCTACTACGGTGCAGGCAATACCACAGCTACCGCAGTCAGTGTAATTTTCACTAGGTACCGGACAGTCTACTACTGTACAGGCAATTCCGCAGCTATCGCACTCGCTATAATTTAGAGACTGCTTACCTGCTTTCATCTCTTTAGCTTCTGAAGTGGTAATAAAGCTCTGCACCTCAAGTGCTTTCAAGTTTAGTTTCTTTTGCATAGTTCTTATTAAATTTTGATGCGATGGCAATATTAAAGAAACCAACCTAAATGGATTTTTATATTTTACAGCAATGGCAGACTTATTTTTATGAGTGAGGT